>NZ_CAKZNK010000067.1 GCF_937129525.1 uncultured Chloroflexus sp. | reverse complement strand
TCAGTCTGCGCCGGTAACTTTCGGCAAACTGGCAGTGGCCTTGTTGTTCCGGTATATGATCGGCGAGCAACGGTTTGAGCAACCGTGAGCTATGGTGGTATGCGCCTTCACTCACCATGTCAGCACCTGATGCCACTCAACCCTCTTCGCAACCGCAGCCAACGCTGCGGTATTTGCGCCTGATTGGGCCGCACCTGGCCACAGTTGTGGTGAGTGTATTGATCTTCGTCATTCTGGACAACTGGTTGCAACCGGCGCCACCGCCGGCTACGCCGCAGATCGCAACCGTTACCCCCGTGCCTACCGTTCTACCCTCGCCGCTCCCATCGCCGATACCGGTCATCACCGTGATCCCACTCGATGATGGCCTGGTGCGGTTAACCCTCCTCGACCTTCAGGCCGAAAATGCGCAGTTGCGCGCGGCTATTCACCTGCTTCGCGCCGCGATTACCATCGATGAGGCAATTCAGGCGCTCCAACGCAACGATTTCGCGGAAGCGGACCGGACGTTGATGGCTGCCCGCCGCGCCCTCGATCACGCTTATCAACTGAGCGAAGAGCCACAGAAGGCGCCGATTGACGCCATCCGGTTGCAAATCAGCCAGATCCGCGATGACCTCGGCGTGCGCCCCGAAGGGGCTGATCGCCGATTGTGGCAGGTGCGGCGTCTGATCCTGACCCTGGTGGAGTAAAGTGCGGGCGGCGATAAACATCCAATTCTCACCGAACGTCGTACAATATTATTGATGAGGCTGGTTGGAACGTTAACTCTGGAAAGGCCGGAAATGTACCGCGATCCCACAATTCGCTCATCAGATATAACTCCGGAGTCGGTCTACATCAATCGACGCGCATTTTTGCGCGGTCTGGGGGGAGTGGGCGCAGGGTTGCTCCTTGGCGCTTGTGGGGTTTCCCAATCTTCGACTGAACTGACGCCATCATCCCCAACCGGCAACGTCAATCTTCGCGATGAGTTGGGTGATCCCGTCAATACGTTTGAGCAGATCACAACCTACAACAATTTCTACGAATTCACCACCAGCAAAGAAGATGTTGCCCGCCGCGCCGCCGGTTTCGTGACACGACCGTGGACGGTTGAGGTCACCGGCATGGTACGCCAGCCTCGTCTGTTCGCCATCGAAGACCTCTTGACCATGTTCGATCAGGAAGAGCGAATCTACCGGCTGCGTTGCGTTGAAGGCTGGTCGATGGTCATCCCATGGCAGGGTTTCCCCTTGCGCAAGTTGCTCGATCTGGTTGAACCAACCGCTCAGGCTCAGTATGTGCGGTTTGAAACGCTCTACGATCCTGACCAGATGCCGGGGCAGCGCGATCGCTATTTTCCCTGGCCGTATGTTGAGGGGTTGCGGATCGACGAAGCGATGCACGATCTGACCATCCTCAGTACCGGATTGTATGGACGAACGCTCTTGCCGCAGAACGGCGCTCCGTTACGGCTGGTTGTGCCGTGGAAGTATGGTTTCAAGAGTATCAAATCGATTGTGAAGATCGAACTAACCGATACCATGCCGGTTTCGCTATGGATGGCAGTCGCGCCGCGCGAGTACGGCTTCTACGCCAATGTCAACCCTGAGGTGCCGCATCCACGCTGGTCGCAGGCTACTGAGCGACGGATCGGCGAATTGGGCCGACGCAAGACGTTGCTATTCAACGGTTATGCCGAGCAGGTAGCGGCACTCTACGCCGGGATGGATCTGCGCAAACACTATTGAGACTGGCAGTAGAGCGCAAATGATGCGCTGCCAGAGCGCAAAGACTGTCAGTCACTGAACCTGCTCAGCTTCTGGCCTGGATCGGAACGCTATGAAGTCCGTCCTCCTTCGCCTTTTTCCCCATCTGATCGGGTTGTTACCGCTGGCATTACTCAGCAGTGATGCGCTTGGCAACCGGCTCACAGTCAACCCCATTCAGTATCTGACGCAGCGTACCGGCTGGTTTGCGCTGGCGCTGTTACTGGCAACGCTGGCCTGCACGCCACTCAACCGCTGGTTTGGTTGGAAGCAAGTGATACGCTGGCGCAGGCCGCTCGGTCTGTATAGTTTTGGGTATGCCTGTTTGCATCTGGGCATGTTTGCCGGTTTAGACTATGGGCTTGACCTGAGTTTGATCGCGCAGGAGGTTGTAGAGAAGCGGTATATCATTGCCGGTTTTGGCGCTTTTCTCATCCTCTTTCCGCTGGCCTTCACCTCGACCACCGGCTGGCAGCGACGGTTGAAGCATTGGTGGAAACGTCTGCACCGTCTCGTCTATCTGGCTGCGTTCCTGGCCGTTGTTCATTACCTCTGGCTGAGCAAAGATCCGCGTCCGGCGCTCATTGCCGGTAGTGTGTTGGTCGTGTTGTTGTTGGCTCGCCGAATGCCGGCAAGAAGGCGCGTACAGCCATCTTTACGCCACCCGGACATGACCACCACACAGGCAGGTCAATCGCGCCACGATACCTGAACAGCGCCGGGTCAAATGCGCTGCTTATGGTATAATAGCGCTATGAGTGAACTCAAAGATAAACTGGTGCTCGTCGTCGATGACGAGCCGCGCATGATCACCTTCATGCGCATGAATTTAGAGCTGGAAGGGATGCGGGTTACTACCGCCACCAATGGCCGCGAAGCGGTTGAAAAGGTGCGCGAGGAGATGCCCGACATCGTCTTGCTCGACGTAATGATGCCGGTGATGGATGGATTTGAAGCTTTGCGGCGCATCCGCAGTTTTTCGCAAGTGCCGGTCATCATTCTTACCGCTAAAGACGAAGAAGAAGATCGCGTTCGTGGTCTCGAACTTGGCGCTGACGATTATGTCGGCAAACCGTTCAGTCAGCGCGAGCTGGTCAGCCGGATCAGAGCAGTCTTGCGGCGACACTACACACAGCCGCCAATCCCACAGACGCTGGTGAAGATCGATGATCGGCTGAGTATTGACTTTGCCCGGCGTGAAGTGCTGGTTGACGGCAAGCGCGTCAATCTGCGTCCGACGGAGTATCGTCTGCTTTACCATCTGGTGCAGAATGCCGGTTACGTGCTCACCCACGAGATGCTGCTCAGCAAGGTTTGGGGGCCAGAGTATCGTGATGAGAGTCACTATCTGCGCCTGTACATTACCTACCTGCGCCAAAAGATCGAAGAGGACCCGTCCAATCCACGCTATATCTTGACCGAACGCGGAGTTGGTTACCGGTTTGTTGATTTTCCCGGCGCGCGCCGGATAAATTCCGCCGATGCACCAGTACCGTAGTCTGGCTTCTTGCAGACTACCGCTACCCCTTCATTCCGCACGCAGCCAGTAAGCGTTCAGGTTGGCCGCGATAATCATCCCAGGCCACTTCTCCACGCGCAATACCCCCCAATACCTGCCACAGTCCGGCATTGACCGGCGCCGGCAGGCCGCGCGTCGTTGCTGCCGCCGCGACTGCACCGTACAGGAACTCACCTTCAGAACGCGACCGTCCGGCACGCAAATCGCGCAACAGTGACGGATCTTTGCCGCCACGACCGCCCGCTACCCGCTGCCGCAGGATCGGATCGAGGATGATCGGTGGTAGCCAGCGGATACCAAAAGCCAGCAGCGCTGCCGGATAACGCGGCAAATTGACCGGCCTGATCCCCATTGCTCGCATCACTGCCAGCGCCTCACGAACTGCTGCCCGCTCGAGCGCAATCAAGTGCCGGTTGGCGTAGACCCGTGTCACTGGCCAGTCGAGGATGGCGGCAGTCGCGTTGCCGAGCATATTCAGCAGCGCCTTCGACCACTTCATTGCCTGATAGTCCTGATAACGCTGCACCGTGAAACCGGCTGCGCTCAGCGCGGCTTCGGCCAGCGTCAGATTGCTGGCCTGTCCAACCGGCGCCAGACCGATCCCACCCTCTTTGGTGACCGTGATCGTAGTTGGGCCGGTTGCATCAACCGAAGTCGTGATCGCGCCGGCGACGATTCGGTCGGCGCCAAAGGCAGTCGCCAGCGTCTCTTCATTACCGATGCCGTTTTGCAGGGTCAGAATAGTTACCGGATTGAGTGAGCGCAAAGTGGGGATCGCGCCGACGGTATCATACCCCTTCACGCACACGATCGCCAGGTTTGGCTGCTGAAATGTGGGTGGGAGATCATCAACCGCGCCGGCAACGGTCAGATTGCTCAATTCACGCGCGCCGATGCCGCTGACAACCAGCGGGTTGGCGCGCAAAGCCGCGGCGCCGGCAGGACGAGACAATAATGCAACTGGTGGAATGTTAGCAGCCTGAGCCAGGCGTGAGAGGATGAGCAGACCGATCGCGCCGCCGCCGACAATCACAATCGCCATGAAATGCCTCCGAATCAGGCAGACGCACAACCGGGCAGTTGAGCGAGCGGTAGCTGGGTGAAGTGGAGGAGCGCTCTCTACCCTGCCGTCTGCGTTTGAGAAAGATGGCAAAACTAACGACGTAGTATAGCGGAAAAAGGGAGAGTTCAGGATCGCCGGCAATGGTCAATTAGCGCACCCGGTTGTTTGGTGGTGATGGGTAACAGGTGTGTAACCAGAATCGGGCTGCCGGTTAGCTAGTGTCGGCTGCGGTTGAATCGATACATTCTGTGGTAGCATAATACTGAGGGATACGTATTTAATGAGGAGACATATGACTACTCCACCTCAGGTTGGCGATCTGGCGCCTGATTTTACTCTCCCGAATGAAGCTGGCGAGATGGTCTCGCTCAGTCAATTTCGCGGCAAGCGCGTGATTCTCTACTTCTATCCGAAGGACGACACACCCGGTTGCACCTCGCAAGCGTGCGGTTTTCGTGATGCGTATCCGGTCATCGAAGAGAAGAATGCAGTCGTGATCGGGATCAGTCCTGATAGCACGAAGTCGCATGCCCGCTTCAAGACGAAGCATAATCTGCCCTTCATCTTGCTCGCCGACGAACAGCACAGCGTGGCCGAAGCGTATGGGGTGTGGGGCGAGAAGTCGATGATGGGCAAAAAATATATGGGCGTTATTCGCTCTCATTTTGTGATTGATGAAGAGGGACGGATTGCGCAAGCCGAGGTGAAAGTCAGTCCGGCTGATAGCGTCAAGCGCGCGCTGATGGCATTGCAGTAGCTGGCACTGTTCTTGATCTCAGTGCGCAAAGCGGAGGATATGAGGGGCATGACAGTGGCGTGCCCCTCAATTGCCGGAATGGTGCGTCTCAACGAACGGTGGCTCGAACCTTCTACCTCATCATCGAGACAGCGCAAAGGGATGAGTTGGCGACAAGCGTCGCTTTTGCCGCCGGTATTCCTTGGGGGCGACCGACCTCATTGCGAAAGGCTCGGCTTCCGGCGCAGTGCGCCATCTGCTATGTCGCCGCGATCCCGCCGGTATGAGCGACCGATCGGGAGGCTCAGGCCAGCCGGCGCCCTTGCCGGCGGTATTCTTCGGGGGTTTGCCCGACCTCATTGCGAAAGGCTCGGCTTCCGGCGCAGTGCGCCATCTGCTATCTCGCCGCGATCCCGCCGGTATAAGCGACCGATCGGGAGGCTCAGGCCAGCCGGCGCCCTTGCCGGCGGTATTCTTCGGGGGTTTGCCCAACCTCTTTGCGAAAGACGCGGCTGAAGTAGCTGCTGCTGGAAAAACCTACTTCCAGCGCAATGTTAGTGATACTCTTGTCGCTCTCGACCAGCAGGCGACGCGCTTGCAAGACCCGATACCGATTGAGATAATCCATTGGGGTGGCGCCGAGTTCTTGCCGGAAACAGTGAGTAAGGTAATCTTCGCTCATGCCGACGTAGTGGGCAATATCTTGCCGGGTGAGCGGATGGGTGTAGTGGCTGTGGATGTAAGCCATTGCCTTGCGCACCAGCATCTGCGCCTGATCGCTCAGGCGACGCCGACGCTCGAGCGCCCCTTGCAAGTGGGTAAGCGTTTCGTTGGCGCTAAACATTCCCTTGCTCAACACCACGGTCACACCTTGACTGAGTCGTGCCATATCCTCTTCGCTCAGCATGCGTCCGGTAATCACGATCACGGGAATCTCGCGCATCTGTTTATCAGAGCGCATGGTTTGCAGTACCGCAAAACCATCCATTTCCGGCATCATCAGATCGAGCAACACCAGATCAACGCGCTGCTCGCTCAGGATAGCAAGCGCCTCGCGTCCAGAACGGGCGCGCAACACGCGCCCAGCCACTTTTTGGGTCTGGATCAGGCGAGCATGCAGGTCAAGCGTGTCAGGGTCATCATCGACCACAAGGATCGTCTGCGGCGTTTCGTTAGTGCCGCTCGTTAACCAATACTGATTGAGCGCGCGCGTCAGATCGGCCAGCTCGATTGGCTTGGTCAGGTAGTTGAACTCCATCACCGCGCCGTGTTGTTCGGTCATAGCGTAGCAAAAGAGAGGTAGATCGCGGGTCGCCGGGTTAGCTTTGAGCACGCGAATGGTCTGCCACCATGCTCGTTCACCCTGAGTCGCATTGAGAACGATAGCGCTGTAGTTTTGGTTCAATAGTTCAGCCAGCCATGCGCCGCTCTCGTCAATCGGGAAGGTGGTGACAACAAAACCACGCTGTTCGAGATGGCGTTGCAATCGCTCATCCGGCCCGGCTGACAAGAGCAACACGCGCGGCAGTCCCGGCATGGCCGGCGTGAGTCGCTGTCGTTGGCCTGAGGGGGCGACAATCGTCGGCAAGCGGAAGAAGAACTCGGAACCCTCGCCGTCAATGCCGCTTGAGCGCGCGCCGATCTCGCCACCGTGGAGCGCCACCAGCCGTTTGCAGATAGCCAGTCCCAGGCCGATGCCGCCATACCCACGACTGATGCTCCGTTCCGAACGCTGGAATTCGTCGAAGATACGGGCTTGTTCTTCCGGTGGCAGGCCGATACCGGTATCGCGCACGGTAACGGTAACGGCATCAGTTTCAGGCGTGACAGTGAGACTAACCCTGCCGCGCGCGGTAAACTTGATCGCGTTGACGACCAGATTCAGGCCAATCTGTTGCAATCGCGTTCGATCTCCCCACACCCAAGGCCCTTCATCAGGAATGTTATCCTGCCAGATCAATTGTTTATCGGCGGCCATTTGTTGGCCGGCTGCGGCTACCGCGCGCATCACCTGAGCCAGATCAACGACATCGTAAGCCAGCCGCAACTGACCGGCGTCGCTGCTGGCCAGATCAAGCACATCGCTGATCAGGCGACCTAGATGCCGGGCATTCGCGTATATTCGCTTTAAATCATCGCGCAATGATGGAGGCAACTGATGCTCATCAGTCAAACTTTCCCGCAAGAGCAGATCGCTCATCCCGACAATCAGATTCAATGGCGTCTGCAACTCATGGCTCACCATCGAGAGGAAGCGACTCTTGAGCTGATTGGCTTCTTCAGCCAGACGACGACCTTCATTGGCGGCCCGGTACAGGCGGGCCGTATTGAGCGCGGCACTGATCTGTTGGGTAATGGCGCCGTAGAGGTCGAGGCGCGCGGTATCGAAGGCGACAAAACCGGCTTCGCTACCTGTGCCGATTAGCGGGATTAGCGTGAGCTGGAATGGTTGTCGCGCCGGGAGCCACTGCGCTGGCGGAAATGCGCGACTGCGAATCCGAATGACCGGTTGTTGCGGCGCGGTAACTGCTCGCAACCGGCACCAGGCTACCGCATCGTCCCCCTCAGCTTCGAAGAAACCGATCCATAACCACGCCACGTTCAGCTCAGGCAGATGGCGGGCAAGAATTTCGTAAATCTCTTCTTCTGCCAGCGCGTTCAGCAGACGAGCGGTAAGTCGTCCAAGCCGGTTGTTGATTTGTTGTTGGGTGTTGCGGTAGTGCCAGTGCTGAAAGCGCATAGCCGCGCTTATTGTGATGCGCGCTTCGTCAAGCAGATCATGAGCCAGAGCGTGGAACTTCGGATGTAGCAGATGGGGGAGCGCATCACGGATAAACGAAATGGCGATCTGCCAATCGTGGGCATCGTCGCCGACGCCGGCCACCTGCCTGAGCGCTTGCGTGAGCATTGCGCGAAAGTGTCCCGGATCGCCCGCCTCGACACTCTGCCCAAAAGCGGTGAGCAGGCGGCGACAGAGCCGGTTGATCTCATCGCGATTGAGACCGTGGGTCTTCTGGACGAGCAGATCGGTGATGAATTGCGCCGTCTGCGCGCGCGGATCGGGGATCGTTGGATCAGCCGCGTGGTGAGCGGCAATTTCCAGCGCGTCGGCCAGCACTGCGCTCTGGCTGCATCCACACGATTCACGGATCACCAGGCGAGTGGGTACCTGCACCCAGTCTGGCAATGGCGCTCGCTCGCGCAAATGACGCACCATCAACTCGATAGCCTGATACCCCAGCTTGAACAGGGGGATCTGAAGTGTTGTCAGCGCCGGTTCGTGGAGCAATCCTTCCGGGCGGTCATCGAAACCGATAACGGCCACATCATCGGGAACGCGCCGTCCGGCAGCGCGCAACGCCGCAATCGCGCCCAGGGCCGACTCATCATTGCTGGCCAGCACAGCAGTAAAGGGCAGGCCGGTTGCGAGCAGATGTTGCATTCCCTCATAACCGCCGGCAAAGACGTGGCGTCCAAACACGATCAGGCGCGGCTCAACCAGTAGCCCAAAACTGGCCATTGCTGCCTCAAAGGCGCGCAACCGTTCACCTGAATCGCCATTGAGATCGGTGACACTGCCGGCGATAAATGCGATCTGGCGATGACCATGCTCGACCAGATGGCGCAAGGCAGCCTGAATGCCACCGGCATTGTCGGCCACAATAGTTGGCCCGGCTTCTCCTGATCCGACAAAGAGGATGGGATGGCCGGCAGCGCGGAGCGACTGAATCCGTTGGGAACGTTCTGGTCGTTGAAGCGGATTGATAACGATCAGGCCATGCGTATTCCATGGGCCCACCGGTACGAAATCAGCATCATCGGCTACCTCTAACCAGGCCGGACGCGGCGGATCGGTGATATGACCTGATGGCCCCATCCCGCAGGCGAGCAAGAGATTGCAACTTAACTCACGCGCCGCCTGACGAATGCCGTGGTAGATCGGACTGAGGTAGCTCAGTGTAAGCGCCGTGCCATAGAATTGCCAGCCAGCAATTACACCCACCGTTGGGCGTGGCGAGCGATGCGTCATTGCAGGAGATTTGCGCATAGGGGGCATCATTCACTCATCGGTCATGCTGCGGCGAGCAGACCACTCAAGAACCTTTGCTAACCAACGCTCTGTGCTCGCATCACAATGCGTGATACCACCAGATTCAGGCCTTGATTAGCGTTTGTCAATAAACTTTATATCTATGATAATGCAATCATAACATCAACATCGCCGGTTATTTACCTCCAATCAACGCCAGCGCCGTTTCGGCCCTGCGTCGCCAGGGACTGGCCGGCGCCTGATCTGCTACCTGTTCGAGCGCCGCTCGTCCACGCGCCGGGTCGCCACCGGCGCTTAAGGCCAGACCGTAATAGAAACGGGCTTCGACGCCGGCTCCAACCTCGATAGCGGCGGTGGCGGCGGCGCGCGCGCCAACGACATCGCCACAATAGTAGCGAATACCGGCCAGAATGGTCAGCGTCTCCGGATCGCGGGGTAACAGGTTGGCTGCTGCCTGCGCTGCCTGCAAGCCGCTGGTACAGCGCTCGAAACCACTATCAAGGTGAAAGCGAGCGGCCAGGGTGACATAACGGGCGCGATCGGCAGAGGGTGCAGCGATGACTGCCTGTTCGTAAGCATCAGCGGCAGCAACAAAGTCGCGTTGGGCGAGTGCCAGCCCGGCCTGGGCCAGCGCCAGCGCGGGGCCAGTGGCGCCGGTATCGCGCAGTTGTTGAAGTCGACCGGCGGCAGTGACCAGATCGCCCGTTTGCAGATAGGCAAGCGCCAGCAGTGAACCGATGCGCAAATCGGCAGGATGGGCCGTTGCCAGTTGCTCGAGCTGCACAATCCCTTGTTGTTGATTGCCCAGGCGGAGATGAGCATAGGCGCGGTAGATGGCAGCGGCCAATCCGTGTGGGCCGGCGGGATCTACCTGGTCAAAGAAAGCCAGCGCCAGCCGGTCGTAACCAAGATCGAGGGCAATCTGGCCGAGCAGTTGAGGTCGGGCCGTCGGATTGGCAATCAGAGTGGCGGCCAGAATTGCCGGATCGGGTGTTGGCGGCAAGAGTGGACGCAGAAACGGATCGGGTGGAAGAGTCGCCGATGGAGCCGGCGCTTCCGGTATGGCAGGCAAACCGAACAAGGCAGCGAGCAGCGCCTGTCGATTGCGGAAGAAACTGGCCCAATCGACGGGTAAGGTCTCAACCCGTATGGTCTGATACGTTGACCATGCTTCGGCAAACTGACCGGCGCGCAGTGCTTCATCGGCCAGCAAGAGATCGCGCACTGCGCAACGATCGGGATCGCAAAGGGTCAGCATTTGCCATGCGCGTCGAGCGGCGTCGCTATCGTCTTCCAATACTGCCAGATGGCCAAAATAGAGCGTGGCCAGTTGATAATCGCGCGGACGCAAACCAGCCTTCATTGCCGCAATGAAAGCGCGATGCGCCAGATCAATCTCGCCGCGCACTGTGAAGACGATACCGCGGCGTAATGCAGCTTCGCCGTGAGGTAGCGCGATTGTGTCATATATAGCCAGAGCAGCGCGATATTGCCCGACAGCAAAGCGCTCATCAGCCTGCCGGAGGACATCGTAGGGATCGGGGCGCAAAATGAGGAAAGCGGCGGTTACCGCTACAGACGTGAGGGCTATCCAGGTCGCAAACTGTCGCCAACGTTGCCTGATCACTCGCTATCATCTTCAGGGATCGGCTCGACGCGACGGCGCGGCGACTCGCGTCGATTGCGGCACTTAGGGCAGCGCGTAGGCTCGTTGAGAAAGCCTTTATCGGCATAAAATTCCTGCTCACCGGCGGTGAAGATAAAGGTTGCGCCGCAACTGCGACAGGTTAATTCCATGTCTCGATAAAAGATCATCGCCATAGGTGTGCCTGCCAGGCGATAAGGACTTAATAACCGGAACTACATTGTACCATGTTCAGGATGGGCATGGTAGCAAAGCGTAAAGCTGGTCGCATGATGGGAATACTGCCGATACCGGCGAGCAGAGAGTTTGCCGGGAAGATTGTTATGGTTGTGATCTCATTTCCATCAACGAAATGGCGCTGCGCTATCCTCGTCGAGATAGGGGTAGGTGGGCTGCGGCTGCCGAATCTTCCGGGTGGCAGATGCTCGCGTTGCTTGAACAGATCACAATTTCATTCTCACCAGGCGGGATGATTATCTGTCATCTATCGATTACTGCTCGACTCTACTCACGATCACCCGATTCTTCCCATTCGCCTTAGCCTGGGCTAGAGCGGATGCGGCAAGTTTCAGCACCTCGTCAGCATCATGCCCGTGTTGTGGTACAGATGCTACTCCAATCGAGATCGTCACCGGCAATGGCCAGAGCTGTGAACGCTCTATGACGCGCTGACGGAGACGTTCAGCCAGCGCTGCCGCGCCACGAACCCCGGTGTGTGGCAAAACTATCAGAAACTGATCGCCGGTTTTCCAGCGAGCCAGCAAGTCGCTGGGTCGCAACTGTTCGCGCAGCGCCATCGCTAGATCGTGGATCATCTGATCGCCAGCGCTGAAGCTCAATTCGTTATACCGACGAAGATGGTCGCCGTTAATTAACAGGATACTGCACATGTATCCCTGGTTATGCGCCTGGTGAAGCATTCCGATGAGCTGCTGGCGAGCGGCAAAGCTGTTAGGGAGACCAGTGACCGGATCAAGCGTAAATTGTTCCTGGTTGCTCAGGGTTTCTCCAAGCTCGGCCAGTTGCGCGATCAGTTGGTTGAGCAATGCCCCCGGATCAGTGGCGTTAGGGGTAAGATGTTGCAATACAGAGGATGGATCGCTACCGGCAGGTATTTCATAGCGCCGGATCACCGGTAACGTGACCAGGTTAAGACGTTGGGCCTGGCGTTCCAGCAGTCGTTGCAAGCGGTCAATGTGCGCCGATGTTACCGCCGACCCAGGAGGAGAATCAACCACTACCAGTTGGGTGCTGCCTGGCTGATAGATGGTGCCGGCCAGTTCTTCACGCAGGATGAAGACCAGCCAGCGTAAGGTGGCAGACGAAGGCGGCTGCTGAAACTGAAGATCGATCAAGGTGTACGACATGTTCGCCTGAACCAGCCATTCAGCAAAAGCGAGCAGATTTGCGGCGCCGGTGTTAGGGTCATGCTTCAGCAAAGCGGGGAAAGGTTTCATACATGCACTCCCATACTGATCGGGTCAAACAATCTCGGACATCTGCTCGCGTTTGTCTGGCTATATTATACGAACAACTGATGATTTTGATCGATCAACTATCGCCGTTGATAGAGCAGAAGGCGGTTTCTCAGCAATTGCGGGAAACGCAGGCGCTAGCCAGGATTGATCCAGGTGGTTTTGAAGCACGCGCATTCAGATGCGGCTTAACAACGTCAAATAGGCTACACCTCTCCTGTGGTATGATGAGCGAGAATGAATTTGCATACGGGACATCCTATGATCGACTTTGAACCCATTGCTGCGCTACGTGGATTGGCCGCTGAAGTGATGCTGATCGATGCCAGCGAAGAGCTGGTGAACGGCAATCAACGGGCAGTGCGCTATCGCGGTCAATTGCTGCTGGAAGCGCAGGCGGCTCATGACACAATCGTGACTCGGGCCGAAGCGCTAGGCTACACACCTCTCTTTCAACACGACCGGGCAGGCGCAGCCATTCTGTTTGTGCCTACACCGCCCAAAGCTCCTCCCTCGCGCCTCTGGCTGGCGGTCTTGCTCTTCATCTTGACAGTTGCCTCCACAATGCTGGTTGGCGGGCAGGAATATATCGAAGCGACCGGGCAGGTCGTCTTCAACTGGGGATATGCGCTCAGTTTTAGTGGCTCGTTACTGGCGATCTTGCTGGCTCATGAATTAGGTCATTTCATTGTTGCCCGCCGGGAAAAGGTAGCAGTGAGCTACCCTTTTTTCATCCCGATGCCCTTCTTTCTGCTCGGCACAATGGGCGCCTTTATTGCGATCAAAGATCTGGTGCCCAACCGGCGCGCCTTGCTGGCAATCGGTATCGCCGGTCCATTGGCCGGGTTGGTCGTGGCAATTCCAGTGCTGGCGGTTGGTCTCAGCATCTCGGAAGTGAAACAGGTCGTGCCATCGCCAAATGTCTTTACGGAAGGGAATTCGCTGCTCTACGCGGCAATGAAGATCCTCATCTTCGGTCGGTTTTTACCCAGTGGCGGCGAGGATGTCTATCTCCACCCAATGGCGCTGGCCGGTTGGGCCGGTCTGCTGGTGACCGGCTTGAATCTGCTGCCAGCCGGTCAGCTTGATGGTGGTCATGTCTTCTTTGCCCTCTTTGGCCCACGCGCCGCCCGCATTATGAGCATGGTGGTCGCAGTCGCGCTGCTCGGGCTGGGATTTTTGTGGTCAGGCTGGTTTATCTGGGCTGTGATGATTGCGCTGATCGGCCAACAGCGGAGTCCGCTGCGCAATGAGATTTCCCCGCTCGAAGGGCCGTGGCGCTGGCTGGCCTATCTCGGTATTGTGACGTTTATCCTGGTCTTTACCCCTATCCCGATCACCGTGATGTCACCGTGAGCTGTTCTGCTAAAACGATGGAGGAACTATGAAGTTGTTAACCTACCGCTACGAAGGGGTTGAACGGGTCGGCGCCCTGCGCGGCGATGAGGTGATCGATCTGTCGCCGGTGGCTGCATCCATGCTCGACCTGATCGAGGGTGGCCCTGAGCGGCTGGCGGAAGCGCGCAAGCTGGTGGCGGAAGCCGCCGGCGGGCCGGCGCTGGCTGCCGTTGAGTTGCGCGCGCCGATTCCGCGTCCGCGCAAGAATATCATCTGTCTGGGGATGAATTACGCTGCCCATGCCATTGAGTCGTTGCGCGCGAAGGGTCTGCCGGAAAAATTGCCTGCGCATCCGGTCTTTTTCAGCAAGATGCCAACCGCCGTCAACCACCCCAACGCGCCGGTGCCGCTGCTGGCCCACGTCTCATCACAGCGCGACTGGGAAGTTGAGCTGGCAGTTGTGATCGGGAAAAGTGGCCGTGATATTCCAGTTGAGGCCGCACATGATTACGTGTTCGGCTACACCATTTTGAATGATGTCAGCGCTCGTGATTTGCAGTCGCGCCATCAGCAGTTCTTCTACAGCAAGAGTCTCGACGGTAGCGCCCCCATGGGGCCCTGGATCGTCACTGCCGACGAGATTCCAGATCCGCACGCGCTCGGCATTCGCTTGCGCCTCAATGGCGAACTGGTGCAGAATTCGGTGACCCGTGATATGATTTTTGACATTCCCACCTGCATCGCTACCTTCAGCCGTGGCGTAACCCTCGAACCGGGTGACATTATTGCCACCGGTACCCCGGCAGGTGTCGGTATGGGGATGACGCCGCAGCGCTGGTTGCAGGATGGTGATGTGATGGAAGCCGAGATCGACGGGATCGGTGTGCTGCGGAACACGGTTGTAGCGTAACGTTGCGCAATAGCCGGTAGTAACCGATGTCGCTCGCCGCCCAGTCGCAACGAGCGCGGCAATCCATTCGGGCCTGCGCGTCTGGGCGGCGCCGATGACTTCCCTATAAGACAGGATGTTATTCCAGGTGAGGAATAGTGCTATAATGCCCGCCGGTATATCGTTAGTTATCACATCAATGCGCGAGGAGTGACCATGGATCGACGGGTGGTAGTGACCGGAATGGGGGCAATCAGCCCGCTTGGCCTCAGCGTAGCCGAACTCTGGCAGGGGATTGTTGCAGCGCGAAGTGGCGTCGGTCCGATCACGCTGTTCGATCCAACCGGCTTTGATACTCGCTTCGCCGCCGAGGTAAAAGGGTTCGATCCTACCAACTATATGGATCGCAAAGAGGCCCGGCGCACCGACCGGTTTGTCCAGTTTGCAGTGGCAGCAACCAGAGAAGCTCTGCGCGACGCTGAGCTTGAAATTACTCCTGCCAATCGCGATGAGATCGGTGTCTTCATCGCCAGTGGCATTGGGGGGATTGCCACTCTCTCGGAACAGCTCGAGGTGCTGCGCAGCCGGGGGCCGGGCCGTATCAGCCCTTTCCTCATTCCGGCCATGATCACCAATCTGGCTGCCGGCCAGGTCTCGATTGTCACTGGCGCGCGCGGGCCAAGCTACTGCGTTACTTCAGCCTGTGCCAGTTCTGCCCATGCCATTGGCGAAGCTGCCGAGACCATCAGGCGCGGTTGGGCCAAAGCTATGATTGTGGGCGGCAGCGAGGCCAGCATCACGCCGATTGGCGTAGCCGGTTTCAATGCTATGCGCGCGCTTTCTACCCGCAACGAAGATTATGCCCATGCCTCGCGCCCCTTCGATGCCGAACGTGATGGGTTCGTCATGGGGGAAGGCGCGGCAGTGCTCATTCTGGAAGATCTGGAGTTTGCGCGCGCTCGCGGCGCGCGGATCCTGGCCGAGGTCGCTGGCTATGGCGCCACTTCTGATGCCTACCACATTTCGAATCTGGCCGAAGATGGCGAAGGGGTTGCCCGCGCCATCCGGCTGGCGCTCCAGCGCGGTGAGATTGCGCCAGCGGAAGTCGATTATATCAATGCCCACGCGACCTCTACCCCGGCTGGCGATCCGGTGGAAACCGCAGCGATTAAGCAAGTCTTTGGCGGGCGCGAACAGTCACCACCGGTCAGCGCAAGTAAGTCGCAGTTTGGTCACCTGCTCGGCGCGGCTGGCGCAATTGAAGCGGTTGTCACCGTGCTGGCGATGCAGCACAACCTGCTGCCGGCGACTATCAATCTGCAACAGCCGGATCCGGCCTGTGATCTCGATTTTGTTCCCAATCAGCCGCGATCAGCGCCCATCGAAGTGGCCTTAAGCAATTCGTTTGGTTTTGGCGGCCACAATGTCTGTCTCGCCTTCCGCAAGTATCACGAGTAGCGTATGACCGACCGACTGGCAGCGCTTGAGCAAGCAATCGGTATTACGTTTCGCGACCGGAAGCTGTTGCAGACAGCATTTATGCATCGTTCGCTCTTCAACGAACAGCCTCATCTGCTGCGCGATTTGACCGATAATGAGCGACTCGAATTTTTGGGTGATGCCGTATTGCAGTTTGTGACCACCACGTGGTTGTTTGCGAGTTTTCCAGATCAGAATGAAGCAACGCTCACGCATTGGCGGGCAGCACTCGTGAGCACGAAAGGGTTGGCCGAATGCGCTGCCAGGCTTGATTTGGGCCAGTATGCGTATCTCTCGCGCGGTGAAGATACGCCGGTTGGCCGCAAGCGACCGAACCTGCTGGCCGATCTCTTTGAGGCGCTGATCGGCGCGATCTACCTCGATCAAGGTCTGGAAACAGCGCGCGATTTTATCATTCCATTCTTGCGCGACCGTATCGATGCGATTCGGCGGATGTTGCTCGACCCGACGACACGCCTGCAAGAGAAGATTCAGGCGCGCCACAAGAAGTTGCCTTCCTACCGTCTGGTCGAAGCGCGCGGCCCTGAACATCAGCGTGAGTATGTGATGGCAGTCCAGGTGGAAGGGATGGAGTTTACCGGCGCCGGCCCTAGCAAGAAAGAGGCAAAGAAAGCTGCGGCGCGCGCGGCATTGATGGCGCTAGAGGATGTGCTGTAAAGCGGATGGAGGATATGGGATCGGGGTATTACCTCATCACCGGCGGCACTGGCTACCTCGGTAGCGCATTGATCCGTCATGCCTCCCGGCGTGGCATATCGGTCGTGGCCACTTTTCATTCCCGGCTCCCGCCGACGCAGACCGAAGTGCGCTGGCGTCCGCTTGACCTGCGCGATCCGGCGGCGATTCACACGCTCATCACCGAATTGCAGCCCGCTGTCGTCATCCACACCGCCTTCCGCCAATACGAACCTGACCTGATGGCAATTACCGGCGATGGCGCCGGTCATGTGGCGGCAGCGGCAGCGCAGATCGGCGCGCGTCTGATCCATCTGTCCAGCGATGTCATTTTTGATGGGGAAAAGAGCAGCGCCTACACCGAATCAGATCCCCCTTCCCCCATCACCGACTACGGCAGCGCCAAAGCGCGAGCCGAAGCGCTCGTGCAGGCCGCGCATCCAACGGCAGTCATTGTCCGCACATCGCTCATCTATGGTTTCGATCCGATTGACCGCCACAGCGCCTTTGCTCTCGCGGTAGCGCGTGGTGAACGCTCCGAAAAGCTCTTTCGCGACGAGCTGCGCTGCCCGGTCTTTGTTGATGATTTGGCGGTAGCGCTGCTCGATCTGGCGCAGAGCGACTACCGCGGCGTCATCAACTTTGCCGGCGCCGAGACGCTCAGCCGGTACGAATGGGGACGGCTGCTGGCGCAGGCGTATGGCCTCGATCCTGACCGTATCGCCGGCGCGCTCAGCGCCGAAAGTCCTGTTCGCCGTCCCCGCAACTGCGCTCTCGACACCAGCCTGGCCCGTCGCCTCGGCTACCGGCTCCGCGGCGTGCGCGAAGTGTTGCAAGCGCTTGGGCGATTACATATCTCTTAGTCTTACGGAAAAGCCGTTACAGACAATCGGGGTTGAAATGTGCGGGCCGCTTGCTCAATTACACGAGCGGCTGTTGATGTTGTATTGATAAACAGAACGCTGCTCTCATCGGCAAACACTTGCTGCCACTCAGGTTTGAGCGCAAGTAAATTAGCTGGTGGACTGTTTCGACCGACGATCACCGCATCGGCTGATTGACGCTTGAGGATTGCCTCCCAATCATTCCGACCAAAATGAAAGTCAACATACTGATCGTACACTTCAGGACTGTAGACAGTTTCACGACGACCGTCCATGCCGACCTGCACCTCAGGCCCTAAATGCCAGATCAGATACTGACCCCATCCGAAATCGCACATCAGTCGTCCGCGAAAACTGCTCTCACGCAACAGTATCATTGCGTTATATGGAACTTCCATCGCTGGCGAAAAACGCCAGTTGAAACTGACCAGTCCCACTAACGCCACCACTGTGGCCAGAATCGATGGCACAGGTTGTAAACGGCGCGGCACTGCAATGTCTTGCGAGCGGATCGGGAAGGTCTTCCAGGCCGACTCAACGTGTTTACCAACAAATATCGCAAAGCCAATTCCCATCAACGGCAAATGACGGATCGCGGTCAAGGGGAGAATGAGGAGCAAGAAGAATAGCCCAATCAAAATCGGTTGTTTAGACAGGGTTGACCGATGAAGACTGTACAGAGCCAGTCCAGAAACTGCCAGGTAGATCATCCCCAATTCGCTGCGCACCGGCAGTGGTTGCCAGTCGGCAATCTCTGGTCGATCAACGGTGGCCGTTTCGAGCAAAAAGTGGAGCAACTCCCATCCGTATGGATTGGCCAGGGTGGCCAGCGCGCTCAACGCCACTGGTGGCACAATCTGGCGCCACTGACGCGGGTTGAGCGCCAGATGCGCCACTGTCCAGATGCCGAGAATGCCGCAGCCGGCCAGAAACCCGCCGTGGAGATTCACCCAGGCTGCCACGATGAATGGCATGAGCCAGAGCCAGCGATAGCGTCCCTGTTCAGCTTCATCAACAATAATCAGCGTACATGTAAAGAGGAGAAAGGTAAAGATTTGGGGACGAACTGGAAAATTGAACCAGATGGTTGTCAACACCACGCTGATCCAGACAACAATGGCCGGGACAAAACTCATCCTGGCGGCGGTTACCAATCGCCAGAAGACGAGGGTTAGAGTCAGCGAATAGACCAGCAATCGCATGATGATGAGCCCTGCTTCGCCGTCGGCCAGCCAGGCTACTCCCATCAGTACTTCCATCAACCATTCGTGGTTAATCCAGGGATAGCCTTCATTCAGATATGAATAAGGGTCGGTGCGAATCAGCGTTCCCGCTTCAATGGCGTCGAGGCCATAGCGGAGATGGCCCCACAAATCGGGGTCTGTGTATGAACGCAGTCCGATCACAAAGACTATCGCGCCGATGAGCGCGGCGAGACCTTTGTGCCAGCCGGTCCATTGCGGATCAGTGACCGGTTTTGTCATTGTCATGTTTTCTCCTTAGCAATACATCGATATTATCGAATACCATATGCTTCCAGCGTAGCAAACGGGTATTACCATGGCAACCACTCTCCGGTTTCAAAACTCTGTAATCACCGTCACTCCAGAGCCGCGAAAACTATCCAGATCAACCAGCGCTGCCGGCGCTTCATCCAGGCGAATCGTGTTGCCGATCAGTCGTTGCGGCTGCACCTTGCCTGACCGTATCAGGTCGAGCATGGCGTCATAGCGATGAGCCTGCATCCCGTGGCTACCCATAATCGTCAGTTCGCGCGCCACAACAATATCCATCGGTAGCGGCGGCATTCGCTGATCGGCAAGCAACAGGCCAACCTGGACATGACGACCCCGCTTCCGCAGACTGGCGATAGCGTTTGCGCACGTCGTCGGGCTACCCAGGGCGTCAAGAGCGAGATGCGCGCCGCCACTACTGAGATCGCGCGCGGCGCTGACCACATCTGGCTCAGCAGTGGCATCAATCACGGCGCAAGCTCCCACCGCGCGCGCTCGTTCCAGGCGTTCCGGGTTAATATCGATCCCGATCACCTGTGCGCCGAGCGCACTTGCCAGCATAATTGCCGAAAGCCCCACCCCGCCGCATCCGTACACCACTACCCACTCACCGGCACTGACGCGGCCAAGATCAACCACAGCCCGGAAGGCAGTCGCGAAGCGGCAACCGAGACTGGCGGCGGTCGCAAAGCTTATATCGTCAGGCAATCGCACCAGATTGAGATCGGCGCGGTCAATTGCCACATACTCGGCAAACGATCCCCAGTGGGTAAAACCGGGCTGAAACTGATGATCGCAAACCTGTTGCTGACCGGCCTGGCATTGCGGGCACACACCGCAGGCGCAGACAAAAGGCACTGTCACCCGGTCGCCGACTTGCCAGCGGGTCACCTGCTTGCCCACGGCCACTACCTCGCCGGCCAGCTCGTGACCGGGCACATGCGGCAGGCGAATATCGGGATCGTGCCCCATCCAGCCGTGCCAGTCGCTCCGGCAAAGACCGGTCGCGCGCACGGCCAGCACCACGCCGCCAGGTGACGGGGTTGGGTCGGGCAGGTTTGCAATCCACGGCATCTGACCGAAGGCTTCGTAATAGACTGCGCGCATGGTAGTTTCCCCTGGAGAATATAGAAGAAGGTCACAAGTTCTTACGCCGTTATTCTACCGTATCTATCAAAGAGAACGCTGATGGTTGTCGCCGGTTGTCATTGGGTATGCCATGACGTAGATGATGCCGAGGCGACAACTATATGTCTGCTCAGTATAGGTGGTGCCTGGCTGGTTACTGCATGCCGTTTATTGTTAGTTATAGTTTGGTTACTGTTTTTGTATATTATCTATAGCGCATGGATCGTCAAGTAACGGCTAAGTATTTCTTAGAAGGGAGGATTCATTTATGCTTCACAAAGTTCTCCAACGACAAGCCGCTCAACAAAGAGACGCAGAAAACTATTTTCAAGCGCAGCAGCTTCTCGAAGAAGCTCTTCGCATTGCCGAGCAAACTCTCGGGCGACATCACGGTGACACGGCTCATATTCTCTACGACCTGGCCATCGTTCTCAAACATCAGAGACAACTCGATCAGGCTCTTGACTATTTTAAGGAAGTGCTACAGTTTTTGCACAACCAATCCAATCCAGATCATCGTGTCGTTGCAGCAGTGTATGGAATGATGGCTGATGTTTTTTCTAAAAAAGCTGATTATGCAGCAGCCCAGCATTATTTTGAAAAAGCGTTTGACATTCAGCGGCGGGAGCTAGGTGATTATCACGAAGACACTATTGCAACATTACTCAGATTGGCGCGATTGCGTGAGGGAGAGGGGGATTACGATGACGCTATCAAGAAGTTCTCACAGGCTTTGTGGTCGGTTGAGCGAGCCGAAGGCGATAATCGCTGGCTGAAGGCGACAATCCATGAAGATCTTGCCGCCTGTCTACGAAAAATGAAATTGTTCGAACAGGCATTTGAGCATATCACAGAGGCAAAAGATCTGTATGAGGAAGTTTTTGGTTCAGAACATTCGTCGGTTGCTTCAGCCTTCAATATTGGCGGTTCAATTAGCGCAGATTTGAAACAATATAAAGACGCAGAAGAGCAATATCGGCGCGCCTTAGCAATCTATCGAAAGATCTTCGGTAACGATCATCCTTCTACTGCGACAGTGCTTGCTAATCTGGGTGGTGTTCTCTTTGAACAGGGGAAGTTTATTGACGCTCGCGACTGCTATGAGCAGGCGCTGGCCGTGTTTGAGCAAAAGTTAGGTCCAGACCACCCATCAACCCAAACAGTTCGTCAGCAGATAGCGCAACTGCCGTAGCCGTTATTGGTTGCCATTTTGTTCAATGTGGCGCGCGCGATGGCCATCGCGCGCGCTTTGCGCAGTTTATAGTCAGGTAATCTGGAAAACTACGACAGCAGCGATCTGTCATCTGCGTGCTGACGCTATTCCCTTTTTCAACCACCTCGACCCAATACAGGTACCATCAATCGTGTCGGCACTCGTTGCGACCAACGCAGGACGGTGGCAGATCGGCCTGCTCACACTGCGCAGGCATGTCTGATCACTCGATAGTATGTCATCTGTCCGATCCCGGCAGTGACCTTTGCCGGCAAGTAGTTTGCGCGTGGCGCGCATGGCAGCGCATTTCCGATAGTGGTGGCGCCTGAGTCAGGCTTCGCGCCGCTCAGCGCAGTGAACGGGTATCGCGAACAATGCCTGCGCAGCCGATGTGGTTGGTGGGGTCTCGGGCGCGCTCGTGATCGACGATATGCCCTCGTGCTGCTGCTGCTCATCGAGCCGACTGTCTGCGCTAGCGGCAGCGCGTTGCATACTGCGTTCATGGGGGTGTTCATCTGTCAGGTAGTGTTTGGCCCGCGTGCCCGTGAGCAGCGCGTAACCGCACCGCACCTGCACCCGCACCGTTTGGCCCGCGTGCCCGTGAGCAGCGCAAGCGGCTGCTTCCTTTTCTGGTCTCGATGCAGCAACTCCCCATCTGGCATCGACAGCAAGCGCCGAACCTGCTATGATTACCTGTCGGTGTTTGTACGCGCTCGATGTCGATTGTGAAATGTATGGATCTGCTCAACCATCTCAACCCGGCTCAGCGCGCGGCAGTGACAGCTCCGATCGGGCCGGTGCTGGTCAAAGCCGGCGCCGGCAGTGGCAAGACCCGCGTGTTGACGTTGCGTATCGCCTATCTGGTTACCCACTATGGCGTGCCACCTGCCCAGATTCTGGCAGTGACCTTTACCAACAAAGCGGCTCGCGAGCTGCGCGAGCGGTTGCGTCACCAGCTCGGTACGCGCATTCGCGGTCTGGTTAGCGGCACCTTCCATGCCGTCTGCACCCGCATCCTGCGCGAGTCGATTGAGGGTCGGCTCGCCGGTTATACCGCCTCGTTCTCGATCTACGCTGGCGACGAACAGTTGCAATTGGCTGCCGCGGCGCTCGCCGCCGTCACCGAACCGCCGCCGCGTCCACTGGAAGCCGATGAGGTGATACGGCTGATTTCGCGGGCAAAGAGTCGGATGTTGACCCCCCGCCTGCTGGCCCGCTTTGCCGCCGATCCGCTCGACCGGTTTATCGCCGCGTGTTATCGCCATTATCAGCGCGCGCTCACCCAGGCCAATGCGCTCGATTTTGATGACTTGATCTTCCTGACGTATCGCCTGCTCAGTGACGATCCCGAACTGCTCGCCCATTATCAGCAGCGCTGGCCGCACGTGCTGGTCGATGAATACCAGGATACCGACCCCAGCCAGCATGCGCTGATCGAGCTGTTGACCAGGCCGGTTGGGCAGCGTCCGCGGTCGCTTTTTGTGGTGGGTGATGCCATGCAGAGCATCTACGGCTTTCGCAATGCCGACTACAGCATCATTAGCCGATTTGCCACCGACTTCCCTGAGGCGCAGGTGATTGAACTTACCACCAATTACCGTTCGCGCCAGCCAATTCTCGACGCGGCCTACGCCATCATTCGCCACAGCCGCAGCGTCGCGCCGATGGAGCTGCGCGCTGCGGCAACGGTGGCGGCTGAGCGGTGTGTGTTGATTAGCGAAGCCAAAGATAGTCGTGACGAAGCTGAGCAGATTACGCGCGCGATACACGATCTCCAGCGTCAGGGGCGCCGGTTGCGCGATATTGCCATTCTGTACCGCACCCGCCATATGAGCCGCCCGCTCGAACAGGCATTGCGTCATGCGCGATTGCCCTACCAGGTGCGTGGCGGAGTCAGCTTTTTCGATCGCGCGGTCGCGCGCGATGCGCTGGCCTACCTGCGCTGTATCGCCAATCCTGCCGATAACCTCAGCCTGACCCGTATCGCTAATGTGCCGGCGCGTGGATTGGGTGGACAGACGCTGGCTACGATTGCTGCCTATGCTGCTGCGCAGAACCTGCCCATTGGCGAAGCGTTAGGTCATGCCGCCGCTATTCCCGGTCTCGGCTCGCGCGCTATCGACGGCGCGCGGCGGCTCTTTGCGCTGCTGCAACGCTGGCGTCGACTGGCGGCTGGAACGTTGCCGCCCGATCACCTGCTGGCCGATGTGCTGGAACAGAGCGGCTATATGGCCGCGTTGAGCGAACGGCTCGCAGCGGAAGAACTGGCCGAAGCGCGCGCGCATTTGCAAGAGTTGATCCGCGCTGCCGAAGAGCATACCGAATTGAGCGCCTTTTTGCAGGAAGTTGCGTTGATGACCAATGCCGATGACGAGAATGATGATCGCGATCAGGTGCAATTACTGACGATTCACGCCGCAAAAGGGCTTGAATGGCCGTTTGTGTTTGTGGTTGGCCTGGAAGAGGGAACCCTGCCTCACGAACGTAGTCTCGGGGATCCTGCCGGGATCGAAGAGGAGCGTCGGTTGTGTTACGTTGCCCTCACCCGCGCCGCCGAACGCCTCTACCTTTCGTGGACGCCGGCGCGCAATCGTGGTCAGTGTCTCAAACCCTCGCGCTTCCTGGAAGAGATCATTGCGTTTGGGCGCGAACGGGCTAAAGGCGTGATACAGTGAGATGCTGGATAGGCGCTCGTTGCGAATTGACTCTCGTCTAGGCGGGTGTCTGCCAGCTCTGAGCAGAGTACATGCGCGCATCCCTCTGAGACGATCGGCCTGCGCGCGTTGCTGGCAAAGTGTCGGCGCTCTGCCGATCTGTGATTGATAGGGTGAAGACAACAACCTGCGCCTGACTGCTCCGGTTGATCGACAGACTATGCCTGCTCACCATCAGGTCAGCATTGGCGCTAGTCTGAGCGGGTTAGCGCCGGTGAGCGGGGTCGGACATCTTGATGAGCTTCGTCGATATACGGTTGATAGGCAATTGCCAACTCTGCCTCTGCACAGATAGACAGATCACCACAACATCATCACCATCACCGCAGCCATCACAATCAAGAGCGTTAATGCCGCCACCAGCATAATCCGCTCAAAGCTGACGAGCGGTATCGTGCTGATCAGTATCCGCTCAGGCCCGATCAGGTACAATTCACACTCTTGATCGTCAAGCAAACCACGGATTTCGGTTATCATGCTTCCGGTAATCTGCAAATGCGCCCGAATCAACTTCATATTTTTTTCGTCTTCGACCCGGTCAATAGACTCGTTAATTAACTTGCTCAACGAGCTAACACTGTGCCAGCGGCTATCATAAGGATCGATTTCAGCTTCATACACCTTGCGCGAGCGCTGTTCGATCGCTTTCTGCGCTTGAGCCGGCAATCCTTCGCTGTCGTCATCATTTTGATGTTCGAGTCCCCATCGCGACCAGGTGAAGACCTTTTCTTCAACCATATTTCCGTTGCCATTGCACTGCTCGCATCGAACTTTCTGGTACCCTTTACAGGTACTGCACTGCTGCTCAACCGGATCGGTATCATTGCGCCGCGCTCGCGGCTTGATCACGCCTTTGCCCTGACACTGTGGACATACTACCTGCCCGGAACCCTGGCAGTTGGCGCAGGTGAAGAATCGGCGCGATCCCGGCAACACTATTTCCGATCCCTGTTCGGAACTGAAATCTTGTGGCTCCGGCAGTGGCACACTCCACACATCAAGCGGCAATTCTGCCCTTGGTCGCTCGTCAAGTTGCATCGGACGCTGGCGAAGGCGTGGTTCGGTGCGTCGCTCGTAGAGAACTTTTAGTTTGTAGATGTAAATGTTGTAGCTGGCAATAGTCTCGAATTCGATCAGTTGGCCAAGCGATGGCCGACGTAGAAATTTCTGCCGGCTCCACCGATTCAACCATTTGCGCAGATAACCGCGGCGGTGCAATTCATCGGCTCGTTTGCGCGATTCGGCCAGGAAATCGTTAAATTGCCCGGCCAGATCTGACAGCTCAGAACTCAGCGCCAGCTCGAGCGGATTTTCAAACCACTCCGCGCATGTCTCCCAGCGCGACTCTTCCATGTCGGTTGTCGCCTGATCGAGCAATTCGCGCAGCTTCAGACGAAGTGCATTGGCTGCGGCACTCGCTGTCGGATAACGCAGATTGGGTTGCGGTGACAGCATGCGTAACAGCACCTCTTCGGCGCGTTTCAGTTCCGGTGATGCGTTGGCTCCATTGATTTCGACAATCAGGTCAGCAGGTGGCAACTCGCCGCTGAGCAGGTGGTATGCAACCGCGCCCAGGCTGTAAATATCGAGTGACGGATGCGCAGTATGTTGAGCCAGCCGCAATTCGGGGGCTGAATAGGGCGTGACATAATCGGCTTCCTCAATCCGGCTCAAATCGGGTGCATCAGGCGCTGACGCCAGGCTGAGATTGGTGAGATACGTATTTCCTTCGGGTGTGACCAGAATATTGGCCGGTTGCACATCGCGATGAACGATTTTCTGCTCGTGCAGGTAGTCGAGCGCCGCAGCAATCTGACTGATGATCCGCACTGATAGCGCCAGATCGGGTTTCGTTTCGGCCAGGATGGCGCTAAGTGGACGAGCATTGACATACGGAGTAACCATATAGTTGCCGTAGCGCTCGTCGTGGCCGGCATCAATCACCGGCAAGAGGTGTGGGTGGCTAAGACTTGCCCCCAGTTGGGCCGCCATTTGGAAACGACTGTTTGAGATCCAGTCGTGGCGGCGCAAGATCGCAACATAGACCGGTCGATTCAGGGTCTGATGCGTCGCGCGATAGATGAGCGAGAGTTCGTCTTGCCCGATGACTTCATGCAGGCGGTAGTCGCGCAGTTCAAGGTTAGACTCGACGCCGGCTCGCCGCTCGCCCCTGATGGTCGATTGCGGATTGCTCATAGCTACCTCGTGAAATGTGCTGCCAACGATCGCAGGTTGCGTTTCTTTCCACCCGATTTGTCTTATCGATGCGGCTTTGCTTTGCGCCAGGGTCTCGGTAACCCGAGCGAAGGGTTTTGTTTAAAATTAGAACTTTTGTTCTTTTTTTATTGTAGTACATCTGTCAAGACAGCCTGGCGCAATCTGACAGCTCGTTACACGTTATGGTGACCGAATCGCTACTAAGGGTAGCCGGTCATTTCCTTTTTCTGCACTGCGTCATTGCTATACTGAAACTGTGCCGATTGGCGACGGGCTGCCAAAGAGATGAGACATGCGATGACGACCATCCATGTCTTCCCTGCCAGTCAGGATCTCTGCCTCCCCTGTTTCTGCCTCACGCGGCACGAATGATGCCGCTTCCTCGCGCTTGCCCCTTAGCCCGTCGCCCGGTTACGGCCCCTGCTCAAGGGGCCGTTGCTGCTTCGGTGATCGGTGGCGTAACACCTTCGCGTAGTAGCTTTAGTGCCCAGTAGAGTTGGGCATCGGCGCAGTCAATTGCTTCAGGCTGATCGGGCACGCATGGCGTCGGGTACACCGGATCGTTAGATGCCGACACGATGTGCTCTGGTGTAATCCCGACACTGTTAATTGCCTCGCCATCCGGCGTCAGCCAGCGCGCAATCGTAATGCGCACGCTGCTGCCATCACGTAGCGGATAGATGTTTTGCACCGATCCCTTGCCAAAGGTTTTTTCACCAAGCAGTGTTGTGTTGGGCCGTTCATCCCGTAAAGCCCCGGCCACCACTTCGGCGGCGCTCGCCGAACCCCCATTGACCAGGACAACCATCGGGATGTCATACAGTCGCCGATCGGCTGACGGAGTAATTGTGCGCAGTTCTTTGTTGACCCCGCCGCGTTCCTCTTCATACAGCGCCACACCATCGTAAAAACGACCGAGAACCTCTTGCGCGGTGGTCAGAAAGCCGCCGGAATTGTTGCGCAGATCAAGGACAATGGCCCGTGGTTGCTGCGGTCGTAATTCGGCAATGGCCTGATCGAGTAATTCAGTTGTGGTTGCCTTAAATTCAGTGATCTGAATGTAAGCAATCTTGTCTGGCAACATGGCACTGTTGACCGTGATCAATGGAATAGTAGCGCGGGTGATCGCGACGGTGAAAACCCGATCTTCTGCCGGTCGACGTATCGTTAATCGTACCACGGTTCCGGCTGGCCCGCGAATCAGGTTTACGGCGCGGGCACTGGCGTCGCTCTCGCTCAAACCGGCAATCAGCTCAGCGAGAGGTTGATCATCGACGGCGAGAATGATGTCGCCTGGTTGCAGACCGGCCTCCGCCGCCGGTGAATTGCGGATGGGTCGATCAATGACGATCATGCCATTCTCGACCCGCAGATAGGCGCCAATCCCTTCGAAGCGTCCTTCCATCGACTCGCGATTCTGGCGCGCCTCTTCCGGTTCCTGGAAAAATGTGTACGGATCATCGAGGGTCGCCAGCATGCCACGGATTGCTCCGTAAACCATCCGCTGCCGATCGATCGCTTCCGGTTGATAGAAGTTACCTTCAACCAGATCCCATACATCCCAGAAGACGGCAAACTGTTGACGGCGATCACCAGGGGTAAGCAGGCGCGCGTCGGCGTTGGAGATGCCGGTGATGAAGACATCGATGGGTGAGACGCCAACGATACGCCCTGTGATCCAGCCGCCCAAAAATGCGACCGCAATCACTGCAACCCATTGCATGATTTTGCCGACGATGACCCATGCCCGATTCATGAAACGGCCTTTTCTAGATGGGGAATGCATATTGAAGCATAGCCAGCGCCGTCAATGGCGCGGTTTCGGCGCGTAAAATGCGCGGCCCTAGCGAGACGGCACGAATGTCATGCGCCAGTGCTGCGCTGCGTTCGGCTGGTTCGATGCCGCCTTCCGGTCCCGAGAAGATCGCAATCTGGCGCGGGATGTGACCACCAACAACCTCGCGCAAATGGACGGTCGCCTGTTCGTCGAGGAGGAGCGCAAGATCGGCATCACTGCTGCTGACCAACGCCGCCGCAAAAGAGACCGGCGCAGTAACCACCGGCAGGCGTCCTCGACCTGACTGTTCGGCGGCTTCGGTGGCAATCCGTTGCCATCGCGCCAGCCGGTGCGCGTCAGCTCGATCTCCTGGCAATGAGCGGGCAAATACGACCGGTACGATGCGCCGCGCTCCCAATTCGACTGCTTTCTGCAATGCCCATTCAAATCGTTCGGGCCGGATTAGTGCCAGGTAAAGATCGATTGCAATGGCTGGCTCGCCGCTTGCCTGACAGCGGGCAATAATCTGGCCGGTGGCGCGTTTGCGATCAATCGTTTCAATCTCCACAATCGCCGCCAGCCCCTGCCCATCAAGCAACATTACCCGCTCTCCCGCGCTGAGCCGTAATACCCGTCCCCACTGGTGGATCAGCGCCGGATCATCGATCACGACCCGATCTGCCCGTAGCCACGCCGGATCGACGAAAAAGCGTCGGGTATTGGGAATTGGTGTCGAGTCTGTCACGGCTGTGCTAGGGGAAGATAGTGGCGGCACCGTCACCGGCACCGATTGTAGCTATGAGCGAAGCCAGGTCGGGGACGTATGACCGAAGCATGGTGGCCTCGGTGGCGATCACCTCATATGCTCCCAGCGTGGCCGGCAACAGTACTGCGGCCCCACGGCGCAATTCGAGGGTCTCGTCTTGCCACGCCAGTTGAGCAGCGCCGGCGATAACGGTCAAAATTTCGAGCGAACCGGGATCGGTTGTGGCGGCTACCCTCCCTTTCACCTGCCAGCGTTCCAAAGCAAACGACGAGCAGGCAATCAGGAGTTGCCGCTGTTCATCGAGCGTCAACGGCGGCACCTGGGCCGTGGTTGCCGGTTCCAGCCGACTCACCGCCAGCGCCTGATCGATGTGCAGTGTGCGGGGTTGCCCGGTGCGGGCGTCACGCCGATTGTAGTCGTAAATTCGATAAGTGAGATCCGATTTCTGCTGAATTTCAAACAGCATGATCCCGGCGTTGATGGCATGAATCGTCCCTGCCGGCACGAAGATCAGGTCGCCAGCGCGCACCGGCTGCTGGGCAAGCAGCTCTTCCACCGTACCATCGGCAATCGCCGTTGCCAGTCTGTCCCGTTCGATGGTTGCGCGTGTGCCAAGCGTTACTGTCGCTCCCGGTTCGGCAGCCAGAATGTACCAGGCCTCGGTTTTGCCGTGAAACCCGGTGTGCGCCTCGTAGGTGTGGGCATAGTCGTCATCCGGATGCACCTGTACCGAGAGCCGGTCGGCAGCATCGATGAATTTGGCCAGTAACGGAAGGTCGCCACCATAGCGAGCGTAGGGGCGAGTGCCAACCAGCGCAGCCCCATAGTCGCGCGCCAGTTCGCCAATCGTTGTCCCGGCTAACGGGCCGTTGCTGACCCGATTGCTATCGAAAACCAGCCAGATCTCCCCGATCCGTTCCGGGTGTGGCGGCGGCAAGTCCAGCCATGACGCCAGTTGCTGCCCACCCCAGAGCGGTTCGATCAGGCGCGGCTCACATAGAATTGGATAAAGTGCGTTCATACCAATCCAAAAGCGTAGCCGCTTTACCAGAGCTACACAGTCATTGTTACCAGTGACCGGTTAGAACTAGAACACGATCTTCATCATCGCGTATGTACCAGTGCAACCCATTCACCTTCAACATGGCGTTCGAGCAAGGTTAGCCCGACAGCGGTAAAGGCTGCCACTACCTCTGCCTCTTTCTGATCAATGATACCACTACTTACCAACCGTCCGCCGGGTTTGAGTGCTGCGGCCAGATCGGGGGCCAGCAACACCAGCACTTTGGCAATCAGGTTAGCGGCGATCAGATCGAACGTGGCGAGCGGTGTATTTGCGCTCAGCGCCGGGTCGGGTCGATCTGGCCCAAAATCCCCCGAGAGCCAGTGCCCCATCGCCTGACCTGCGCCAAGACTGCCCTCGGCCACCTGCACGATAGCCCGCACCTGATTGCGCTCAACATTCTCTTGCGCCACTCGCACTGCAATCGGGTCATTGTCGAGCGCCAGCACTGCGCCGGCGCCCAGTTTGGCGGCGGCAATGGCGAGAATGCCCGATCCTGTACCCAGATCGAGCACGTGATCATTGGGATGAACCAGGCGTTCCAGCAATTGCAGACAGAGTTTCGTCGTCGGATGAAGACCGGTGCCAAACGCCATCCCGGGATCGAGCAAGAGCGCGATGTCATCGGGTTGCGGCTGATACTCCAGCCATGACGGGACAATCACTATCCGCTCGCCAATCCGCATAACCGGATAAAACTGCTTCCAGGCGTTAGCCCAATCCTCTTCGGCCAGCGTGCGGGTCTGGATTGGCCCCAATGGCCGAATCTGGCTCACGTGCCAGAGCGCGTGCTCGATGCGCTGGCGCGTCTCTTCGACCTGCTCGTCGAATGGTAGATAAGTGCGAAGCCAGACCGGTCGATGAGGGTCGTATTCAAACTCTGGACCTTCATCGCCGGCCAGCCAGCCTTGTTCGACAACAACCCCGCCATTGTAGCCGTAGTGAGCCAGAATCTCGGCGACAGTCTCTACCGCTTCCGGTTCAACTTCAACCGCAATTTCAAGCCACGTGCCCGGTGTGTGCATACGGCTATCCCTGCCATTTCCAGCGCGTGCCTTGCGGGCCATCTTCGAGGATCACCCCCAGATTGGCCAGGCGGTCGCGCACCAGATCGGCCAGCGCGAACTGTTTGGCCTTGCGCAGCTCGCCGCGCACCTCGATCAGCAACTCGATAAACGGCGTGGCTTCGGTTGTGGCAGCCGTCTGTCGCGGTTGGAGGCGTAAACCGAGCACACCGGCCAGCTCGCGGAGCGTCTGCTGCCCGATGGCCAGCTCTTCAGCGGCAAGACCGGCATTGCGCGCTGCGTTGATTGCGCGCACCAGATCAAACAGCGCCGCCAGTGCTGCCGGACTGTTGAAGTCGTTGTCCATTGCGGTAATAAACCGCTCGCGGGCAATTGTCGCAGCCTCGCGCAACGCTGTGACTGCCGGCCCTTCGCGCGTGGTGCCGGTTGCCGGCATCAACGCCGAGAGCAACCGTTCGAGTTTGCGCTGATTGTCGGCAGCGATCTCATCGTTGTACGTCAACGGACTGCGGTACGAGCTGCTCAGCACAATCAACCGAAAGACATCGGCGTCGTAACGGCTGAGGAAATCGGCAATGGTCACCACGTTCCCCAGCGACTTCGACATCTTCTCAACCTGCCGGGTCTGCGGATTGACCAGTTGCAACATACCGTTGTGGACCCAATAGCGGGCGAAACGCTGACCGGTCAGGCTCTCGCTCTGAGCAATTTCGTTTTCGTGATGGGGAAAGATCAAATCGGTTCCGCCGCCGTGAATGTCAATCTGTGGCCCGAGATACTCCATCGCCATCGCCGAGCACTCGATATGCCAGCCTGGCCGCCCTGGCCCCCAAGGGCTATCCCAGGCCGGTTCGCCGGGACGGGCTGCCTTCCAGAGAGCAAAATCAGCCGGCGACTCTTTGCGCGGATCGACCTCGAAGCGGGTTCCACTGAGCATTTCGTCGAGCGAACGACCGGATAGTTTGCCGTAGTCATCGTCGCGTTGGACGCGAAAATAGACATCGCCATCGACGACATAGGCGTAACCGCGCTCGATTAATCCCTGCACGAAAGCAATAATGGCCGGCATGGTCGTCGAAACCCGCGGATAAGCGGTGGCCGGCAAGACATTCATCGCCTGTAACTGAGCCAAAAACTCTGCTGCGTACTGACCCGACAACGCCAGCGGATCTTGCCCCATCGCATTGGCGCGCGCAATCACCTTGTCATCAATGTCGGTAAAATTAACGATATGCCGCACCTGATAGCCACGAAATTCGAGGTAGCGACGGATCATATCGAAGACAATTGCCGACATTGCATGCCCGATATGGGCTTCATCGTAAGGAGTAACGCCACAGACGTACATCCGCGCGACGCCGGGTTCAATCGTCTCGAGCGGCTCGAGCCGCCGGGTCAACGTGTTGTAGAGCTGGATAGCCATATCAACTCACTATCTGGCACTGACGCGGGTATGCCTCTCAAATGCCCGCGCCTTGATTATACTCTTCTTCAACTGGCGCCGAGTCATCGATCAGCGTTTGCCAAAGCTGATCCGGCAATGCATCGTATTTGAGCCGGTGCTCTTCGTGATGCACGTGCGTGGCCGCTTCGAGATCGGCGATGCGCAATTCAAGTTCGAGCACTTTGTCGTGCAATCCACGCAGCATCTCGCCTTCAGGGTCAGGCAACTGCTCAACCCGTCGCGATTGTCCGGTGACCGGATCGCGCCTCGAGACGACACGTGCCGGCACGCCGACTGCAGTGGAATGGGGTGGAACATCCTTCACCACCACTGCGCCTCCGCCGATGCGCGCGCCGCGCCCGATGGTGATAGCCCCCAGCACAATCGCGCCAACGCCAATAACCACTTCGTCTTCAACGGTCGGATGGCGCTTGCCGGTTTGCTTGCCGGTGCCACCCAGCGTAACGCCCTGGTAGAGCATGACCCAGTCGCCGATTTCGGCGGTTTCACCGATCACCACGCCCATGCCGTGGTCGATAAAAAAGCCGCGCCCGATGCGCGCGCCAGGGTGAATCTCAATTCCGGTGAGAAATCGGCTAATCTGCGAGATCAGGCGCGGGATGAACGGAATGTTGCGGCGGTAAAGAGCATGAGCGAGGCGATGGAGGATAATCGCGTGCAGGCCGGGGTAGAGCAATACTTCGGCCAGATTGCGTGCGGCAGGATCATTGCGAAAAATGGCGCGAATATCATCGCGCAAGACACAGAGAGCATGTGAAAGACGCATCGGATTGCTCCGGCGAATAGTAGGCAACTGTCTGCCGATAACATGCGAACAAGAAGGACATTGGTAGCGCGCATCGTTGCGCGCACCCGACAAGCACACATACCGGGGCGTCGCCACTCAGGGCAACGCCCCTAGCGACAGTAGCATCCGGGGAAGAAGAGGGGAGGAGAGGCGAGCAAATTATTCGTCGCTTGATTCACTCTGCGCGCCACTTGTGTCACCTTTGCTCGCGTCATTGCCGGTCACCGAGCCGCTGCTAGAACCGCGGCTGTCGGTAATGTACCAGCCCGAACCTTTAAAGACAATACCCGCCGGCTGTATTACTCGCCGCACTCGACCAGCCTGCCCGCACAGACAGACGGTCAGTGGTTCATCTTTGAAGCTCTGGAATTGTTCAAATTGCTTGCCGCAGGCATCACAGGCGTACACGTAGGTTGGCATAGCCCTTTCCTACCTCCCATTGCACAGTTGTTTGATAATTTCACATTCTGTATTGTACCCCAGAGCTTCTGGATCCGCAATAAGAGCAATGTTAGAGCGAGTCGCAAGCATATTACAGTTCCTTCTACTACAGTGCCGGTCACGGCGATCGATGTTGAGAAACTATGATGTCGCGTAATCTTGAAGGTTGACACATCAAGCGGCGCATGTTATGATCAATGACGCAGCGTGTTATAAGTCATAGCACAGCGGAGTGACGCATGCGTTGGATCGGATGGTCTCTGGCTGGAGCCGGGATAGCAATGGCAACTGCATTTGCCGCCCGACGCCACCTGTTGGCCCGTCTGCTTGATTTGCGTCCTGCTGAATATCGCGTAACTGTTACCCGCGATCTTCCGATCCGGATGCCTGATGGCGTTGTGCTCTACGCCGATCGCTATGCGCCGAACGCCAGCGGTCTCTTTCCCACTATTCTGATTCGCACGCCTTACGGTCGTCCTGCTGAGCTGGGGCCGCTGGGAATCTTCGAACATACTGGCTGCCTGCTCTTCGCCGAGCGTGGTTACAACGTGATTGTGCAGAGTGCGCGCGGTCGGTACCGGTCAGAGGGTGTCTTTGAACCGTTTGTCAACGAAGCCGCCGATGGCCGGGCAACCGTCGCGTGGATCGGTGAGCAACCCTGGTTTGATGGCAATCTCGGTCTTTGGGGGCCGAGCTATGTGGGTTATACCCAGTGGGGGCCGGCCATCGATGGGCCTCCTTTCCTTAAGGCAATCGTGCCGGTTGTCACCAGTGCTCGTTTCTCGCCGCTCTTCTATCCGGGTGGCGCTTTTGCCCTCGAGTCAACGTTACGCTGGGTTTTCTTGATCCAGGCCACTAACCGGAAATCACTGCACCCAACGATCCTGTGGCGGTTATTTGTCCAGCGCGAGCGCATTCTGGCTCGCGCGCTTCAGCATCAGCCTTATGCTGAAGCCGATGCCCTGGCAACCGGCGCTTCTGTTCCCTTTTTCCAGCGCTGGTTGCGCGATACTGACCCGCATGGAGAGTACTGGTCGCGGGTGGATTATCATCGCCAGCTTCATCGCATTAACGCTGCAGTCCATCTGGTGGCCGGTTGGTACGACATTTTCCTGCCCGGCCAACTGGCCGATTACACGGCGCTGGTCGCTGCCGGCAAGCGTCCGTATCTGACCGTGCTGCCCCGCGCGCACAATGATCTCGCGCTCGTCTTTGAGGGGCTGCGCGAGGGATTGTGGTGGTTTGATGCCCATCTGAAGGGCCAGCGCGACCTCCTTTCCCGCCGTCCGGTGCGGATTGCGTTGATGGGTAGTCATGAGTGGCACGAGATGGATTTCTGGCCGCCGCCGGCCAGGATCGCGCGCTACTACTTGCAGGCTGACCGTAGTCTTGCCGGCGATATGCCGCCGGCTGGCGCGCCACCGGCCCGGTTTTCTTACGATCCGGCTCGCCCAACGCCGGCAATCGGTGGCGCTGTGCTCAGCTCTCAGGGTGGCCCACGCGATCAGCGCCTTGTTGAAGCTCGATCAGATGTGTTGACCTTCACCAGCCCGCCACTGATGCGCGATCTTGATGTGATCGGGCCGGTGCGGCTCTGCCTGTACGTCTGTACCGAACAGCCCTCCTTCGATCTGGTTGGCCGACTTTGCGATGTTTATCCCGATGGTCGCAGTATCAATATTTGCGACGGGATTACGCGGGTGCGGTCGGGCGTTGGTGAAACGCAGGCTGACGGCGCACGCCGGATCGAGATCGATCTCACAGCTACGGCGCAGCGTTTTCGGGCCGGTCACCGCATTCGGGTGCAGGTTGCCGGCGGCGGTAGTCCGCGCTGGGGGCCACACCCCGGTGATGATTGTCCCTATGGTCAACGTCGGGGTGGGGTTCCGGTCGAACATCGGATCTGTCTCGATGCCGATCATCCATCGGTGTTGCTGTTACCGGTGGTAGAACGTAGCGATCTGATGGAGTATCATACCGCGCGCAAGGCCGGAAACCTGGAGCGCAAATAGTGGAAGCTACTTTACCTCGCCCGCGCGGCGTATGTCCGTTTCGGTTCTGGATGAACGATCTTACAAGCGAAGGAGCAGCTCACAATGGAGTATGAACACAGCCCTGAGATCAAGATGTTTCGTCAGACGGTGCGCGAATTTGTAGACAAGGAGATCCGGCCCATCGCGCGCGCGATTGATGAAGAGGAGCGCGTGCCGTTTGAGACGCTTAAGAAGGCTGCCGATCTTGGCCTGCTCGGCGTTCCCTTCCCAGAACGTTACGGCGGTCTCGAACTCGGCATTACCGGCTACTGCGTGTTGATGGAGGAAATTAACCGCGTCTGCGCCAGTCATGCGACAATCATCGGCGCCCATTCCCAACTGGCGGCGATGAGTATCTATCTCGGTGGCACTGAACAGCAGAAAGAGACCTACTTGCGCGCATTGATTGAAGGTCGGATGTGGGGAGCCTGGGCGCTGACCGAACCGAACGCCGGTTCCGATGCTGCTCATATCCAGACCACTGCCGAGCGACGCGGTGATGAATGGGTCATCAATGGCCAGAAGATGTGGATCACCAATGGCAGCTTTGCCGATGTGATTGTCGTTCACGCTGTTACCGACAAGAATTTGGGTGCGCGTGGCGGTATCACTGCCTTTATTGTCGAGAAGACTATGCCCGGCTTCCGCGTTGGCAAGATTGAAGATAAGATGGGGTTGCGCGCCTCACATACTTCCAGTCTCTACTTTGAGGATTGTCGCGTGCCGGCTGAGAATGTGCTCGGTCAGGTTGGAATGGGTTTCCCCCTCGCAATGCGCACCCTCGACATCGGGCGGTGCGGTTTGGGCGCCAGCAGTATCGGCTCGGCCAAAGAGGCCTTTGAATTGAGCCGCAAGTATATGATTACGCGCCACCAGTTTGGTCGCCCCATTGCCGAATTCCAGGCCCTTCAGTTCAAGCTGGCCGAGATGGCGGTCAAACTCTACACCATGGAGCAGATTGTCTACGATTGCGCTCGCCGGGTCGATGCCGGTCAGCAGGCGACTCTCGAAAGCAGCATTGTTAAATACTACTGCACCGAAATGGCCAGCCAGATCATCGACGAAGCGATCCAGATCCATGGTGGCATGGGATTTTCGCGCGAGTTACCGCTCGAACGGATGTACCGCGATGCTCGCGTTACCCGCATTTTTGAGGGGACGAACGAGATCCAGAAGCATGTCATCGCCAGCGAGTTGTTGAAGCAGGTTGGCTACCGGATCCGGCTGTACTAAGCGCAGTCGTCAGGAATCTCTTGACAATTGAGGGCAGGGCAGAGAGCTACTCTCTGCCCTGCCTCACCTATGTACCCACTGATTTGTTGTCTCGGCGTGAGCTGTTTCAATCTCGTCCAGTCGCCAATTCACTGAAGAAAGGCTGCATTGAGCGACCATGCGGATCGAGACAGGTTACGTCAGGGTAACTCTCGATCAGGCCTGTCTGAGCGTATTCACATCGGCGCGCAGCGCGATCGTTACATTGTCTTCGTCCATCGCTCTGCTATGTTTGCCCGGCGGCTTCCACAGTGATGCGGTGTGATAGCCATTTTCCTTCGCTTCACCACAACATTCCCCGACTTCTACCGATGACCGGGTAGGAGATCAGCGTCATGCTTTGCCGACCGGCCATTATCTGCTAACGCTCGCGCGGATCGAGCGCATCGCGCAACCCGTCACCGAGGAAGGTAAACGATAGCATCAGACCGGCAATCAGGATCACGGGAAAGCTGAGCAACCACGGACCTGATGAAAGGTTATTGTAGCCCTCGGTCAACATAACTCCTAGACTGGTCGGAAATGGGTTATCTGGGTCAACCGATGGCCGCATACCCACACCCAGGATAGTCAACACAGCTTCGGCGCTAATCAGTGCAGGGATGCTGAACGACGTTGAAACGATGATTGGCGCCATCGTATTGGGCAGGATGTGTCGCCAGAGAATAGCGGTAGTCGGCACGCCGATTGCCCGCGCTGCTTCGACAAATTCCTTCTCTTTCAGCGACAGCACCTGCCCGCGCACGAGGCGGGCGATGCCTGTCCAGCTTACCAGCGAGACGGCGATGAAGATCAGGAGCAAACCGTTAAATGTGCGACCCAGCCACGTCTCTCGGAAAGCGGTGGAAAGAGCAATGATGAAGAGCAGATCGGGGAAGGCGGCCACAATTTCGGTAAAGCGCATCAGCAGGTTGTCGAGCCAACCGCCGGCAAAACCTGAGATGAGTCCGATTGTAACGCCAATCAGCAGGATGGCGAATTGCGGCACGATTCCGACGATCAGGGAGACCCGGATGGCGTACATCAGCCGGGACAACACATCGCGCCCCAGCGTATCGGTGCCGAGCAAGTGCTCCGGCACTCCCATGCGGGCCGGATTGTCTGTTACCCACGCCGGCGGACGAAGGCTATTGTTGGGGATCTGCTGTACCGGGTTGAACGGCGCCAGCACCGGAGCGGCGATTGCCACTACCACGTACAGCACAATGACGACCAATCCCACCATGGCGGCGTAGTTGCGGCGCAGGCGTCGGAGCGCATCTGACCACAAACTGCGCGGTTTGGTGTTTAATGTCTGGAGTTCGATAGGATTGGCAATTGGTTTCACCGACGAAGTCACGCCAGTTCCTCGCTATTTATATGTAATCCGCGGATCAAGCGCGCCATATGCAATATCAACCAGCAAATTCGCAATTCCTAAAAAGAAGACATAGATGAGCGAGCCGGCCATAATCATTGAATAGTCACGTTTGCCGATTGCGTCAACGAACGTTCGTCCCATGCCGGGCACTTGAAAGATGGTTTCAACAAACAACGTGCCGGTAATGAGGCCGGCTAAAGCTGGTCCCAGGATGGTTACGACCGGCAACAGTGAATTTTTCAACATGTGGCGCCACACAATCACCTGCCCGGCCAGCCCTTTGGCCTGCGCTGTGCGAATGTAGTCCTGCCGCTTCACTTCCAGCACGCTCGCTCTGGTGAGACGGGCAATGAAAGCCATACTGGTTGAGCCAAGGGCGACCGTAGGCAAGATCCACGGTTTGACCGGATCGCTCCAATCGGGAATGACGGTAAACCAGTTGAGAATGACAGCGAAAATGATGACGAGGATCAGACTGGTAATCAACGTGCCAAGCGCAACAAAGATTGTTGATGAAAGCGAGAGCAGATAATCGAGCCAGGTATTTTGTCGTAGCGCTGCCAGTATCCCAAGTGGAACGCCAAAAACGACGGCAAAGGCCAATGCTTGCAAACCGAGCCGGGCCGAATAGTAAAACTTGCTCGGTCGGGATGCTGTTCCCTCAAACAGTTCTTGCTGCACCGTGCGCGCGCCGCGCGAGGTATAGGTTGGCCCAAGATTACCGGCAATTGCGCCCCACTGGATCTTCCGTTCACCTGTGCGCGGATCGGTCACAATGTCGAAAAACATATAGCGGGTGAACTGGCGCCAGAAGGGTAGATCCATGCCAAATCGCTCGCGGAGAATGGCTTCAACGCGGGGTGAAAGCTGGCGACGTTCGGGTTGGGTATCGAAAGGCCCACCAGGGGTTAATTTGGCAATACCAAAAGTGACAAAGCCAACAATGATCAGCACCGGGATATTCCACAAAATGCGCCGAATGATATAGGCTGTCATAGCTAGCATTCCCGACTAGTTTGGCCCGCCGAGACCGGAGCATCCACGCAGAGCGGGCAAGAGATTGCTGGTGAGTCGGCTTCCGAACCACCAGCGGCAAGCGCATGCGCTGTGCCGCCGGTGGTTCATCAGTCATTTCGCTTAGGGCTGGACATCAACGTTAGGCAGGTTGAAGAAGCCGAGCCAGTAATCCAGCGGCGTGATCGTTTCAGGTGTAATCCCCTGCACGTATGGCTTCACCAGCACCGGTCCGCCGTTGTTGAGCATGAAGACGACTGGCGCATCCTCAACCAGAATCGTCTGGGCCTGCGCGTAAAGCTCGGCCCGACGCACCGGATCCTGTTCGATATCAGCCTGGCGCACCAGCTCATCGAGCTGCGGATTCGAATAGTTGACTCGCGCGCTGAGCAGACCGTTGGTCTGGAAGAGTGACACCCAGTTTTGTGGATCGGGATAGTCAGCGCACCAGCCCAATGAGAACATCTGCGGCGGATTATCTTTGGTAGCTGCCGCAAAGGCGGTTGGATCGATCGGATCGAGGATCACGTCGATGCCGAGGTTCTGCTTAAACTGGTTGGCAACCCACTCGAACCGGGCATTGTTGCGCGCCGTGCCAGAGTAGGTCAGGCGGATCTCAGGCAGGCCCTGACCATTGGGATAGCCGGCTTCAGCCAGAGTCTGTTTGGCCTTTTCGGGGTTGAACTCCCACAAGCGCAGGTCAGGCTGGTAGCCAGGGAATCCGGGTGGAATGAAGCTGTAAGTTGGCGAGCCAAGACCCTGGAAGACATCGCGCACATACGCTTCGCGGTCGAGCGCCTGCGCAAATGCCTGGCGCACCAGCTTATTGTCAAACGGCGGTCTGGCGAGGTTGAAGCCGAAGTAGAAGGTGCAGGAACCCGGCACATCAATCGTCTGCTGGCTCAAAACTGGATCAGACTCAACGGTAGCCAGATCTTCAGCGCCCACGCCCAGAATGTCGATTTCACCGTTCTGATAGGCCTGGAACGCGACCTGACCATCGGTGATCATGTAGTATTCAACGCGCTTGAGCTTGACCGGCCCCAGCGGCCCAACGTAATTGGGGTTGGGTTCCCATACCGCCTTGCTATCGTGTTCCCACTCCTTCAAGACGAAGGGGCCGTTGCCGATGTAATTTTCGGGGTAGTACCACCAGTCATCACCCTTCGCGACATCCTCTTCGCGCACCGGCGCGCCGATCCAGAGCGCCGCCATGCTGAGGAAATAAGGCGCTGGCGCGACCAGCTCGATCTGAAGCGTATAATCATCGAGCGCCTTGACGCCAAACTCATCGCGCAGCTTCTCAAGATCGAGCTTCATCACCTCTTCCATCGAGAGGCCCTGACAGGCAGCGGCGCTGTACTCACTGTAACCCTTGATAATGCCACAGGGCAGCGATTGATATTCGCCGGCAGTTTCAGGGTCGGCCAGCCGCTTCCAGGCATATTCAAAGTTGCGGGCCGTCAGCGGCGTGCCGTCGCTGTATTTGCCGTCGCGCCGCAGGGTAAAGGTGTAGACAGTGCCATCCGCTGAGACCTCAACCTTCTCGGCAGCGCCAGGGATCGGATTCATATCGAGGTCGAAGGTCATCAGGGCCTGATAGGCCATCATGATGAACTGGATTTCGTTTACGAAGCTGGCTTTCTGTGGATCGATATTGTCCGGCTCTGAGCCGGTCACCAGTCGTAGAACGCCCGGTTGCGCCGTGCCGAGCGCCGGCGCGGCAGTGGGTTGCGGCGCGGCAGTGGGTTGTGGCGCGACAGTGGGTTGTGACGCGGCAGTGGGTTGCTCAGCCGGAGCTGTCGTTGGCTGCCCGGCAGGAGTTGAACCTCCGCCGCAGGCTGCCAGGATTGGTAACAGCAGGCCGAAAAGCAGGGCGAGGACGAGCGAGTGACGCCAGCGAAGCAGATTCATCGCGACACTCCTTAAGTTACATCTGTTCCATATTGAGGATCCTATCGAAGCGGGGTTTTCAGAGCGGTATGCGCTGCGTATAGAATGCTATCGCCTCCTGAGCAAAGTGACTCACATTTGTGTTAATTGACTGTTCCTACTCCTCCTTTCTCCTCGGGTGGATACAGGACGACGCTTGACCTGATGATGTGCAGATGATGGTTGTGCGAAACAGCCGGAAGACGGTTATGTCAGTTCGACAGGTTACGATATTGCTCTGACGCAGCGTGAAACCGTCTATGTGGAAAAATTCCCGTTCGATAGTGGAGATCGTAGCATGCGATAGGGAAAATTGTCAAGACAACCAATTGCCTGATCTCGCGAGGTCAGACTCGCGCGCGTTTCCACGAACTATTGCGCTGGTCTGGGGCGGGACGAACAATGTCGCATCGATGCGCGAAGGTGCCTGGCAGTGAGCAAATCGACCGTCCGGTAGTCGAGACGCTATGACGGCAACGGTTGCAGCCGCCATTGCCCGGATCGTGGCAGGTTGGTGGCGCAATCCGGTTTTCCTTGCGCATCTGTGCAATAGCGCGTTGAGTGGGCATGTTTGGCCCACCAATCTGCCAACCCGATGGTCATCGCAACCAGAGTTCACGAGCGTAGCACTGCAATGGTCGCAATCGCAAAGAAGAGTTGAACTGCCGGAGAAAATCCTTGCCAGAGTCGGGCGGCGAGTGGACTGTGTCGGTATACGATTAGGCCGCCGATCACATTAAAAAGCGCGGTAAGCGCTGCCGCTATCGGCAAGAAGAAGATTCGCGCTCGCGGCGCAAGTTCGGCTGCGGCGCCAATCTGATCGCCGCGCCATTCAATCTGTGGCGGCAGGTTCGGATAGATAGCCGCTATGGCGCCGAATAGCAGCAGGTTCAGGATGATGGTTGTGAACAACAGTTGTCGTATTACCGGGTCGGCCCAGAAGTCGTAGACCAGAAACCTCGCTACTTCGATGCCCGGTGTCAGTGTTTGGATCGCGCCGAGACGACGGCGCTGTTCGAGTTCTTGCACAAAGCCGGCTGGGTCAACCGGTGAGATGGCATATGCTTCACCATTGGCATAGATAACCAGCGCTTCAGCAAGTGGTCGCGTGGTGAAGCGGTGAATAATCGTCCCATCGAGGGTTTTGACCCGGCCATGATAGTAGCCAATGCTGGACAGGACGGCGCGCCAATCGCTTATCGCCAGCGCCCCTTGCTCAATCCGATCAATCAGATTGAGAGGAATGGTAGCGTGGCTACCCAGCCACTGGATGTAGAGACCATTGCGGTCAATGCTGTAACGGAGTGTAAGCGCAGCGCCGGTGCGGTAGAGGAAGGCGACGGCCAGCGTCAGCAAAGCGAGCGCCACCACGACCTCCACGAATAACCACCCATTAATCGGCCACTGTTCGATTGGGCCGGTAAGGGTTGTGCTGAGCCGTAGCAGCAGCCCAATTGCTCCCACCAGGCTGATAATGGTGAGCGCGAAACCAATCCAGATGCGAGCTGTTGGAACGGGACGCCAGCGTTGCATAGGTAAGGAACAGTAGTGATTCTAGGCTTTGTCAGTGTGAAATGGCAGTCATTAGCAAGTGTGCAATCGTGATGACACTGCCGCAGGCCCGGCGCGCCAGAGCTAGCCGGCTCTGGCGCGCCACACGTTTATGGTGTCACCGTCGCTGTTGGTGTTGGTTCTGGCGTAACCTCGATTGTTGGCTCCAGGGTTGGCGTCGGGATCGGCGTCGGCGGGCCGGGCAGGTAGGTCGGTACAATCGTTGGCGCCGGTTCAGTCGGGAATGGCGTTGGTGTTGGGGTCGGCTCAGGGAAGCGCCGGATATCCGCTGCTGCCCGTTGCTCGGCGATCCAGCGGTCAAATGCCTCGGTTCGCGCCCGCTGCAACTGATCCTCTTTCGACGGGATCGTCTGGCGGGTTACTTCGAGAATGTGCCAGCCAAACTGAGTGCGGATCGGATCGCTAATCTGGTTAACCGGCAACGAGAAGGCTGCTTCTACCAGCTCTGGCGGATAGGTGGCGCCATTATCGGCAAAGCCATTGCGATCAAACGAGCCGATGTCGCCGCCGTTGTCGCGTGAACCGATGTCATCAGACCGTTCGGCTGCCAGGGTAGCGAAATCGGCCCCGGCGCGCAGTTGCGCCACGATGTCTTGCGCGGCTGGCAAAGCAGCGGCAAATGCCGCCTCGATCTGCTCTGCTGTAGCTTCAGCCGGCGGGTTGACGGCGATCAAAATCTGGCGCGCCTGGACTCGCTCCACTTCTGTGCTGGCAGTGAAACTTTCTTCCGGCACGAGGCGGGCTTGAATCTCATCGTTGAGCAACCGTTCACGGTACTGTGACAGCAGTGCCTCGCGAAACTCGTCTTTGCTTAGTTCTGGGCTGGTCTCGGTTACGATCAATTCCAACTCATAGCGGCGATAGATTTCATCAATAATCTGATCGAACTGAACCTGCGCTTCGGCTGGCAGTGGCGTTGGCACTGGCGTGAAGGTTGGGGCCAGAGTCGGCGACGGTTCGCGAGTAGGGGTTGGTCCCCCCGGCGTCGGCGAAGGCGTTGCAGTCGGTTCGGGAGTGGCTGTAGCCGCCGGGTCAATTGTCGGTTCCGGTGTCACGTTCGGATCGGGCGTAGGTGTGGGTTCTGGTGGTGGTGGAATGAAGATGAACGCCAGATCGGCCACTGCCTCTTGCTTTACAGCATCGTCGTTGATCGTGATGCCAAAGTCGGCAGCAGCGCGCTGTTTGATCTGACGATCAATCCATTCCGAGACAATCCGCTCTTCAATCTCGGCGCGACGCAAAGCCCGAATTTGTTGATCGATTACGATACTTCGCCCCTGAAATTGCTGGGCAAGCTGCGGACTGCTTGCGCCGAACAGGTCGAGTAACTGAAAGTTTTGATAAATCTCGCGCGCGTAAGCGAGGCGTCGCTCGCGCCAGTAGTCGCTGCGGGTAAGCGTGGTTGCGCCGACTTGCGCAACTGGACGGCTGGGGATCCAGAGCTGTTCGTAAATGACCCCACTTACAATTGCGATCAGCGCAATCGCCAGCGCGCTGGCCGTTGCGATAATGATCAGGCGCTGGCGCTGCTCTTCTTCGAGACGACGGCGCGAAGGGCGGCGCGGCGCGGGAGCTGGCGCCGACGACGGTGCGCTACGAGGCGGCTTTGGTGTTTGTGACATAGGCTAAAATGGAATATCATCATCGCCAATATCCGGTGGCGGTTCCCGACGAGGCGGCGGTGGCACGTCTTCCGAGCGAGCCTCTCGCGACTCACGCTGATCCAGCAAGATAACATCTTGTGCAACCACCTCAACGCGCGAACGTGGCTGACCGGTTTGGGCATCTTCCCACGCGCGGGTTTGTAACCGACCCTCCACATAAACCCGCGCTCCCCGCCTGAGATACTGGCTACAGATTTCTGCTAACCGATTCCATGCGACAACCTGAAACCACTCGGTTTCATCGTGGAGATGACCGTCAGGATCACGCCACTGACGACCAGCGGCTACCCGAAACGTGGCAACCGGCGTGCCGGTAGCGGTATACCGCAGCTCTGGATCGGCGCCAAGGCGACCAATGATAAGCACTTTGTTCAAATCACGCGCCATAGCACCCTCCAGAACGATGTGCAACCGGCAATCTGACCGCGCAAGCGGGGGTAGGGAACGTGCTCAAACAGTTGCATCATCTGTTTTTACGCTACCCCCGCCGAAGTGCAGGTCAGCAGACTTGTGCTTCGCGCATAAGCGTTGCTGACTCGCGTCAATGTTGCGATCTGTCTGCCGGCACGCCGTCGGCTACTCTATTCGTCGCTCAATGCCGGCTCTTCCTCTTCCTCAGACTCAGTCTCAGGCTCGATCGGGGGTGGCGGCGCCGCTTTGGATTCCACCAGCACCAGCAGATGGCGCAGAATGTTATCGTTCAGCCGAATTGCCCGATCCAGCTCGGCAACCTTCGACGCGCTCAGAGTCAAGGTGAAGAAGACGTAGTACCCTTCGGTGAAGCTGCGGCGACTGGCTTCGCCGGTCACATACTCGCGAATCGGGTAAGCCAGTTTGCGGCGCCCCCACGGTGACGATTGGCTCACCGTGTTAACCTGACCGCCTAGTTGCTCGACGGTCTGCTTGATGCGGTCGATATTGGCCGTGATGCCCTCTTCGTTGGCATACAGCGGGCTGATGATGATGACCAGTTCGTACTCTCGACGACGATCGCGCACACAATCCTCCTCTGGTGACGTTCCGCTCGCTTCTCACCCGGCGGCGCGTTCCAGGCGCAACGGCGGAACAGAAAGACTATTGGGAGCGTCTGTCCATCTCCGCTCCCGCGTGACATCACGCAATTATACCATACCTTGGCGACGGTTTGTCAGGTTTGGCGCCTGCGCATTATCTGCCGACATGGACATGCTGTCCAGCGGGCTTCAGTCAGTGAGCGAGCGCCAGGCTTCTGGCGTATCGACATCGATCACGATTGCCGGATCGGCAACCTCGTGCCAGACAATGCGTTCGGCGTGGCGGTTGAAGATGGCGCGCGCGCCGGTATCGCCGCGCAGGGTTTGGAGTTCGGCAAACAGAGGAGCTGCAATTATGACCGGGTTGCCGCGTTGACCTTGATACGTTGGAACCAGGGCCAGCGCATCTGGGGCGGCGTGATAGGCAGCGATCAATTCGTCGATGAGACGTGTCGTGACGAGTGGTTGATCGACCAGCAAAACCATAGCCGCATCACTGTCGGCTGGCAGCGCGCGCAGACCGGCGGCAAGCGATGTGCCAAGACCTTCCTGATAGCTAGGGTTAGTGATAATCGTGACCGGTAGTTCGCGCAAGGCTTCCCGTACCTGATCTGCGCTGGCTCCTACCACAACCGTGAGGCCGGCAAGCTGACTGGCAAGCGCTTGCCGGGCAACATACGTCACCAGAGGTTGCCCGCGCCAGGCGAGTAGCTGTTTGGGCTGCCCCATTCGCGATGACAGGCCAGCGGCCAGCAGGAGACCGACGATCTTCATAGGTTGACCTTCCGTATGATGCCCTGACATCCATCGTTGCTTCGGCAGAGTGTGGGCAACGTCTACCGGCTGAGCGCAGGCGCTCAGATTTTTCCCGCCCATATCTATTGCAGCGCTTGCCACGCATTCATGAGCGCAGTAGCCAGCATCTCATCTTCACCGGGAAAGACACTGCGGAGATCGCACAAGACCTGCTTATCGACGATCCGCGCGACTACCGGTGGTCTGCCGGCACGCAGCCGGGAAGCCAGTTCAGTCGCGTTGCCGACAACAGGTGAAATGGCCACGCCGGCGCTCGGCTGGGTAGCGCCGGGCAGTGATCCGCCGCCTACCGCGCTCTCGCAGGCAACTGCGCAGGCTGGAATGCCGGCGGCATTGAGCCTGATTGCAAGCGTTTCTGCCCGTTGTTGGAGGTCGGCCAGCGGCGTGCTGATCAGTTGCCAGACCGGTATTTCGCGTAATGCCGTGCCGCGCAGATAGCTATACAGCGTTGCGGCCAGTCCGGCAATCGTGCTCTTGTCGATGCGTAATGCGCGGGCAAGGGGATGGCGGCGCAACTTGCTAACCAGATCGCGCCGGCCAACGATGATTCCAGCCTGTGGCCCGCCGAGCAGCTTATCGCCCGAGAAGGTGACCAGATCGGCGCCGGCGGCTACACTTTCTTGCACAGTCGGTTCGGCCAGCAGCCCAAACTGGCGGGTATCGATCAGGGTGCCACTACCGAGATCATCGAGGAGTGGCAGGCTGTGCTCGTGAGCAACGGCAGCCAGTTCGGCCAGGGATGGTTCGTGGACAAACCCGATCAGGCGAAAATTACTGCTATGGACACGCAGGATTAACGCGGTGCGTTCGGTGATGGCGGCGGCGTAGTCGTGGCTGTAGGTGCGATTGGTGGTGCCAACTTCAACCAACATGGCGCCGCTCGCCCGCAACACATCGGGAATGCGGAAGCCGCCGCCAATTTCAACCGCCTGACCTCGCGAGATGATCACCTCACGCCCGGCAGCGAGAGCGATCAGCGCCAGATATACCGCAGCCGCGTTGTTATTTACTACCAGTGCTGCTTCCGCTCCGGTCAGTCGAGTTAAGAGCGATTCGAGATGGACGTGGCGTGAACCACGTTCGCCCGCTGCCAAATCGTATTCAAGATTGCTGTAACCGGCGCCAATGGTCTGCATGGCGGCACGGGCCGCTTCACTGAGCGGCGCCCGACCAAGGTTGGTTTGGATCACCACTCCTGTCGCATTGATGAGCGGGCGCAAGCTGGGGGTAAGAACGGTGGCTAACTCGTTGTGGATTGCCGCGACCAGCGCCGTTAGATCTGGTGGCGAAGCGCCCGCGGCAATCGATGCGCGCGCCTGTGCCAGTACTGTCCGCGCCGCATCGCGCACCAATTCATGGGGCACATCGGAGTATGCCGTGCCTGCAGCGCGGATAAGGGCGTCAACACTGGGCAATTGACGGAACGACATCACTCACCCCAGACCATCGCGGCTTGGTTGGGTCAACTCAAAGGCTTTGCGTAATACCTGCTCATAACTCGAGGTTAATTCACGTTTGCGGCGAGCCATGACGATGCGGGCTACGCTGATCATCGTATCGATCCGGTATTCGCGAAAGACCTCCCCACCCCAGGTAAAATGGGGCACGTTTTTGGGAGCGCTGTGCATGCCAAAGACATTCGATCCGGTGCCGATCATCGTGCCGCCGGTGAGATGCAGCCCGATGCCGAGCTTGACGTGGTCGGCCAGAAAGCATCCCAACTTGAGAATGCCGGTATCGATCTGACCAATCCCTTCCAGCAGCACCCGCACCGAGCCATAATTGTTTTTGAGATCGGAATTGGTAGTCATCGCGCCGATATTCACCCATTCGCCCAGCCAGCTATGACCGAGGAAGCCGTCGTGATGCTTGTTGGAGTAGCCTTGAATGATTGACGCCTCGACCTCGCCACCGACCCGGCAGACCGGGCCAAGACAGGTTTCGGCGCGGATGCGCGCGCTCGCGATCAGCGTTCCCGGCCCGATGTAGGCCGGCCCCTGGATGTAGCTAAACGGTTCGATCTGGGCCGCTTCCACAAAAACCGGCCCGTCGCGACTATCAAGTACCACCGGCCCGATAAGCTGCGCTCCCGGATCAACGTACACACGCTGGCCGTGCGTGATAACATGGGGCAGATCGACAGTCAGGCGAGGTAAACGACGAGCCAGCAATGGCTCATCACGGAGCAATTGCTCGCCTGCTTGGGTGATCAAATCCCAGGGGTAATTCAACAGTGCCGCTGTCACCTGTGGCTCGACGACCCGCGCAAATCGGAGTAGCTCATCGCGAGCGATGGTGGCTTGCTGCTCGCGCAAGTAGTAGATGATGGCGCTGGCCAGCGCTGGCGATACGCGCGCGCCAAGCAATGTGTCGCCGACCAGATAGACAGTGTTGACCGGCTCACAATCGAGGGCCGGCAACCACTCAAGATTGAGCGCTCGTCCATTGACAAACAGGATCGGGTCGCTCGTTGCCAGCAGTTCGGCCAGACCTCCCGGCGGTCCGAAGTGCGGCATGAGGTGGGGACGAGACAGACCACGCGCCGGTCGATTAAGGAAGGCAGCGGCGCGCTCGCGGGTGGTAAATGCGCCACAGCGCAACTCGAAGACCGGACGCGCCTGCACCAGAGTGGCGAAGTGGTGCCAGAGTTCGTCTTCAAACACGATCAGGGTCATAGATTACCGGCAATATGGCCTGTATGCAGTGGTTTGATTCTATTGCCAAGCATAACACAAATTGCCTGCAAAGTGAAAGTGATCGGGGTAGTGATGCGCAGAAGGAGTAATCTGAGGAGTCTATCGAGATGAGCTGATGGTTCGCAGGGTAGCCTTAGCGTTGTCATCGATCTGTAATCCACCGATATGCAAAAATTATCCACAATATCCTGCCAGTTATCCACATTACGATGCCCGGTCGTGGAAATGATGGGGATATGTCGATGAGGCCGGTCAGATCGATTGCAATGGTGGGCCTGTCAGGCATACTCTCGCTGTCTAACCAGTTCACCTGACGACTGCGCTGGCATCACAGGTTGTTGTTCAGTCTGCCGCTTACCGGCTTCTCTACGGTTCGTGCCGGTGCTACAATACGATTGATAAAAGTGAATGTCAGGAAAAGATGCTATGACTACCACGCTTGTTCGCGGTTGCTGCCCGCACGATTGCCCCGATACCTGCGCCACCATCACCGAAGTGCGTGATGGCCGCGCCGTTGCCTTTTACGCCGACCCTGATCACCCTGTCACGCAAGGCTGGTTGTGCGCAAAAGTGCGTCCGTACCTCGAGCGGGTGTACAGTCCCGACCGATTGCTCTACCCACTGCGGCGCGTGGGGCCGAAGGGGAGCGGGCAATGGGAGCGGATCAGTTGGGATGAGGCGATTGCCTCGATTGCAACGCGCTGGCAGACGATCATTGCCGAGTGCGGCGCCGCCGCGATCTTGCCCTATTCCTACAGTGGCACGCTCGGTCTGTTGCAGACTGCCATTGTCGATGCCCGGTTGTGGAACCGCATGGGGGCCAGTGGCCTGGATCGCGCCATCTGTTGCGCTGCGGCCCACGCCGCGGTCTATGCCACCCTCGGCGCGCGCTATAGTCCTGATTATGAGGATTTGCGCCATAGCCGCTTGATCATCCTCTGGGGGCACAACCCGGCTAGCGCCGGCCCACATGCGATGCCCTTTATTCGTCAGGCTCAACGCGCCGGGGCGTATGTCGTTGTTATCGATCCGCGCCGCACTGCCACTGCCCGTTCGGCTAATCTGCATCTGCCGATCCAGCCTGCAACCGACGGCGCGCTGGCCCTTGGCATGATGCACGTGATCTTTGCCGAGAATTTGCATGATGAAGCCTGGTTGGAAGCCCATACCATCGGTTGGCGCGAGCTACGTAATCGGGCTGCCGAATACGATCCAGAGCGGGTCGCGGCAATCACCGGCTTGCCTGTCGCGGCCATTGTTGATCTTGCCCGCCGCTATGCTACGACTAAACCGGCGATAATTAAGACTGCCGACGGTATTCAACGCCATCAAAATGGCGGCCAAACCTTCCGCGCCTTACTGTGTCTACCGGCAGTGGTCGGTCAGTACGGTGTGCGTGGCGGTGGTCTGGCCTACTCGACCGGCGGCTATGCGGCGTGGGATGGAGAAGCGGTTGGACACCGTTCAGAATGCCCGCCTCCGCCGCGCGCGGTGAATATGAACCGGCTAGGCGCAGCGCTTACCGGTGAAGTGACCGATCCACCGATCATGTCACTCTTTGTCTACTGCGCCAATCCGCTCGCGTCATCACCCAATGCCGGCCTGATCGAACAGGGTTTGCGCCGCGAAGATCTCTTCACCGTAGTGCATGACCTCTTCATGACCGATACTGCGCGCTATGCCGATATTGTGCTGCCGGCGACCAGTCAGCTCGAACATCTCGATTTGCATCGCGCCTATGGTCACCGGTACCTGACTCTCAACCAGCCGGCAATTGCGCCGTTAGGTGAAGCAAAGAGCAATTGGGATGTGAGCCGTTTACTGGCGACTGCCATGGGGTATACCGAGCCGTGGTTGCACGAGAGTGCTGAAGAAGCGATTCGCGGCGTGCTTGACGCTTCCAGGGCGCGCAATCCCTTTTTCGCCGGTATAACCTATGAACGTTTGCAACGCGAGGGTACGGTACGGTTGGCGCTCACTCCAGAAACGGAAGTGCCGTTTGCTGATGGTCATTTCCCCACACCATCGGGCAAAGTAGAATTGTGGAGCGCAGCTATGGCGGCGCAGGGCCTCGATCCCTTGCCGTACTATGAACCGCCGACCGAGTATGTGAACCATCCGCTAACCGAGGGCTGGTTGACGCTCATCTCGGCAGCGCCGCATCACTTTGTCTCATCGAGCCTGGCCAATCAGCCCAGTCTGCGCGCTAAAGAGGGGCCGCCTGTCCTTGAGATGAACCCTGCTGACGCCGCGCTGCGCGGAATTCGTGATGGCGATACGGTTACAGTTGGAAACGAACGTGGTCAATGCCGACTGCGCGCTGTTATCAGTGACAATGTGCCGGTGGGAGTTGTCTTCGCCGCAAAAGGTCATTGGGCCTGTCTCTCTCCTGATGGTCGTAACGTCAACTGGACGACCTCTGACGCGCTGGCCGATTTGGGTGGACAGAGCACATTTCACAGCAACCGGGTGCGTGTCTGGACAGAGGAGAATGCCTGACGCACAGTGATCATATGGTTGCGATCACGAAGCGGTAAGGTTACCTGATCAGAGCCAAATCACCATGCCACTTGACGCCACTTTCACACATCGCTGCGCGCCTGCGCCTCTCCTCTTCGCGTTCGTTCACAGGAGGCGTCACTATGAAACAGGATTGCGCCAGTAACGCCGGTCAGTCGTTTGTCGAGTTAGCGCTCCTCCTGGGGCTGGTAGCAGCAGTCGTGGTGGCGGGGTTAACGCTCACCGGAGAAGGGGCGCGTGACGCGCTTTGCCGTGCCGCGAGTACTTTTGGGGTGGAATGTGGCGATCTGTTGTACGATGATTTTTCTCAGATCGATGACTGGTCAGTCTTGCAAGGACGCTGGCAGGTCCGGGATGGTCGCCTCTGTATCGACGGCCCAGGACGCATCTATCGCCCGCTTGAACGCAATGATTACGTGATCAACGTTGATCTCGCTCGCATCACCAAAGGCAATGGATACGGCATCTTCTTCCGGGATTCGGGAGGGGCGAAATTCAACGGCTACTCCTTTCAGTACGATCCGGGGTATGGCCGAGGCGCCTTCATCATTCGCAAATGGGTGAATGGCAATGAGTTGTCAATGCCGATTGCCCGGCGTGATGCTCCAGGCTACGATTGGTATGGCACCGATCGCCAGGTACGGGTGGAAGTGCGCGGCGATACCTTCACTGCCTATGTCGATGGTCAACCGGTGGTGCAGGCGCGTGACAGTAGCTTCACCAGCGGTGGAATCGGTTTTCGCAGTTGGGATGCGTCGAGCGCCTGTTTCGACGATCTACGGGTTCAGCGACCGTGATGGAGCGTGAGGTCCTGCAACATTGCGTTTTCGCGAACTGGAAAACTCGATTCCGCAGTGCCCTCGAACTGTGATGGAGTCAAGGCCCGACACGATTGCGTCTACTCCCTGAAATGTCTAGCGAGGTATAGCTATGAGCACGCCAGAACCACCTTCTCAACCGCCGGCAGGCAGTCCGGTCGATCCTGATTACTACGTGAAGTGGCAACCGCCGTTGATCCCCCCTGGTCAGGGTCGGCGTATCGTGCGGATCGCTATCATGGCGCTAATCGTTGTTCTGCTGGTGATGGGAGCAGTTGCATTATGGCGCAGCAACCTGATCGCGCTGCCCGGTGGTCGCGGCACAATTGTTGGGCGTGTTGCTGCCCCTACTGCTGGCGCTGTTGTCTTCACGCTGGCGAACCCAACCGAAATTCCGGTAGCTGACGATGGCAGCTTTGCGCTGCCCGACGTGCCCTCAGGCCGCCAGATGCTGTATGTTGCTCTGTCCGGGGTTGCTTGGGAAGTGCCGGTTGAGGTACCCAATCAGGGCACGGTAGATGTGGGAGTGATCACAGTGGAAGTAACTGCCGAACCGGTACAATAATGCTCACATCTGGGCCAACCGGAGCGCTGCGCGCGAGATTCTGTGTAAGTGAGCCTGACATTTCAAGCAAGGGGGCGCAAGAACCCTACGCCCCCTTGCAGTCTATTACCCGCCTGTGCGCACCTGTTTGAGAGCAGTAATGATCGCCAGCGCCCGCTCTCGCTCGTCACCGGCTATAGTCTGGCACAGCTCAATCAGACTATTGATCATCTGACGGCGTTGATCTGGCGGCGCTGCCATCATCGCGTCGATCATGGTCGGATCGCCGCTGAGTGCGCCACTCAGGCGTTCATCCGCGACCGGCGCTGCCCCTAATATGCCGCCCTGATCGCGCATCGCGGCACCCAGGCGTTCGATAGCATTCATCATCGTGGCGCGAGCGTCGAAGTTGATTTGGGGCGCTTCGGTGGCGCTGCGCAGGGTGACGGTATAGAAGAGATCGCTTTCGCGGGCAATATCGCCTTCGATAGTGGTGATCGTCGGTTCGGTCGCTGCGCTTGCGCCGACACCGCCGAGTACCGGCGGCTCACCCATGCCGATCAGCATGGTACCTACTGTGAAATGACCGTAATCAGTGCCATGAACAACCATCCGGTAATCGCCGGCTGTTGGATTATCGATAACGATCAGATTTAGCGCCTTGCCGGCATGGCCGTAATTGTGCCCCTTCATACGTCGTTGCCGTCGGCGCGGCGCGCGGCCTGTTCCTGCGCCCAGCACGCCGACAGGCGCAATTGGTGGGCCGGATGGCGTCTCGACTTCGACCGTGACCGGTGACGCCGTCATGATCAGCAGCCGCGGCGTGGGGGATGATGGCGCTACAGCGGGCGCAGCGCCGAGCACGGCAGGGCTGATCCCTAGCTCGCCGAAGATCAGCTCTAGCGTCTGTGGACTGTCAGGTAATGCGCCATGGCTGATCGCCAGCGGTGGCAGGTTGTTGGCATGGGCTACGGTTGCCATACGCTGCAAGACTGTGCCGTCACCTTGCGCGTCATAGATCCGATTGAGCGGGATGCCATCGCTGTACCGCAGCGGATGATCGGCTGGCGGTGGACCGACCAGAATTGCGCTGAGGGTATTAAACCCAACGCCGGTAATGGTCGTCACCGCGACGCGCTGGGTCAGGGTCGTTACAGTTGCGCTTTGATTGATCATCTCGCCCCACAGATTGCGGTTATTCATGCTGGCAATTGGCTTAAGCTGCGGTGGATTGCCACTGAGCAAATAATCTTCAATTGGCAGCAAATCGCGCGCGCCGGGCACCTGAGTCTGGATCGTCTTCACCTTGTCTAGTTCAGTTTGAATCGGGTGAATATGACGGAGATACCACAAATAGACAGCAAAAACGGTGCGTAACGTCTCGTCGGTATGCGGTTCGGCACCAGCCCAGGCGGTGTACGCTTCCGCCGACCCGCGATGTGGAGTGCCGAGGGTGATCAAGCGAGCAACATCGTTCCGGCTAAGGTACTCTGGCGATTGAATATAGCTACGCGCCACCAGCCCACCCATGCTGTGGCCGATAAGAATCACTTTGCTGGCGTTGGCGGCCTTCTTTGCCCGGTCGATCCAGCCGACCAGATATCGTCGCGCGCTCTCTTCAACCGGTTTGCGCCAATCGTAAAAGGCAACGAAGAGATCGCGGTTACGGCGGTAGCCAGCCTGGGTAAAAGCTTGCAACAAATACTTGCCGTAATCGACAAACGGGGGAAAGCTCCAGCCGTTCAATGTGGGGCCACGCCAGTCGAGCAACACCGGCAGGTTGAATGAACCGGTAAAACCGGGAATGAAGATCACGGGCAGGCTTGACATAGTAGCTCCTTCCTCTTCCAGAGGCGCTGTGGTGAAGATGGTGGGTGGTAGCTGTCTTGCGCGCTATGCCAGCGCAACCTGACCAGATCATTCCGCTGTTAGGCGCTCAGATACTGTCGCGCAAGGGTGTATCTGCAACAATTTTACCCAGGTCAGGCAAGCCTCGCTGTCATGGTCTTGACCGGCGTTGTGGAATGCATTACCAGTATACGTGGTCAGCTCTTTCTATGCAACCTTTTGGGGAATTTCGGCTATAATTGCCGGCCATGAAGCAGCTTATCGCATGGTTTATCGTCATCTTCCTGCTGTCCAGTTGCAATTCGTTCATCCCGCCATCGTCCGATCAGCTCAATGAACCATTTCGCAGCGCCTGGCAGGCTGCGGGTGGTGCGCGGATCGGTCCGCCGCTCGGTGAACCGCGCTGGGTAGATAATGCGCTTGTGCAGTATTTCAACACGATCAAGATCGTTGCTCTAGAGAATGGCGGGGCAGTGGCTGAACAGTTGCCTGCCGACTGGCGGGCGCACACTCCGGCGGCGGTGATCGATATGCCGCCGGCGCCGCAGCGAGCAGCGCTCACATCGGCGCTATCGGCGCAGCCGGTGCAACCGCTACAACCGGTGGCAATCACCGTGCAGGTGCCCGGTTATGATGGAATGGTGACCGTTCAGCTTTACGACGCCGCCGCCAATCTGGTCGCGCAGGGAACGGCCCTGATCGTCGATGGGAGTGGCGAGATTGCCTTGCCCGCCGGAGGTGTGCTCGGTCCGCAATGGGCGGTAGCGCTGATCGATGGCCAATTGGCCGGCGCGCAGAGCCAGATTGTGACTCTCGATGCCCAAACCACGCTTGTCAGTGGTCAGGGTGACATCGATTCACTCTATCCCCGGATTCGTCGCTTGATGGCAGAAGCGCGGGTGAGCTACGAACTTAATGGTCGTTTCATCAGCGGCTATCGCTCCCCTGATAACCCCTTGCTCTGGTTGCGTGATCACGTCTATCAGGGGCGGGGCTTTCGGTATTTTGAGCAAGATGTCACCAGCCTGCTTGATGCCTTTCGTGATGCCCAGTTGCCTGATGGCAGTTTGCCTGACGTGATCGACTATCCTGAACGCTATGTCAAAGCATTCCGCAAAGAGGTCGAGTCAGATGTAGAGTTTCTCTACATTCAGGGCGTGTACGAAGCATGGCAGATGACCGGCAATGACGAATGGCTCCGCAGTCATCTGCCGGCCTTGCGGCGGGCAGTTGAGTATATCACCACGAATCCCCTGCGCTGGAATGCCGATCGCGGTCTGGTGCGCCGCCCCTACACGATTGACATGTGGGATTTTGCTTATGGCCCGACAACCATCAGTCCTGATGGAAAACCAGCGCCGCGCCATTGGATTGAGCCAGACACCATCTGGGGCACGTTTCACGGTGACAATACCGGTCTGGCTTACGCGCTCTTTTTGCTGGCCCGCATCGAGCAGCGGGTTGGCGATCCTGAGCGGGGGGAACGTTATTTTCGCCTCTCCGATGAGATTATGCAGCGGTTGAATGCTCTGGCCTGGAATGGTCGCTTCTTTACCCACTTCATTCCCGAAGACCCGACTTTTACCCCGACAGGTGTCGATGCCGCCGAGCAGTTGAGTCTCTCAAACGCTTATGCTCTCAACCGCCGGGTGCTTTCTGTCGGTCAAGCCCAGGCCATTGTTGAGAGCTACTACGGGCGACGTGATTTCTCTCGCTCCTTTGCCGAATGGTACAGCATCGATCCACCGTTTCCACCGGGTAGTTTCGGGATGGCCGGCGGCAAGGGTGAGCAGCCAGGTGAGTATGTCAATGGCGGGATTATGCCACTGGTCGGCGGTGAATTGGCCCGCGGCGCCTTTACGGTTGGCTTCGAGCCGTATGGTCTCGACATTCTCCGCCGCTATGCCAATCTGTTGCGCCTGACCAATGCCTCATACCTCTGGTACTACCCCGATGGTCGGCCTGGCATCTCTGGCCCCGATACCATTCCAACTGACGGTTGGGGCGCAAGCGCAATGCTCGGCGCCTTGTTTGAAGGGCTGGCCGGTATTACAGATGAAGCCAGCCGGTATGATGATGTCATTATCAGCCCGCGCTGGCCGGTCGAATCTGCTATCATGCAGGCATACGTTGTAGCTCGCTATCCCGCGTCTGATGGCTATGTCGCCTATCGCTGGCACCGTGACGGCCAGACCTTGCGTTTGCAGGTAACCGGCAGTGGTCGCATGGCGTATGTGCGCTTGATGTTACCACCAGAAGCCGGCGAGGAGGTGACGATGGCGGTGGCAGGCCAGCCGGTGACGCCGGTGATCGAAAAGATTGGCTTGAGTCGGTATGCTGGTGTGGCGCTCGATCGGCTCAATGTCGAGGTGACGTTAACCTGGCCGTAGAAGGGCGCAACGCTGACGACCGCGCGTTTCAGGCGGGTTTGCCGAATCTCTGTTTCACAGAGGTAAGGTGGTGGTATGCCGCATACAGCGTTTCGCCCAGAAGAACATGGCTTCGCTTTCGTCAATGCCTGGCCACTCCTGCCAGAACAGATGACTGAGTTGCGCCAGACTCTCAGCCGTTCGGCGCAGGCCGCAGCTCGTGATGTGCGCGCAGCGATTGGCGGCTTTGACATCAGTGGGATGGTGCAACGAGTCGCCGACATGTGGGCGGATGCTCATCTGCCAACGCACTACGGCATGTGCGGTGGGATGGCGTTTGTCGCCGCCGACTACTTTCGCGCTGGTGTGCCGCTGCCACGCGGACGTGACCGTAACGATCTCCCGCTCGATGACTCGCCCCGTTCGCGCGCTTTGCGCGATTATCTCTGGCAACGGCAAGTCGAGAGTTTCATAATCAATGCGCCTCAACTGCTAACCTGGATGATCATGCTGCATCTGCCGTTGCCGTTTGCCGGCCCTCGCTGGTTGCTCGAGCGCACTAAAGCCGAATGGCGCGCGCTCAAAACCCGGATTAATGCCGGTGATCCATGGCCGATCTGTCTGGTTGGCAGTTCGCGTTCGCCGTTCGACAACCATCAGGTTCTGGCAATTGGCTACGATGAAACCGGTCCCGATACCGGTGTGATCAGTCTGTACGACATGAACAGCCCTGGTCAGGCGCAGACCATCACCTTCGATATGCGTGGCCACGAACTTGTCGCGACCGAAACCAGCCCTGATCCGGCTCGTGGCCGTCTGCGCGGTTTCTTTGTCGAGCAGTATACGCCGAAACTGCCGCCATCCCTGCCGGCCTAAGCTGGCGATCTGTCCTGTTCTGTGAGATGCTCAAATCTGAAATGGTCTGCGCGGGTTGTTGTTGCCCGGTTGCTTCCCGGAAGTCATCTGACTGACAATTTGCCAACAAGTGGTAGTCGCGACATTTAGCCGCAAGAAGCTTGTGGTCTGCCTGTGACTCCACAAGAATCCGGTCGGCGAGCACTATCGCCGATACCTTTGCGCGTCAGGCTGTGTTGTTGCTGTGCCTCTACCGTTGCAAGCAATCTCAGGTGAGCTGTCGTGTCGGTGGCAGGAGAACCGCTCGGTGATAATCCATCGCGCGCGTTTGCCCTGCATCATCGTCCATCTACCTGACCGTAAGAGGTACTGCCTCCCCGACCTTCGACCCAGCCACGGTGTGGCCGACCGTCTGAAGTGCCGTTCACCGGTATGATGCCGAACCATGTTGTCGATCGGCTTGCCTGCCTGCGCATCGTCGTTGTTGTCGATGTCGGTCAATATCTCTGGCACTCTGCCGGTTACTGGCGTAGTGACGTGAGCGCTTGCCGATAGTCACCTCTGTGCAAACCCGCTTGCGCTGATGGCATCCTGGCGCAACGAGCGGTCAACGGTGGAACGCGATGAGGCTGCCACCCCGGTCAACGGCGGCATGCAGGATTTGGGTGCGCGCCGATGAGCTGGCAGATGCGCAGGACATGGGTAATTGCCCAAGCTGGTCAGGCAATAACGCTGATCGTATGAGGCACTGTTTGTTTCAATCATGGCATTCATCGAGTGCAGTGTACGGATGCGATGCATTGTGTGCCATGCGCGTCAAGCACACACGCAGTATATGCCTGCGCGCGTGTGCTATTCCACTCAACATGCGCGTCATCGTCAGGAACGATAGAACGGTTCGCCTGCGCGCGCAATCATCGCGATATACGGTATACTAAAGACCGGTATTGCATAAAGGGGCAGAAATATGGGCTATGCGCTTGAACGCTTCATTACCGAAATAAAAGACGCCATCGCAGCGACCGGCAGGGTTCCGGTTGAGTTGATCGAGATTACCACACCTAAACCTAACATTCCCGCTGATCGCACCTTTGTGGCTTTCAAAGCAGCCAGGGCGCTAGGGGTCAATCCGGCTACCCTGGCTGCCGATCTGGCAGCCGCCATTGCGCCATCTTCCGATTCGCTGATTGGCAAAGTGACTGCTACCGGCGCGTTTCTCAATTTTTCGTTGCATCCCCAGCGCCTGGCGGCTGCTGTGTTAGACGAGATCGAACAGGCCGGCACGGCTTACGGCACTGTCGCTGATGGCGCAGGTCGCGTGGTGGTGATCGATTACTCATCGCCCAATATTGCCAAGCGCATGCACGTGGGTCATATTCGTTCGACAATCATCGGGCAGTCGCTCGTCCATATCTTCCGTGCTCTCGGTTACCGGGTGATTGGTGATAACCATCTAGGCGACTGGGGCACGCAATTCGGCATCATTCTGGCCGCGATCCAGCGCTATGGCCGTCCGCAGAACGAAGGCGAAGCGGCAATGGCTGAGCTTGAGGCGATCTATGCCCGCTACAACGCCGAGATGAAAGATGATCCGGCATTAGAGGCGGAGGCCCGACGCTGGTCGCTGGCGCTCGAACAGGGTGACGCCACAGCGCGCGCGCTCTGGCAATGGTGTGTTGATCTGTCGCTACGGGCTGCGCAACGCAACTACGATCGCCTCGGCATCAAGTTCGACTACGCTTATGGCGAGAGTTTCTACGAGTCGATGTTGCCCGGTGTGATCGAAGAGGCATTGCGTTCCGAAGCCGCCTTCCGCGATGTTGATGGCGCTGTCGTTGCCGAAATCGATACATTACCGAAATTTATCATTCAGCGCAGCGATGGCGGCACTGTCTACATGACCCGCGACATTGCAACCATCAAGTTCCGCATCCAGGAATTTAACCCTTCCCATATCATTTACGTGGTCGATGCGCGCCAGGAACTGCATTTTCGCCAGCTTTTCGCTATCACGCGCGCAATGGGGTACGGTCGTGATGTTGAACTAGTGCATGTGCCCTTCGGTGTCATCACGACACCCGATGGCCAGCCCCTCTCGACCAAAAAGGGGAATATGGTCTATCTTGAGGCATTGCTCGACGAGGCCGTGGCGCGGGCGCGGGCGCTGGTCGATGCCAAGAGTCCTGAGCTGTCATCGGCAGAGCGCGCTGATATTGCTGAAGCCGTTGGCATTGGCGCGGTTATCTACAACGATCTCTATCAGGATCCGCGGCGCAACATTACGCTCGATTGGGATCGGATGCTCTCAATTGAAGGGAACAGCGCTGCCTATTTGCAATACTCCCACGCGCGTTGCCGTTCAATCTTGCGTCGCGCGCTTGACGAGGGCGTAGTGCTTGCCGAAGCTGATCCATCTCTCCTTACTCATCCGAACGAGCAGCGCCTGATCCGCCATCTGGCCCGGTTGCACGAGGCTGTTCGTGAAGCCGGTGCGCGCTACGCTCCCTTCGTGATTGCTGATTGGTGCTACACCACTGCGCGCGAATTTGGGATCTTTTTCGAACAGTGCCCTGTCTTGCGCGCCGAGACGCCGGCGCTGCGCGCCGCTCGCCTGCGTTTGGTGGAAGCGACTGCCAATGCGTTGCGCAATGGATTGGCGTTGTTGGGTATTCGCGCCCCAGAACGGATGTAGGCGATCTCAGGGTGCAGGGCGTGGTGGAGGCTGTTTACGGGTGCAGGTTTCGCTGTATCCTGAGGTTGGGCGCGATGATTGAGGATTGCCATGCTCGCACTTAAAACGATCCGCGCAGTGCTGTTTGACATGGACGGCGTGCTTTACCGGGGTCAGGCGCGGCTTCCCGGTGTGACCGATCTGTTCAGTTTTCTAACCGAGCGTCAGATTGCCTTCGCCTGCGCAACAAACAATGCGTCGATGACACCGCAACAGTACGAGGCCAAACTGTCCGCAATGGGCATCGTTTTGCCGGCTGATCGGGTCATCACTTCAGCTCAGGCTACTGCTCGTTACCTGCGCGATCACTATTCGCCTGGTACGCGCGTCTTTGTGGTCGGGATGCGAGGTTTGCGCGAGGCGCTCTTCGCCGATGGTTATTTCGTCGAAGATGATCAGGCGCCGGAGCTGGTAGTGCAGGGGGCCGATTTTACCCTGACTTATGAGCGACTGAAGCAGGCGACGTTGCACATTCGGCGTGGCGCTCGCTTCATTTCGACCAACCCCGACCGCACCTTTCCCAGTGAAGAGGGTTTAATCCCCGGCGCTGGCGCGATAGCTGCGGCGTTGAGTGCCGCTACTGACGTAACGCCGCTGGTGATCGGTAAGCCGGCTCCGGCTATGTTTCTGATCGGCGCGGCTATGCTGGGGGCGACGCCGGCGCAAACGCTGGTCGTCGGCGATCGACTCGATACCGACATCGCCGGCGCAATTGCCGCCGGCATGCCCTCGGCACTGGTGTTGACCGGTGTGACGACTGCCGAAGAAGTGGTAACCAGTCCGATCCAGCCTGATCTGGTTGTTGCCGATCTGCCCGATCTGCTAGCCCGCTGGCGAAGCACCTGATGACGCTGGGTGATCACCGATTGTCCGGTCAGGATCAGGTTGGATAGCCGCTGACAATGGTTGTCTTCTTGTGTCATTGCAGCAGTGTATGGCGACGAAAGCTATGATTCAACCTGCTATCGTCAGCTACGATCGGGCGCGCGTTATCGAGATAATCCGCACTCAATCGCCGGAAGCGATCCGCGCCAGTCTGCGCGCTGGCGACTTTGATGCGAATCTTGATCCCGACGGACATGCCCTGCTTGATGAGTTATTGACGGCGTGGATTCAACGCGCGCTTGGCTCTCTGACGCTACGCGATGCGATGCTCGTCGATCCCTACCGGGGCCGACAGGTGTATGGTATCCTCTGCTCGATCTACATTCAGCGGCGGTTTACCGTGCCCGCAGCAATGGCAGTGCATTTGCCGGCAGCGCCATCTGATCTACCGGCGCTACCGCCGCCTTTGACTGAGTTGCCCGAACTTGCTGAGCTGGCTGCCCATGCTGAACAATCCGGGCTGGTGTTGGCGTGGCAGGCTCAACGCTATGATTTTGCCCCGCCGGTCAATCTGATCGAGTTGCTCCCACCATCGCCGCCGCCCTACCGTAAAGAACTGGAATTCGAGCAACCGACCGGTCTGCGCCGATGGATAGCAATTGCGCTGGCTATATCAGGAGTGGCTCTTCTGATCGTGCCGCTCTTGTTTGGTCATATTCCTGAACATCCGGCCAGATGGCCGCTTGCCCTGCTGACGCTAGCGTTGATGGTCGGTATCAAAGCCGGTCTGTTTGGTTACGCAGGCGCGCTCTGCGTCTGGCTGGTCGCCAATCTACCGGCGTTTCGCCACGGCACTGCCCTGTTCGATCTCTGGCCGGCCATTCCACTGATGGCAATTGGCTTGCTGCTCTTGTGGTGCGATCGTCGGGTGCGAGCCATGTGGCGTTTCGTTCGTCGTCAGTTTAACCGTCGCCGCCACGTAACCGGAGCAAACTGACTTCGGGCGGGCAGCCGAGCCGGAGCGGCAGACCTCCTGCGCCTCGGCTGACAAACAGATGCATCGCGCCAACACGGAAGTGACCCATATCGTAACGCCAGCCGTGACGTGGCAGACACAACGGTCCCAATCCGGGCATGCGCACGTGGCCGCCGTGAGTGTGACCTGAGAGTTGCAGTTGGAAGCCAGCCGCCGCTGCTTCGTCGGCGATGTCGGGACAATGGGCCAGCAGCAAGCGGAAGTCATGCGCTGGTGCGCCACCGAGCGCCAGGTTCAGATCGGGTTGGCCGTCCCAATGGTCATCGACTCCGGCGATCAGCAGGCGCGCGCCGTTACGTTCGATCAACCGGTGGCGGTTGATCAGCAGGTGAATGCCGTGTTCGCGCAGTATGGCAGCAATGTGGGGCATTCCCTCCCAGTAGTCGTGATTGCCCGGCACGGCGTAGACGCCAAGCGGCGCATGCAACCGTTTCAGCACCTCTGGCAGTCGGGCAATGGCTGAGCGGGTCTGCACCAGATCGCCAGTGAGCGCAATCAGATCGGGCTGCGCTGCCAGCAGATGATCGATCGCGCGTTGGGCATTTACAAAACTGTAGCGATGACCGAGATGCAGGTCACTCAACTGGCCAATCGTCAAACCATTCAGTCCTTCAGGTAGATTGGCTACATGCAGGGTATACGCTTGTAAATGCAACCGGCGCGGTTCGACCGCCAGGGCATATCCGGCTCCAACCGCTCCCGCACCCGCCAGTGCTGCGACGACCACTGGTCCGCCATATACGCTGGCGAGACCGACTAAAATACTCCCTGCCAGCCCCGCGCCGATCCAGCGCGGCGAATAGCGCAGGCGTGGCTGCCGTTTCGTTGTTGTCTGAGATGAAGGGATCGTTGTTGCCATATGAACGTATTCCTTATGGAGTTTCTTGATCTGGTTTCGCCGATTGATCAGCGGTATCTCATCGGTATCGATGCGCGAGAAGAGGGGATAGTTACGTCAGCATCCGCATTCCGTTCCTGAGAATAATTTGCGCAGGACAGGTTCAATCGTTCGTGCCACCCATCCTGCGCCATTGCTCCCCCTCGCTGTTGACAATATATCATTAAAATGAATAATACCTGAATAGATTCGCAAGGATGTTATACTAATTCGTATGGATCTGAGTTATACCGCTGTGCGTGATCATGCCGCTTTTCTCGAGCGGCTTCGCTTAGTGCCCGAACAGCCGGGTGTCTATCTTTGGAAAGACGCCAATGGTCGCCTGCTCTACGTTGGCAAGAGCAAGCGGCTGCGCGACCGTATGCGGTCCTATTTCGGTTCTCCGCGCAGTCTGAACGGCAAGACCCGCCGGCTGGTCAGCCATATCGCCGATTTTGAGATTATCGTCACCCAGAGCGAATTAGAGGCGCTGCTGCTGGAAATGAACCTGATTAAGCAGCATCGACCACCATATAATATTTTGCTCAAAGACGATAAGACCTATCCCTATATCAAAGTGACCGTCAACGAAGACTGGCCGCGCGTCTTTGCTACCCGTCAGGTGCTTCAGGATGGCGCCCGCTACTTTGGCCCCTATGCCAGCGCCGGTTCCGTCTACCAGGCCCTCGACATTCTCAACCGCCTGTTCGCCTTCCGTCCGCCATACGAATGCAAAGATGACAAGTTCAACCGCCATCGCAAGCTCGGCAAGCCCTGTCTCTACTACCAGATGCGCCGTTGTTTGGGGCCGTGTGTGCCGGGTTTGGTGACAAAGGAAGCCTATCGGCAGGCCATCGATGCCGTATGTCGGTTCCTCGAAGGCAAGAGTGATCAAATCGCGCGTGAATTGCGCGCGCAAATGGAGGAAGCTGCCGAGCGACTTGAATTTGAGCGTGCCGCTTACCTGCGTGACCGGATTCAAGCCATCGAAAAGATTTCTGAACGGCAACAGGTGTTGCGCACGGTTGACGCTGATCAAGATGTCATTGCCTTCGCCCGCGAAGATGGCAGCGCTGTGGTGCAGGTGCTCTTCATTCGCGGCGGCAAACTGATCAACGCCGAACCGTTTACTCTGCAAGGAACTGAAGATGAGAGCGATGAGGCTCTACTCACTTCGTTCCTTACTCAGTTCTACCAGAATGCTCCTAGCATCCCGCCCAATCTGTTGCTGGCCGATCATGTCGAAGAGCCGATGATCATCGCTTCGTGGTTGCAGCAGAAGAGCGGTCATCGGGTCGAGATCACCGTGCCGCGACGCGGCGAGAAGAAGCAACTGGTAGAGATGGCGGCTGCCAATGCCCGCCAAAAGCTACGCGAGATTCGCGAGCAGTGGCTCAATTCCGAACAGCGCGCTGTGGCTGCGCTGAGCGAGTTGCGCGATCTGCTGGAACTGGCGGCCTTGCCGCGCCGGATCGAGTGTTACGATGTCTCGAATACGCAAGGCCAGCAATCAGTTGCCAGCATGGTCGTGTTTGAGCATGGTGAGCCGCGCCCCGCGCACTATCGTCGCTTCAAGATCAAAACCGTCAGTGGCGCGAATGATGTCGCCTCGTTGCGTGAAGTGATCAGCCGGCGCTTCCGCCGCGCTGCCGAAGCGCTCGGTGAGGCGCAACCTGGCGCGGCTGCGGTCGAGATTGAAGGGGAGCATGAGTCGACAACTGCCGAACCTGCTTCGGCTGAGCGGCAGGCGCTCGAACGGTGGGCTGATCTCCCCGATCTGTTGCTGGTCGATGGCGGCGTGGCGCAAGTTGCTGCGGCCCAGGCTGCTCTCCAGGAGTTGGGTTTTGCCCAGATTCCGGTAGTTGGCGTTGCCAAAGGGCCGGATCGCAATCGTTTCGATCTGGTGCGTGTCGGTCAACCGCCGCTCGTGCTGGCCCGTGATAGCAAAGCTCTGGCGCTGGTGCAGCGGATCGACGAAGAGGCTCACCGCTTCGCTATCGCCTACCATCGGAAATTGCGCAATAAGGCTGCGTTGCGCTCGCCCCTCGAAGAGATACCGGGGATTGGTCCCAAGCGGAAGCGGGCGCTGCTTAAGGCCTTTGGTTCGCTGGATGGGATTCGACAGGCCAGTATCGACGAAATTGCCGCCGTGCCCGGTATGACCCGCAAAGCTGCCGAAGAGTTGAAGAGTCTGCTCTAGCCACCGGAGACAGCTATGTCGATTATTCATTCCCACGTTCAAACCAGCAATCCCGATTTTCAAGCCAATTTTGCGTATCATCAGGCGCTGACCGCCGACCTTCGCGAACGACTGGCCGTCATCCGGCAGGGTGGCGGCGCTGAGCAGCGTCGTCGTCACGAAGAGCGGGGCAAGTTGTTTGTGCGCGACCGGATCGACACGCTCATCGACCCTGACAGCGCGTTTCTCGAAATCGGCGCTCTCGCTGCCTACAATGTCTACGACGAAGAGGTGCCCGCTGCCGGTATCGTCTGTGGTATCGGGCGCGTTGCCGGACGACCGGTAATGATCATTGCCAACGACGCCACTGTGAAAGGTGGCACGTACTTCCCGCTCACGGTCAAAAAACACCTGCGCGCGCAAGAGATTGCGCGCGAAAATCGGTTGCCTTGCATCTACCTGGTTGATAGCGGCGGAGCGTACCTGCCCCTGCAAAGCGAAGTCTTTCCCGATCGCGACCACTTTGGCCGGATTTTTTACAATCAGGCGCAGATGTCTGCTGAAGGCATTCCACAGATTGCCTGCGTGATGGGTAGTTGTACCGCCGGAGGCGCCTACGTGCCGGCAATGAGCGATGAAGTGGTGATTGTCAAAGGCAACGGCACCATCTTCCTCGGCGGGCCTCCATTGGTCAAAGCCGCCACCGGCGAAGAGGTGACCGCTGAAGAATTGGGCGGCGCCGATGTCCATACCCGTATCTCTGGCGTGGCCGACTACTTCGCCAACGATGACCGCGAAGCTCTGGCGATTGTCCGCGACATCGTTGCGAATCTAGGGCCACGTCAGCGCGCTCAATGGGAACTGCGCGATCCTGAACCGCCGCGCTACGATCCGCGTGAGATCTATGGTATCCTCCCGCGCGATGTTCGCCAGAGTTACGATGTGCGCGAAATCATTGCCCGGATTGTTGATGGGAGTCGGCTGCACGAGTTCAAAGCGCGCTATGGCACCACGCTCGTCTGCGGGTTTGCGCACATTGAAGGCTTTCCGGTTGGCATTCTCGCCAACAATGGTATCCTGTTTAGCGAAAGTGCCCTTAAAGGCGCGCACTTCATCGAGTTGTGCTGCGCTCGTAATATCCCGCTCGTCTTCTTGCAGAACATTACCGGATTCATGGTTGGCAAACAGTACGAGAATGGCGGGATTGCCAAAGATGGCGCCAAGCTGGTGACTGCGGTAAGTTGCGCAAATGTGCCGAAGTTTACGGTCATCATTGGTGGGAGCTTCGGCGCCGGCAATTATGGCATGTGTGGGCGCGCCTATCAACCGCGCCAGCTCTGGATGTGGCCCAATGCCCGCATCAGTGTGATGGGTGGAACGCAAGCGGCAAACGTTCTGCTCACTGTTCGGCGCGATAATTTACGCGCTCGCGGTCAGGATATGTCACCCGAAGAGCAAGAGCGCTTTATGGCGCCGATACTGGCCAAATACGAACAGGAGGGTCATCCATACTATGCCAGTGCCCGTTTGTGGGATGACGGCGTGATCGACCCGGTTGAGACCCGGCGCGTGCTGGCGCTCGGTCTGGCCGCCGCTGCCGAAGCGCCGGTTCAACCAACCCGCTTCGGCGTCTTTCGTATGTAGGTGGGCAATGAGCTTCCTGCGCCTGGCCACTATCATCGCCCTGATCTGGCAGATCTTCGCTCCGCATCCGGCGCTTGGTCTGGCCTTGTACGTTCTGATCGGTATTCAGCTCGTTGCGTGGTTTGGGCCACAGATCGCGCGCCGCCAGATCGAATGGCAGCGGCAGACTCCGGCAGTGCTTGCGCCCAACGAATCGGGTGAAGTAGTGATTACCATTACCTATCAGGGGCGTATGCCGCTGCCATATGTGATCGTCTCGGAAGATATTCCGCCTGCGCTGAGCCACGCGGCGCGCAAGCGTTGGGTGATCAGCCTCAAGCGCGGTCAGCCACACACCCTGCGTTACGCGGTGCAAGGGCGACAACGAGGCCTCTACTGGCTCGGCCCGCTGCGGATCGTGATCGGCTCGGTGCTCGATCGGGCTGAAGTGCAGATCACTGAACAGCAGCAAATACCGTTGATTATCTCCCCGCCTATCCTGCCGCTGCCATTTCTCAATCTGCCGGCAGGGTTATCATTCAGTCAAGAGCGACGGTTCAGCCTGTTCGATGATCCGGCCCAGAAGGTTGGGGTTCGCCCTTATCGATCAGGTGATCCACCTCGCCGGATCGACTGGAAAACGAGCGCCCGTCTCGGTGCGTTGCAGGTGCGCGAACTCGCGCCAGCGATTGGGCGCGAGACGCTGATTGCGCTTGAAATGAGCGAAACCGCCTATCGGGGTCGTTTCGCCCGTGACGATCGTGAACGAGCGATTATTGCCGCCGCCTCGCTAGCAACGGCGTTGATCAACCAGCGGCAGGCAGTTGGGTTACGTAGCAACGGCTACGATCCCCTCACTGCGGCGCCAATGGTATCGTTGCCGCCGGCAACCGGTCTGGATCAGCTCCGCGCGATCTTAGCGCAGCTCGGACGGATTGAACCGGTCGCTGAAGGCGATCTGCTGGCCGATGTAATCACTGCTGAGCTGGCGCTGGCCTGGGGTGGTACGCTCGTGGTAATCATGAACGCGATTGATGAACGCCGGTTGACCAGTCTGGTTCATCTGGCTCGCGGTCATCTGCGCGTTGCTGTAGCGCTGACCGATCCCGGCCCTACCGATCTGGTTCATACCCGCAGCTATGGTATCGGCGCCTACCGCATCGACCGCAACGGTGTGATCGTACCGGTTATGTGAAAAACGCTGCCGCCCATCGTTTATACTGGCGCAGCACCTGTTTGCAGGAGGTAAACTCATGCTTCGTCTGGCTGAAGAAGTGGCAACCGCACTCGAAGAGGGTCGGGCCGTTGTGGCGCTCGAAAGCACGTTGATCAGCCATGGCTTGCCCTACCCCCAAAATCTGGCCGTTGCTGAAGGTCTTGAAGCAGAGGTGCGCGCAGTTGGGGCCGTGCCGGCAACAATCGGTCTGATCGAAGGTGTGCCCATCATCGGACTCAACGGGAATGAGCTGGAACGGTTGGCTACCGGCGCTGAGCGGGTTCGCAAGCTGAGTCGTCGCGATATTGGCGCGGCCATCGTTGATCGGGCTGATGGCGCGACCACAGTGGCCGCGACGATGGCCCTGGCTGCGGCGGCTGGAATCGAGGTCTTCGCGACCGGCGGGATCGGTGGCGTTCATCGCGGTGCCATCCATAGCTGGGATGTGAGTGCCGATTTGACTGAACTGGGCCGCACCGGCGTGCTGGTTGTCTGCGCCGGCGCCAAGGCGATCCTGGATTTACCGGCGACACTTGAGTATCTCGAAACGCAGGGTGTGCCGGTGGTTGGCTTCCAAACCGACGAGTTTCCCGCCTTCTACACGCCGCACAGTGGCTTGCCGGTATCGGCAGTCGCCACCGACGCGCTCACGGCGGCGCGTATGTGGCGGATCCAGCGTCGTTATCGCGGTTTCGCCGCTCCGGGTGGCATGCTGCTCTGCGTGCCGCCTCCTGAGCGCAGTGCGCTCGAACGCGAGACGGTTGAAATGGCGATTGCGCGCGCATTGGCCCGGGCAGAGGCGGAAGGGGTGCGCGGTCCGGCGGTCACTCCCTTCTTGCTGGCGGCGATGGCTGAAGAAACGAGCGGTGAAAGTATCGAGACCAACATCGCTTTGCTGCGAAACAATACCAGGGTTGCTGCTGAAGTGGCCCTTCGAGTGAGTGAATTGGGCTAATAGCTGATAAGAGGATGTGAACAAATCGTGTGCAAAGTGCTTGACAAATTGCGTTATCACTCGTATACTTACATTTGCTGTTATCAGAGATAACAGCGAAAGCCGTCACTTCCTCGACGGTTTCGACCTCACACGTTACCCCGTTTCGTTACGTGCTGGGCGCCTCTGATGGCATCTCCGCAATAGTGGAGGACTTGTGCGCTTTGTCTTGTCATTGCTATGTAGTTAGCAGGAGTGCCCGCCAATGCTCAAGCGTCGACCTGCAAATTGGAACCTTGAAGAAGTGTCTCTCGCTGCGCGTGAGCACGATGACCATTTCGGGCACGAAGAAGAGTTGCTCCCTCCCGATCTCAGCGAGGTTGAGCGGGTTGAGCCGGCGCTCGATGCCGTTCAGCATTATCTGCAAGAAATTGGTCGCGTTTCGTTACTTACTGCCGCCGAAGAAGTCGAATTGGCCGAACGGATCGAACGCGGCAATGCCGCCGAAGAGCGCTTGGCCACTGAAACCAATCTGACGCCACGCGAGCGGTGTGAGCTGTTGAAAGCAGTGCAGCAGGGCGAGGAGGCGCGTCGCCACTTGATCCAGGCAAATCTGCGTCTGGTGGTGAGTATCGCCAAGAAGTATGTCGGTCGTGGCCTCTCTCTGCTCGATCTGATCCAGGAAGGTAATATCGGCCTGATGCGGGCAGTTGAAAAGTTTGATTACCACAAAGGTAATCGCTTCAGCACCTACGCAACCTGGTGGATCCGCCAGGCAGTTACTCGCGCTATTGCCGAGCAGGGCCGAACAATTCGACTGCCAGTGCATATGAGCGAATCGGTTGGTCAGGTCAAACGCATTGCTGACCGGTTGGCGCAGTCGCTCGAGCGACAGCCAACGGCTGAAGAAATTGCGATGGCCCTCGGTCAACCGGTTGAGCGCATTCAGCGCGTGCTTGAAGCCGCCCGTCGTCCCGTCTCGCTCGAAACACCGGTCGGCGATGAAGGCGAACATACGCTCGGCGATTTTCTGACCGATGACGATCTGCCAACGCCGGGCGAGATTGCCGCGCAAAAGCTCTTGCGCCGTGATCTCAGCGCTGCGCTCGATCAGCTTAACGACCGTGAGCGCCGCATCATCGATCTGCGTTACGGCCTGATCGATGGGCGTCGCCGTACCCTCGAAGAGGTTGGCCGTGTCCTTGGGATGACCCGCGAGCGCGCTCGTCAGATCGAAGCTGAGGCGCTGCGCCGTCTGCGCAGCCCTGAGGTTGGTCAGCATCTACGCGATTATCTTGAGTAGAAACTGACAACGCCTGACAGGCTTCATGAGCGCGTGTTGCTGCGCTGTGGTCGGTTAGCGCGATAGTGTAAATATAATTACCAACTCATTCGCCCGCTCTTCAGCGGGCGAATGAGTTGGTAGGGTCAGGCTCGGTTTCGGGCAAAATCACTCTTCAAGCTGTTCCCGATCACATCATTGCATCAGCTCCAATGCTGCCCTGATCCATGGATCCGCCTCTAAGCGGAAACGAGTCCAATCCTTGCCTGGTTGCACATCTGGTTGCACGCCTCGCCCTTCGAGGTCTGAACCGTCGGTGAGGCGGAAGTTCTCTTGCGCAACCCACAATCGCGCGCCACCAGTGATTTCGTAGGCGTAGATCGTCTCGGTATTGCCGGCTGATGGCGTTCCGATTACGATAGCTCCCGCTTCACGCTGGAGAATTGCCGCCAACAGTTCGGCATACGATGCAGTGCCCCGATCGATCAGCACGGCTAAGCGCAGGCCGCGCAGATCGGGTTCGCGGGCCGTTACCAGCAATGGTGTCTCTCCCTTCCGACTGATGAAGTAGCCTGCTTCGCCGATGACGAAGTGACCGAGCAGGCCACTCAATACGTCGCGCCACCCACCTGGATTGCTGCGCAGATCGAGAATGACCCCGCGCAGTGGTCGCTCGGCAACGAGGCGTTGCAGCGCCGCCGCTACCTGCTCGTGCATGTCTTGCACCCAGAGCGTGCTGATACTCACATAAGCAATGTCGTTTGGTAGTCGCAACACCAGTGGCTCGATGCGCCCTTCTACTCGTTCGCGCACCAGTTCCAATTCCAGCGCGCCCCCCTCTGGTTGGACAACAACCAGCCGAACCCGACTGCCCGGCGGCCCTTCGATTGAACCGAGCGTGAACGCGCGGCCATCGATGGCAACAATCCGGTCGCGCGGGCGGAGCCCGGCCTGTGCTGCTGGACTGGCAGGAAAGACGTTCTGAATCAAGAGACCGTCAGCCAGACGCAAAGTTGTAACCCCAATGCCAACCTGCTCTTCGCGTCCGCTGGTCAGCCGATCTTCGGCCTCGACCGCCTGTGGTGGCACAAAGCGTGAATGGTCGTCGCGCAGTAGCCGTACCATCCCGCTAATCACGGCAAAGAAGGTGTCGTCATCTTCCGCTGCCAGCGCGCGGGGGCCATATTCGGCCCGCGCGGCGTTCCAATCCACTCCATTGAAGGTGGGATCGAGATAGTGCTCGTTGATGGTCGTCCATACCTCGGTAAAGATCTGCTGACGCAGTGTTGCATCGAGCGGCGGTCGGGGGGTTGGAGATGCAACACTGACAGGAGTAGACACCGACTGCATCGTCGGTGTCGGTTCGAGTTGCGGCATTGTTGGCGATGGTGGCGGCGCAGGTTGCATGGCGCAGGCGATCAGGCTGATAACTGCCAACCACATCAGCATACTGCCAGCTAAAGGCACCGGAATGAAGCGAACGCGGTGTGTGATCGGTTGGCGCATGTGAGCTTGCATCGTGACTTCGTAAGCTCGCCGCGCAGTCTGTTGCCGGTTTTCCCTTGCTGGTGGCGCAATCATATTTCTCATCGGCGCGCTGGCGCGCGGTGACTGTGACTCTTCATTGTGGATCGCAATCTGGTTTCTGACAGGTTCGGATGCATGTGTCTTTGTTGCATCCATCTCAGCCGAGCACACGCTGCTGGTAGGTTCATGTTAAACCATTTCGCCACGCCCTACATCCACTCGAATGTTACGGGTTCGAGCAGCTCTGTTACGAGGTTAATGTTTGCCAGCCTGCCATTACCATCCTGCGGTGATGATAGCGCATAGCGCAATACCGGCTATTCGAGGGCAAAGGCTGCCGCCAGCACTTCACCGGCCAGCCGGGCAGCCGCGCCACTCCCTTCGCCACCCTGCTCGATGATCACCGCAACCGCATAGCGTGGTGTTTCAAGGGGGCCAATGGCAATAAACCAGGCATGTGGCGGCGCGCCCGGCACATGCTCGGCTGTGCCCGATTTGCCACCCACTGGTTGATTGACCATCTGCGAAATGACACTGCCGAAGCCATATTGAGCTACTGCCGCCATATATTCACGCATTCGACGCGCAGTGCCGCTTGCCATTACGCGACGTATCGCATGTTGACCTGTCCACCAGATTTCACTCCCGTCAGGGCGCGTGATCCGTTGCACCAAATAGGGCTGCATCATCACCCCGTCATTGGCAATCGTCGCTGCAACCATCGCCATTTGCAACGGCGTGACAAGCAACTGGCCCTGGCCGTAACCGGTGTCGGCAAGCGCGCGCGGTTGATCCAGAAAGTCAGGCCGAACTGCCAGCAGGCTTGGATCAGAAGGTAGATCACGCAGTGGGCGAAAACCGGACGGTATCCGGTTTGGCAAAAAGATGTCAAATCGCTGCGCTACTTCGGCGAGGCGGTCGGCGCCGAGTCGCACTGCATACTGGGCAAAAGCCGTGTTACAGGAAAACGCATAGACTCGCTCTAACGTAGCCGGTTCCCCGATCCGCGCGCCGAGATTATCGACAGCATTCACAATTGGCGGCGCGTCAGGTTGCGGAAAATATTCGTTCGGACACGTAATCTGGTTGGGTTGGCCTTGAAATGGGTGTTCGAGCACTGCGACTGCCGTCACCGTTTTAAACGTTGAACCGGGTGGATAGCGCCCTTGGGTTGCCCGATTGAGTAGTGGCTGCCCAGAGTCGTCACGATTCAATTGAGACCAGTAATCGCTCACCCGCTGTCGTTCCGCCGCCAGATCGGGCGCAGCCGGATCAACGACCAGTTGACCCGGATCGAAGCCGGGCCGACTGACCAGCGCCAGGATTGCCCCCGTGCGTGGATCAAGCACCACAACCGCGCCCTGCCGGTTGCCGAGGAGCGCCGCCACGCGCGCTTGTAGCTCGGCGTCAAGCGTTAATGTCAGCGAGTTGCCCCGTTGCGTTTCACCTGTCCATTCACTCAGCAGCAACTGCCATTCGTTGCCGCGTTCACCCGACAGATACTCGTTGTAGATAGCCTCCAGACCGCTCTGACCATAGCGCGTGCTAAAGAAACCCAGGATATGACCAAACGCGCTCATATCGTATTGACCGGCCAGCGGGTAGGTGCGACGCGCAATGCCATTGACCAGAACGCTTTCAACGAGGGTGCGACCACGTCGGTCGAACATTGAGCCTCGAATCACACGCTGCGTGGCCAGTACCGGACGCACATTACTGGTCGTATTTCCTTCAGCGCTTACGACAACGTAGTTGCTGATGGCGCCGGCCTGCACAAATTGCTGGCGCAGTAATTGCAGACTCAGCATCAGAAAGCCGATAATAATGACACCACCAACTCGTGAAACCGCGCGCGCCAGCTCACTCCCTGGTGACGTATCGCTTAACCGGCTGAGCAATACCAGCCCTGCCAGTGGTCCACCGATCCAGAGCAAAAGTAACCAGCGTGGTTCTTGTTCAACCGGTAGCCAGATACCGTAACCAAGTAGCGCCAGCGCGACAACCAGGGCCGGCGCATGCCAAAAACGGCGCGGTTTCATGCCTTCCAACTCCTCATTCGATGCTCATTCGCCAGGCAATGAGCATTCGTTGGCATGATACCGCAACTTCAGGGTTCGAGCGGAAGTTGCACGCGCACGGTCAGGCCGCCGCGCTCGCCTTCAAAGACGGCAAGCTGACCATCGAGTTCGGCGACTCGATAGCGGAGCGCGCGCAGTGCATGGAGATGAGGCCGTTCATACGTGCCATCAAGGAGACCAACGCCATCGTCATCGATCTGCAAAATGGCCGCCTGCTCATCGACGCGCAGTTGAACGGAGCAAGACGAAGCGTGAGCATGACGACGTACATTCGCCAGCGCTTCCTGAGTAGCTCTGAGCAAGACACTCTGTTGCGCTATAGTCAGGCGTTGGAGCGTGCCTTCAATCCGGCAATCCACCTGCAAACCGCCACGCTGCCGTTCACCCTCAACCAGTTGGGTGATCGCGAGCCGTAAATCAGGCCGGAGCGAGACGGCGGGCGCTAACTCGGCGCTCCGACGAACGCCGGCACTCGCAGTGGGATACCAGTCTGGCGCCGGATTGATGTTCTCGCTACCCGGCAGTGCTGCGCGGCCCGAGGTCGCGGTCGGCTCAGCTTCATCCGGCAAGCGCATGCGTTGTCGCGTTGCAAAGTCAAGCCGCGAACGTTGCCATGCTGCCAGTGCTGCCCAGGCAAGGGAGAAGAAGAGTGGTATGCCGGCCTGAATACCGGTTGGATCAGAGGCTGCCAGGGTTGTTCCAGGTACCAGATTTAGCAGGCTGGCGCTAATTCCGCTAATAAGCGCGCCACGCCAGCCAAACAACAGCGCTGGCGCGATCAGACTGCCCAGCGCATATGGCCCAAAGGGCAGAAACGATTCGCCACTCAGTTTGACGACAATCCACCCCAGAATGATGTCAAGTGCGAGTAACACTGGCCGGCGTTGCATCAGGCGCAGGTAATTTGTGGCCTGGCGAGTAATCGCCAGGGTGACGATCAACACCAGCAGCAGGAGACCGGCCTGTTGCGATAGATGAGCCGTGGTGTGACCAGGGAGCGTGAAGACAACACCGGCGCTTAACCAAGCCAGCCAGCGGTATCCAACGAAAAGCAGAACGGGATCGAGACGCTGCCGCCACGTGTCAATCAAGTGTCGCACGCGCATTCTCCCGGCGGCGGCCGGAAGGATGAGGTCGCCGCGATGAAGCTGGGGTACTATTAGCCAAAGCATGAGTAAGTGTAGCAGAAAGCAGCTTACCCGGCAAGACCGATCTTCAACTGGCGCGCATCCTTTGCTGAACTGATGATCGGCTGGTCATTGACCAGTGAAGAAGCTTCTTCACAGTTATTTTCAAGTCAGTGAGAGAATAGCCACTCCTCCGATCAGCAAAATCCCTAGCAGACTATATTCGATGATCAAGCGTCGATCCAGTTGGCCGATTCGAGCGTTGCCCAGTAAGCCGATGACAACGTATAACACTGTCAGCAAGACCACACCGGCCATCAGAAAGGTTGTTTGCCAGTAGTTCAGCGCCCACATGAGCTCGGCGATCCCCAGGCCGGCGATCAGCGCCACGCCTGTGGCAACAGGACGGCGTTGAAGGTTTAAGAGGGCGTAGATCAAGAGCGCTGCCACCAGCGCTACCAGCGTTGCCGAGTAGAGGGTGCGGTAACGTGTGTAGTATATCGCGCTAAAGCTACTGAATGCGATCAGGTAGCCGATGATATGCAACACGATCTGCGCTGGCGTATGTACCTCTGGCTGGCGGTCAAGGCTGAAATACTGCGCAACCAGAATCACGAAGAGTGTGCCCGCAGTGATGATGAACGCCAGCACGAAGGCTGTTCCGCCCAAAACCGGATTGAAGAGCTGCCAGAAGGCGTATGCCGCCACAACGTTTAATCCTGGCAAGATCCATAGCGCTGGCGTGATGTTGCGGAATGGTCCAAATCTGCGTACCAACCAGTTTATTGGGTGCGGATGATTGCGCACCGTCCAGCTTGCTCCGAGCGCGGCAATGAATGCCAGCGATCCGACTAACAACCAGGATAAGCTGACCTCGGGCAGGTCGCCGCCGAAAGCAAACCGCGGGTTGACCGCGCTGCTTTCAATCAAGAACGAAATGGCCAGCCCAATGGTGACGATGAAGGAAATGGTGATGATTTGTTCGTAGCGTGGCTGCGGTGTCTGCACCCTGAAACCTCCCTGGTAAGTTGAAACTATTTCATTTGAAACAATGTTGACATGCCATGGTAATCATGTTATAGTTGCATGTAGCAGGAATTATACGGCAGACAACTATCGATCCTGTTTGCCTGAGATGATGACTGGTATTATTGGCTCCTACCCCTGCGCCTCCAGCGCACTAGTGAGGAGACTGCGATGAGCCTCTCCACCGAGCCTACCGGATGGCAGCAGAGTAGTGAGACGACACCTGAACTCGAAGCTTATACCTTGCTGCGTCAGGTTCACTCGATACTCGAAATGTACAATCGCTACGATCTGCGAGGCGAAGATCTGACTGTGCCGCAATTCATGATCTTGAATTATGCCTCACGCAGCGGGGTGCCGCTCAGTGAGATCAGCGCGCGCATGATGTGCGACAATTCCAATTTGACCGGAATTGTCGACCGCCTGATCGCCAAAGGTTATGTCGAACGTCGTCCTGATCCTAACGACCGGCGAGTAAGTTTGATCTGTCTCACCGAAGCTGGCGCTGAAAAGTTGCGTAATTTGCGCCCGCGCCATCACGAACGGTTGCGCAAACGCATGCGTTCCCTTTCTGAGCATGAGGTGCAGCAGTTGCGTGAATTGCTCCGCTCTCTGTACAGCGGGTTGCTGACTCCAGACAATAATGATCGCGATGGTCGGCCATCTGATATGTAGCTTGCAGCCTATCCCACTCCAAGGTAATCTCTTCCCACCCGGTATCCCATCTCGGTCAGCCATCCGTCAATCAGATCACGCGCGCCGTGATTGGTGACGTATACCAGGACAAAAGGTTTGGGTTGGCGTTCGAGCCATGCCGGCGCGCAAACCGGCGCTCCCCAGATCGTCTGTCCGATTTTGGCCGGGTCGATGTCGATCCAGGCAACCGGCGGAAAACCACGCTCGATAAGCCGGCGCGCTCGTTGCCGGGTGACCCTTCCCGCACCCCAGTATACCAGTGGTCTGCCGCTGCGCAGACGAGGATCTTGGGAGAGAAAGCGAGCGCGCAGTTCATCGAATGCTTCCCGACGGTAGCGCGGATCGGTGCGTGTGGCTCGATCAGGTCGCTCGCGCCATGCCAGTAGATTGCGCGGGAGTTTGGCCATCGGCAACCCAGCCGCATGCATTCGCAGCCACAACTCGTAGTCTTCCGGCCATGGGCCATCAATATAGCCGCCGACCTCTTGCGCCGCGCTCCGCCAGTACATCACCGAGGGATGCGCAAAAGGCGCTTCCACATATATCTCGGCAGCTACCTGTTCTGGCGTTAGCACGCGGTTTTGCCAGCGCAGATATTCGCGCAGACCGGCGCGCACCGCCCGCGCCGGGAAGGCAACCACCTGACTGGCGATCAGGGCCAGTCCTGGCTGGTTGCGCAAGGCTTGCAGTTGTCGCTCCAACCGCTGTGGGTGCATCACATCGTCAGCGTCCATGCGCGCCACGATTGGCGCTCGCGCCAGGTCTAAACCCACATTGAGCGCGGTGGGTAACCCGATTGGCCCGGCCTGTACTGGCGTAATACGCGCATCGCGCGCTGCGGCAGCGGCTACGATTGCTGGCGATTCGTCCTGTGAGCCATCGTCGATGGCCAGGACTTCATACTCTACCAGTGTCTGCCGCGCCAGCGAGCGCAAACATGCCGGTAAAGTGGCGGCTGCATTGCGGATAGGTAATACGATGGAAATGCAAGGTGAGCGTACCATCTGTCATCAAGATCGCAACCTGGCGGAACGATCACTGTTCGTCCCGCCAGGTTGTCGCCGGATGGTGGCATTTCAATTACGCCGCGTTGACACTCTCGAGCAGGATTTCGGCTACATCACGGCGCTGGAGCGTCTCGGCGCGCCCGGTGTTTTTGGCTGCATCTTCAAACATCACCATGCAGAACGGGCAGGCAACTGCCAGTGTTTGCGGTTGCGGCGCCGTGAGCTGTTCCAGCCGAATGACGTTCACGTTGCGTTCGCCCCACCGTTCCAGCCAGACGTTACCGCCGCCGCCGCCACAACACATTGCCCGTTCACGATTGCGCTCCGGCGCTTCCACCAGCTCAAGGCCGGGGATGCTGTTCAGCAGGCTGCGTGGATCGTCATAGATGTCGTTGTAGCGCCCAATGTAGCAGGGATCATGGTAAACAACCCGTTCGCTCACCGCTTTCGTCGGCTTGAGTTTACCTTCGCGCACCAGGCGAGCCAGAAATTCGGTGTGATGCACGACCTCGTAATCGACACCGGCCCGTCCGCCAAATTGCGGGTATTCATTTTTAATACTGTTAAAGCAGTGGGCGCAGGTCGTCACGATGGTGCGGAATTTGTACTGATGCATGGTTTCAATCGCCTGCTGCGCTTGCGACTGAAAGAGGAGTTCTTCACCCATCCGGCGGGCCGGGTCGCCGGTGCAACACTCCTCTTCGCCGAGGATGGCGAAATCAACACCGGCTTTTTGCATGAGCTGTACCATCGCCCGCGCCACCTTACGCGAACGCTCATCATAGCTAGGCGCGCAACCAACCCAATACAACACCTCCACCTGCTCTTTTTCAGCCAGCACCGGCACGTCAAGACCTTCCGTCCATGCCGAGCGTTCGCGGGCTGGTAACCGCCACGGGTTACTCTGCCGCTCAATCCCCTCAAGCACGCGCTTGACACCCTGGGGCACTTCACTGGCGATCATCGTCAGATGGCGACGCATATCAACGATGTCATCCACGTGTTCGATCATCGCCGGGCATTCATGCACGCAGGCGTTGCAGGTGGTACAGGCCCACAACTCTTCAGCCTCGATTACCGTCCCGATCAGCGGCAATGTTTCGGCGGTTGCGCCGTTCCCATGCAATTCGGCCAGCCTTCGCACCGTGCCATCTTTGAAATGGATCGGATCGCCGCGCTGCAAATCAGCCAGCTTGGTGATCAGATATTTGGGCGAAAGCAGCGCGCCGCTGGCGTGGGCCGGGCAGACACTCTGACAACGACCGCAGCGCATGCATGCATCGAGATCCATCCGCCGCTTCCACGTCAGATCGGCCAGCGTGGTTACACCCAGATGCGGCTCGTCCTTTTCAATTTCGGCTTCGAGATTGGGGATGGGGTCAAGCGCGCCTTTCGGTTGCAGGTCGCGGAAGAAGGTGTTGAGCGGCGTGTAGAGGATGTGGCGAAACTTGCTGAACGGGAGTGAAGCCATAAACAGGCCGGTTGCCGCGGCGTGGGTGTACCAGAGCACCGGATGGATGGCCAGCGCCACCGGACTGCCGTCGCCTAAGCCGATAGCCCGAAAGATTGTGGCCAGCGCAAAGCCCACATAGGAAAGTTTGGCCCAATCTTGTTCGTAGACGATCGCGCCGCCGATAGTCTGATTCGCGATGCGCAAGCCTTCAATCAGGAAACCGCCGATAGCCAAAAAAAGCATAACGCCCAGCACCCAGGCATCGGTGCGCCGGTTGTCGAGCCGGTCGGGTTTCGCGCGGTAGCGCCGCCAGGTTGCCCAGAGTAACCCGGCGGTAAAGGCGAGGCCAAGCGTGTCGAGGATGAATTCGTAACTCTTGTAGAAATCGCCAACCAGGATCTTGCCGGCCTGTTCACCCATTAACGGAATGGTAAAGTCCTCTTCGACTGCGATAATGTCGGTGCCAATAAAGAGGGTGAGAAAGCCAAAAAAGATCAGGGCATGCATGACACCAGCGCGGCGATCGCGCAACACCTTCTTTTGGCCGAGACTCTGGCGGGTAAACTCTAGCAGACGCGCGATCGGATTGCCGATCCGGTTGGCCGGTCGCCCGCGCCGCCAGCGCGCGATGTCGCGCAGGATGCCCCACGCCATAATGACAGTCGTGATCAGAACGGTCAGGTAAAGGAACGTTGCGCCAATCTTGGGGTCGATGTTCCAATAGATCTCGCGGATTGCGATAATCTGCTCTTGCTCCATTGCCTTTCTCCGCACAAATGCTGGCGCCCGGAACTGCGCTGATGATAGCATTCACGCTGCAAAGCGTCAATGCGACAAGGATAGCGCGATTGCGCGGCGCGTCAAAGGTTAGTCAGCAAAGGCTACCAGTGGCCCGCGCGCGCTGACCCGCACTCGCGAACCGGGTGGCACATCGTGCCAGGGAGCGAGGCGCGCGCTGATCAACGACCCATCGCTCAGTCGCACATCGCAACGCACATTGGCGCCAAAGTAGTTGCGTTCAACAATCTGGTGCGGCGAGTCCTCATCAACGGTCAGTTCAATCGCTTCCGGTCGAATCATGACCTGAACCGGGCCGTGATGCGGGGTGAGCAAGGGCAATGGGCCGAGAGGGCTTTGCGCGACGCTGCCATGAGCTTCAGCCGGGACAAAATTGGTCTCGCCGACGAATGCAGCAACAGCCCGCGTGGCCGGACGCTCGTACAATTCGCGCGGTGGCGCAACCTGGACAATTTGTCCGCCGATCATCACGCCAACCAGATCGGCGATGCTGAGGGCCTCTTCCTGATCGTGAGTCACAAACAGGGCCGTTGCTCCTTCGCGGCGCAGAATCTGGCGCACCTCATTCCGCACTGCCAGTCGCAAGCCGGCATCAAGGTTTGAAAAAGGTTCGTCAAGCAGAATGAGCGCCGGACGTGGCGCCAGCGCGCGCGCCAGCGCAACTCGCTGCTGTTGCCCCCCTGAAAGTTCATGCGGCATGCGCCGACCGGCATCGGCTAACCCGACCAGCGTCAGCAGCTCCTGAACTCGCGCTTCACGGTCGGGGCTGCGCGGCAATCCATACGCTACATTTTGCGCCACGCTCAAATGCGGGAAGAGCGCATAGTCTTGAAAGACCATGCCCACCCGGCGTTGTTCGGGGGGAATACCGGCGCCGCATGGCCCTACCACCGTGCGACCTCCGATCATGATGACGCCGTTGTCGGGTTGCTCGAAGCCGGCAATCAGGCGCAATAACGTGGTTTTGCCGCAACCTGACGGCCCAAGCAAGGCCATAAATTTACCTGCTTCCAGTTCAAGGTTGACATCGCGTACCGCAATGAGCGATCCATATCGACGGCTGAGGCGCTGGATAGTCAGGGCAGTAGTATCAGTGGTGATCATTTTGTGGATGTTTAGTTCTGGTAATGGTTGCCAGTTCCTGTTCTTTATCCGGTACCGAACAAGACTGGTGATGTGTATGCTCGAGCAAGCCTCTCAATCAGATTTTAACATACACGTGAAAGTTGTTACTCATTTACCGCCTGGCGCATAGCCTCGTGGTATAGTTGAATTATGAAGAGCAGCGAAGGCGCTGCTCGCGACGAGGCGTTAGGGAGGTAGCGTTATGTTTGTTGGCGAGCGCATGTCGCATCCCCCAATTACGGTTACTCCAGACACGTCCATTCATGATGCAATGCACTTGATGCGTACCGAACATATTCGGCGCGCTCCGGTCGTTTCTCACGGTCAACTGGTTGGTATCGTCTCGCTTAAAGACCTGATCAACGCCTCGCCTTCGCCGGCAACGACGCTGAGCGTGTGGGAATTAAATTATTTGCTGAGTAAGCTGACGGTTGAGCGCGTGATGACCCGCAATGTCTACACCGTCACCGTTGATACGCCGATTGAGGAAGCGGCCCGAATTATGGCTGACCGGCGAGTGGGTGGTTTGCCGGTAATGCGCGGAAATGAGCTGGTCGGAATTATTACCGAGACCGATCTGTTCAAGATTTTTCTCGAGCTGATGGGCGCGCGCAGTCCCGGTATTCGGGTGACGGTAAGCATGGCCGATGAGCCAGGCTCGCTGGCTAAACTTACTGCCGCTATCGCCAACAGTGGCGGCAATATTATCGCGTTGGGCACCTTTGCCGGCGAAACGGCGGCGCTGTCGGAAGTAACGTTCAAGGTGAGCGGGATGACGCTCGATCAGGTGCGTGAAGTGGTGACTCCAGTGGTGGCGAAGTTAATCGACGCGCGCGAGAGTCATCCGTAGATTCACCCGTGGGGCGGGCGCGGCAGTTTTGCCGCGCCCGCGCCTTTATTTATCGCGCGATGAATGGTAGTAAGCTCTGGTAGATTGTCATTGTTCCATCAACCCGGAATTGTAACGAGATGATTTCTCCTTCATTGCCGTTGCTGTCGATGGCCTGATAACGCAGATGGTAATCGCCATCTGCCAAAGCGCCAATTTCGATCCTGTTATCGGTCGTGGTTACCCAGGTTTCCCCATCCCACGAGTAGCGCAATGTGGCGCTGCCGCCACCCAGATCCGATGCGCTCAGATGTAGACCAGTCAGAGTGCGGAAGCTCCGTCCTACCCCTTCGCCCTCGACAAGGCCATCGCGCGCCAGACCAAAATCGCTAGCGCCGGGTTCTTTCACGCGATAGCCAACGGCTGCACTGCCTTCCAGTTCAAAGTACTTGATAGCAAGTGTGTGCAACCCGGCGGTAAGCGAGATCGTGCCCGTGACGGTGGTAAACGGGTGAATGCCGGCGTTACTTACTACGAGGCGCTCATTCACCCATAGCCAGGCGCCATCATCACTGCTCAGCTCAAAGGTATATTCGCCGCTGACCGGCGCGATAAAGGTGCGCGTCTGTTCGATCAGGAAATGGTCACTAAGCCCCGGCAATGGTCCGCCACTGCCCCATTCACGTAACTCACCCTGCCAGACAAAGCTTCCCAATAGTTCACCGCGTCGCGCGCTGAGTGGATTCTGGGTGCGGGCCAGTAATCGTTCGGGTATGTTGGCCAGGCGATACACCATCGCCAGCGGCTGCAAGAGGCTATTATAGCGGGCTGGTTGCGGCGATTGCCGCTCCGGCGTGATCGTTATCTGCTGTTGGGCTTGTTCAGTGGCGACATAGGCCACGTATTCGTGAATTGCGCCGGCGCGCAAGGTGACGACGCCCGGTATGCGAAAACGCACATAGCCGATAATCGTTTGGGTCTGGCCGGGATCGAGCCGGCCACTAATGCCCCATCGCCACGGATAGCCGCCGGTGGCTCCTGCGCAGGTGACGCTTCGTTCGACCGGCCCTAGCATCACCCGGAATCGTCCTGCCTCTTTCGGGAAGGTTGGGTAACTCTGACCACTCGCGCCAAGAAAGCATTCACCTTCATCGTAGACATATCCATCACGCTCGAATGTGCCGGCATTCAGGTCAAACACACTCCCGCCGATGGGGTCCTGACCGTAAATCGGGACGGTGCCGACGTTGCGCACGGTGAAACGTACCGGTAACACTTCGCCGGCGGCAATCGTGGTTGCGCCATACTCAACCGCAACCAGTTCAAGGCGCTGATTGGCAGTATCGATTGGCTGCCATTGCGCCGCATCGAACAATACAGCGCGTTGCGCATTCAAAGGCTCGCCGGTCAAATCAGATAGCGTAATACCGGCTGTTGCAACGGCAAAGTTGTAAGTGCCGAGATCAATCCAGCCCGCCTGACTACTCTGATCGACCACGCGCACAACTTCGCCGCTGGCAGTAGTGATCCGGTATTTAGCCTGTCGGCTCGGATTAAGGCCGGTACAGTTGTCTGGAATGTGAACAAGCACCCGGTAGACGCCGGCTGTTGGTAATGTTGGTCGCCAGGTCGCCCAATTGGTGCTTTCAGCCTGCTGATCGGTTGCAAAGGTATAGATTGCGCTACCGCCATAGCCGCAACTGGCTTGATACCATCTGGCATTGCTGCGAGTGAAACTACTCTCGCGCTCCTCGACGACGAGATCGCCGTTATCAGGCTGGCTTTCTCCGGCGAGCCGTGATTGCACGCGCTGCCGGATCTGTGGCAGCATGGTAAACAGTCGATCACCAGGGCAGGTGGTGTGGCCGGGAGTAACCTGACGGTGACCGCTGATATGGTCAACGACTGCTCCGGGATTAAAAGGCGAGCAGTAACGCGAGATGGAACATCCGTAGTAGAAGCTGCGCCCTAGCGGATCGATGCGTTTCTGATCGGCCTTCCAGGCCAGCAGCGCCACCAGTGAATTAATGGCCTCTTCTGTTGGATCGGTGGCGCTATACGTGCCGATCAGCGCAACCCCCATCGAGCCGTAATTGGCCGTATCGTGAAAGCCAACTACATCGTCGCCACCGGCTCGTCCTTCGTAGATCACGCCATTGGGATCGATCAGGTAGTTGTAGCCAATGTCGCCCCACTCACGCGAATAGGTATGGAATGACCAGATCGAGCGCACGACATCGGCCCAGGTTTGATTGCCGGCCAGAGTGTTTGAGGTTGCCGTGTGATGGATCACCAGATGCCGCACCGGATAATATGCCGGTGGCGCTTGCGGACTGGTCTGACCGTGCGGATTGCCCCAGGCGGTGCGACTGATCACCGGTGGTCGGGCAACACCGGTTAATGTGGCAACCTGATCTGCTTCTGGCCAGGCCGGGCCAAATCGGCTGTCAACGGTACTAATCTGCACCGAACGCAATGCGGTTGGATCGGCAATTTCGATCTGTACCTGATACCAGCGTTGATCATAACCGGTAAAGAGAATATCGCTCCAGTGTAGATCGAGGCTATCGCCCGGTTGCCATAATTCTTCATCCTCGTTGATAGCCGTCCATTCACTCCAGCTTACTCCATCGTTGCTTACGCGCACTGTTAGCGCTGCTGGCACATCGGGATCGGCTGACCAGCGCGCAAGGAGATGCGTAAATGGGCGTGGCGCCCGGGTGGGTGGCGTGAGATAACCGTTTGGCCTCACCAGCAATGCCTGGGTATTGATTGACGTTGCAGTCGGATCGGTAACGAAAATCTGATCATCAGGCCGGCCATCGGCCAGCATGGCCGGCGCCGCCGGAACCGACTCTAACGGCAGGATCATCGCCCAGAGGATGCCGACAACGATAATAAGACGAACACAGGTATGCATCGTACACCTCGGCGAATAAATGGCTTGTCTTCCCTATGAGTTTAACGATAGACTGTCGTAATATTGATAAAAGACGGTGACGGATTGATGACAGAGGTCGTAATGATGAGCGCAATTGGAATCGGGTGTAGCCTGCGCGCATAAGCCAGATTCTCGATCTCGATGGAACGCCACGTTGTTGCGCCCTGTAAGCCATCCGTCATCCAGGGCTAATTGCTGATTGAGCCAACTTCTGCTACCATACATAAAGTTAAATGACATGCCGGGAATGTGAAATCTCACCGTCGTAGCAGCCAGCATTTTATGAACGCTATTCGCTCGAGCATTCAACTCAAAATCCTGTTACTGCTGCTCGGTCTCGCTTTGCCGCCCTTGATCCTCATCGGTTGGCTCGGACTGAGCAGTTTGAATATTGCCCGCGAAACGACAGTGGCCGAGGGCACTGCCTCGTTGCGTCAGCAAGCAACGGCGAGTCTGCTGCAACGCGCCAGCGACAAGGCTCAGTTCTACGATGCCGCCCTGATCGGCGTGCAGCAACAGGTTGAGGCAGTGGCAGGTTATGCGATCGAACGGTATGGTGTTCCGGCGTCAGTGCCTGGCAGCGAACGTGTGTGGATCGCGCCGCGTCCGACCAATGAACTGTTGCGCGCCTATGCGGGTGAAGCTGCGTTTGTGCGTCAGTTCATCCCGATTCTGCGCCAGTTGGTCGAGCGTAACCCCCTGGTCAATATCGGCTATATTGCCCTGGAATCAGGTGGCGTGATAGCCTTTGACAACGAGGCGGTCATCGACCAGTTGTTGACACTTGAAGCATTTGATCCGCGTGTGCGTCCCTGGTACACCAAAGCGCGCGATGCCGGCGTTACGGTATGGACTGAACCCTACGTCGATGCCAATACCGGTCTGCTGGCTACCACCTGTGCCAGTCCACTCTACGACGGTCAAGGTCGATTTATCGGTGTGGTGGCGTTCGATCTCTTGCTCGAAACGATCCAGCAAGACCTGCTGACCGTTGGTGTCGGTTCGAGCGGCTATGCACTGCTGATTAATGCCAATGGCGATGTTGTTGTGCGCCCGAATATGCAGGTTGAAGGACGCTGGGATCAACCCTACCGCACCGAAAACCTGCTGGAAACTGACAACGCCGAATTACGCGCCGTGGCCGCCAGGATGGTTGCGCGCGAGGCGGGTGTGCAGTTGATCCAAGCCCAGGAACAGTCCAGTTATGTAGCGTATGCGCCGATTACCACTGCCGGCTGGAGCGTGGCGCTGGTTATTCCGGCCAATGAAATTGATGCGCCGGCAATTGCCACCGGTCAGCGTCTGAGCGAAAGTCAGAGCCGGTTGTGGAACCAGCTTGTGGCGGTCTTGCTGATGATCATTGTTTCGATCAGCATGCTCGGTATCTTGCTCTCGCTATCATTTACCAACCGGATCAGCGTATTGCGGGAGGGTGTGCAGGCCGTCGCCGGTGGCGATTTAACGCAGCGCTTGCCTGCGGCTGGCAGTGATGAGATCGGGCAACTGGTTGATGCTTTCAACCGTATGACCGACACGTTGCAGAGCAAGATTTTCGAGCTGGAAGAAAATTCCCGTCAACTGGCCACTCTTAATACAGTTTCGAATGAGTTGAAGAGCATTCTCTCGTGGCCGGTATTGCTTGAAACTATTCCCAAGATCGTATGTGAACGTCTCGGGTTTGATCGCGCTGTGCTCTATCTGGTCGATGGCGAGGTATTGCGCGCAGTTAGCGCGTCGTTTGGGCCGGGCAACGAGTTGCAGGCTCAGCAGTTTCTCGCCGTGGCCAACACTACACCACTGCGGCTTGATGGCAGCAGTGTCGAAGCGGACGTGGTGCGCAGCCGAAAAGCGATCATTGTCGATAATCCCTGGGAGCATCCTCTGGTAGATAAGGCGAAACAGGCGGTTTCAGCCAGCCGTTCTTTCGTCCAGGCGCCAATCTTTGGGCGCAACGATGTCGTGATCGGCATTCTCTCGGCTGATTACAAGCTGAGCCAGCGTCCGGTACAGGCCCGCGATGCCGCTCAATTGCTGATGTTTGCCAGTATGGTTGGGTTGACTATCGAGAACGTGCAGCTCTACAACGAACTGGAGCAGCAAGTAGCTCAGCGCACGGAAGAGCTGCGCGCCGCGCTTGAGCGGGCACAGTTGGCCGATCGCCGCAAGAGCGATTTTCTCGCCAGTATCAGCCACGAGCTGCGCACCCCGCTGAATGCAATTATCGGCTTCTCAACCGTTTTGCTCGATGATACCGATCAGCCATTGACTCCCACACAGCGCGAAGATGTGCAGAGTATCAATCGCAATGGCCGCTTCTTGCTCCACCTTATTAACGAATTGCTCGATCTGGCCCGAATCGAAGCCGGTCATCTGAATCTTGAGATTGAAGAGGTGAATCTGCATCTCATCGCGAGCGAAGTGTGTGATACCGTGCAATCACTGTTGCGCAATCGTCCGGTAATGCTGCGGATGGCGTTGCCGGAAGCTTTGCCGGTGGTTGCTGCTGATAGCGATCGCCTGCGCCAGATCCTCTTTAACTTGCTCTCGAATGCAATCAAGTTCACGGAACGTGGTACTATTACCGTAAGCGCACAGTTGTATGATGAAGTTGATGCCGATGGTAAAATCGGGCGGTACGTGGCAGTAAGTGTGTCAGATACCGGTATCGGTATCCCGCTCGAACGGCAACAAGACATTTTCGGCGAGTTTGTGCAAATCCACGGTCGGCGTTCACGTCTCGGTGGCACCGGTTTGGGGCTGGCAATCACTCGCAAACTGGTGCTGGCACAGGGTGGAAGGATCTGGGTTGACAGTACGCCGGGCATCGGCTCAACATTTACCTTTACCGTTCCAGTTGCTCAATCTGCACTGCTTGCTATGTCGGTGGATGCCAATGTTGTCACGCCATGAGCCAGCCATCACAAATCCTGTACATTGAAGATAATCTCGATAACCAGCGCCTGGTCCAGCGCGTGCTTTCGGCGCGTGGGTATCAGGTGGTGATCGCTGAAGATGGGCCGAGTGGTCTGGCGCTTGCCCGCACGACTCAACCGGCGCTAGTGCTGGTTGACCTCGGTATTCCCGGTCTCGATGGGTATGAAACAACGACCCGCCTTCGATCATTACCGCATCTGCACAATGTGCCGATTATTGCTTTGACAGCGGACGCTTCACCGGGATCGCGCGAGCGCGCGCTGGTGGCAGGGTGTGATGGGTATCTGAGCAAGCCAATCGATGCGCGCGCATTGCCCGCGCAAATTGCTGAATTTATCGAGGGCCGACGCGAGCGAATACCCGCGCCGCTGGAGACAGAATTGCTCCGCTCGTACAATCAGAAGCTGGTTGAACGCCTCGAGGCGCGGGTGCGCGAATTGACCATTGCCAATGCGCAACTGCAAGATCTCGACCGCATGAAGGACCAGTTCCTCGCCACACTTTCGCATGAATTACGCACTCCCCTGACCTCACTGCTGGGTTATCTGGAACTGTTTGATCGCGGCATGCTTGGCCCACTCAATCCGCAGCAGGAAGAGGCTATTCAGGTGATGCGACGCAGCGGCGAGATCCTGGCCCGTCAGTTGAATAACTTGCTCTACTTTCAAGAAGTGCGGAGTCGCTCGCTCAACTTTGTGCCGATCCAACCGCTTGATGTGCTGCGCCCTCTGATTGCGGCGGCTCGTGAGCGAGCTGCGCAAACGCAGTTGCACTTTGAAACGGTGCTTTCTGACATTCAGCCGATTGAGGTTGACCGGTCGGCGTTTGAGCACATGGTGCGCAATTTGCTCGACAACGCCTTTCAGTATACCCGGGCAGGCGGGAAGGTGCGGCTCATCGCGCGTGATGAGCCGACCCGGCTCATTATTCGGGTAGAAGATACCGGTATCGGGATCGCCCCGTCTGAGCACGAAAAGATCTTTCTCCCCTTCTATCAGGTGGATCATTCACTGGCGCGCGGCACTCCTGGGAGTGGCCTCGGTCTGGCGATTGTGCGCCATATCGTTGAGGCGCACGGTGGCCAGATCGCGTTGCGTAGTGCGCCCGGTGAAGGCAGCGCTTTTACCGTAGCAATTCCGCGTCGCTGAGAGCGGACGTGATTACACGTTCCTGATCGAACAGGATCGGCGCGAACACGCGCATGTACGGTGATCCCATGTCGGTAAGCGCGCGCGTTTTCAATCGTTAATTCACCTCGGCAAACTGCAATTGATATAGCCGGTAGTAGTACCCGCGCCGCGCCAGCAGCTCGTCGTGGCTACCATCTTCCACGACCCGCCCTTTGTGGAGCACAATGATCCGATCAACATGGCGAATCGTGCTCAGGCGGTGAGCAATAATGATGCTGGTGCGATTGCGCATCAGGCGCGCCAGCGCTTCCTGAATCAGTGCCTCGGTTTCGGTGTCAACACTGCTTGTCGCTTCATCGAGGATGAGTAACACCTCCGGGTTGAACGCAATAGCGCGGGCAAAGGCCAACAACTGGCGTTGACCAATCGATAAATTGGCGCCGCGCTCGCGCACCTCGTGATTGTAACCGCCTGGAAGCTGCTCGATAAAGCGGTGAGCGCCGACCAGTTCGGCGGCAGCGCGCACCTGTTCGTCGCTGATGGCGGCGTTGTGCAGACGGATGTTGCTGGCAATCGTCCCGCTAAAGCAGACCGGATCTTGCGGCACGGCGGCAATATGGCGGCGTAGTTCGGCCTGAGACAGTTCGCGAATATCGATGCCATCAAGCGTAATACTACCGGCCTGCACATCGTAGAAACGGGCCAGCAACCCCACCAGTGAACTCTTGCCGGCGCCGGTTGCGCCAACAATCGCCACCGACTGCCCGGCAGGAATGCGCAGACTGATTCCGCGCAGCACCGGCTCAGCCGGATTGTAACCAAACACCACGTTCTGGAGCTCAATTTCGCCGCGAACCGGTGTCGGCAAGCGACGCGGTTGTTCTGGATCGCGCACTTCAGCCTCGGTATCGAGCACGGCAAAAATGCGTTCAGCAGAGGCCATCGCCGATTGTAGCACGGTGTAACGCTCGGCGAGGTTGCGAATCGGTTGAAAGGCTCGCTCAAGATACTGGATAAACGCGGCCAGCATACCGAGTGATGCCCAACCGGCGAGCACGCCATTGCCACCTCCCCAGAGCAATGCCGCAGTGCCGATGGCAGCCAGCAGGTTAACCGACGGGATGAAGATGGCGAAAATCAATACCGAGCGAATATTGGCCTGCATGTAGTCGTCGCTGAGACGCGCAAACGTCACGCGGCTGCGGTCTTCGCTATTAAAGAGCTGCGTGACCAGGATGCCACTGATTTGTTCGCTCAGGAAGGCGTTGATGCGGGCCAGTCGTTGTCGCACCAATCGATAGGCTGCGCGCATAAAACGCTGGTAGATCGCAACGATCAGGCTTAGCGCCGGCAACGTAGCGATACTGATCAGGGCTAACCGCCAGTTGAGCGCAAACATTACCACAATGATCCCGATCAACGTCAGCAGATCGGCCACGATCATGACGACGCCCTGGGTAAGAAACTCGTTGAGCGCGTCAACATCATTGGTGATGCGGGTAATTAGTCGTCCAACCGGATTGCGGTTGAAGAACGACAGACTCATATGCTGGATATGGCGGAAAATCGCCACCCGCAGATCCTTCATCACCTGTTGACCGACGCTGTTGATGAAGTACGAATGACTATAGCGAAAGAGGAAATTGGCCAGCAACGTGCCGAGAAAAGCAACAAAGTAGGGCCAGATGCCATCGACTGCGCCGGCGCTGATCGGGCCGTCGATAGCGCGCTGAACGAGGAGTGGCGGCAATAGATCGGTGAGGATAGCGCCGATCAAAAGGATGACGGCGATGCTCAGTCGGCCCCAGTACGGAGTAACATAGCCGGCCAGACGGCGCACTAGTCTGCCGTCATATGCCTTGCCAAGAATGGTATCGTCATCAAATCCATGTGCCATCGGTGGCTCCAATTCATACAGTTGCTACACAAGACGATGTCGATAATTTCTGCCTGATGGCAGACGGTTAATCCGATTCTTCTCGTTCTAGTTCGGCAGCGAGCAATTCCCGGCGGTACATCGCCGCGTAGCGCCCATTGCGGGCCAACAGATCCTGGTGAGAACCCTGTTCGACAATCCGGCCCTCGTCGAGCACGATAATCTGATCAGCATCGCGCACAGTGGCGATACGCTGGGCAATAATGATTGTTGTGCGATGCGCCATTTCAGCGCGCAGACCACTGAGAATCTGAGCGGCAGTGTGGGTGTCAACACTGCTGAGCGCATCATCGAGAATCAAAATCTGGGGATCGCGCATAAGGGCACGGGCAATTGCTACTCGTTGCTTTTGCCCGCCCGAAAGCGTAACGCCGCGTTCGCCGACCATTGTCTCCAGACCGCCGGGGAACTGATCGAGATCGTTGACAAGGCGCGACACCTCGATAACGTGGTTGAGACGGTCGGGATCGATGGTTGCAACACCGAAGCCAATATTCTCGCGCAGTGGAATGCTGAACAGAAAACTTTCTTGCGGCACATACCCGATCATTCTGCGCAAAGCGGCAAGATCCAACTCGCGCGCGTCTACCCCATCAATCAGCACTTGACCGACATCGGGATCGCGCACCCGACCCAGCAAATTGACCAGGGTTGTCTTGCCGGCGCCGGTTGCGCCGACGATGGCCAGGGTTTTTCCGGCTGGGAGATGAAATGACACATCTTGCAAGATCCAGCGGTGATCGGTCGTATTGGCTCGCGCGCCAACGTTGCGAAATTCCACAGCACCCTGGCGGGCAGGTTGCTGTGGAACGGTCGGTGAAGCAATGGCAGGCTGGCGGAGAAAGATCTCGTTAATCCGCTGGAGTGAGGCAGTGGCCTGCTGATACAGATTGACCATCCAGCCCAACATGATCATCGGGAAGGCCAGCAGGGCCAGATAAGCGTTGAACTGAACCAGCTCGCCGATCGTCAGCTCACCTGCGGCAACCATCCGCCCACCCACCAGGAGAATCAACGCCGCAATCAGACCCAGACAGAGCGTCATTGCCGGCCAAAGCGCGCCGGAGAGAAGCACATAACGCAAATTCAAATCGCGGTACCGTTCGTTATCTGCGGTGAAGACCGCAATCTCATCCTCTTCCTGCGCAAAAGCCTTGATGGTGCGAATCCCGCTAAAATTCTCTTGCGCGCGAGTCGAGAGCACACCAAACTGGTCTTGCACGCGATGAAAGATCTGACGCATACGACTACCGATGGCGATGAACACAATAGTTGCCATCGGCAACAGTAAGACGACAATCAGGGCCAGGAACCAATCAACAAAGACCATCAATACCGTGGCGCTGATAAAGGTGAGCAACGCCGTTGCCGCCCCGTTGAGGCCAGGCCCCAGAAACTGACGCGCGGCACTCAGGTCATTGGTCATCCGCGCCATCAGGTCACCGGTATAGTTTTGCTGATAAAAGGCCTGGTCGAGGCTGAGCAGGCGGTCAAACAGATCGGCGCGCAGATCGTTTTCGATCCGATACGAAGTTACAGCGATCAGCATACGCTGGGCGAACTTCATTGTGCCGTCGATCAAGGCGAGGCCGATCAGCGCGCCCCCAAACCAGAACAACCGGGCCAGGTCAATTGTGCCGGCGGCAATCTCATCAACCGCGATGCGTAACACCAATGGACCAAGTGCGCTGATTGCTGCGCCCAGGGCAGCTACCAGCAGACCGAGCAGCAGACGGCGGCGATAGCGCTGAAGATAAGGTACCAGCAGGCGCAAATGAGACATAGCAACTCCTGACAAGACAAATATCGCTGTTGCAGTATACCCACCGATCAGGTCTTTGTCGTCAGTCGCAGGAAGGAAGCGCGCCATAATCGATGGGAAGAATCGCAACCTGCAATTGTCTTTTTTCTTAAAAGCAACGGATTGACATTTTTCATTGACTTCTATATAATTTAGGCAACACACCACTGTTGCATAGTCTTCAACCAACGCCGCTGAAGGGCGCAGAGGGTAGCGGAAGCGCTGGAGGAGACTAGCCGGGTGTCGATGGAGGTCTTGTTGGTAGCAGAAGAGTGGAGGTTCGCCCATGCGCGACGACGACGATCTGGTTCCACCGAAATGGCGTCCGCTGTTTAACAATCAAGACTGGCTGCTGCACGACATCGTAGTGAAGTCGTTCTACGGCTTCGGCGTCATTGCAGCCATCGCGCACTTGCTGGTCTATTTGTGGAAACCGTGGCTTCCCTAAATCCTGATGTATAATGATGTGAGGAGGGACAATTCATGCAGCCTCGCAGCCCGGTGCGGACGAATATCGTCATTTTTACCATTCTTGGTTTCGTGGTTGCGCTGCTCATTCACTTCATCGTGCTGAGCAGCCCCGAGTACAACTGGCTGTCGGATTCGGGTGGCGCTCTGCTGTTGAGCACGGCGCGTGCGCTGTTCGGAATCTGACCGATGGCGGGCCGACCACGGCTCGCGTGAGACGGCAACCGCCAGCAGCGTCTCTGCTGGCGGTTGTTGTTCGCAAGCGGTAGGGAAGCTACGCTTTTTGCACATAGATAAAAAATTGACCTGATAAACCAATTCGTGTATACTTAAGGTCAGTCAGACTGTCAGGGGCGGCGTAGCCCTTCCGCCGCGATCTCACGTTTACATCGGCGCCGGCATCGTCGGGCAGCCGATCTGGAGCAGGAGAGACCCATGCAATCGTCACGACCAAGTGATCGGCAATTGGCGATCGTTGTCTCGGTGGCGGTGGGAATTATTGTCGCGGTTATTACCACAGCCACCTTCTGGTGGGTCTACGATCTTACATTGGGCCGCGCGCAACGGGAGGCAGCGCAAACGGCTGGCGCTCGCTGGAGCCCTAGCGACGGCATCAAGGTTATTACAGAGTCACCTCCGGTTATTCCCACTGATGGCCGACAAAACTGGATGGGTACGCAGGCGTGGAATGAAGGCGTGCAGGCCGGACAGGCATGGATTCAGCAATTCCCCAACACGGTCAACGTGCAGGTGCTGGTGGGCATGAGTTCAGCGCAAATCTGGACGTACATGCAGCAATACGTCTCTGGCGCGCTCGGGGTTGGTTGTCAATATTGCCACAATATCAACAACTTCGCTAGCGATGAATATCCCCAAAAGATTGCTGCGCGCAATATGCTCCGTCTGGTGCGGGATGTGAATGCCGAATTTATTGTCAATCTGCCCGCCTGGAAGGGGAATTACGTGCAGTGCGCCACTTGCCACAACAACGCGCCCAACAATCTTGAGAGCTTTGGCGCTCAGTTTATTAACTCAATTCCTCCGATCAAGGTGACGGTTGATCCGCTTGATGCCAACGGTCAGGCAATCCTTGATCCGGCGCAGAAACCAGAAGCGATCCGCGAGCAGGTGATGCTCAAAGATGCGATCCTCTTCTACATTTACAACTATCAGGTCTGGAAACCGTTCGATCCCAGCGATCCTGAGAGCGGACGCGGTTCACTGGCGCTGACCTACGATGGTGGTCGCACGCAGGATCAGGTCACGATCAATCAGAATGTGATGAACTATCAGGCCTGGTCGCTCGGCGTGGGCTGCACCTTCTGCCACAACTCGCGCAACTTTGTGGCTTACGAGCTTAATCCTGCCGGCGATAATGTGCTCAACCCCGCTTATGCTTACAATAAGCTCAAGGCGCAGCGCATGCTCTTGCTGACCACCTGGTTGGCCGAGAACTGGCCGCGTTACGGCGCGATTGCAAAGCCTGAAGTTCCCACCGGACGCGATGCCGCCAGTCGCTATTCATACCAGCGCCTGGGCGATGGCCAGATCTACAATGTGCCCGGTTGCTATACCTGTCATCAGGGCAACAACATTCCGCTCAGCTCGATCAATCAGGCCGATATTCCCGGCGGTGATGCTGGCGTGGTTGTGTTGCCACCTCAGATCCGCGGACGCTGACGCAAGTGTAGCGGGGGTGTTTACCACACCCCCGCTGCTGGTTACACCCGTTTGAAGCACAGTCGCGCAGGCGCGGCGATGTTACCGGTGGCGATCAGGAGTGATTGAACACTGGTCGGTCATTCCGTATTTGCAACATTCTCTCGTCGGCGCGGCGATTTTGTATAGAGAGAACCACACTATGAGCGACATGAGCGACCGAACCGGCTTGACCTCACCGCCATCGTTGCCGCTAACTGATCAGCCCAAACCGCGATTTGCGTGGTTTGTTCATTCCATTCAGCTTATGAAGCCGGTCACCTGGTTTGCGCCGACCTGGGCGTTCATGTGTGGCGCAATTGCCAGTGGCGCGTTGGGGTGGAATGAGTCGATTGGACGCCTGCTGCTCGGTATGTTTATGGCCGGCCCGGTGTTGTGTGGCCTGTCACAGGTGGTGAACGATTACGCCGACCGCGAAGTTGATGCGATTAATGAGCCGCACCGGTTGATCCCTTCGGGACGTGTGTCACTGCGGCATGTCTATCTATTGACGGCGATTTTGACCTGGATCGGCGCGAGTATCGCCCTTTTCCTCGGTCGGCAGGTGGCGTTCTTTGTCGCCCTCGGTCTGGTTTTTGCGCTCGCCTACAGCCTGCGCCCGATCCGCGGCAAACGCAATGGTTGGGTCGGCAACGCGCTGGTAGCAATTTCTTACGAGGGGTTGGCGTGGATGGCCGGGCATGCGGCTTTTGCCCCTCTGACCGGCGAGAGCGTGACTCTGGCGTTGCTCTACTCGCTCGGCGCACACGGTATTATGACCGTCAACGATTTTAAGAGTATCCGTGGCGATACGCTCATGGGTATTCGTTCCATCCCGGTGCAGTACGGCAAGGTGCTGGCAGCGCGCATGGTGGTGATCACCATGGGGGTCGCGCAGATCGCAGTGATTGGCCTGCTCTTCCATTGGGGGCATCCGATTGCAGCAACGGTCGTCTTCCTCTTGCTGGCAGCCCAAAGTATTCCAAACGCTCGTTTCATTCGCGATCCAGAGAATAATGAGGTCTTCTTCAATGCCACCGCAATCATGCTCTACGTCTGGGGTATGCTGGCGGCGGCAATTGGTTTGGCGGCTTGATGGGCATACGCCCCTAGAGGTGTGAACTGCATGGCACCACGAGTATTGATCGTTGGCGCGTCGGTGGGTGGGGCGACCGCAGCGATTACGCTGCGGTCGCTCGGCATCGAGACAATCATGATCGAGAAGGAGCTGACTAAGGCCAAGCCGTGTGGCGGTGCCGTGCCGCCAGCGGCCTTCCGTGAGTTCGATCTACCAACCAGCCTGATCGACCGCAAAGTGCGTCAGTGTCTGATCGTGTCGCCTTCTGGTCAAGAGACCCGCGTGCCTGTGGCCGGAACTGTGCCCAGCGATGATGATTATGTGGCAATGGTGCGGCGCGAGGTATTTGATAGTTTCCTGCGCCAGCGCGCTCAGGAACGTGGCGCTGAATTAATCCACGCTCAGTTGACCGGTTTGCGGGTTGATCGACGGGGCGTCGTGGCGACCTACCGCGCGCCAACCGGTCATGAGGGGTCGGTGTGGGCTGACGTGGTGATCGGAGCCGATGGCGCCTACTCACCGACCGCGAAGTTTCTCGGTTTGCCGAATTTGCCGCGGGCTGTGGCTGTGCAAGAGCGGATCAAACTGCCGTCGGCGAAGATGGCGCGTTGGGAAGAGACGGCTGATTTGTACCTCGGCCACGAAGTCAGCCCTGATCTCTACGCCTGGGCCTTTCCGAAACGTGATCACATTGCGGTTGGGATTGGCGCCGGTCCTGGTCATGGCGCGGCAGCCAAGCAGTTGCTGGCCAATCTCAAGCGGCGATTGGGTGATGCGCTTGAGGGTGGACAGGTCATCCTGCGCGAAGCGCACGCACTCCCGATGGAACCGCGTCCACATATGGCGTTTGACCGCGCCATGCTGATAGGGGATGCGGCGGGGCTGGTGGTGCATACTTCTGGCGAGGGGATCTACTGGGCAATGAAGAGCGGTCAGATGGCAGCGCAGACTCTAGCCGAATATCTCGATGTGCCTGTCGCTGCCAATTTGCGCCAGTACGAACGGCGCTGGTGGCGGCAGTACGGGACAATGTATCGTTTCCTGCGCTTTTTGCAGATCTGGGGTTATGGTAACGAGCGGCAGATGGAAGTCTTTACCGAAATGTGCCGCAATCACGATGTGCAGCGCTTGACGTTTGATAGTTACATGCACAAGCAAATGGCGCCGGCGCCATGGCTGGCTCAGTTGCGCATGACCGCCGAAATTATTGCCAGCGAAGTGCGCAATTATGTGCGTCCGCGGCAACCGTTGCGCGAACGGCTTGGGTTGACAGTAGTTGCGAAGGAGCGGGTGGCCGCGGCAGATTGATCCCGGCGCGGGTAGAGGCATACTCGAGCGCCTGCTGATGCGGTGGAATGAGGAATGATGGACATGAAGGGCACGGCGCGCCGCGCCCTTCATGTTTTCTTATGGGGTCACTACCTGCAATGTACCGGCCATGCCGGCGGTGTAGTGACCTTCAATGCCACAGACAAATTGATACTGGCCGGGCTGTTCGGGCGAGGTGAACGTTACCGTCATTGTTTGGCCGGGTTCAACTTCAACTTCCCAATAGATATTCTCTTCATCTTCATCACCAAAACTTTCTCCAATAGTCGTACCATATTTCATAATAACGAATTCATGCACTACTGCGCCCTTGTTCGTAATATTGAGCGTGATGGTTTGACCAGGCGGAATAATCATTTCTTTCGGCTCAAAGACATAGTCGGTCAACACCATATCGATCTCAGTAACAGGAGTTGGACGACGACTGCAAGCGGTCAATGGAACGACCATCAGCGCGATCACGATCAGCAAGAGCCAGATTTTGCGCATACATCTCCTCCTTGAGTATTGAAATTCAGGACAAAACATAATAAAATGATCAGAAAACTGATCAATAAAAAATAAAAATACCAATGTAAAAACCTAACATTTATAGAATAAAAATTTGGTTGGGAAGTTATTTTAAGTATACCTTAATCTGACCGGGTGACAAGTAAAGAAATGTTCACTGTTGTTGACGAAACGCAACGCCACGTATGAACAACCATACGTGGCGTTAGCGCAGACTCAATGGCTGCCGGTCGGTTGGCTACATTTCATCACCGAGGAAGGGGTACAACATTCGACCGGTGAGATCGGTATGGCTACCGAGCGCGTAAGGTGGCCGATAATCTTCCAGCACCCGGATGTAGTTTGCTCGTTCGAAGGCAGCCGGTTCGGCAACAGCGCGCTGACTCATACTACCCTGCAACTGCGTAACCGATTCGTATTCGTGTTCAGTCAACCATAGCTCCATGTCATGCAGCATTCTGCGCAACACATCGGGTGCGCGACCACGCAGGAGCGCCGAGGCTAGCGTCGCTACCCTCGCGCCGGCCATCAATCCTTTCAGCGCATCGATAGCGCTGTGAACGCCACTGCTGATGGCAAATTCGATCGGGATGCGTCCGTACAGCAGCGCAATCCAGCGCAGCGGCAAACGGAGTTCGGCAGATGTGCTCAGTTGCAGGTTTGGCCGCACAACGAGCTGCTCGAGATCGAGATCGGGCTGGTAAAATTGGTTGAAGAGAACCAGCGCATTCGCTCCCGCCTCCATCAGCCGCCACGCAAAGTTGGGGAGCGCGGTGAAGTAGGGGCCGATCTTGACGGCCAGCGGGATGCTGATTTCGGCGCGCACCGCCTTGACCAGCTCGACATAAATGTCTTCGAGCTGGCTACTGGTGATGTTGGCATCGACCGGCACGAAATAGATGTTAAGTTCGAGCGCATCGGCACCCGCTTCCTGAATGAGGCGGGCATAATGCACCCAGCCGCCAGCCGAGACGCCGTTCAGGCTGCCGATGACCGGGATATTGAGCGCTTTTTTCAGCGCAGCTACCTGTTCCAGGTAGCGTTCAGGGCCGACATTATAGACTCCGTGTTCGGGCAGGTAGCTGAGCGCTTCGGCAAAGCTCTCAGCCCCGTGGCTCAGCATGCGATCCAATTCGAGACTGGTCTGGATGATCTGTTCTTCGAACAGCGAGTACATCACAATCGCGCCCAGGCCGGCCTCTTCGAGCTGGAGGGCAAGTTCGACGTTGCGACTGATCGGGGAAGCGGCAGCGACCAGTGGTGATCGCAGCCGCATTCCCAAATAGGTAGTGCTCAGATCGATCATCGTAGCCCCTCCTTTGTCTCGGCAACTAGCTCGTTCGCCATCCATTGCAAATGCGCCCATTTCAAAGCAACCTGACGGCGCAGACTGTTCAACAGTTGCTCGTAGCGGGCCGGGTTAGCTTGTTGCAGCATCTGGAAGCGGCCCTCACCACGCACATAAACTTCGGGGTCGAGGCTCGGCGCTTTCGAATCGATGCTCAGCGGCGAGCCTTCGTGGATCGACGGGTTGTAGCGGTAGAGCGGCCAGATACCGGTCTCAACGGCCAGCCGTTGTTGTTCGAGACCGCGACGCAAATCGTAGCCGTGAGCGATGCAGTGGCTGTAGGCGATAATCAGTGAGACACCCGGATAAGCTTCGGCTTCCTGGAACGCCCGTAGGGTCTGAACATCATCGGCGCCGAAGGCAACCCGCGCCACGTAGACATCGCCATAGGTCATTGCAATCTGCGCGAGGTCTTTCTTCACCCCACCTTTGCCGCCAGCAGCAAATTTGGCTACGGCCCCGGTCGGGGTAGATTTGCTGGCCTGGCCACCGGTATTCGAGTAGACTTCAGTGTCGAGAACAAGGATGTTGACATCGCGGCCTGAGGCAAACACATGGTCAAGGCCGCCAAAGCCAATATCGTAGGCCCAGCCGTCACCGCCGACGATCCAGACACTGCGCTTGATCAGCACATCGGCCAGCGCCAGCAGGTCGCGGAGCAGAGCTGCTTCAGGCGGGTTGTCGGCCAGCAATTCGCGCAATCGTTGCTTGAGGATGGCTACCCGCTCGCGCTGTTCGCGGATGCCGGCTTCGCTTTGTTGATCGGCGTTGAGCAGATCTTCGACAAACTCAGCGCCTAACATAGGGCGGAGCTGGTTGAGCAGCATGCGGGCATGGCTCAGTTGCTGATCGATGCTCAACCGCATACCAAGGCCGAATTCCGCGTTGTCTTCGAAGAGTGAGTTACACCAGGCCGGCCCGCGTCCTTCGGCATTGGTTGTCCACGGCGTGGTAGGCAGGTTACCGCCATAGATCGATGAGCAGCCGGTGGCGTTCGCAATAATGGCGCGATCCCCGAAGAGTTGACTGAGCAGCTTGAGATAGGGCGTCTCACCACAACCGGCGCAGGCGCCTGAAAACTCCATCAACGGCACGTACAACTGGGTGTGCTTGACGCTGCCAGCGGGGATAAGCGCGCGGTCAACCTCGGGCAGACTGAGGAAGAAGTCCCAGTAGGTGGCTTCGCGGGCACGGACAGGCGGTTGAGGATGCATGTTGATGGCCTTGCGGCCTACGGCTCGCTTGTCTTTGACCGGACAGGCTTCAACGCAGAGACCGCAACCAGTGCAGTCTTCCGGCGCTACTTGCAGTGTGTAGCGCTGACCAGGAAACTCTTTAAAGCGTGCCGGCGCGCTCTGGAAGCCTTCGGGCGCTCCTTCCAGCGCCGTTTCGGGGTAGACCTTGGCGCGAATGGTGGCATGCGGGCAGACGAACACACACTTATTACACTGGATACAGATACCTGCATCCCAGATCGGAATCTCAAGCGCAATGTTGCGCTTTTCCCACTTTGTAGTACCGGTGGGGAATGAGCCATCAAGCGGGATGGCGCTGACCGGCAACTCATCACCACGCCCTGCGATCATCATGCCGAGTACATCGCGCGCGAACTCCGGCGCGTTAGGTGACACCGGCGGACGCATCGGCAAGCCGTTATCTTCGCTCGGTGGCGGGATCGGCACTTCATAGAGGCGATCAAGTGTGCGGTCAACTGCGGCCCAATTCTGTTTGACCACGGCCTCACCGCGCCGGCCATACGTCTTCTTGATCGATTGCTTGATTGCGGCGATGGCATCTTCACGCGGAAGCACACCACTGATCGCGAAGAAGCATGTCTGCATAACCGTGTTGATGCGACCGCGCATGCCGACTTCGTTGGCGACAGCAGTGGCATCGATCACATAGAAACGTAGATTGAGTTCGCGGATCTTGCGCTGCACAACGGATGGCAATTGATGCCAGACCTGATCAGGGCCATATGGACTATTCAGCAGGAAGACACCGTTGGGCGCGGCGTATTGCAAGACATCGAAGCGCTCAAGGAAGCTAAACTGGTGACAGGCGACAAACTGGGCCTGACCTTTGCCAATCAGATACGGCGTGGCCAGCGGCGAGGGGCCAAAACGCAAGTGTGAGATGGTGACCGATCCCGACTTCTTTGAGTCATAAACGAAATAACCCTGAGCGTAGCGTTCGGCTTCACCTTCGCTACTGTCACCGATAATCTTGATACTGTTTTTGTTGGCGCCAACCGTGCCATCTGATCCCAGACCCCAGAAGACGCAACGCACTGTGCCAGGGGGATCGATGCAGAGGTCGGGATCGTAACTCAGACTGCTATGGCTCACGTCGTCGGTAATACCGACGGTAAAGCGCTCTTTGGGTTGCGGTTTGGTCAGCTCGGCAAAGACAGCAGCGGCCATACCCGGCGTAAATTCCTTCGACGAGAGACCGTAGCGACCGCCGATGATCGTAATCGGCTGACCACACAGCGCGTTGACCACGTCAAGGAACAGCGGTTCACCTGAGGCGCCTGGTTCTTTCGTGCGGTCAAGCACGGCAATAGCCTTTACGGTAGCGGGCAACACGGCGCGGAAGGCGTCAGCAGCAAAGGGACGGAAGAGTCGTACCATGACAACACCCACTTTCTCGCCCTGCTGATTGAGATACAACGCCGTCTCGCGAGCCGTTTCACCACCCGAACCCATGATGACGATCACGCGCTCGGCATCTGGCGCGCCGAAGTAGTCAAACAAGTGATATTGGCGACCGGTGATTTCGGCAAAGCGATCCATTTGGGTTTGCACAACACCGGGGAAGGCGTCGATAATCGGTTGGATGCGCTCGCGGGCCTGGAATGCAACATCTGGATTCTGCGCCGTGCCGCGAATCACCGGGTGTTCGGGTGAGAGTGCGTGGGCGCGCTGCTCGTGTACCCATTCGTCTTTAATCAGCGCGCGGATCTCGCTCTCTTCGAGCAGGATGATTGAATTAACCTCGTGCGAAGTGCGGAAACCGTCGAAGAAATGGACAACCGGCAGTTTCCCGGCTAACGAACTGGAGTGCGCGATCAGGGCAAGGTCTTGGGCCTCTTGCACCGACGCCGACGCCAGCATACCGACCCCCGTCATCCGCACGGCCATAACATCCGACTGATCGCCAAAGATCGAGAGACCCTGGGTTGCGACGGCGCGAGCGGCGACATGGAAGACGCCGGGTGCCAGCTCGGCAGCCATCTTAAACAGGTTTGGAATCATGAGCAACAACCCTTGTGAGGCGGTGAAGGTGGTGGTCAAAGCGCCGGTTTGCATCGCGCCGTGCAACGCACCGGCAGCGCCGCCCTCAGATTGCATCTCGTAAACGGTTGGCGTCACGCCCCACAAATTAGGCTTACCTGCGGCAGCCATCGCATCAGCCTGCTCGCCCATTGGGGTTGAAGGCGTAATCGGATATATCGCTATCACTTCACTCAGTTGATAGGCAACATTGGCGACCGCCTCATTGCCATCAAGCGTTACCCGCCGTGATCCCATTGCTGCCTCCTTGGCTGTATGCAGGAAACATATGAGCCTGCTCTGTTCAGTATAGAAGCAGCAGGTCAGCTCTGCAGATGAAACTCAAACAACCTTCGGTGATGATTGCTTCATTATGTGACAGTTCTGAACCGAAAAGATTCATCGAATTTTTAACTCTATCGATGGTTTTCGCGCCAACAAGATGTATACGACGTTCTATAATAGGCGTGATTTCACGCAGGTGTAGATGGAGCAGCGCATGCAGCGCACAACCCTTATCTTTGAGCGAGCCAATGCTCTGCGGGAGACGTTTGGGATTGAAGCCGGCTGGTGGTCAAACGCATTTCTGAGCGATCTACAGGCGTTGGTCATGCGAGTAACCGGCGCTACTGCACAGGTCACTGCAACCGCGCACATTGTCGCCGAGATGGCAACTGAACCGGTTGTCATCATTAGCGGCGACACGCCTCACCTTCCTGAGGCTCGGCTCCGTGATACGTTGACTCTGTTAGATCTGGGCGCCGATCTGGTCGTGGGGCCGTGCGATCGAGGGAGCTGGTATATCTTGGGCGCGCGCCAACCGGCGCTGATGGCGCAGCTCCCGCTGACGCCGGGTGAGTTGTTGCCCTGGTTGCGCCGGTTGCAGCAGCGTGGGTTGCAGGTAGTACAGGTGCCACTCTGGTTTCGGATCATGTACCCGACCGATCTGGCTGCACTGGCCGTGGCTTTACGGACAATGCCGGCCAATCACGCGCCGGCCACGCGCCATCTGTTGGGGGGTGATACCGGTGCGCTGGCCAGAGAGTGGGGAGCGTAGGCTTGATGCTTCCTTCGCTATCAGGTGCTCCCTGGAAGATTCGCAACAGGTGACAGATGTCACCTGGCGATGTGGTCAGAGCGATTGTTTGCGGGTAGCGAGCCAGGAGCTTCGCTACGGTGTGGTTGTACCTGCCAGCCAGGTACAGATTCTCTGTTCGGTCGGCGCCTTTGCACTGTGACCTCTGTCAAGCGCCAGGCTGGCGCTGTAGTTCCAGCTCTATCCTGCTGGCAACAACGATACGTATACTATGACCAGCACGTCATTGGCTGCGTTATCCGAACTTCTGTATTGGCAACTGATGTAGCGAGTAATCGCTACACGATGATGGTGCTGCCTGATACAGGCGCTGATCCTGGGGGTATAAAGGCGTGATAGTGGGTTGGTATTGCTAACGCGCGATGATGAAACAAACACTGACTGGGAGCCTGTCGGTGTCGCATGCGACTGTTTCGTGGCAGAACAAAGTGGAGCAGTGGGGAACGAGTATGTTGCTACCAGGCTGGTAGTGTTTGGAATATGTACCGGCTTGTAGGGCAATGTAGTAAACTACCCCCGTGACAAGCACTTCAACTTATGGTATACTCTTTAGCGGCGTGCATCAGATGCACGCCAACCTTTTACGTTACAAGTCTTAGCACTCTAGCCTCACGAGTGCTAACCAGCGTCCAGCGAGGCAGGACACAGCGATGAGCGGACCTCTGACCGAGCGTCGGCAGACGATACTCAAGCTGGTCATTCAAGAGTTTGTTGACACGGCTACGCCGGTTGCGTCTGAGACGTTGGTGCGCAAATACCGGTTGCCTGTCTCATCGGCAACCGTGCGCAACGACATGGCTGCGCTCGAGGAGCTTGGGTTTCTTACCCATCCGCACACCTCGGGCGGTCGGATCCCAACTGACGCCGGTTATCGCTTTTTCGTCGAGAACCTGATGGAACGCTCGTCGCTGTCCCCCGCTGAACAGCGAATGATCCGCCACCAGTTCTATCAGGTGCGTGGCGAGCTTGATCAGTGGATTCAACTGGCGTGTGCCGTGCTGGCCCGCACAGCGCACAATGCGTCGGTTGCGACTGCGCCGCGCGCCGAACAGCTCCGCTTCAAGAGTCTGGAGCTGATTGCAATCCACGAGACGATGGCGCTGGCGGTGATTGTGTTCCACGGCGGAATTATCAAGCAGCAGACGTTGCCGATTGAGCCGGGGCGCACCGCAGAGGATCTGCGTCGGGCTGCGGGCCTGGTAAGTGACTTGCTGGCCGACTCGACGTTGAGTCGGGTCGAAGAGCTGGCTGCCGTGGCAACGTTCAACGGCATGCCGCTCAGCGAGTTTGAGCGCGGCCTGGTCGATCTGGTGGCGCGGGCGATGATGGCGTTCGAAGAGCAGACGCAAGAACAGATCTATTCTGATGGCCTGCTTGAAATGCTCAGTCAACCTGAATTTTTGCCCGCAAGCGGGCGTGATGATGCCGAACGGGCCATTGAGCGGATGCGTCGCACGCTGGAGATACTCAGAAGCGGGCGTGGGCTTGGCCCACTTATTCCGCAGGCGCTGGCTTCAGGCGGGGTGCAGGTGATCATCGGCGGTGAGCATGTTGAAGATGCGATGCGCGACTATAGCGTGATCCTGGCTCGCTACGGTGTCGAAGGGGCAATTGCCGGCGTGCTTGGCATCATCGGGCCAACCCGAATGGCCTATCCGCGCTCGATCTCAACAGTGCGCTACATTGCCTCGTTGATGAGTAATCTACTGGCTGAACTCTACAATCTCAATGCGCGTCCATCGGAAGTCGATGTGGATGATGAGAACGCGCAGCGTGTTTGAAGATATAAAATGTGAGGATCGTATGACGAACCAGGAAATGGAAAAACCGGCACCGACCAATCCGGATGGTACCGCAGCGACCGAAACGCCTGAGACGGCGACTACCGAAGCGCCCGCCGATCCGGCGGTGGTGATTGCTGAGTTGCAGCAACGGTTAGCCCAGGCTGGAGCTCAGGCGGCGGAATATAAAGATCAATGGATGCGGGCAGTGGCTGACTACCGCAATTTCAAGCGCCGAACAGAGACTGAGCGCGCCGAATTGATTCGCAATGCTGGCGCGGCCATGATCCTCAAGCTCCTGCCTGTGCTCGATGACTTTGAGCGCGCTATTGCCAGCATACCGCCTGAGATTGCCGAAACGGCCTGGTGGCAGGGAACGCAACTTATTGCGCAGAAGCTGCGTACTATTCTCGAAAGTGAAGGCGTTAAGCCGATCGAGGCACTGGGGCAGGATTTTGATCCCAATTTGCACGAAGCGGTAATCTATGAAGAAGCTGAAGGTCAGGATGGGAAAGTGATTGCCGAATTGCAGCGCGGGTATCTGCTCCATGACCGGGTGATTCGCCCCAGTATGGTAAAGGTTGGCCGTGGGTGAGCGCAACAGGGCAGTGGAAAGCAACCGGTCTTTCTCCAATGGATGATCCGGTTGCCGCTGCTATTGCTATTTCAGATGGTGGCGAACAATGGGTGAAGCAGCGTAGAGCAGATCGGCTCAAGTGCTACTAAAAGGTACATAAGGTTTTTCCATGCCAAAAGTTATTGGAATCGATCTAGGCACAACGAATTCAGTCGTGGCGGTGGTCGAAGGTGGTGAACCGGTCGTCATCCCCAACGCCGAGGGTTCACGTCTGACACCCTCAGTGGTAGCGGTTAGTAAGTCGGGAGAACGGATCGTCGGCCAGGTGGCGCGCCGGCAGGCTGTCACCAATCCGGAAAACACGATCTTCTCGGTCAAGCGGTTTATGGGCCGCAAATTTAACGAACCGTCAGTGCAGCGCGATAAAGAGCTGGTGCCTTACCAGATTACCGCCGCTCCCAATGGTGATGTGCGGGTGTTGATGGCCGGTCGCGAGTATGCGCCGCCGGAGATTTCGGCTATGGTGCTGCAAAAGCTCAAAGCCGATGCGGAAGCCTATCTCGGCGAGCCGGTGACTCAGGCAGTAATTACCGTCCCCGCTTACTTCAACGACAGTCAACGCCAGGCAACCAAAGATGCTGGTAAGATCGCCGGCCTGGAAGTGCTGCGGATCGTAAATGAACCGACTGCGAGCGCGCTGGCCTACGGTCTCGATAAGAAGGGGCGCGATGAGCTGGTAGTTGTCTACGATATGGGTGGCGGTACCTTCGATGTCAGCATTCTTGAGCTGAGCGAAGGGGTGATTGAGGTCAAGGCCACCAGTGGTGATACCCATCTCGGTGGTGACGATTTCGATCAGCGGATTATCGACTGGTTGGCGGAAGAATTCAAAAAAGAGCACGGTATCGACCTGCGCGCCGACCGGGTTGCGCTCCAGCGCATGAAAGAGGCGGCTGAGAAGGCCAAGATGGAGCTGAGTACGCTGATGCAGACCGAAATCAGCCTGCCGTTCATTACTGCCGATTCGAGCGGGCCGAAGCATCTGACAGCAACGCTGACCCGTGCCCGCCTTGAACAGCTCTGCGCCGATCTGATCGAACGCAGCATGGGGCCGGTGCGGCAGGCGTTACGCGATGCCGGTCTGCAACCAGGTCAGATCGATGAGGTGATCCTGGTTGGTGGTCAGACGCGGATGCCGGCAATCCAGGCCGCTGTGCGCGCCTTCTTTGGCAAAGAGCCAAACCGGAGTGTCAATCCTGACGAAGTAGTTGCGATTGGCGCGGCGATTCAGGCCGGCGTATTGGGTGGCGAAGTGAAAGACGTATTGCTGCTCGATGTGACCCCGCTTACCCTTGGAATTGAAACCCTCGGTGGCGTAATGACGCCCATCATCGAGCGCAATACGACCATTCCTACCCGCAAGAGCCAGGTCTTCTCGACCGCTAGCGACAATCAGAGCAGTGTCGAGATTCACGTCTTGCAAGGCGAGCGAGCGGAAGCGCGCTATAACAAGAGTCTTGGCCGCTTTGAACTGTCGGGCATTCCGCCAGCGCCGCGCGGTGTGCCCCAGATCGAGGTGACCTTTGATATTGATGCCAATGGTATCGTGAGCGTGAGCGCTCGTGATAAAGCGACCGGCAAGGAGCAGCGTATCACGATTACCGCATCGTCAGGTCTGACACCGGAAGAGATCGAGCAGATGGTGCGTGATGCCGAGCTGCATGCCGAGGAGGATCGGCGACGGCGTGAATTGATTGCGGCGCGGAATCAGGCCGATAGCGTGCTGTATGCTGCTGAGAAGGCGCTGCGTGAGGCAGACGAGGGTCTTGATCCAGCCTTGCGTAGCGATGTTGAAGAGAAGATGATTGCGTTGCGCAGTGTGCTGTCTGATGACGATGAACAGGCGATCCGGAATCGGATTGCCGAGCTAGCAGTGGCACTGCAACACATTACGGCAGCTACAACGCCGAATGGCGCTGCCGGCACGGTTGAGGGCGAGAAAGTCGGAGAGCAGGAATGACGATGATCCGGCGGGTATCAAATGGTCGCCGGCAGCGCGTGTAGCGAGGAAACCGTATGACAGCGGGCGCCAAACGTGATTACTACGAAGTGCTCGGGGTGAGCCGTAGCGCGACGCCTGATGAGATTAAGAAGGCGTTTCGCCGCCTGGCCCGTCAGTATCACCCCGATGTCAATAAATCGCCGGAGGCCGAGGCGAAGTTTAAGGAGATCAACGAGGCCTACGAGGTGCTCTCCGATGAACAGAAGCGAGCGATGTACGATCGCTTCGGTCATAATCCACCGGGATTTGGCGGCATGGGAGCCGATCCGTTTGGCGGCGTTGATCCCTTTAGCTCGATCTTCGATGCATTTTTCGGTGGGGCAGGGGTTGGTCGCAGTACGCGCGGCCCGATGCGCGGCGCCGATCTGCGTTATACCTTGCGACTGACCTTTGAAGAGGCCGTATTTGGCACGGAAAAAGAGATCGAGTTTCGTCGCCTGGAAACCTGCCCTGCCTGCCAGGGGTCTGGCGCTGAGCCAGGCACCGAACCGACCCGCTGCCCCCGTTGTGGCGGTACTGGCGAGATTCGTCAGCGCGCGCCAATCTTCAACATGGTTACCGTCACGACATGCGATACCTGTGGCGGTACCGGTTATGTAATACCGATCCCGTGTCGCGAATGCCGCGGCGAAGGGCGGGTGCGCCAGACTCGCAAGATTACGGTGCGGGTGCCGGCTGGTGTTGATGGTTCGCAACAGATCCGTATCAGTGGCGAGGGCGAAGCGGGCCCGCGGGGCGGCCCGCCCGGTAATCTCTACGTGGCGCTCGACATTCAGCCACATCCGATCTTTGAACGCGATGGCAATGATGTCATCCTCCCGCTGACCATCAACATTGCGCAAGCAGTGTTGGGCGGCGAGGTGAGCGTGCCGACGCTGGAAGGTACCGAGAAGCTGCGCCTTCCCCCTGGCACGCAGCACGGTCAGACCTTCCGCCTGCGCGGTAAGGGCGTGCCCTATCTGCGCCAGCAAGGTCGCGGTGACCAGATCGTGGTGATTCGGGTGGAGATTCCCACGAAGCTAACCGATCAGCAGCGCCGCCTGTTCCAGGAACTGGCGCAGACCTTCTCATCGCATGATGGCGATCATGGCGATAAGGGATTGTTCGGTCATATCAAAGACGCATTGGGGTTGTAAAGCGCAGACCTCTAGACCGTAAAGACGCAACGCGATGCATCGTGCCCCGCAGTTGCGTCTTTACATTGCATGATGTTGAAGTAAGCGAGCAGGCTATGATGACCGAGTTGCTGTATGGGCGCAACGCGGTGCGCGAGGCACTACGCGCTCGCCGCCGAACGTTGCGCCGTTTGGTTGTGTCACGCAGTGTGCAAGAGACCGGCGTGATTGCTGAAATCATTCGACTGGCAGAGCAGGCCGGAGTGTCCATTGAACGCATTGAGCGGCAGGCGCTTGATCGGCAGTTGCGCGAGGCGAACCATCAAGGGGTGATGCTTGAAACTAGCCCATATCCTTATGTCGAACTTGAAGAGTGTCTCAATGCGGCTGCTGAGCGACGTGAACCCGCTTTGTTGTTGCTGCTCGATCATTTGCAAGATCCGCAAAATGTCGGTACCCTGCTCCGCACGGCGGAAGCAGTTGGCTGTCACGGGGTCGTTATTCCTGGGCGGCGCGCAGTCGAAATCACGCCAGCCGTGGTTAATGCCAGCAGTGGCGCAGTAGAGCACCTGCGGGTGGCGATGGTGACCAATCTGGTTCAGGCTATCGAAACGTTGCAGCGATCCGGAATTTGGGTGGTTGGTCTGGAACAAGATGAAGTGGCCAGAGGCATTGATGAAGTTGACCTTGATCTCCCGCTTGCGCTTGTCATTGGCGCAGAGGGAACAGGTATGGCCCGGCTGGTGCGCGAACGGTGTGATTTTCTGATCCAGTTGCCAATTGTTGGCCAGATCGGTTCGCTCAACGCTGCTGTGGCCGGTAGTATTGCCATCTATCACGCCTGGCGACAGCGCTATCGCTCGCAAACCGAAGACCAGGCATAATGTCGGTGTGCCGGTATGTATCTCCTGATACGCAGACCTGTCTTGATCCCAATGCATTACAACTGACCAGATTGGCCTGACACGAGGCTAGTCGGCGCTATCGTGACAGCGGAATAACCGCTTGAAACCCGCTTTCATCTACGCTAGAATGCCATGCGGTATGTAGTAAGGAGGGTATTATGCGTTGGTTGACATTCATTGCGCTGCTGGCAGCGCTTGGATATATCGCCTTCTTGCAGCGAAAACTGGCTGTGGCTGAGCGGCGCGGCGATATGTACCGCGATATTGCCAACCGGCTGGAATTGCGTCTGGCTGAGCTGGCTGCACATTAGCGCAGATCTATGCAGGCCGTTGCTGCCCCTCCGGCTGGCTTACCGTCTGGCGAATTGGTGATTCGACCGGCATATCTGAGCGACATCGAAGCTATCGTTGCCCTGCATCGCGAGGCATTTGCCGATACGTTTGGCGCTGCTTTCGGCGCGAAGAGTGATCGTGGCGCGCAGGCGCTGGCGACCGGCTGGCGGCGGCAAGGGCCGGCAGCGTTGCGGGGCATGCTCGTCGCTGAATATGGCGGTCAGTTGATCGGTACCACGAGCCTGCGCACTCGTGATATGATAGGCGAGGTCGGCGGTTTTGCCGAGTCGGCCTTTTTTGAGCTACTGGGGTTGTGGGGGGCGTTGCGCTCACTCTTCGCGTTATCGCTGCTCGACCACCAGATTGGTCATGGCGAAGGTTTTATTGCTGATGTCGCTGTTGCGCCTGAGTGGCGGCGACGCGGTGTGGCCCGCGCGTTGTTGCAACGCGTCGAAGATGACGCTCGTCGTCGTGGATTGGCCTATCTTGGTTTGTATGTGCGCGAGAACAATCACGGCGCTCGCGCTCTTTACGAGCGGCTGGGCTTCCAGGCCCTCCATCTCCGTCGCTCGTTTGTTGGTCGCTTGTTCTTCGGTCAGGAGGGGTGGATCTATATGCGGAAGGATCTGGCCTGATCGAGGTGCAATGTAAGGAGTTGGCGCTTTTGATGATCAATGGAGAGGTTTAAGACAATGGCGTCTCACCAGATCAACCCGTTTCACGTTGCCCAACAGCAGTTCGATCAGGCAGCCGATATGTTGCGTCTGCCCGATGAGGTGCGAGCAATTTTGCGCGTGCCGCAACGGGAATTAACCGTCAATTTTCCGGTGCAAATGGACGACGGCACTACCCGCGTTTTTACCGGCTACCGCGTGCAGCACAATCTCAGTCGCGGGCCGGTCAAAGGGGGGATCCGTTACCATCCCAGCGTTGATGTTGACGAGGTGCGCGCCCTGGCGATGTGGATGACCTGGAAGTGCGCTCTCGTCAACATTCCTTACGGCGGCGCCAAAGGGGGCGTAATCGTCGATCCCAGACAGCTCTCGCTGGCCGAACTCGAGCGGTTAACGCGCCGCTTTGCGACTGAAATCAGCATTTTGCTTGGCCCTGAGAAAGATATTCCCGCGCCTGATGTAGGCACTAATGCCCAGATTATGGCGTGGATTATGGATACGATTTCGATGCATCGCGGCTACACGGTACCGGCAGTGATCACCGGCAAGCCGGTCAATGTCGGCGGATCGTTGGGGCGAGTCGAAGCAACAGGCCGCGGGGTGATGTTGATGGTGCGCGAGATGGCACGCAAGCTGTCATGGCCACTCGACGGCTTGCGTGTGGTGGTGCAGGGTTTTGGCAACGTTGGCAGCACGGCAGCCTATCTGCTCCATCGACTCGGTTGCCGGGTGATTGGAGTGGCCGATGCATCGGGCGGTTACTACTGTGCAGGCGGTCTTGATATTCCGGCAATGCGTTCCTATGCCGATCGTCAACCATTTCACCTGCTCGAAGGCTACACTGCGCCCGGTGTCGAGCGAATCAGCGGAAGCGACCTGCTCGAACTCGAATGTGATGTGCTCATTCCGGCAGCGTTGGAAAATCAACTCACCGGCGCGAATGCCGAGCGCATTCGCGCCAGGCTGATTGTCGAAGGCGCCAATGGGCCAACGACGCCGGAAGCCGATGCAATCCTGGGTGAGCGGGGCGTGATCATTGTGCCTGATATTTTGGCTAATGCGGGCGGCGTGATTGTGTCTTACTTCGAGTGGGTGCAGGGTCTGCAAGAGTTTTTCTGGGACGAGCAGGATATTAACGAAAAGCTGGAACGGATCATCGTAGGCGCGTTTGAGCAGGTGTACGAGATGGCGCAACAGCGCCATATTCCGCTGCGTCTGGCCGCGTATTTGCTGGCTGTGCAACGGGTGGCCGATGCCAATACGACTCGTGGGGTGTATCCGTAAACGACAGCGCAACGGTGTCAGAAGGCCGAAGCGAGCTGCGCATTTTTTTCAGGCCGCAAAAGTTCTGCGTCGTTGCGTCGGCGTGTTGTCGCGCAGGAGGAGCCATGCAGATTGTGCTCATCGAGGATAATCCGCTGATGCAACAGTTGTTTTCGATCTTCCTGCGCGGCCAGGGTTTTGAAGTAACAGTGGCCGGAACCGGTGAAGCGGCGCTAGTTGCGCCGATCTCGTTGCCGGCCATCTTGCTGATCGATCTGCGATTGCCTGACTATGATGGCTTTGAACTCTTGCAACTGTTGCGCGCGCGGCCTGAGTTGCGCAATTGTCCGGCGATTGCCCTCAGTGGCCTGGGTGAAAGTGATCGTCGCGCCGCTTTTGCCGCCGGCTTTAATCGCTTCCTGACCAAACCAGCCGATCTTGATGAATTGTTGCAGGTGATAACTGAATTGGTGGGCGACACGCCAGCTCGCTAAGAGCGTCGCCGCGCAGGAGTGATGATGAAGCGATTAGTGTTGTGGGATGTCGATGGGACGCTGCTTTCAACCGACGGAATTGCGGCGAATGCGATGCGCGCCGCGCTTCGCCGCCTGGTTGGGCCTGAGGTACGCATCGAGCGGACATCGTATGCCGGTAAGACCGATTGGCAGATTGTGCGGGAAAGCCTGCCTTCGCTTGACGAGGAGACTATTCAGTCGCAGTTGCGAGAGTTTATTGCCCTGTACATCGCCGAACTGACGGCGCAACGTGACGCGTTGGTGGCGCGTTCGACCGTCTTTGCCGGCGTCGTTGAAGCGCTGCGCGCGCTGGCCAAGGTCACCTATCAGGCTCCGTTGACGGGAAACGTTGCCGCTGCGGCCCGGATCAAGCTGGAATGCACCGGTTTGTTATCCTGGCTTGATGTTGAGGCAGGCGCGTATGGCGATGACCACTTTGACCGGCTGGCCTTGCCACCAATCGCGGTAGCGCGCGCTGCGCAACGCTATCAGCAAGCGTTTACCCCCGCTGAGGTCGTCGTGATCGGTGATACTCCGCGTGATATTGCCTGTGGTCGGGCTTTTGGCGCGCGGACTGTTGCCGTGGCCACCGGTCCGTTTACCCTGAGCGAACTGGCTGCGCATCATCCTGATGCCCTCTTGCCCGATCTGAGCGACACGATGGCCGTATTGTCCGCGGTATTGGGCTAAATTAACAGCAACAATAATGGGAGGGCAGCCAACCTGATCAACCTGCCCTCCCTTTTTTGTGGGCCGGCATTCAAGCTTTACAATGCGCGCGGCCCGCCATGCAGCTCCTCAACCAGATGCGCGCGCGCTTCGACCACCGCCATCTGAGCCGAGGCGTAAATTGATGCGGCGCGCATAATCTCTTTTGCCTGATCTGCCGGCATTGCATGTACCTGCTCAAGGGTCAGACCCTGACTGCGCAGGTACTCGAGGATGTAGGCCTGCTCCAGATGTTCGTAGCCTTCACGAGCGCTGGTATCGACTAATTCGGGGTTGGTGGGCGGCGTCGTTGCCATAGCGCACCTCCTTGATGTAAGCTGGTGTCTTTACTATAACATGCGGATGGGCGATGTTCAAGAAAAATCTGGCAACGATTCGCCGGGAGTAGCTCAGTGCAGTCGATGATGGCGATCTGGAGATACGTTGCCTGCACAGCCGGCAACCGAGGCGGGGATGGGGCAGGCTTGCGGACAGGAGCTTTAAGCCGAGCGGTGATGAGGCGGCGGGGCAGCCGGCAACTGAGGTGGGGATGGGGCAGGCTTGCGGACAGGAGCTTTAAGCCGGGCGGCGATGAGGCGGCGGGGCAGCCGGCAACCGAGGCGGGGATGGGGCAGGCTTGCGGACAGGAGCTTTAAGCCGGGCGGCGATGAGGCGGCGGGGCAGCCGACAACTGACGCTGGTATACCGTCTGAGTGCGGTAGACATCGCTACCGCACCCGGATATACCCTGAATGATAGCTTCTCGATCGTTGAGCGCAGCAGGGGATTATCGCAACCGACCCTGGCTGGTCAGACTACGCGGTCGCCGCAGCAGAAGCTCTGGCGCGCTCGTGCTCTTGCGCTGCCAGGTACCAGGTTGCCTCCATTGCGGCGCGACAGCCATCGCCGGCAGCCGTAACTGCCTGACGGTAAATATGGTCGGTCACATCACCAGCGGCAAAAATACCGGGGATATTGGTGCGCGTGCGTCCATCGGTCACGATGTAGCCATTTTCGTCGAGATCAAGGATACCGCGGAACAGTTCGGTATTCGGTACGTGGCCAATATAGGGAAAGACGCCATCTGCCGGTAACTCGCTCAGTTCGCCGGTCTGCACATTACGCAGCGTAACCGACTCGACTTTCTCTTTGCCGTTGATCGAGACTACAACCGAGTTCCAGATGAATCGCACTTTGGGGTTGCTGAATGCGCGCTCTTGCAAAATCGGGTCAGCGCGGAGGCTATCGCGACGATGGACGATCACCAGTTCATCGACATAGCGGGTGAGGAAGAGACCTTCATCGAGAGCGCTGTTGCCGCCGCCGACAACCACGACCTTCTTGCCACGGAAGAAGAAACCATCGCAGGTCGCGCAATAGCTGACGCCGCGGTTGGCCAGCTCTGCTTCTCCGGGTACGCCCAGTTTGCGCGGCGATGCGCCGGTGCTGACAATGATGGTATCAGCAGTGATAGTCTGCCCACTGTCGGTATGGATCACGAACGGACGTTGATCCACCTCAAGGTTCGTCACCATAGTTTCCAGATATTGGGCGCCGAAACGGGCAGCCTGCTTCTCCATTGCTTCGGCCAGCTCGAAGCCGCCGATCCCGTCGGGAAAGCCGGGGTAGTTCTCAACTTCACTGGTGGTGGCAATCAGGCCACCGGGTTGCATGCCGCGAATTACAAGCGGCTCAAGATTGGCGCGCGCCGCGTACAGGGCAGCGGTCAAACCAGCCGGGCCGGAGCCAATGATAACAACTTTGTGATGCATACTTACAAGTCTCCTCGCCGTTGCGTCAATACACACAAAACAACTGGCGGCGCGGCAGGAATCGCGTCGCTTACAGTCAGGAGTATACCATAGTGGGGTATCATTCGTCTGTAATCTGGATTACCCCCCAGGGGTATGGGGGAGCGTTGCCGCGTTAGTCTGCTCACGATGGAGTGGCGTCCAGTGAACGGTTACACCGGCCACTGCTGGCGGCGGCGTTGCGCCACAGAAGAGCCAGACCACGCGAAAGCCGAGTTCATGCAAACGCAGCAAAGCAGCGCGGATTGGTTCGGTGGCTATCGCGCCTATCAGCACAATGGTGGCGCCAGGGTGGAGTTCAGGCGTAATCAGGCGCAGTAACCGGGCGCAAGGGATAACCGAGTAAGCGGTTAGCCGGGCGAGTGTCTCCATGATCTGACTCAACTGGTTAGGGCTGCGTCCGGGTGGCAGCCGCACTAGATGCTCATCTTCTGCCGGCGCCCCGTTAGCGTAAAGACCAACGGCGTGGCCGGCGCCGATACTATTGTGGGCGAGCGTTGCGGCCACGCTGATCAGGTGTTCGACCAGCTCAGGGTCGATGCCCTGAAAATAGAACTCGAAGGTATCGAGGTCGAGCACCAATGCCAGGGTATGTGAAGTAGTTGGTTCGTAAACGCGCGTTTGTAACTTCCCGGCGCGAGCTGTGGCAGCCCAATGAATGTCTTTGAGTGGGTCAGAAGGGGTGTAGTCACGCGCGCCAACTATGCGCAAGGGATCGCGCAGCAGGGCTGAGGCGCGCATCAGACCGAGCGGATCGCGAGCTGGCATGCCAAGTTCGGCGAGCGGTAACAATCGCGGGTAGACAAGCAACGTAATGTCGGCGGGAAAGGTGGCATCACTGCGATAGAGGCCAAATGGATCGCCACTCTGGGCCTGCGCCGGCCCGAAGCGAAAAGCGCCACGTCGTTCGCAGCGCAGCCGGTACCGCCAAATCACTCGCTCGTACCAGCGCAAGCCGGTGTTGCGCCGCAGCAGGTGGGTCTGGCGGCTACCGCTGAAGATGAGCGGGGCATCAATGGCGTATACGCCGTTGGGGATTGCGTCAAAGATCTGAAGTTGCGCGAGCGGCAGCAGTTTGCGATTGGTCACTGTAATGGTTAGCGTCAATTCATCGCCTGGAAAAGCGCGAGTCTGGCTGAGGTGTCGCCGGTATTCGACCCGGTGCAGCGCCCAACGTTGCCAGAGGCGGGCCACGCCGAGGCTGACCAGCAAAGTGGCGGCCAGGAGGGCCAGGGCCGGTTGCCGGAAGAGGAGGGCGAGAATGAGCATTACAAAAAGGAAAAGGATCATAGTGAAAGCAGTTGCGTGAATCTAAAGGTCAACTCTAACGAAATCATCCTGTTCCGCTCGCCTGTATCAGCTCGTCGATCATCAAGAAACCCGTATCACTCACCCGGCAACTGCCGGCGGCTGAGGGGCAGGGTGAAGATAAAGCGTGAACCGCGTCCAACCTGGCTCTCAACCCAAATTCGTCCGCCGTGCGCTTCGACAATCGCGCGCGTAATAAACAACCCGAGTCCACTGCCGGGTTGATCGCGGCGCAGGCGGGTATCAACGCGGTAAAACCGCTCAAAGATCAGCTCTTGCTCTTCGGGAGGGATACCGATACCCTGATCGGCGACGTACACAATGGCCAGCTCGCCTTCGGCGCGAGCGCCGATCCGGATCGTGCCTCCGTTGGGGCTGTACTTGACAGCATTTTCGATCAGATTGGTAAAGACCTGGCGAAGTCGCTCATAATCGGCATAGACGGGGGGAAGGTCATCGGGCACCCGGATCTCGAACTCGATCCGGCCGTCAACCTGGGCGGCAAAGCGGCGCACCACCTCTTCGACCAGCAAGCGCAGCGAGACATCGCTACGTTCGAGCCGCAACCCACCGGCGGCAATGCGCGAGACATCGAGCAGATCTTGAATCTGGCGCGCAAGTCGGTCGGCCTCTTCGCCAATCACCTGGAATGCGTCGCGATACTGTTCGATGGAGAACTGTGCATCAGGGCGGAGCATTGTCTCGGCAAACCCCTTGATGATGCTCACCGGTGTGCGCAGCTCGTGGGAAATGACCGAAATGAACGTATTTTGTCGCTCTTCTTCAATCTTTTGGGCGGTAATATCGCGCACATTGGCGATGGCGCTCAACAAATAGCCATGACTACCGCGTTGAGGCGCGTAGCGATTCTGAATAAATAGCTCACGACCATCGCGGGTCGTAATCCAACCCTCGACCACTGGATTGGTTAGCTCGGGATGGCGCTGCAACGGACAGTCGTTGAGGCAGATATTTACGCCCTGGGAGTTGCGAATGCCAAGCACTTCGGCGCAGGGACGACCGATCGCCTCCTCGCGTGACCAGCCGGTCAGTTGTTCCATTGTGTGGTTGAACGTTGTGATGCGCCAGCGCCCATCGATGATCATGACGCCGTCGGCAGACTGTTCGATCAGCGCATTGAGATGTTGTTTTTCCCGCAACACACTCTGGAAGAGCCGGGCATTGCCGACAGCGATTGCGGCCTGGTCGGCGAAATCCTGCAATATCTGGCGATCATCGGCAGAAAAGGCGACATTCAGCGCGGCGCGAAAGACGTAAATCACGCCCAGCGGCGTATCGCGCACTGTCAAGGGCAGCGCGATCATCTGGCGCAAGGGGATGCCGGTATCGAGCGAAATCTCGCGCAACGCCTGCGGCCCGTGACGGCTCAGGTCGGCGATGGGGATGCTGAGGAGCGGCGTAAAGGCTGGCCAGCTTTCACGGGGCAGATGGGCCGAGGCGCGGATGCGCAGAAGGCCATCTTCTTCGTCAAACAGCGCGATAAAACCAAGCGTGCCGGCCAGCAGCTCAACGGCGTAGGCAATAACCAGATTGAGCACGCTCCCCAAATCGAGCTGGGCAGTCAGAGCGCGACTAATCTGCAACAGGTATTCGCGTTGGCGTAAGCGAAGATCGTTCATGTCGCGCTATTGTACCATAGAACAGGTGAAGATTTCGAATTGCCAGTAGTGTAAACTTTTACACCGTTCGATAATGCGGCAAGATCCGTTGTCAAGGGTTACCACGGGTTTATCGAGCTTGTTAATTGCGCATCGCGTGTGACTGCTTAATTTCATGCCATAGGAGAGAAAGCCGCTGTTAAACCGATCATGACACCGTGTCGTTACTATTTACACAGTGACTCGACAATCCTGCTTGACCATGGTATGATAATAAAAAATTACCATCAACCCCTCTTAACCAGAACTGACGTCTCCGTAAACGGAGAACAAAACGCAATGAATGATAGCAGCGCGCCATAGCTATGGTCGTAGCCGGTAGCATCAGCAAGCCAATTTTGCTGACATGCGTTCGCGCGGATAGCGAAGAAGTGGAGCTGGCGTTATCGTCAGACAAGAGGAGATCGGCATGAAATTAGATCTGAGTGGCAAGCGCGCGCAAAAGCTGATTCGCGAACACAATTTAACTCCCGAAGAGATCCAGCAGATCGTGGCTGCTGCCCGGATCAATCTCGCCACCTTTGATCCCGGCTATCGGGCGAATGTCACTCAGATCGCCGATGAATTACGCAAAAGCCGCCCGACAGTATACGGCTGGGCTGACCGGGCGCTGGCAGCGACCATTGACTCACTGCGTAACATCCGCGCGGGCCGACCGCCCAAAGATCGCGAGCGCACCGGCTCGCTGAATGAAGGGTGAGCGTGGAAACAGTATGGTTCCACGACAGTGTATAATAGGTAGCGATGTGTGCAGGGATGTATCCCAGCGCGAGAGCGAGGCAGCATGAGCAGTGGGTTGAAAGAGCTTCTCACCCGATTTCGCGCGATCGAAAGTGTGGAAGCTGCCGCCGTTGTGGCGACTGATGGCCTGTTAATCGAGAGTGTCGCGCGACCAGGCGTAGATATTGATGCCGTGGGCGCCGTGGCTTCCAACGGGTTGGCCATGGCCGATGCGTTGGGGCGCGAAATCGCTAAAGGGAGCACAGTGCAGGCGGTACTGGAATATGATGACGGCCTGGTTATCATCGAACCGATCAGTGACGATGCTATGCTCTTGCTGTTGACCAACTCGCGCGATGATCTTGGCTTGCTCCGGTTTCTCGCTGCCAAACATCGTGACGAGATGATTGATGCGCTGAGCGCAATCTGACAAGGGGTGTGCTATAATTTTGGAAAGCGACGCATCGACTCTCGCCACTCTCAAACGTGAAGGTAGGCTGCGATGGATCCTCAGTTGACCAGTATCATCGTACCCTCAGAAGAGATTGCTCAGATCGAGGAATGTCTTGCCCGTCTGGTGGAAGACACCGGTAGCGATTACGCCTTGCTGCTCGACAAGAGTGGTCAGGTAATCTCTTCTAAGGGTGATGGCGATCGACAAGACATTACCGCGCTGGGTGCATTGATTGCTGGAGTCTTTGCCTCATCGCGCGAGGTGGCAAAACTCTTGCGCGAACGTGATTTTCGGGCCTCGTTCCAGCAGGGTGTGCGCGAAAACATCTTTATCGCCCTGATCGAAGAACAGTGGATTTTGTGCATTATTTTCAACAAAGGCACGCATATCGGCCTGGTGAAAGTGTTGACCAAGAAGGCGACCGATGAACTGGCCGCAGTGCTTGAGCGGGTGCGTCAGCAGCACAAGGCGCGTGATGAAGTGCTCGGCTCTGCCTTCCGCACCTCGATGGAAGATACAATAGATCTGCTGTTCCGCGATTAGCCGCGCTCCTGCCTAGCCGATTTTGGCCGTGTCGGCGCTGTCGTTCGACCGGCTACGCGAGAGAATCTATGGCTCTGATCAATGTCGCTGCGCGTGAAATACACTGCAAGATCGTTTATTACGGCCCTGGTATGTGTGGCAAGACGACAAACTTGCAATATATCCACAGCCAGGTACCAAAAGAAGTAAAGGGTGATCTGCTTTCGATTGCCACGGAAACCGAACGAACGCTCTTCTTCGACTTTTTGCCGCTTGATCTCGGCAAGGTACGTGGGTTTCAGACCCGCTTTCACCTCTACACAGTGCCGGGACAAGTGCTCTATGAGCGCACTCGCGTGGCAGTGCTGAATGGCGCCGATGGCGTAGTGTTTGTGGCCGATTCCCATAAGGGTAAAATGCAAGAAAATATCAACAGTTTGCGTGAATTGGCCCAAAATATTACCCGTCAAAACAAACGGTTCGCAGATTTTCCAATCGTGTTGCAATACAATAAGCGTGATTTACCGCCCGATGTGTTGGCGCCGGTGGCGATGATGGATCATTTTCTGGGTGTCAACAAGATGAATTGGCCACGGATTGAGGCAATCGCAACCAAAGGCGTGGGGGTATTTGAGACGTTGCGCGCGATCAGCCGGGTGGTGATCAGCAAGTTGTAACTGTGTGCGGCGCACCTGTGCAGCCGGTACGAGCGAGGTGAGGCGCAACTATGGCGCTGGCAGGCGATCTGAGCGAGTTTCCGCTCACTGACATCATCCAGTTGTTGCAACTGAGTAAGAAGACCGGCGGTGTCGAAATCGAAGGCCGACGTGGCACGCAAAAACTGGTCGGCTGGATCTTCTTTCGCGATGGCAAGATTGTCGATGCGAAGTTGCCCGGTCTTGACCCGCTTGAGGCAGTGTATGCCTTCTTTACCGTCACCAGTGGCCCCTTCCGTTTCCACGAGGGAGTTACTTCACCTCAGGTGACGATTACGGCCAGCAACGAATCTATTATTATGGAAGGGGTGCATCGCCAGGAGACCTGGACGCAGCAGCAAGAAACGACCCCTACCCTGGCAATGGTGCCGCGCCTGGTGCCGAATCCGTCATCAGGCACGGTTGAAATCAGCCTTGGCGCCGAAGAGTGGCGCGTGTTGACGATGATCAACGGCAAGCATACGGTTGGCCAGATTGCGCAGCGAAGCGGCCTTGGTGAGGTTCGCACCTGCGAGATTATTGCCAAATTGATGCAGAGCGGTTTGATCGAGCGGCGTGAAGCAGCGGCAGGTGAATCGCTGGCTCCTGAGTTTGAACAGATTGCCGCCGGTTACCTCGGCGCCGGCGCCAATCTGTTGTTGCAAGAAGCCTACCGGATCGCCGGTGTGGTTGACCCTTCACGCGCTTCAGCAGCGCAGATGCTGGCTGCTGCAGATGCCTTCGAAGCAGAAGCGCGGCGTTTGATCGGGGCCGATCGGGCAAGCCAGGCGGCTGCGCAGCTTCGTGAGCGCGCCCGCGAATTACTGGTCTGATCTGTGGTACAATGGCGCTGCGCGACCCTGCCCGTCGCTTCGGGCAGGTTTTTGATTCTGGTGTCCGCTGTTGTGTAGCGAGGAGTGTGTCGTGCGCGCATTAATAAGCGTCTACGATAAGTCGGGCATTGTAACATTTGCGCAAGCGTTGCACGAACTTGGGTTTGAAATTATCTCCACCGGCCAGACCCAACAGGTCTTGCGCGAGGCAGGCATCCCGGCTCTGGCTGTGAGCGAAGTGACCGGCTTTCCTGAGATTCTTGATGGGCGGGTCAAGACACTGCATCCGGCTATTCACGCCGGCCTGCTGGCTCGCCGTGATCGGCCAGCTCATCTGGCTGAACTGGCGGCGCACGGTCTGCAACCAATTGATGTGGTCGTGGTGAATCTCTACCCGTTCGCGGCCACGATTGCCCGTCCTGGGGTGACGATGACCGAGGCGCAAGAGCAGATTGACATCGGCGGCGTGGCTTTATTGCGCGCTGCGGCCAAGAATTTCCCGGCAGTGCTGGCAGTGGTTGATCCGGCTGATTACGAACAGGTGCTGGCCGGCCTGCGCGCCGGTGATGTTTCCCTGGCTGAACGGCAACGACTGGCTGCGAAAGCATTTGCGCATACCGCTGAGTATGATGCGACGATTGCCGCCTATCTGCGCGCCGAACCACTGCCCGAAGTGTTGCCGCTATCCTGGCGGAAATATCAATCGCTGCGCTATGGCGAAAATCCGCATCAGGCCGCCGCGCTCTACGGCGATTTTGGCTCCTTCTTTCAGCAGTTACACGGCAAAGAGCTAAGCTACAACAATATCCTCGATACTGCTGCCGCCCAGGAATTGATCGAGGAGTTTCCGGCAACAGAAGGCGCAGCAGTGGCAATTATCAAGCATACCAATCCGTGCGGCGTGGCGATTGGCCCCGATCTACGCAGCGCCTGGGAAGCCGCTTTCGCCACCGACCGCGATGCGCCGTTTGGGGGAATTATTGCGGTGAATCGCCCGGTGGATCTCGCTTTCGCCGAGGCGGTCAATGAGATCTTTTCGGAAATTGTGATCGCACCCGATTTTATGCCTGATGCGCTTGAATTGCTGCAGCGCAAAAAGAATCGGCGCTTGCTGCGCAATTTGCGACCGGTGACCTCCGCCGCTAACTGGCAGATTCGGAGCGTGCCTGGTGGTGTGCTGGTGCAGGAACCGGATCATGCTCCGCTGGCTCGTGAGGAGTGGCGTGTTGTGACCCGGCGCGCGCCGACCGATGTAGAGATGGCAGCGTTGCGCTTTGGCTGGCGGGTGGTCAAGCATGTTAAGTCGAACGCCATTGTCTACGCTGCTCCTGACCGCACGCTTGGGATCGGCGCCGGGCAGATGAGTCGGGTTGACAGTTCGCGGCTGGCAGTGTGGAAGGCGCAACAGGCTGGCCTTAGTCTGCGGGGTAGCATCGTGGCCAGTGATGCGCTCTTTCCCTTTGCCGATGGGGTTGAGGCAGCGATTGCCGCCGGCGCTACGGCTATCATTCAACCCGGCGGTTCAGTGCGTGACGAAGAGGTGATTGCGGCGGCTGACGCTGCCGGCGCGGCGATGGTGTTCACAGGACGTCGCCATTTCCGCCACTGAGGTGGCATCGGCAAGGCATCATGGCGCGGGAATGCGGCACTACGACCAGGTTTCCTTGAAAAACCGGCGCGCGGTGCCGGTAACCGATTGGCTATCGCTTTACTCTCGCTTTACTCTCGATTGTTGTGCGACCAGCATCGTGCTGTATCCTGTTTCCTGGCAGGGGTTTGTAGCAAAGTGGTAGTTTCCATGCGTAATGATGAATTACTACCGGCAATAGTGCAACATGCGCGCAGCGGTGAAGTGTTGATGCTAGGCTATATGAATGAGGCCGCATTAGCCGCGACGCGCGAAAGTGGTTTTGTTACCTTCTACAGTCGTTCGCGCCAGCGGTTGTGGCGCAAAGGCGAAACGAGTGGTCATACACTGCGGGTTGTCGAAATCCGGCAGGATTGTGATGGCGATGCGCTGCTGATACTGGCAGAACCAGCCGGTCCGACGTGTCACACGGGCCGGCCAAGTTGTTTTTTTCGCGATCTTGATGATGCGGAAGTGTCCGGGAAGGCGCCGCCGGTTGCAGTTCTGGCGCGCCTGGCCGATCGGATTCACGCCCGCCGCGACGCTGCTCCGACCGAGTCGTACACGGCAAAGCTGCTGCATGGCGGAGTCGATCGGATTGGCAAGAAGATTGGCGAAGAAGCGGCTGAAGTGATCATCGCGGCTAAGAATGGGAATCCAGCCGAAATTGTCTACGAACTGGCTGACCTGATGTATCACAGTCTGGTGCTTCTCGAACAGCAGGGAGTTGCGCCTGAAGCAGTATGGGCCGAACTCGCCCGTCGCTATGCTGCCTCGTGATCAACGAGGGCCGCGCGTGAACATTATGAGCAGTTGGGCAGGTCGGGTATTAGTAGTAGATGATGATCCGCAGTTGCGCGATCTGTGTCGGCAGACACTGGCGCGGGCTGGTTTCGTTGTCACTACTGCTCCCAGCGCGGCAGTGGCCCTTGAGGCGCTTGATCAGGTCTCTTTTGATCTGGTGCTGCTCGATCTGGCCATGCCCGGCACTAACGGTCTTCAACTCCTCGAGCAGATTCGTTCACGAGACATCAGTGTGCCGATCCTGATTGTCAGTGGAATGGCGTCAGTTGAGCAGCTTGCTTTCGCGATGCGATTGGGCGCGCGAGGCCTGTTGACGAAGCCGTTCCGCGCGCAGGAGTTGGCCGATACTGCCCGAGAACTGGTTGCAAAACGGCAGGCAGTGCGGGTGAGTGACCGCGTGGCGGCGCTACGGCCGGTGTTGCAGATCAGCCAGCACCTGCTCTCTGAGCTGGATCTGTCACGACTTTACGCTTTGATTATCGAGACTGCCCGGGTTGAGGTGCGCGCCGAACGCGCTTCCTTGATGTTGCTTGAGCCTGATGAACAGGCATTGCGGATTGTCGCCTGTACCGGACTGCCCGAAGTGGCCAGTATTGGCTCGCTGGTGCCGGTCGCGCAGAGTCTGTCAGGATGGGTTATCCGGCATCGCCAACCATTGTTGATCGACGCTCAGACCATCGAATTACCCGAATTTGCCGGATTGCGGCGCTATCTATTGGCACCGGAATTGACGACGGCGCTGTCTGTGCCGATAATGGCTGGTGATCGGATTCTCGGTGTGCTCAATGCGGCAAAAGCAACACCGCGCGCCGCCTTCACCGTAGCCGACCAGGAGCTGTTGCAGTTGTTGGCGGGTCAGGCGGCAGTGGCGCTCGAAAACGCGCGTCTGTATGGCGAAGTTTCCCGTTCCGAAGCGCGGTATCGGGCTTTGCTGCGCCATGCCAGCGATGCGGTGTTGTTGCTCGATGCGCATGGTGCTACTGTGCTCGATGCCAACCTGGCGCTGGCGTGCCTGTCTGGCTACAGTAGCGAAGAGTTGTTGACATTGCCGCCGCAGCAGCTTTTGCCCGCGTTGCCGCAATTGGTGGAAATAGCCGTTCATGGACGCGGCGAGCAGCGCGAGATTGAAACTGTACTTTGCGCGGCCTCCGGCCATGAGACCGCAGTGGCAGTGAGCGTGAGTGTGGTGCCTGATGGCGAACAGCAGCTTTTTCTGGTGATTGCGCGCGATATTAGCGAACGTCAGCGCATGGCGCGTGAACTGGCCCAGGCCGAGAAGCTGGCTGCGATTGGTCGCCTGTCAGCCTCGATGGCGCACGAGATTAACAATCCGCTTCAGGCTCTCTCGAATACGGTGCGCTTGTTGCGTGACCACGATTTGCCGCCCGAACGCCGTGACCTGTATTTGTCGAAAGCGGCAGCCGAACTTGATGGGCTGATTCAGCGCGTGCAGCGCATCCTGGATCTCTCGCGTCCAAACCTTGATGGCCGACGACCGGTCGATATGAATCAGATCATTATGGAAATCATTGCCGCCAATCATGCGCTGATGGTTTCGCGAGGGATACAATATGTTACTGAGCTTACCGCGACGTTGCCGTGGGTGAAAGCGGTGAGCAGTCACCTCAGGCAGGTTTGTCAGACAATGGTGCAGAATGCAATCGAAGCCATGCCGCGTGGCGGTATGTTGCGCATGCGCACCTATCTTCGGCCCGCGGAAGGCGAGCCGGATCGCGCGCTCTTCTGGCGGGTCGGCGGCATGGCCCGCCAGTCGCTCATAGAGCCGGCAGTCGTGTTTGAGATTAGCGATACGGGGGTCGGCATCTCACAGGAAGAGATACCGAAGATCTTTGAACCCTTCTACTCCAGCCGGTTTGACGGGTTAGGGATAGGGCTATCGATTTGCTACAGTATTGTTGATTTTCATGGCGGCGAATTACTGGTGCGTTCGTTGCCCGATCAGGGCACGACATTTCGCGTGGTATGGCCGATAGCGCAATAGCTCAATCGAGCAAGCCGGCAATAGGGCGAATCACCAGACGCCGTTCAACCAGATCAATCGCCACGATAAAATCACGCACCATCGGCACCAGCGCCTCGGCGCGACCCTGCCGCGCGATCACGGCAATCTCTCCGGCGCCAGTTTCGAGGATGTCGCGCACCTCGCCAATCGCATCGCCAGTATCGGTAACGGCGGTCAATCCGATCAAATCGTGATAAAAAAACTCATCAGCCGCCAGTGGCGCGGCATCGGTTGCGGCGATGTAGACCTCAGCGCCACGCAGATCGGCAGCAGCGTCACGGTCGGTGATGCTTTGCAATTGAATGATGAGCAATCCCGGTTTGTGCATGAAAAGACGTGTCACCTGATGTGGAATGCGCTTAGGGCCGATGAAGACCGCGCGCAAATGGCGGATCAGGTGTTCGGGATGGCTCGAAATCGAGTGGAGCTTAATCTGACCGCGCACACCGAAGGGCGCGCCGAGAACGCCAATATAGAGAAGATCATCCATATTGTTGAACATGACAAAGCAACCAGCCGGCCCAATTTGCCGACCGGTTGCCTGAACGTAAAGAATTATTCAATATCGACGTGAACCCGCTTCTTCTGGCGCGCCGCCGCGACCCCCATCAAGTCGCGAATGGCCTTCGCGACGCGACCATTGCGCCCGATCACTTTGCCGGTTTCGGATGGAGCGACACTCAACTGATAGGTAATGGTAAAGCGACCGGAGCGCTCTTTAATGCGCACGGCTTCAGGTGTATCAACCAGATTGCGGGCAATGTATTCGAGGAGCGCTTTCATAGGCAGCTCTCTCCTGTTATCGGTGATCAGGCTTCGGCAATCACCTTGCCCTGCTCATCAAGAATATTGACGCGCTGGAATAGCTTCACTACCACCTCGGTTGGCTGCGCGCCGACGCCGAGCCAGTAACGGGCGCGATCAGCCTTTACCTCCAGCACTTTGGGCTGGCGCGTGGGCAGATAGTAGCCAATCGTTTCGATAAACTTACCGTCGCGCGGCGAGCGCGAGTCGGCAACGACAATGCGATAGCTGGGCTGTTTGGTCTTGCCAGTGCGGCGCAGACGAATTTTAACCATAGATCGTGTTATTCCTCACACTCAGGCCAATATCACACACTAGCCACATAGTATAGCATAAATTGGCGCCGACATTGCAATCGTTGCGCGGGAATCCTCTGCGGTCTGGCGAACTGTTCTGAACGTCCGCTAACAGCGCACTATTATCTGGCCCGGTATTGAACGCGATGGGCAATCTGGCCAGCAATCCGGCAGCGTGACAACGAAGTATTGCGCCTCATCAACCGACGACCTGAGAGGGGACGGCGACATCTGGCGTACATCGATGCAAGGCAAAAGCCATCCGCTCAAGCGGGAACGGCTGGTAGTGCTGGCACAGTCAACCGAAGCGGCGGATGACGCGCAGGAGCAGACTCTTTCTCACCGGAGACGGCGGAGCAGCTCGTTGGGATCGATGCCACCGCGACCCTTACCGCCTTTACCGGCGAGCTGTTTCATCATCCGCTGCATCTGCTGGAACTGTTTGACAAGCTGGCTTACCTCTTGCACTGACGTGCCGCTGCCGCGGGCAATCCGCTCGCGGCGGCTGCCTTTGATAATTTCGGGTCGGCGTCGCTCTTCCGGCGTCATCGAAAAGATGATGGCCTCAACCCGTTTGACCTGGCGCTCATCGAGCAACTCTTCATTGCGGGCAAGCTGATTCAGACCGGGAATCATCGCGATAATCTGCTGGAGTGGCCCCAGTTTCCGCATCTGGTGCAGCGCATTGAGGAAGTCTTCAAAATCGAACTCGCCTTTGCTCAACCGCTTCTGCATCTTTTTGGCCTGTTCAGCATCGTAGAGCTGTTCGGCGCGTTCGATCAGCGACAGCACATCGCCCATGCCCAGGATGCGCGAGGCGAGCCGGTCGGGGTGGAAGACTTCGAGCGTATTGCCATCAACTTTTTCGCCAGTTGAGAGAAACTTGATCGGCACACCGGTCACGGCCCGCACCGAGAGCGCAGCGCCACCACGCGCATCGCCATCCATCTTGGTCATCACCAAACCGGTCAGCTTCACGCGCTGGTTGAAGGTCTCTGCGACCCGCACCGCTTCCTGACCGGTCATGGCATCAACGACCAGCAACCGTTCGGTGGGGTGAACGCGGGCTTCGATCTGCTCCAGCTCTTGCATAAGCTGTTCGTCGATTTGCAGGCGACCAGCGGTGTCGATGATGACGACATTGAACAGCTCTTTGCGCGCATGGTCGAGCGCGTGTTCGGCGATGTCAGGCGGGCTAACCTGCGTCCCTTCACTGTAGACGGGAATGTTAAGCTGGCGACCGAGCGCTTGCAACTGGGTAATGGCTGCCGGACGATAAATGTCGGCGGCGACCAGCAGTACCCGTTTCCCCTTCTTGCGCAGGTGGAGCGCAAGTTTGGCGGCGAGCGTTGTCTTGCCGGTGCCTTGTAGACCGACAAGCATGATCACCGTCGGGCCGGGACGCGCCTCTTGTAGGGGGACGTTTTCAGTGCCAAGCAGATTGATCAGCTCTTGATGTACGATCTTGATGACCTGCTGGTGTGGAGTCAGGCTTTTGGTGACCTCTTCGCCGATAGCCTGCTCGGTCACCTTTGCGACAAAATCTTTGACAACGCGGAAGTTGACATCAGCTTCAAGCAAGGCCAGGCGCACCTGCTTCATCGCTTCGCGCACATCTTCTTCAGTCAGGCGGCCTTTGCTGCCCAATTTCTGGAAGACAGCCTGTAAACGATCAGAAAGGCTCTCAAACATAGGTGTTGCTCGTTTCGTTGTGACCCAACAGTTATACTGATTGCATTGTACGGGTGAGCGTGATTGCCGTCAATGTGTTGACTACAGAGACGCGCAAGAGCGCGTGCTATAATGGTTTGCGGTTGCCTGCTCTGTTTGCCGGTACACTTCTTCCCCGTTGATGGACATAATGTTTTGCTGCCAGCGCTTGTCTTAAGAGGATACCTTAGCAGGAGTGTGTGTATGCCAGTGCAAGATCCCGCTGTTCTCATTGCCGAAAATGAACAATTGCGCGCGCAAGTTGCGCGCCTGAACCGGTTTTTCACTATCGTCGAGGGCGCCGATCAATTGATCGCTGAAATAGATGCTCAAGGCAGGGTGGCCTACCTCAATCCAGCAGCGCAGCGCTATTTTGGCTACGAACCGGCGGAATGCTTGGGGATGCCGCTGCTCGAGTTTCTTCACCCTGATGATCGCCCGTCGGCGCAGCGCCTGCTCGCCGAATGGATACAATCGCGCCAACCAGGCACCGCGATTGAATACCGGATCAAGCATCGTGATGGCACAGTGTTGTATACTCTGTGGACGCTAACCCCGCATTACGATGACACCGGCAGTCTCGCCCGCGCCACCGCTATCGTCCAGGATGTCAGTGAATTGCATCGCGCGACAGAGGAATTGGTCACCTTCAAGTCCCTGATAGAACTCGCCCCAGACGGTATAGCGATAACTGACCTACAACTCACAATTACCTATGCGAATCTGGCTCTGCACACGATGCTGGGGTATCCATCGCTGGTTGGTATGTCGGCGCTAGAGCTGGTGCATCCACCTGACCGGGAAACATTCCAGGCGATTGTAGAACTGCTTCCGAGCAACCATCGCCAGGAATTGCAGACCATTCGTTACGCGCGTCATGACGGTGCCCTGATGACGGCGCAGTCCGCGGCAATCGTTCTGCGCGACCGGCAGGGAAATCCGATCGGTTTTGGTCTGACCACTCTTGACATCAGTGAACGAATTGAAGCCGCGGAGACGCTGCGGCGTAGCGAGCAACGCAATCGCGATCTGATCAACGCCATCCCCGATCTGATGTTTGTGCTCAGCGCCGACGGCACATTTCTCGATTACAAGACCGATCCGACCGGGACATTGCTATTGCCGCCGGAAGCGTTTCTGGGCCGGCGCGTTACCGAAGTGATGCCACTGCCGATTGCCGATCAGGTGATGAGTCACATTGAGGCGCTGCTGCGCACCGGTATAATGCAAACATTCACTTACCAGCTTCCAATCAATGACCAGATCGAAGAGTACGAAGCGCGCATGACGTTAAGTAACAGTGACATTCTCGTTCTCACGCGCAACGTTACCGGGCAGCGGCGGGCTGAGCGCGAGCGGGAAGCGATGAAAGAGCAGATTATTCAGGCGCAGCAGGCCGCGCTGCGCGAGTTAAGCACGCCGCTGTTGCCGATTGCCGATGGCGTGGTCGTGATGCCGCTGATTGGCGCAATCGATAGCAATCGGGCCCAACAGATTATGGAGACACTGCTCTACGGTGTGGCCGAATACAATGCTCAGGTGGCTATTGTCGACATTACCGGCGTCAAAGTGGTTGACACGCAAGTGGCCGGCGCTTTGATCCGCGCCGCGCAGGCATTGCGCATGTTAGGCGCGCAGGTTGTCTTGACCGGGATCAGCCCGGAGATTGCGCAGACTATGGTGCATATCGGCGCTGAACTGCGCGATATGATAACGAAAGCAACGCTGCAAGATGGGATCAGGTATGCGCTTGATCGATCGGTTGCGACGAAAAAGGTTGCGCCGCGATTGTGAGTGGCGCCTGAACCGAGCATCATGCAGGTTGGTATCGGCTGATTATAGGGAGAAGCCTTTCCGGATAATAACCAGCCAGGTGAGATCGTGATGCTTGTCCTGCATGCCATGGCGCGCGCCAAATTTGATATAATCGCTGTGGTATGCAACAGTTAGCGATTAAGTCCGGCCAGCGTGTGGTGGTGGCCGGAACAGCTTTACAAGCGAGCGCGCGGACGCTAGCGGTGACGCTGGCGTCGCATCAGCCTGCCGCCATTACCCGCGGACATTTGTTCGTGTTGTGCGAGCCGGTCGGGCTGCCTGATCGCGCCGAGCACGCCTGTCGCATTGTCACCAGAACGATCCGGCAAACGTTCTACGAAAGTAATGCCACCAGCGCCGCTTCGTCGTTGCGGTTGGCGATAGTTGCCGCTAATAAAGCGTTGTATCAGTACAATATGCGCTGCGCGCCGGAGCGCCGCCTGACCGTTGGCGTGACAGCAGTGGCATTGCTTGGTAACGATCTCTTTGTTGCGCAAGTTCAGCCGGCGCAACTGTTTTTGCGTGTTGGTGGTAAGCTACGAGTCATTCCCTCGCATCCGGCCTGGGATCCAGCGCAGATGAATGCCGCGCATGTGGCTCTGACGGGCGCTTTGGGAGCGAGTCTGTTCGTCGAGCCTGAATTCTTCCGCGCCGTGTTACAGCCGGGTGATGCTCTGTTGATGAGCAGCAGCGGGTTGGTCACAAGGTTCGATCCGGCAACTATGGCCGATCTGCTGACGCGAGCTGAAGTGGAAACGATCCTGGACGGAGCCAGTGAACGGGCGGCAGGACTGCCGGCAGTCGAGCTATTGGCGCTGACAGTCCAGACGCCTGAGCAGCGTCCAGCAGACGTACCGGCACTACCGCCGGCGCGACGCTCATTTCTCTGGCGACGCCCTGAACCGGCGCCACCGCCGCGACGCCCTGAACCGGCGCCTGATCTGATCTTTACGCTACCGTCACAACCAGCGTTAACGCCTGACCCGCCACCTCGTCTGGCGCCGCTCGATCTTGGCGAGTCGCTGGCCGAGCGGGTATCCCAACAGTCTGTGCCTTTGCCACCATCAAGCACGATTGGGGAAGAACCGCCGCCGCCGATCGATCTCGGTGATGTCATCATCGGCGCTCAGCCGTATGGGTTGCGCCAACCTCTGCGCCCACCGGACGAAATCAGATGGTATGAATGGCTGGCCTGGCCGTGGCTGGCAATGATTGACCGGTGGCGAGAGTGGCGGCGTGATGCTCAATTACGCCGCAGAGCGCTCACAGTAAGCAGTTATACACCGCGTGGTCGCGGGCTAACCTACCGCCGGACAGCACCCCCGTTTCCGTGGCAGTTACTGCTGTTTACCGTTCTGGTTGTTACCGGAGCGGTGTTATATGGCTTGAATCTGTCGCAACGCAATGAAGAGCAACTGGCGACCGAATACCTGATTGCTGCCGAAGCGCGGGTGGCAACAGTGCGCGCTGCGCCTGATGAAGCGGCGGCGCGCGAGGCGCTAGAGATTGCTCAACAAGCGATTGAGGCGGCCCGTGCCAGTTCTGAGATCACCACGACCAACCCTGGCTTGTGGTTGCGCTTTGGGGAACTCGAACGCGAGTATGAGCGATTGCTGGCGGCGGTTGATCGAGTTTCCTTTCTTGAGCCGGTGGTGCTGGCCAGTCATCCGGTACCCAATGGTCTCTTTGCGAGCGTCATTGTGCCGCCAATGCTCAGTGGTGTGACCGATGCTGAGCGACTGGAAGCGTTGCGCTATATCTATGCGCTGGATAGCGATCGCGAAGCGGCGCGTCTTTACCGGATTCCGCGCGAAGGCGGCGCGCCGGAACCATACCTTGAGCCAGGGCTGACGGTTGGCGCGACGATTGTCGGTTCACTGCGAGCTGCGCTCTGGCGAATCGATCAGGTTGTCGCCATCGATCAAGCGGAAAATGGTTTTGGTTACTACTTTCGCCAAAACGGCTCCTGGAGCTATTCAAAGCTGGGGAGTTCGGAAATCTGGCCAACGCCGGAACGGCTGGATGTCGAAGAGTATGCCGGCAATCTTTACGTGTGGGGCGCGCAGACAGGCGAAGTTCTCAAGTTTGCCTCTGGCCGTTATGGTGATACGCCAGAGTTCTGGCTCAATCCTGGCGTTACCCGCGATGCGGCGGTATTGTCGGCAGTTGATATGGCTGTCGATGGGAGCATCTACCTGTTGCAGCCAAATGGAACGGTACTGGTATTCAGTTTTGGTCAACTGGTCGGACAAATAACATCCACCGATGTCTCACCTCCGATTGCTGAAGTGACCCGGTTTGTGATTACCGGTCCGCCCGACTCGGGCTTTATCTTTATGCTTGAACCGGCCAATGAGCGAATTTTGCAGCTTGACAAACGCACTGGCGCGTTGATCCAGCAGCTTCGCGCGCGCGCAGAGAGTGGTATCAGCTTAGACCAGTTGACTGCGCTGAGCGTGGATACCACCGGCGCTCGACCGGTGCTCTACATTGCCAGTGGTAGCGACATTTTACGAGTGGAACTGCCGCCGCCGCCGCGCAGTTTTCGTGAGGAAGCGACTCGGTGAGCGTTATGATGCGGATATACGCACTGTGTTCAGCAAGCGATAGAACAGGCAGGTGGAGCGCGTACATATACCTGAGCATGATTGGCTGGTGGTTGGGTATATTCCTGCTCACCGGTTGCGGCGCAGCGGCGTTGGAAGAAGATGTCGGCTTGGGTGGCGTGACTCCGGAAGCTGTAGTTGAGAGTTTTCTCGAAGATCTCAATACAGCGCTCGCCGATCCAGAACTTAATGTGGCAGTGGCGCGGCAGGTGTGGGCAAACCGATTGGCCAGTTATTTTGCGCCCGGCGAGCGGGCCGATCAGCGCCTGGCAATGCGTGAACTGCTCGATGGCTTTGCCGGAGCCAATACGCGACCGGCGCGCGGTCAGCGGGCTGAAGTGGTGATCACTTACGATCGCGCGGGCGTAGTGCGGTCTGATGATTTGACAGCGCTGGTCGAGGTTGTCAACGCAGTTATCACGGTGCGCTGGCGTGATGCGAATGGAGAGGTTCTGCTCGAGCGAAGTAGTGGATTATTGGAGCTAATCGGGCGTGAAGCGAGCGGTCTGCCGGTGATTCGGGTCGAAGGGCGCTGGTATTTGACCGAAGCGGGCTGACAGGCAACCGGTCGGGGTATAATCCTGGCGATGTGACACATCTTTGTTGTGTGAAAAAAGTTAGGGGCGCTGTTCGCGCAGATAGATAAGCTGGGGCGGATTGCAGCAGCGCGAGAGGCAAAACGGAAACCCGCGCTTGAAGCGCGGGTTTCTGCGCTGCGGTTACGAGAAATCGTTACGCCGGTAGCGGGTTAGGACCGCTCAAACCCATCTGCGACGCATCGGGTTGCGCTGGGCGCTCACTGCCATTCGGTGTTGAGCTACCACTCTTGCTCAGATCGAGAGCCAGCGGCTTCACCCGGCGGATCAACTCTTCGAGCTGTTCCCCATCAAGCGTCTCATACTCGATCAAGGCATTAGCCATATCATCAAGCACCGCTCGATTCTGGAGCAGGATCTGCTGCGCAGTCTCGTAAGCTTCGGTGACGATGGCATGCACCTCTTCATCGATCTGGCGGGCAACTTCATCGCCATAGTTACGCTGTTCGCTAATCTCGCGGCCCAGGAAGATTAACTCCTCCTTCTCACCGAAGACAATTGGGCCGAGGCGCTGACTCATACCGTAGCGCGTCACCATCGCGCGCGCGATTCGGGTGACCTGCACCAGGTCGCCAGAGGCGCCAGTAGTGACCTCTTCGTTGCCAAAGACAATCTCTTCGGCGACCCGGCCACCCAACGAGACGGCCAGGCGAGCTTTAAACTGCGAGACTGTGCGCAAGCTCAGGCTATCCTCATCGGGCAGGAAGAGGGTATAACCACCGGCCTGACCACGTGGAATGATCGTCACCTTCTGCACCTTGTCGGCTTTTGGAATTGCCGCGCCGACAATGGCGTGACCGGCCTCGTGATAGGCCACTACCAGTTTCTGGCGATCAGTCATCACCCGCGAGCGGCGTTCGGGGCCGCCGATAGCCACGCGCTCGACCGCATCTTGAAACTCAGACATACTGATCTTGCGCTTCGAGCGACGCGCAGCCAGGATCGCGGCTTCATTCACCACGTTCATCAGGTCTGCGCCGGAGAAACCGGGAGTCTGGCGAGCAATCACTTCCAGATTGACATCTTCGGCCAGCGGCTTACCCTTAACGTGAACCTTCAGAATCTCGATTCGGCCACGGACATCGGGCGCATCGAGCACTACCTGGCGGTCGAAGCGACCGGGCCGCACCAGCGCCGGGTCGAGCACATCAGGCCGGTTGGTCGCTGCGATGACAATCACATTGGTATTGGTATCGAACCCGTCCATTTCAACCAGAATCTGGTTGAGAGTCTGCTCTCGCTCGTCGTGCGAGCCGCCGAGACCGGCGCCACGCTGACGACCGACAGCGTCAATTTCATCGATAAAGACGATACAGGGCGCATTGCGCTTAGCCTGATCGAACAGATCGCGCACGCGGGAAGCGCCAACGCCAACAAACATTTCGACGAACTCAGAGCCAGAGATACTAAAGAATGGTACCCCGGCCTCGCCAGCCACAGCGCGCGAGAGCAACGTCTTACCGGTACCGGGCGGGCCAACCATCAACACGCCGCGCGGAATGCGCGCGCCGAGCGCGGCAAACTTATCGGGAAACTTGAGAAATTCGACAATCTCGGCCAGATCCTGCTTGGCTTCTTCCTGACCGGCGACATCGGCGAAGGTGATCGTCGGCTTGTCGCCGGCAAACATGCGTGCCCGGCTCTTGCCAAACGACATCGCCTGATTATTGCTGCCTTGCGCCTGGCGCATAAAGAAGACAAAGAAACCGATCAGCAGGAGGGTGGGCAAGAGAATGGTAAAGATGCTGAGCAAACCTCCCCAGGCTGGAGCTGGCTGCACAATAACGTTAATTGTGCGTTGCCCTTGATCGTTACGCAACGGCACGCCATAATCTGCCAGCAACCGCATCACGCTGTCAGCCGACTCAAGGCGCGAGCGGTACTTCTTACCATCGTTGTACGTCACAATAATTTGCTCATCGCCAGCCTGAGCCTGGATCTCGCGCACCAGACCGGCCTGAGCGTCGGCAATCACATCGGCAATGCCTTTCTCTTCAGTCTGGCTGGCGCCTGGCCCTAAATATTGGAAGAAGAGAGCCAGCGCGGCGACCAGAATGATGAGATAGACAAAGCTATTCTTCAACCAACGGTTATCGCCCATAGATCATCTTTCTAGAGGGGTAGCCTCGACATCGAAACCCGGGCAGCCGGGTTAGTAGATAAAATGAGGTCTGTGCCCCAACTAATGAGGAATCGCAAACGATGACAGCGACTGAATCCATTACGGATGTCATCGACATTGGAATTATAGCATCAGCCGATCCACCGAAGCAAGGGAACAGATCACAGTCAGAATGTGATCTGGATTACATAGAGGGCGATTGATAAACATCTGGTCGCAAGACGCCGATGAAGGGCAGGTTGCGGTAGCGTTCCGCGTAATCGAGGCCATAGCCAACCACAAAAGCATTGGGGATGTTGAAGCCGATGTAATCGACCGGCACATCAGCAGTGCGGCGTTCGGGTTTGTTGAGCAGTGTGCAGATGCGCAGACTGGCGGGATTGCGGCGCAGCAATTGAGCGCGCAGGTATGCGAGAGTGAGACCGCTGTCGATGATGTCTTCGACGATTAGCACATGACGATGGGAAATGTCGGTGTCAAGGTCTTTGAGCAGGCGGACGACGCCGGACGACTCGGTACTGGCGCCGTAGCTGGCGACGGCGATAAAATCGATAGCCAGCGGCAGATCGATGGCGCGCGCGAGGTCAACCATGAACATGGCGCAGCCTTTTAAGACGCCAACCAGCAAGAGATCACCGAGTGAGCGGTAGTCGGCGGTGATGGCCGCAGCCAGTTCGGCGATGCGCTGTTTAATCTGTTCTTCGCCGATTAAGATGTAGTCAATATCCTGACGCATACTTACTCCTGTTCAGATACGGTGGGAGCAACCATTCCAATCCACATTGTAGCCTGATTTGGGTTGGGCATGACAATGCTGGCGGCGACGCGCAAGCCAGCCAGCCAGATAATCTGATCATCAGCGGTCACCAGCAGTGGCCAGCCGTCGCGCAAGGCCCGCGGCACATGCATATCAACAAAGATATCTTGCACGCGACGACTGCCAGGAGCGCCAGCGGGACGCATCCGGTCGCCGGGACGGCGCGGACGCAGGGTTAACGGCTGATCCGGCGCTTGGGCGAGCGGTAGCCACCAGCGATCAGGATTGTCAGGCGGATGCGTTTGCGCAACGCAGCGCCAGCCATTGGCCAGTTGAACTGTTCCGGTAAGGGGAAGGACAACAGGGGTGGTGATCTGGGGGGCAAATGGCGGAGCAGCATCAGGTCGGCGCAGGCTGATTGCGCGTTGATCGCAGATGAGCGTGATTTGCGGCGTCAATTGCAAGCTCCGGCCTGATGGGCCGTCGATCAATTGCATGGCAGCATCAATCTGGGTCAGACCAGGTTCATCGGCGCCAAGTTCGGCGATGGCGCGACGCAGGGCATAGCGACGCAAGACGGGATGCAAGGCGCGCAGCGCCGGACGATCAAATGCGATGAAGCCGCGTCGTTGTTCGACGAGCAACTGGCGCCAGTGATTGGTCAGAGTCTGCTGAATGAAATCGTAGTCTTCGGCGCAGATGCGCGCCATGCGACCAAGTGCAGCAACGATTTGAGGATTTTCGGTCGCGAGTTGGGGCAAGATCTGATGACGAATCCGGGCGCGGACGTAACGCACATTTTGATTGGTTGGATCATGGCGCGGTTGCAGGCCGTGAGCCGCGCAGTAGGCGACTAGCTCAGATCGACTTACACCCAGGAGCGGGCGCAGCAGCGGTGGGCCATATTGTGGCACTTGTCCGGCAGCGATCATCGGCGCTGCCCATTCGTTCCATTCCACCCGCGCCCGCATGCCGCGCAAACCAGCCGGGCCGGCGCCGCGCAATATGTGCATCAGGACGGTTTCAGCCTGATCGTCAGCCTGATGGGCCACGAGCACGCCAGCGGCCTGTTCAGCAATCGCTGCGGTGGCAAGGAAGGCATAGCGCGCCGCGCGGGCTGCGGCTGGCGTTGTGTCTGGCGGCAAATGGGCCTGTTCGATGACAGCGCGTAGTCCCCATGCTGTAGCTGTTTCGGCCACAAACGCTGCATCGGCTGCCGACTCGGCGCCACGCAGCCCGTGATCGAGATGAGCGACAACAGGGGTAGGACCCCCTTCGCGCCAGAGCGTGTAGAGTAGATGCATCAAGGCCAGTGAGTCACTGCCGCCTGACACGGCAACCAGTAAACGGTCAGTCGCCTGACCGCATCCTTCGGCAAGCAAGAACTGGCGCAGATGGTTGAGCATAACTGCCGGTGAGCGAGGAACGGATGAACGACGCGACCCAAATCGATGATACGTAGCGGTCTGGACAATAGCATCGATATTTTTCGCTGCTATCCTATCATAATTTGATGGCGATCAGAATGGGTGACGAGAAAAGCAGTAAATTGAGGTTGAGGTACGGTTAACCGGCAATGATCTGTAAAAACTCGTGTGAGCAAGCTGTGGATCGCATGTCACTATCAACAACAAAGCTGGTGAGCTACACTCACCAGCGATTGGTGCCGGAGGCGGGATTCGAACCCGCGACCTAACGATTATGAGCCGTTTGCTCTACCACTGAGCTACCCCGGCACGGCTCTCAAGTTTACCACTGGTGTGCAGATTAGTCAAGCTGTATTGGCTGTAGATGATGCTTGATAACAACCCAACCTGATACAAACCCGAAAGAGATTGTCGGCCATCGCGTATCATTCTGGTTGTGACCATTCATTGCTGATACCAGCTCTCGATTGCACGGATCGTTGCCACGTCTCTGGAAATGCTCACCAGGGTTTGCGCGACTTCAGGTCGAATTCCGGATAGCGTTAGGGTTGCTCCCATCAGCCGAACAGCCTGTGACACCTTGATGAGATCTGCGGCTGCCGGTTGATCGATGAAGGCTACCCCGGTTACATCGATGATCAACGCGTGCGCCTGGTATTGCTCGATAGCCTGCAAACTTCTCGACAACAGGCGCTGGGCGCGCTCTTGATCGAGCGTTCCAACCAGAGGCATGACCAGGCGGCCTGGCCCAATCGGGATGATCGGAATGTCGAGTTCGGAGATTGTGCGGTGCAGTTGTTGCTGTTCTTCTAAAGCAGCAGAAAGGCGAGCAGCGGTAGCCTGATATTCGCCAAGCAGCCGTTGCAGTTCGGCAGTGCGTTCGGCAATCCGGGTTTCAAGCGAGGCGTTGACATCAAGCAATTGCTGATACGATGCTTCGGCTTGTTGTTGCGCCTGATGCGCTTTGTTCAGCGCCGCATTCAGGCTTTGCGCGCCGATGAACGAGAGCAGCGCGCTCACGATGAGCAGCGTTGTGAGATGAGCAAAAGCGAGATTGAGTTGGAGTTGCTCGCGTGTTGCGGGTGGGAGGAGGATATACACCACGATTACCCCAATCAAATACACGCCAAGCACAATCCAGATTTGCCAGGGTTTTAAGAGCAGACTGGCGAGGAGCAATCCTAGAACAGTGTAGAAGGCATTGAAGGGCGAGGTGGGGTTGAGGATGAAACCGCTGAGCGACCCCAGCATGATGGCTGCCAGCAGGATCGATCCGCCGGTTCCAACCCATCCGATACGACCAAGGACGGCAGCCATGCCAAAAACGAAGATCGCCAACCCAAGATTGATCAAACGCCCGATCGTTGGTTGCAGCGCGGTAAGCGTACCACCGACGACAATCAGGATCAATATGACCCCCGATGACACGATAATGAGGTTTCGTCCGCGACGTTGGCGATCAGGATCGGGTGAGGAAACAGCGGTCAGTTGAGCGATGAGATTTTGCATGGGTCTCCTCTCCTGATTGGGATGGGCCGGAGTCGCAACGTTGTGCAGCGTAACGGCTTTATCCGAATTCTGCCCCAGGTGATGCCGAAGGTCGCAGATGGCAGTCTTAAGCAGTTGGGTGGTACTTATATCGATTGGTGTGCCAGCCTCATGGCCATTTCAGGATTGGGGGCAGTTATGAGGTTGCCCAAACCGGCGTTGAGATGAACGAGCGTCTGCGCTACTCCCGGTCGAATGCCGGTCACGATGGTGCGCGCGCCGAGCAGGCGGATAGCGGCGGCAGTGTCGATCAGGCCTTTGGCGACAGCAGTATCGATGACGGCAACACCGGTAATGTCAATGATGACGGTATGCGCTCGCTGGGTGGCGACCATTTCAAGAATGCGGTGGCGCAGTTGTTCGGTGCGCCGGCTGTCAAGATTGCCGACTAGCGGCGCGAGCAAGACCTGATCGTCAAGTTTCAACACCGGCAGTTCGAGCGCCGAAATCACTTCTAGCAGACGCTGTTGTTCGGTGGCGCGCTGTTCGAGTTCGCGTCGAGCCATTTCAGTCGCCTGGCGCGCCGTCTCGGCTTCGATAGCGCGCTCGTCGGCGAGCTGCAACGCCTGCATCTGCGCGCGCAGAATGCGGTCAAGAAAAGCCCAAATAGCAATGATTAACGCGGCAATGCTGGTTGTGCGCAGAAAGGTGAGCATTGTTTGCGGAATGGCAGACTCTTCCGCCGTTGGTATCAGGCCAACGATCCCGATAATGACGACGATGCACAGGATCATTGCGCCGATGGTAAACCGACGATCCTGCTGTAACCCTGCCAGCAAGATCACGACGGCGAGAAAGGGGGCGACAGCCAGGCGCAATTCGGGGAACCAGAATGCAACCAGGAGTTCGCAGACGATGATCGAAAGCGCGAACGGTATGGTGGCCTGCCATAATGGATAATTGCGCGCCATGAACCAGAGGGTCAACGCGCAGCCGGTGGCGGAGGCGAGCGCAATACCGGCAATGTCTCTAGCAAAGGGGCTGGCCGTGAGGAGAAATACAACCAGTGAGCTAACTAAGACGATTGTGTCGAGGGTGAGTGTCCAGGACGCAATTGCGCGCGCGATCCGTCGGTATGTCTGCTCGATGAAAGCGGATGAAGTGAGCATTGCATTTCTCCGGTTGAGGCGCGTGTTATCCGGACTTAATCGCAGGCAAGAAATGTATGGCTATAACGATACCATATTATTCATTGTTTGGGGTGTGTGACACAAGGTGAAATTGGAAGTTGAGGATGGTTGGCGCCGAAAGTTGTAAGGTTTACTGTCTGTCTCGATTCGGCTGCTATGTGTTCAGATCTGCTGTAATCAGAGAAACGCCTGCAAAGTACTATGTTTAACCTCTCTTCAAGATGGTGTCCGGAGGTAATGTTACCATTGCTCACCCACGGCGCGCTCTTTGCGCCAGCAGGTCAGCATCCAGGAGCGATACTCTTCGACATCCTTCTG
>NZ_CAKZNK010000066.1 GCF_937129525.1 uncultured Chloroflexus sp. | reverse complement strand
CAATAGCCAATAGCCCATAGCCGATAGGCGGTAGGGGCGCAGCGATGCTGCGCCCATATGTTGTTGCCGCGATAGTCAATAGCCGATAGGCGATAGGCGCTCTGCGTCCTCTGTGACCTCTGTGGTAAAATCCATAAGCGATAGGCTCTTTGCGATCCCGGTGGTTTCGGTAGTGGATCAATGGCAAGAATCTGGTTTACACCAGAGGCTGTACTGCGATTCCAGAACAATGGAGGGGGCGATATGCGTATTGCTGTCGGTAGCGATGAAAAGAACTATCTGACCGATGCCCTGATCGCCGAACTCAAACGACGAGGGCACGAGTTGATTCTGTTTGGGCCGTTGGCCGGCAATAGCGACCCATGGCCCGATGTTGGGAGAGCAGTTGGGGAAGCTGTCGCCGCCGGTCAGGCCGATCAGGGTATTGTCTGCTGCTATACCGGCACCGGTGTCAGTATCGCAGCCAATAAAGTTCCCGGTATACGGGCTGCCCTATGCCACGATGCGCAGACTGCGGCAGGAGCGCGCAAGTGGAATGACGCCAATGTGCTGGCGCTGAGTCTGCGCCTGACAACGCCAGAGCTGGCCCGCGAGATTCTCGATGCCTGGTTTTCGACCGATTGCCCGCCCGAAGAGCAGGCAACAATCGATCGCTTGCGCTTGTTTGACCGGGCACCTGTATAAGCGTTACCTGTGGTATAGTACAAGAGGTGATATTTTCCAGACAATACCCCGGAACCTCCTCCGGGGTATTGTTGTGACCTGACCACGCTGCCTGTGGCAGTGATAGCTACGCCGCAAAGACCTTTGCGTATTCACAAGGAGCATGAGATGCAAGGCAAAACCGTAATCGTTACCGGCGCCAATTCGGGAATCGGGTACGTCACTGCGCGCGAGCTGGCCAAAATGGGGGCGCGGGTGATAATGGTCTGCCGTTCGCAAAGTAAGGGAGAAGCAGCGCGTCAGCGTCTCATTCAGGAAGCGCCGGGAGCGCCGCAGCCTGAACTGGTGCTGGCCGATTTCGCTTCACTGGCTTCTGTGCGGCGAGCCGCCAGCGAGCTGCTCGATCGCTGCCCGCGGATTGATGTGCTGGTCAATAATGCCGGGCTGTTCGTGTCAGAGCCGATTGCCAGCGCTGATGGTTATGAACTCACCTTCGCTGTGAACCACCTGGCGCCCTTTTTGCTGACCAATCTGCTGCTAGAACGGATTATCGCCAGCGCGCCGGCCCGGATCGTAAACGTCTCATCGTTTGCGCACGTGGCCGGTAATGTCGTCATCCCCCAGATTGCATCGCCGCAGCGACCGAATATTGCGCAGGCATATAGTGACTCGAAGCTGTGCAATATCCTCTTCACCAACGAACTGGCCCGTCGTCTCAAGGGGACTGGCGTCACTGTTAATAGCCTGCATCCGGGAGCTGTCGCAACCAATTTTGCCGCCGATGCGCGGGGCATGTTTGCCTTTTTCTTCCGGCTGGCACGGCCTTTTATGTTGACTCCAGAGCAAGGCGCAGCGACTTCGATTTATCTGGCATCGTCACCTGAGGTAGAAGGGGTGAGTGGGGTCTATTTTGCCCGCAAGAAGCCGGCCAAAACCTCTGCCCGCGCCGAAGATATGCGCCTCGCGCAACAGTTGTGGGAGTTTAGCGAGCAACTGGTACATGCAAAGGTTGCTACCGCGTAAACAACGAGTTACAACGGCGTATCGTTACTGCCAGGGACACGGCACACCGCCGCGTCTCTGGCCTGATCATCCAGTCAATGGTAACCGCACCGTCACTGTCATGCCGACACCGGGACTGCTGTCAAAGATAAGTTGTCCACCGTGACGCTCAACAATTCCACGCGAGATAGCTAAGCCTAGACCAGTGCCGCTGCCATCGGGCCACATTGTAAAAAAGGGTTCACCCAATCGCGCCAGCACCTCCGCATCCATTCCTGGCCCTGTATCGATGATTGTTACGGTAATGGAACTCTCATCACTAGCCGTCTTTACCGTTACGGTACCGGCGTCATTGCAGGCATGCACCGCATTCATAAGCAGGTTGAGAAAAACCTGATTCAACTCGCCGGGATGACAAAGCAATGGCGGCACAGCGCCATATTCCTCCCGAATCACGATACGGGGACCACTGACGGCGCGCACCATGCGCACCGTGCCGGCCAACCCTTCGTTGATGTCGGCAGCCACGCGATCACGCTCATCAGGCCGGGCAAACGCGCGCAGCGCGCGCACGATGCCGGCAATACGTTCGATACCGGTCTGACTTTCGGCAATAGCATCATTCACATCGCGCCAACCACTCTCGTCACCGGGATTATGACGCAAAGCAGGCAACCGTTCGGCCAGAAACGCGAGATTATTGGCGACATAACCGAGCGGCGTATTGATTTCATGCGCGACACCGGCTACCAGTTGACCAAGCGAGCGCATCTTTTCCGACTGCACGAGTTGCGCTTGCGCCGCTTTGAGTTCGGCATGGGCGCGTTCAAGCTGCTTGAGCGCCGCTTCGAGTCGCTGATTGGTCTCGGCCAGTTGCGCGGCAAGCGTGATAGAAGGGCCGAGATCGAGCCCGAGCGCGACCACAGCGACTACCGTGCCTTGCTGATTGCGGATCGGCCATGTGGTATAGCCGAGCAAGAGTGGCGCTGCGCCTGGCCGACGATGATTGAGTTCCCAATGCTGCACGCCACCAGCGCGCAAGGTCTGCTCAATCATCACCTGAGCCTTCGCGATACTAAAGGGATCAAGCAGTGTGGCAAACTGCCGACCGCGCAATTCGTCAGGGGTAAGATTGAACAGCGCAGCAGCCGTAGCGTTGCCTGCGAGTATCTCTCCAGTCGGATCGAGCAGGAATACGACATACGGCGCCTGGATAAAGGCAGACGGCAATATCTCACTCATGGCTTTGAGCTGCCAGACGGATCCGGTAGAAATTGACCAGATGCCCCATCAATTCCAGCAAAATCAGCCGTCCTTCTTCGATGTAAACCGCAATGCGTTGCGGCGTTTGACCGCGACAGAGCTGGCGCAACGCCGTGGTGTGAATTTCGATCAGATCGCGCGGCCCAGCCCAGAGCGATCCAAGCCGCTCGCTGAAGACCCGCAGCCGATCGGGCATCGAGCGCTGATCGTGCAAGCCGCGCTGCTCAGCCGCCAACTCGAGCAGGCTGCGATAGCCGGCAACCAGATCATGGAAAATCTCCGGCGCGCTCTGGGCCAGTTGCGCGCCCATGACCGGCACGCTGACTGCCGGCGCTTCAGCTTCATCCTCCCACTGTACCAGGTCAAGCGTGGTCAGATCACCACTCTGCAACTGATCGAGCATTTGACGCAATATCGACATCTGCGTTTGCGCTTCAGTCGCCGCGCGTCGTTCGTTGACTGCCAGTTGATACTCTTGCGCTAACTGCTCGAGTTTCCGCCGCAACGCTGCAATATCCCAGGGCTTATTCATAAAGCCTTGCACCGAGCCAAGATTGAGTGCCTCGATCAAGGCGGCAGGATCGGTATAACCCGAAATGATGAAGCCGCGCGCGTCCGGTTGCAGTTGCCTTGCGCACGCCAGTAGCTCTACGCCAGACATCTTCGGCATTCGCTGGTCGGTTAAGATAATTGCCACCGGTTGTTGCTGCAATAATTGCAACGCAGTGTCGGCATCGGTGGCAGTGAAGACCGTGAAGCGATCCCGCAATGATCGGGCCAGTGAACTGGTCACATTCGGATCATCATCGACGATCAATATGGCGGGGCGATGCTCATCGCTGGCTGCGTTCATAAATCGCTCCTTCAAAAGCCAGTATTGTCGCCCAGAAGAACTGGAACATCCAGATCGCGCTGGCGGTCATTGAGCATGCTGGCAGATTATTCCCAGCGCCTCTGACTATCACAAACCTCAACAGCTAGCGCATACCTGCCGGCAAATCGGTCTTTGCCTGGAACGCTGATACGCTATAGCAATACAGCATTTGTAATGATTTGGTAATTACAAGTCTGTATTCTAAAAAGAGAGCTTTGCCTGAATCGATAAGCGCTGATCATGAGTCTGCGCACACCACCCCGAAAAAGTTGGTTCCTGAAGTGGTAGCACAGCGCCACTTGCATCATAGCGCCGACCAGCACATCGGTCAAGCATTCTGGTCGGCGTAATCTATTGTATCGTGATAGAATACAGGCTGTATTGACAACTTCAAGTATCTGAAACGCGACAGGTATGCAGAATCATCCCTACAGTGTGCTGGTCATCGACGATGATGTACATATTCGCGAATTTCTCAGCGACCTTCTCAAACGCGAACAGTGTCTGGTGCGCGCGGCTGCTTCAGGGATAGAGGGGATTGCTGCCGCCCAACAAGAATTGCCTGATTTGATCTTGCTTGACGTGATGATGCCGGATCTTGACGGCTTTTCCGTTTGCCGCATGTTGCGCGATGACCCTAAAACCGCCGAAGTGCCTATCATCATGATTACGGCACTCGATGATCGCGAGTCGCGACTGGAAGGCGTTCGGGCTGGCGCTGATGAGTTTCTCTCTAAGCCGGTTGAGCAGAGTGAATTGCGCCTGCGGGTGCGCACGATGCAGCGTATCAATCGCTACCGACGCTTGATCGAAGAACGTGAGCGCGCCGCCGAACAAGAGCGTAAGCTGACCGAACAAGCCCAACAGATGGCGAAAGCGATTGCTGAAGCGTATGACCAGACGTTGATCGGCTGGTCGCGCGCGCTCGATTTGCGCGATCGCGAGACGGAGGGACATTCGCAACGGGTGGCCCATCTGACGATTGCGGTTGCCCAGGCGCTCAATATTCCACCCGAAGAACAAATCAATATGTGGCGTGGCGCGATGTTGCACGACATTGGCAAGATCGGAGTACCAGACTCAATCCTCCACAAACCCAGCCCACTTACCGCCGAAGAGTGGGAGATTATGCGTCGCCATACGACCTATGCTTACGAATTGCTCTCGCCGATTGCCTATTTGCGTCCGGCGCTGGATATTCCCTATTGTCATCACGAAAAATGGGATGGCACCGGCTATCCCCGCGGTCTCCGCGGCGAACAGATCCCGCTGGCGGCGCGCATTTTCGCTCTGGTTGACGTGTGGGATGCGTTGACTAACGATCGCCCCTACCGCAAAGCCTGGTCACGCGAGCAAGCTTATCGGTACATCCGCGAGCAGGCCGGCAAACATTTCGACCCCAATCTGGTCGATCTCTTCTTGTCGATTGCTGCGCCTGATCTGGTTGCTGCCCGCGAGCAGGGAGATCGCTGAGTAGGGGCGGGTTTAAAACCCGCCCCTACTTTCTCACGAAGCGGTTGCCGGACTCAATCGGGGTGTTTGCGCGCTGAACTGATTACTTACCACCGCTTCTTTGTGCGTCAGACACTTCCCAACGCAATTGCTACTCTGCCGGCGCCAGAAAATCTACCGCTACATACCCCTCTAATCCATCGGGAGTGCGCACTGGTCGCCACACATAATCACCGCCGGGCACGTCGTCGCCAATCTGTACAAGCCGGGTACCATCAGGGAGGGTTGCAAGCGGATCATTGTTCCGGTTTGGCTGCGGTCGCAGGAAGAGGCCTTGTCCGCCGGTATTGACCACGACAAACACGCGCGGAGTTGGAACTGGAGTCGGCTCTGGTGTAGCCACCGTATCTTCAGTGCCAGGAACCAGCCCTGAACCGGCTGTCGGTTGAACAAGGGCTGTTGGCTCGGGCGCGCCGAGCGTCGCTTCCCGGCGATCACCGCGCAAAGCGGCAATCGTGAGGAAAGCAATTATCGTAATCAGAACGATGATAGGGATAACGAAGAGCATTCCACGCTGCTGAAGCCAGCGCGGTAACGTTTGCCGGATTGTATTCATACCCGGAGAACCAGCGCCGGTAGCGCGCATCTGTCGCGGTCGCCAGGATGAGCTGGCTGACGTTGCCTCCAGTCGTTCGGTTCGTGGTGCTTCACGCTGGCGCGGCATGCTACCAGACTGGGATTCGGCTCCGGTCGCGCGCCGTTCACGATCATCAGTCATTACCCGCTTCCTCCGTCTGATCTCGTCTGCGACCTATGATAGCATACCTTCACCTGACCGAATGGTTCAACCTCCAACGAGGCAGGAAACTCAATTGTACATACTCCCCCTCATTGCCTGCCAATCCAGATATGTCAATAACGGTTGCAGATACGGTTTAATACCTTTGTATTCCAGAATTGCAGGCTCGACATTGCGCAACAGACTGGCAAACGCTGCTGCCCAGTGCGGATCGGCGGCCAATGTGCCCAGTGGCGTGACATAGGTGCGCACGGTGAACAATACGGCAGGATGGCGGGTAAAGCGCACCAGTGTTTGCCGCTCGACCCGGTAAAAGATGCGCTCACCAGCATTATCCGCAGTAACGGCGGCTTTTTCCCGGTTAAGCATTCCTAACCGCGGCGAGAGATCGAGATCGGGTAACACAGCCAGCGACCAGTTGCGTCGCCAGACCGGGCGCTGCGGTTGCAGACGGGCAACCAGTCGCGCGGTCGCAACGGCCAACTGCTCGCTAAATCCGGGCACCGGCCCGTGAATCGCTGCCAGCGGTAAACCCATTTTATCGCCGATGCACCAGCGGTTGGGGAAGCAGAGCTGTCCGGCGATCAGAGGATGGCCGGCTTCTTCATCCACTCTCATCAGCAACAGGTCTTCCTGAACCTGCCGACCGAGCCAGTCGATTGGCCACAGATCAGGCATATCGCCAATCTGGATGGTTTCTATCTGCCCCAGCAAACGGTTCTGCCAGTGCAGATGATCACCGTTGCGCCAGAGGCTAAACCAGTGCGGATAGGCGCGCGCAAGTTCGCTTAGCCCCCACTCAAGCAGTTCCCACTGCGCCGGCAAACTTTCAGGATAAGCCTGCACATAGTATGTGTGATCGGCTTTCAGCAGAGCCTGTTTGAGGCTTAGCTCCGCGTGATAATGGTTGGGATCGACGTGAAATACCGGCGCGCCGTGCAATGGGTAGGAACCAACGCGCAGCACTTGCGCAGGAGGGATTGTGAAGGGATCGAATGGCCATGCCTCAACCATACTGCACCTCGCTGGCGGCCCACCTGGCCAGCGCCCGAATATGATCGGGCGTTGTGCGGCAACAGCCACCAATCAAGCGTGCCCCGGCAGCGTACCACTGACGAGCCTGGGCTGCAAAGTTATCGATCTCGGCAACGCCGATCCAGCACTGAGCTACCGGATCGTAAGCCTCGCCAGAATTGGGGTAGACGACAATCGGTTTGGTAGTTACTGAGCGAATAGCGCCGATCAGGTCGGGAATGAAACGCGGCGCGGTACAGTTGATGCCGATTGCCGCCACCTGAGGATGATCGGCGATTGCAGCCACACAATCTGCAATCGGTTCACCCTGGGAGGTGTGACCGCCATCGCGGGCGCTAAAACTGATCCACGCTGTCAGATGGGGAAATTCAGGCAACAGTTCTGTCAGAGCCAGCGCCTCATCGAGACACGGAATTGTTTCGCAGGCAAAGAGATCGGGCGCAGCGGCAGCCAATATCGCCATACGCGGACGATGAAATTCGATCAGGTCTGCCGCCGACAACCCATAGTTACCACGATATTCTGAACCGTCGTGCAGAAAGGCGCCGTAAGGGCCAATCGAGGCTGCCACCAGCGGACGAATCCGCCCCACCCGGTTGGCCGGCTCAGCCCAAAAGGTATCGCGCGCAGCGCGAGCCAGCTCAACCGAACGTTGCAATAGTTCAATTGCCTGCGCCTCACTCAGGCCACGGGCGCGAAAACCGGGGATGGTTGCCTGGTAACTGGCTGTAATCGCCACATCAGCGCCAGCAGCGAAATAATCGGCATGCACGGCCTGAATGAGCGCCGGGTTCTCGATCAAGACCCTGGCCGACCAGAGCGGATCGGCCAGATCGCACCCACGCCGTTCGAGTTCGGTTGCCATAGCCCCGTCGAGAATGAGCAGCGGACGCTGCCTGAGTGCATCGGCAATCGGATCCATAATCTTTCCCTGCTATCAGTCAATAGCGCTCTATCTCGATTGGGCGAGACAGCATAGCGCAACTTGTCGGCTGTTACCTGGCGCTGATTTGAGCGGGCAGCGCCGACCGCTTCACTTTTGCCGTAACCCCCACAGCATACAGAACTTCACCACTTCGTGCCAGGCCAGTGTCGCGCAGAGAAACAGACCCAGCCAGCCATCTCGCCATCCGCCGAGCTGGAAGTAGCGACGAGTGAACTCACGCGCCGGCGCGCCGATCAGATTGCGCAGCCGTGTCCGTCGTCCGGCACGGTAGAGCATTATTGCTTCAGCCAGCGCGTATCGCGCCTGTTTCTGCCACAATTCATCAAGACGCTCAATATTGAGATGAAGCAAATGACCGTGCAACTCGCCAATTGCTCCCTGGACTGTCGCCACTTCGTGAACGGCCACCCCCTCATCGTAGCTGGCTGCATCGCGTCGCAACAAACGCAACTGGAAGTCGGGATACCAGCCACCGCCGCGCAGACGCCGACCAAAGAAGAGGTTGTAACGCGGGATCCGATAACCGGCAATAGTGGCAGGCGGGCCATAATACATCAGCGTTGCAATCTCGCTAAACAATTCTGGAGTCAATCGCTCATCGGCGTCGATGAAGAGCACCCACTCGTTGCGACAGTGTTGCAATGCCCGGTTACGCTGGACACTGAAGCCATACCATGGCTCGATCAACACGCGCGCGCCATGTTCGGCGGCAATCGTGGCCGTAGCATCGCGAGTCTCTACATCGACAATCACCACAACATCGTCACTCAAACCGGCAATGCTCCGTAAACAACCGCCGATGTGACGCGCTTCATCACGGGCGATGATCGCAATTGAGAGGATCGTCATACTAAAATAACGTTCCTTGTTGCGCTCCGCTATCGTCATCGGAAGGCAACGCTCGTTCAGGGAAAGGCAACCCAAGATGTTCGTAGGCGCGGCGCGTGGCGATGCGCCCGCGTGGGGTGCGCTGCAAGAAACCGAGCTGCAACAAGAACGGTTCGTACACGTCCTCAATCGCATCGACCTCTTCGGCCAGCGCCGCCGCTAATGTGCTGAGGCCGACCGGACCGCCGTTAAACAGCTCGATGATTGCGCGGAGCAACCGGCGGTCATTTTCATCCAATCCCAGCTCATCAATTTCAAGCTGAGCCAGCGCCGATCGCGCTACATCGAGGGTGATTGTGCCATCGGCCACTACCTGAGCATAATCACGCACACGACGCAGAATCCGGTTGGCGATCCGAGGTGTGCCACGCGCGCGTCGCCCGATTTCGCGCGCGCCTTCCGGGCTGATCGGCACTCCCAGAATGCGCGCTGACCGGCTGACAATTTCGGTCATCGCCGCATCTGAATAAAAGACTAACCGATGCACCGACACAAATCGATCACGCAACGGCGAAGTCAACAGCGCCAGCCGAGTCGTTGCGCCGATGACGGTAAAGCGGGGCAAACTCAGCCGCAAACTGCGCGCGCCTGGCCCTTTTCCCACCACCAGGTCGAGGGCAAAGTCTTCCATCGCCGGGTAAAGCACCTCTTCCACGGCCCGATTGAGGCGATGAACCTCGTCGATGAATAGCACATCGTTGGCCTGCAAGCTGGTCAGGATGGCGGCCAGATCACCGGCGCGCTCGATTGCCGGCCCGCTCGTGATCTTGATTTTGGCCCCCATCTCATTGGCAACAACGTTGGCGAGCGAGGTCTTGCCTAACCCTGGCGGCCCGTAGAAGAGGGTATGGTCAAGCGATTCGTTGCGGCCACGAGCGGCGGCAATCGCAATCCGCAATTGCTCGACGACCTTCTCCTGACCGATAAACTCGCTGAGCGTGCGCGGACGCAGGCTCTTCTCTACCTGTTGGTCGTCGCTATCTGAATGGGGATTGACCAGCCGCTCGGCGCTCATGCCCTTCCTTTCCGCCAACTTTCGCACAGGTGTACGTATCTGAGGCTGATTATACCACGCCGCTGTAGGTGAAAGTAAACGCGGCGCAATGGATACCTGCTCCGCCTGATGATGCCCTGCATGCCGTCAGCGCCGGCATGTTGGTCATTCTTCATCATCGAGTCAGTCCAACCGGGTATAATGAGAGCAATGAGACTTTTATCGTTACGATCGAACGCTGTATGCTCATTCACTGGTTTCGGCGTGATCTGCGCTTGCGCGATAATACTGCCCTCTTGAAGGCTGCTGAGGCCGCTGGCGGCGCAGTTGTACCGGTCTTTATCTTCGACGACGCCATCATCCGCGGGCGCTTCGCCAGTCCAGCGCGTACCCAATTTTTACTTGACAGCCTGGCTGCGCTCGACGCTGAACTGCGCGCGCTCGGCTTATATCTTGTGCTACGGCGCGGAGAACCCTTGCCGACTTTGATCAGACTCTTGCGCGAAACCGGCGCCGGCGGAGTGATGTGGAACCGCGATTACACGCCCTATGCCATCCAGCGTGATAGTGTCATCAAACGCGAACTGCGCGCTGCCGGTTATCGCGCCGAAAGCTGCAAAGACGCGGTGATCTTCGAGATGAATGAAATTGCGACCGCTGAAGGTCGGCCTTATACGGTCTATACTCCCTACGCCAAACGCTGGCGCGCCCGCTTTGCGAGTGATCCCGCGCATGTGCAGGGAATGCCCCGGCTTGTCGCCATCCCTTTGCCGGCCAGTGAGCCGTTACCGGCGGTGACCGATCTGCTGCCTGACGCGCCTGTAACCCTGCCCCGTTTCCCTACTGGCGAAACCGTTGCCCTCGATGCGCTCGAACGATTCGTTCGTGGCCCGTTAGCCGACTACGCAACGGCGCGCGACCTGCTCGCCGTTCCTGGCACCTCGCGCCTCTCGCCCTACCTGCGCTTCGGCGTCATCTCACCCCGTCAGTGTGTGGCTGCGGCGCGGGCCGCGCCGCCCGGACCCGGTCCAGAGAGCTGGATCGGCGAGTTGATCTGGCGCGATTTCTACGTGCAGGTGCTATACCACTTCCCTCACGCCCTGCGCGGTAGCTTCAAACCGGCCTTTGATCGGATTGCCTGGCCGAACGATCCGGAACTCTTTGCCGCATGGCAAACCGGTCAGACCGGTTACCCGATTGTTGATGCGGCAATGCGCCAGTTGCAACAAGAGGGCTGGATGCACAACCGCGCCCGCATGATCGTCGCTTCCTTCCTGACCAAAGACTTGCTGATCGATTGGCGCTGGGGTGAACGACACTTCATGCGCTGGCTGATCGATGGCGACCCGGCGGCAAACAACGGCGGCTGGCAATGGGCAGCCGGCACCGGCACCGATGCCCAACCGTACTTCCGCATTTTCAATCCGGTCAGTCAGGGTCAAAAATTCGATCCCGATGGCGTGTATGTTCGCCGCTACCTGCCCGAACTGGCCCGCGTGCCGACGCGCTACATCCACGCGCCACACACTATGCCAGGCGCCGAACAGATCCGGGCCGGCGTGCAGATTGGACGCGACTATCCGACACCGATTGTCGATCATGCGACCCAACGCGCGCGCGCCCTCGCGCTCTATCGAACGGCTTCCCGCCCCAATGATGCGGCCACGGAGCAGTATGCTTGACGATCAGACCCGGCTCGAATTTCCGGCCAGTGGCATGGCCGAAGTAGAACTGATCTGGCAACCGCTCGTCGCGCGTTGCCGGGCAGCCGGCCCCGGCGGTCGTCCACTCATCGTTTTGATCGATACCGGTACCGACCCCTCGGCCATCGATCTCTCGCTGGCTCGCCGGCTCGACCTGCGTCTCGGCGAGTTCGCCCTTGGCTCTGACGCGGCGTCTGACACGGTTCCCTTCACCGAAACAGTGCTACCGTGGCTACGCCTCGGCGACCTGACCTTGCGCAACCTCTATCTGATGGCAATCGATCTGTCCCACGCTCCCTTTCCCGTTGACATCGTGCTGGGTTACAATGTGTTGCATCAGCTTAATCTGACCATTGATTACGTCAACCATACCATTCGACTCTGCCACTCAGACCTCATGCCACCGCCGCCTGGCCCGTCTGGCGCAACTCTCCCCTTGCGCTTCTTCGAACATTTTCCGGCCATCACGGCACATCTTACTGCGCCACAACCTATCGAACTCCTGCTCACCATTGACACCGGTTCAAACGGCGCGCTCACGCTGAGTCCCGATCTTGCCACCCGGATCGGGGTTCATCTCGGTCACGTGCAGGCTGATACCGGTCACGGATTCGCCGCTGCCGCGCCGGTGGCGCGGGGAATCACCGTTGATCTCCAGATCGGGCCATTTTGCCTGCCAGAGGTTGAAGTTGATGTCCCGGTCACAAACCACGGCGATCTGAGTCGGCGTGGACGCGCTAATGCCGGCAACCGATTGCTTAGTTGCTTCCGGCGGGTAACGCTCGATTACCGGCGCGAGGTTTGTATTCTGGATCGGTGATGTATGCGCCAGCGACAGGTGAAGTGAACGGGATACTGTTGCGTCAATAGAGATATGTCACTCTTGTCGGCGTTTGGGCAACGATGCCAACCGACGATGAACACCTGCCGCTATCCTGACTGCAAGCAGTCAGCGTCTCGGTACACTGATGCGACAGGTTCAATCAGTGCTATGATACGCAACAATACGCTTGAACGACTCGCAATAAACGCTGACCCGGAGTGTATGAAAACGATGGCTCTGCCCCTGAACCAGATTCTTGAAGGCGATTGTATCGAGGTGCTTGCCAAGCTACCTACAGCATCCGTTGATCTGATTTTCGCCGACCCACCGTACAACCTGCAATTGCAAAACGAGCTGCACCGTCCCAACATGACGAAAGTGGATGCCGTGAATGATGCGTGGGATCAGTTCGTTTCGCTTCAGGAGTATGACGAATTTACTCGTCGCTGGCTGGCCGCCTGCAAGCGTGTGCTGAAGCCAACCGGCACAATCTGGGTGATTGGCACCTACCACAACATTTTTCGGGTTGGCGCTATCATGCAAGACCTGGGGTTTTGGATCCTCAACGATGTGATCTGGATCAAGGTTAATCCGATGCCGAATTTTCGTGGCGTGCGGTTCGCCAATGCCCACGAGACCCTGATCTGGGCCAGCAGCGGCAAACATGCCCGCTATACGTTTCATCATCATGCGATGAAGGGGTTCAACGACGAGAAACAGATGCGCTCTGACTGGTGGATCCTGCCGCTGGCAACCGGCGCCGAGCGCGCGCGCGACGAGCAGGGCCGCAAAGCGCACTCGACCCAAAAGCCGGAAGCGTTGCTGTACCGAGTCATTCTCTCTTCCAGCAATCCGGGTGATGTTGTGCTCGACCCGTTCTTTGGCAGCGGCACAACCGGCGTGGTCGCGAAACGGCTCCACCGTCACTGGATCGGTATCGAACAAGAGCGCGCGTACATTACCGTTGCGCAGCGACGGATTGACGCAACACCGGTAGAGCCATTTGATCCCGCGGTATTTGACGTATCAGACAAAGCCAGATTAGCCCCGCGGGTTGCGTTCGCTACCCTGGTCGAAACCGGCTATCTCCGCCCTGGGCAACGGCTCTATCTCAACAAAGAGCCGGGCCGGTTTGCCACCATCAAACCCGATGCGCGCCTGCGCACTGCCGATGGGTTTGAAGGGAGCATTCATCAAGCCGGTAGCTATTACATGAACGGCGCGCCATGCAATGGCTGGGAGCACTGGTATATCGAAGAAGATGGCTGTCTGATCAGCCTTGACACGGTGCGCGAGCGGTATCGGCGCGAGATGGGTCTCTCCAACGAGTGATCAGCGTTCGTGCTCAGTGGTGATCATCATTCAAGCCGGTCGGCGTGACCAAACGCTTCACCGTTCTGATGGTGTTGCCGAACAATGTGTCGCGCGACCGGCCAGGCAAAACAACATCGGGAATGGTCAATCAATGCGCATCTTCCACCTGGCGCGCGATAAAACTCTCGTTGAGGATCGCGTCAAACCGCTCTAACAATAGCGTTACCGCCGCGCGATCAAATGTGAGAGGCGGACGGATCTTCAGCACATTGTCGGCGGGGCCTTCCGTACCGATCAGCACCCGTTCAGCGCGCAGGCGCTCTTTGAGATAACTGGCCGCAGCAGTGGCTGGCGCGCGCGTAGCGCGGTTGGTGACCAGTTCTACGCCGATGAACAACCCCATTCCACGCACATCACCAATGATAGCGTGCCGGCCTTGCAATTCGCGCAGTCCGGATAGCAGCTCGTTGCCGATAACAGCAGCATTGTTCATCAATCCTTCATCATCGATAATCCGCAACACTTCGCGGCCAACGATACACGAAAGGGTACTGCCGCCGAAGGTCGAGAAAAATTCGATCCCGTTGTCAAACGCCTGAGCAATCGCTGCCGTTGTCACGACAGCGCCAATCGGATGGCCATTGCCGAGTGGCTTCCCTAGCACGACAATATCAGGCACAACCTCCTGCGTTTCGAAAGCCCAGTAGTGGGTGCCCAACCGACCCAAACCGGTTTGCACCTCGTCGGCGATGCAGACGCCGCCGGCAGCACGGATGCGACGATAGACTGCGGCCAGATAGCCGGGTGGCGGCAGGATCTGACCGGCAACACTTGGGAAGGTCTCGGCGATGAAACCGGCCAGTTTACCGCCGCGCGCAGCAATCCGTTCGAGCGCACTATCGACTTCGGCTGCATAACGCTCACCGTCAGCACCATACGGGCCGCGATAAGGATCAGGCGCCATCACCACTTCAACCCAATTCGGTTTGCCGCTACCGGCAGGATGGTTGAATTTATATGCCGAAATGTCAATCGCGCCGGTGGTATGGCCGTGGTAACCGTGGTCGATGGTAATCATATCACGTCCACCCGTCGCGGCGCGCGCCAATCGCAGGGCCAGCTCATTGGCTTCGGAACCGGAGTTGACGAAAAAACACACCTCAAACGAAGACGGTAGCTTCGACAACAGCTCACGGGCAAAGGCGATCTGGGCCGGATGCAGATAGCGCGTATTGGTGTTAAGCATACGCAACTGGCGCGCCGACACGGCCTGAATGCGTGGATGGGAATGACCAACATGCGGGACATTATTGTAGGCATCGAGATAGGCGCGACCGTATTCATCGAACAGGTAATGCCGCCAGCCGCGCAAGAGCGTACACGGATCGCGATAACTCAGCCGCAAATTACCGGCAAAATAGCGGCGGCGCTCACTGAGTAACGCAGCGCTATCAAGCGGACGGTACGCAACCCGATCATCTGGCAGATTAAGCAGCGCCGCCGGATTGGGACAGATTGCGCTCCACCACGCCCACTCTTCAGGCTGGGCAACGCCAAACCAGTGTGGTTCTATGGCGCGCCGATCGAGAATGAGTTGAAAATGGAGATGTGGCTGCCAGCCACCATTGTTCGGTACATCGCCCAGCGCAGCAAAGAGTTGCCCGGCAGCCAGCGATTGGCCGGGTGAAAGAGAATTGAGACAGATCGAATCAAGATGACCGTAGAGGGTACAGAACCGGTCTCCCGCCGGAGTCTGGTGCTCCAGCACGACCAGCCAGCCATAATCGAGCGGATCCGGCAGACGTTCGATAACAACCACCACTCCCGCCAAAGGAGCATAGATTGGCGTACCTGGCGCGGCAAAGAGATCAACGCCGAGATGAACAGTGCGGCGTTCGGCAAGTGGATGCGATCCGGCAAAGAATGTCGGCGCCGTGTAGATCAGGCGTGGTTCGCCGTAGCGACCGACACTCACACTCTGGCCGGTTGAGGCAACCAGCGTTCCAGCTTCGCTCACCGCAAGCGCAAAGGGATCTTGCGGCAACGGCATTTCACCGGCAGCCAGACTCACCACCGGTGCGTCGCTCAAATCACAACCCAGCACTGACGCAAAACGTCCCCGCTGTTCGTCAATCCAGGCCATCACGCGCGCTGCGGCATCGCTGACAGACATTTCACAAGCAACCCGCAGCCGGCAGGCTACGATGGTGGCATCAAACGCCGCTGTAGCGGTCAGCAAGCGCCAGGCAGGCCCGGTCGAAATCGTGACATACGGATCTTCAGGCCGGTCGCGCTGCATCAGCGCCGCATTGATCACACTCACTGACAGTCGGGCACGCACCAATGGCCAGATCAGTTCGATCTCGGTTGGAGTGAGCGGCCAGACGGCGTGATAACCGGCAACGATCTCGGTCAGCGCGCGCAACGGATCAGGCTGGTCGAGTATGGCATAAGCAGCCGCAATCGCCAACTCACAAATGCGCGGCGCAGCGCAAAGATCGCCAAAGTCGAGGATGCCACTGAGGAAGCATTCGCCGCGTGCCGTCGCCGTCACCAGCAGATTGTAGTCGTTGAGGTCATTGTGAACTGCAGTGCGCGGCAGTGAGAGTAAAACCGGCTTGATCTGAACATATTCGCGCAGAGCTGCATCGACAATCGCGCGACGATCAGGGTCGGTGATGGTTGCGGCAGCGGTTATTGCCCACTCAGCCTGCAACAGATTCCACTTGAATGGACGGCCGAGTGCCGGGTGGAAAAAGTCAGCCAGAGCCTGATCGAGCTGCGCGGCCCGGCGCCCTAGCTCAGTGCGCAAAGCGGTCAGGTGAGGGCGAAACGTGGCATAATGCTCGCCTGGCAACGCCGTGATCAGCCAGACAAGCCGATCATCAACGGACACGAATGGTTCGCCGCTCACAGTGCGCACCAATCGCGGTACTGGTAGATCCGATGCAGTCGCGCGAAGATGTTCAAGCGCAGCACATTGAAGCTCAACCAAAGCCGGATCGCAATCTGAACGCATGATTTTGAGCACGTAGCGCTCGTTGTTATGGGTTGTGACGAGAAAATTGAGATCATATTCACCCGGCAGTGGTGACAGTGTACCGTGAATGTGGTAATGGCGGGCGAGGGCTGCTTGCCAGGACATAGCGAATGCTCCACATCATCTGAATTCCAGTTAACGCTATGATACGCGAGTCTGGCGCGTTAGCAACCCTATCAGACTTCCCGATGGTGTGGCACCGATCCTGTCACGGGCATGATGGTGGGGCATTGCATGTCAACAATCATTGTCATTGGTGACATCCCCCGCATCACCGTGATCGTCGTCGTCATTATCGTCATTATCGTCAT
>NZ_CAKZNK010000065.1 GCF_937129525.1 uncultured Chloroflexus sp. | reverse complement strand
TCCGCAACTCGGCGTGAAGTGGTCCCTGCTCCAGGCCGATGGCTTGCGCTGCTGCTGCCGTGACCTCGTTGATCTCCCTCTGAACCGCTATCGGCAGGCGTGATGGCGTCACATAGATCGTCTCTTCGAAGAATGGCCCGTCAAGCGGATCGGGCTTATCAAACAGCGCCAGAACCTGCACCTGTCCACGATCGATCAATCCCTCCAAAGCGACTTCAAACCCTGGAATAAACTCTTCAACCAGAAATTCGTGTGTTCCTGTCCCTTCAATTTGATCAAGCAGCGCTGCCAGTCGTCTCGCCGCAGCGATGAATTGAGCGGGATTGTCGGCCCGGATGACGCCACGACTCCCGTTGAGTCGGAGCGGCTTTACCACGCAGGGATAGTCGATGGTCTGCGCCAGTGCGGTCAGATCATCAGCAGTCGAGTAGAGGTGAAATGCCGGCGACGGCACACCGGCGCGGGCAAAGAGCTGGCGCATCAGATGCTTGTCTCGCGCGGCAGCAGCAGCTTCAGGCCGGTTAAATGGCAATCCCAATCTGACGCAGGCGCGCGCGGCCAGTTCAACGCCGCTGTCATCAATCGGCACAATCGCAGTAAGTGGTTGAGTCGCGTGCAGATCGCAGATTGCGCGCAAAGCCGCTTCCTGATCGCTAAAGTCAATCAGTAACTTTCCCGGTAGCGCGCGAGCCAGCGTCGGTGGAGTGTCTTCGGCAACTGTTATCTGCGCTGCAATGCGTTCGGCAGCGGCCAGAAAGGCCGGTAACCGGTACGACGACGGGGTGGTAAGCAAGAGCAGATGTGGTTGCATAGGCAGTAAAGCTACACATAACGCGCTGTCGATTGCGTATCGGTTGGTTCCGCGCAGCAATACCACGGCTCGCTCAAGCGCGGGATCGGCGCAGTTGGTGGCAGCGTAAGCGGGCGCGGTCCAGGCCCGATCACCTGATCGCACAGATCGAGCACTCTTTGGTAGAAATCGCTCCGCGATAATTGACACCGGTCACTACATTGAGCCATCTCAAGCACTGCTCGCTGCAAAGCATCCATGGCCGGATCGGGATGCTGCCAGGGATAAACTAATCCAACAAGATCGAATGGCCCAATCAGCGCCCGCACCTCTGGCAGGCTGAGCAGGTGTGAGCCGGCTGGAATCAACAGACGCAGACCATACTGTACTGGCGCGACGCTCTCGATCAGATCGAGTTCGGCGATACCCAGAAGCAGATCGCGATACTTTTGGCGCGTCGTCCAGGGTGTGAAAGCTACAAAGGTGGCGTTGAGCGCGATGTCGTTGGCGCGTAACAACGCAACCGCGCGGGCAACATCGGCGCTGGTATGACGTTTGGCGAAACGGGTCAGGATGTCGTCATCAAGCGACTCGATGGCGCTAACGACCATGATACAGCCGGTGGCGCGCAATTCCGGCAAGAGATGGGCATAACGCAAAATATGCTCAATCTTGATCGTTACATCATAGGTCAGGTCAGGAAACTCGGCATGCATTGCGCGCGCGATGGGCAAGACGTGACCAGGACCATTGAGAAAATCGGGATCGCCAAAGGTGATATGGCGAGCGCCAGCGGCGACTTGAGCCCGAATATCGGCCAACACCGTCTCGCGCGGCACTACCCGAAAGCGACCGTTGTAGACCGGCACGATTGGGCAATGGCGACAGAGATGTTTGCAACCGCGAGTAGTTTCGGTATAGCCGGCAATCCGGCTGTCAGTGGCCGTGATCAGGGTAGCGTAACGGTCGAGCGGCGGTAAGTCGCGGCGATCAGGTGGGATCAGATTGAGCCGGTTGAGGGCAATCGCATCAACCGATGGTGGTCGTTCACCGCTGGCCAGTCGTTGCCAGATGGTAGTAATCAGCTCTTCGACTTCACCGCCGAGGCAACAATCAGCGCCGGCAGCGCGCAGCATAGCGGCGTTAAGCGGCGCGTAGAGGCCATAACAGACAATAAAGGCGTCAGGAGCAGCGGCGCGCAGGCGTGGCAACAGGGTCAATGCCAGGCGAGTGGCAGTGTGCATCGGCACTGACAGAGCGATCAACCTGCTATCGGCAACCATTGCCGCTGTCAGTGGCATGACGCTGGTATCCACGCAGGTGACCTCAGCGCCGGCCCGGCGGAGCCATGCTGCGACTGAGGCCAGGCTGAGCGGTTGATGGCCCAGTTCATAGGTCGAGATGAGTAAAGTTTTCATGTGGTTTATTGTACTGCAAGTTGGCAGGCTGGTACAGCGGATGATCGCTGGCGCTCAAGCGGTTTCTGGCCGGTGTTCAGATCGGCGAAGTGTGTCTGATCCAGAACGGTGGGGCCGGCTGGGACGCAGCCCCAGCGCATTCGGTTGTTGATGACAACAGGAGAGCGTGGATAGGAGTAGTGGCGGATATGGGGAAGTCGCGCTGTCCCCCGACCGCGCCCGGTGTATACCCAAGACAGGCAAACGGCACGGAAGGTGTTCCCCTTCCGCACCGTTTCTAAGCGGTGTTAGCTTATGCTCGAGCTACCTTAATCGCCCATTACTTCGCTCAGAGCGGTTGTCACCTGGCGCTTGCGCTGATCTTCCGGCTTCACCCGGTAGACATTCCACACCAATCCCAGTTTTTCAAGCGCGCGAATGATGTACGCTGAGATGTCGATCTGCCACCAGCGCAGGCCGTGGAAAGCTGAGCGCGGGAAGGCGTGATGGTTATTGTGCCATCCTTCACCGAAGGCCAGCAAACCTACGATGAAGTTATTGCGGCTGGCGTCGCGGGTGTTGTAGTCGCGGCGACCAAAGGTGTGGCAGATCGAATTGACGCTCCACGTGATGTGGTGGGTGAGGAAGATTCGTACCAGACCACCCCAGATCAGACCGCTCCACCCGGTGATGAGTGTTGGAATAAGAATGCCCAGCGCTGCCCACAAGTACCACGTCTTGCTCACCCACACGATGGTTGGATCCTTGGTCAGCCACTTGCCATACATCTCAATGTTGTTCTTGTGGGTGAAGAGCCAGCCGACGTGTGAGTGCCACAGACCTTCGAGCGGACTATGCGGATCTTCCTCGTCATCCGAATGCGCATGGTGCTGAATGTGAGTTGAAGCCCACGAGATGGGGTCACCTTCGAGCGCCATGCAGCCCATAATCAGAAATAGCGCTTTCAGAGGACGCGAAGTTTCAAAGCTCTTGTGGGTCAGCATGCGGTGGAAACCGATGGTGATCCCGAGGCCGGAAATAACGTACAGCGCGAGCATTAACGTCACATCGAGCCAGTCAACGTATTGCTGCCAGAGCATTACCATCGCATAGATAGTGCCGAGGAAGGGTAAGAGCACGATCAACAAAACGACAAATTTTTCGAGCGGGGTCTTCTCCAGTTTTGGTTCAGTTGTGGGAACGGTGCGAGCCATATTCTGTCACTCCTTGCAACGAGATGCGAAATCTGTTCGATCTATCACAAGAATAGAGCTTACGGCGGATCGACAGAAGTGGCTGCTGGTTAATCTCTGGTCACGATCTGAAGGGTGGTCAGGGATGACTGTAGTCATAGGGTGCGCATTATGCTGGGGCAGTAGCTCGTTTTGCGCATCCGGTCAATCGGTTACGTTTCAGCGCAGCGAGACAGTGACAACGCCGGTTACTTGCCAATCTGCTTGCGTCCTTGAGATTACATTGCCATCAGAGTGTAGAGAATGATCAGCGCAACTATCGATAACCCTGCCACTTTTATCGATTTGCAGGCTGACATGATGCCATCGACCAAAGATGACGCGACACTAACGTTTCACCGCCGGTTTGCAGAGTTCAACACCGCGCATTACCACGGTACAAACAGCGGGAGGTGGCTCGAATAAACTTGCTGGCACTCTGTTTGAAGAATGCTCAAATCCGACATTGCCGGAACTGCTCAGTAAAGGAGCTGTAACATCAGCTATCGGCTGAAGCTGGCATGAAGTTGATCTGAACAGGATTGTATGCTCAGGTATGAAAAGAAGCCTTTGCCATGTTAAAGAACGCGCAGTGCGCTGAACGTCACTTTGCTCCTGTCGGACGCTATGCGCTGAACTGTCTCATATAACGAAAAAGCTCAGAATTTGCCGATTTGCAATCTTTGCCAACCTGTGGTATACTCCCAAGCGTGTTGAGCGGGTTGGCCCCATCGTCTAGCGGCCTAGGACGCCACCCTCTCAAGGTGGAGATCGCGGGTTCGAATCCCGCTGGGGTCACCAAGGGGCCCGTCGTCTAGCGGTTAGGATGCCACCCTGTCAAGGTGGAGGTCGCGGGTTCGAATCCCGTCGGGCCCGCCAAAAGGCGGAAACAACACTGGCCAGTTATCTGGCCAGTGTTGTTTTTTCTGCTATCAGGATCGAGCGGCTCTGATGCGGGGTTATTGTTGCAGGGTGGCAATTGCCGCCAGTAACTGTTCATCGCCACTCGCGGCCAGTTCGGCTGCACTGAGATTGCGAGCTTCAGCCGGTAACAGGATCGGAGCATCAATTGGTTGAGGCACGACTCGATCAGGCTCGATACCCTTGCCGCGAATCTGTCGGCCTGCCGGTGTGCGCCACTCCTGGGTGCCGAGGAGCAGTTGCGCGCCACCATTGAGACGGAATGGAGTGAGTACAGTGCCGGTTCCAACGGTTGTTTCGCCAATCAGCACGGCCCGGCCAGCGTCTTGCAAGGCTCCGGCCAGAATCTCGGCGGCGCTAGCTGAACCACCATTGATTAACACAACCATTGGGATGTCTTGCGCGATACCAGCGATGCGAGTGGTGGTGACGCGCTGTGATCCATCGCGATTGCGCTCAATCAAAATTGGTGTGTTAGCGGGCAAAAACTCACCAGCGATGGTGATCAGCGCGCTGAGCAGTCCGCCCGGATTGTTGCGCAGATCGAGGATAACTGCTCGCGCTCCGGCGTCATTGGCGGCAGTCAACGCCTTCCGTAACCCACTCGCGGCCTGTTCATCAAATGATGTGATGCGAATCAGAGCGATTTGATCGGGGAGTAGCGCCCAACTAACACTCGGCGCAGTGACTCTGGCGCGGGTGATGGTGAAACGTAACAGCCCTGCGTCCCGCCGACTTACTTCAAGCGTGACCTGCGTGCCAGCAGGGCCGCGAACGCGCGCGACCAGTTCATCGATCGTCCAACCGGTAATTGAGGCGCCATCGACTGCTAATATCCGATCACCGGCACGCAGACCTGCCGCTGCCGCCGGAGAGTTTTCTATAAGGGCCAGGATCAACAACTCGCCGTTTCGCTCTCCGACATAAATGCCGATCCCTTCAAACTCACCGCTCAGTGACTCTTGCCACTGCGCTGCCTCGGCGGCGGTTAAGAAGCGCGTGTGGCCTTCATCGCCAAGCGTTGCCAGCATTCCATCGACTGCGCCTTCCAGCATGCGATTCGGATCAGCCGCAGTCGGGTCAACGTATCGCTCGCGGGCCAATTGCCATACATCCCAAAAGACGGCAAAATCGGCGCAGACATCGGCTGATTCCGGGCAGGAGCTGTCCGCTTGAGGTCGGTTGAGCCAGATGCCGAGCCAGATGCCACCGCTCATGCCACCGAGAAGCATGATCAGCATGAGTGCGCTCACCAGCCAGAGCGGGAGGCGAAACTGAATGATGCGAAGGAGCGTAGACATAAAAATTTCTCTCGTTTGGGTTATGATTCCGGCAGGTTTGGCTATGTTGTACGTGCCCGCGCGCTTGTTGTGATTATGGTCCCTGCTGTAACCGTTGCACTGTGGCGCTATCGAGCCGACGGATCAGCGCGACCAGCAGTTGGACTGTTTGCTCAATGTCACGGCGATGCACGATTGCCGACGCCGAGTGAATATACCGTACCGGTGGCCCAATCACGATTGTGGGAACACCGCTGCCGAAAATGTGCATGCGTCCGCCATCGGTGCCGCCACCGGGCATCAAATCGAATTGGAGTGGAATACCCTCTTCGGCGGCAACATCGATCACCAGATGCCGCAAGCCGGCATGGGCAATTAGCGATCCATCGATAAGGAGAAGTGCCGGCCCCTGACCAAGGCGACTCATCGCATCATCGGCGCCAACGCCGGGCATGTCGCCGGCGATGGCTGTGTCGATAGCAATGCCGATGTCGGGTTGGGTTATGTAAGTGGTCGTCGCAGCGCCCCGCAGACCGACTTCTTCCTGGGCATTGCCGATGCCAAAGACGATGTTGGGATGCTGCTCATTGTTCAGGCGGCGCAGGGTTTCAATCACTATCGCGCAGCCAACGCGGTTGTCCCATGCTTTTGCCAGCAAGAGATCAGGATTGCGCATTGGGGTCAATGGGCCGACCGGCACCACCGAATCACCGGGTCGCACTCCCCAGGAAACTGCCTCTTCACGCGATGCGGCGCCGATGTCGATATACATCGCCTTTTTGTCAACCATCCGACTGCGCTCTTCATTGCCAAGGATGTGGGGCGGTTTGACGCCGATCACACCGATGATCGGGCCGCTGCGCGTGATCACTTCCACCCGCATGCCCAGGAGCACGTGATCCCACCAACCACCGAGCGGTTGAAACTTGAGGAAGCCATCATCGGTGATGCGAGTGACCAGCAATCCAATCTCGTCGAGATGCGCAGCTAACGCGATGCGTGGGCCGCTTTCCTGCCCGACATGACTGGCGATGATGCCGCCTAGATGGTCAACTTTGACCTCGCCGATTGCTTCAAGGTAGCGGCGCATAACGTCTCGCACCGGCCCTTCATAGCCTGAAGCCCCCGGAGCTTCGGTTAAATCTTTGAACAGTTGCAACATTGCATCCACAGTTTTGTCCCTTCTTCATCGTAAGTAGATAGGGAAGGATTAATCCTGCTGGCCAATCCACTAACGCCATCGTTCCCCAATCGCTAACTGATAACTGGTAACAGATGTATCAGCCCTATTTCGGCACAAAACCTCTCATTTCAATCGGGATCCGGCGCTAGCCAGTTGTTGCCGTACCCATTGTTCAGCGGCGGCTCGATCGCCGATGAAACCATCTAGCATGGCGGCGCGCAGGTCGCGTAACATCTGACCGAGTTGCGGTCCCGGCGCTACTCCCAATTCGCGCAAATCATCGCCATTTAAGAGCGGGCGTAGCAGGCGCCATTCGCGCAAGTAATGAGCGGTTATTTCTGGTACTGGTGATTCTGTTGCGTAGTGTAACACAGCGATTGCGGCTACGCTATAGTTGCGCAATAATGTATCGAGCTGACTTGGACGACCGGCTGCCTTTATTGCCGGAATGAGGCCTCGCAGCGCGATCATGTCATCAATGAGACGGCGCGCGGGTGTAGCGAGATGGTAACGTTGCTGGAATGTTTGCAATGCGTCGTCACTCAAATCGTAGAGCAGTAATCCGGCCAGTACCAGCTCTGTTGGCGCGATGCCGGCAAGCTTGAACTCATCGCAACGATAACGGTTCAGCCGTTCGGCGAGCGCGGGTGTCCAGCTCAGACCGGCAACCACCTGTTCGGTCATTCCCCAACGGTCAGCGAGCGCGATAACTGCCACCGGATCGGGTTCAGTCAGCGTCAGGCATAGTTCAGTCTGGATTCGCTCTGGGGAAAGGAGGGCGAGATAACCCGCTTCCAGGGCAGTCGTAATCTGCCGGGCCGTCGCGGGATCGGGCGTAAGATCGAGCCGGGCTGCCAGTCGAACGCCACGTAGCAGGCGAGTGGGATCGTCGCGCAGGCTGCGCTCGTGCAGTAGGCGCAGGCGACGCGCCGCGAGATCGGCAACGCCACCGATCGGATCGAACAATGGCATCGGTAGCAGTCGGTCTGCCTGAGCTGCCAGTCGGATCGCCATGGCATTGATACTGTAGTCGCGCCGGTGCAGATCAATGGTAAGCGGCGCCGGGTATACCTCCGGCAAGACTGCCGGCTGTGGATAATGTTCAGCGCGGGTTTGGGCCAGATCGATCAGCCATCGCTCAGCTACAATGGTTGCCGTACCGAATGATGGATGGCGAGCCGTTATTTCGCCGTTCCAAATAGTTGCCAGCATCGGCGCCAATTGATTGACATCACCCTCGACGGCCAGATCAATGTCGCGTCCAATCGGCACATCTAAAAGCAGATCGCGCACTACCCCCCCAACCAGCCAGAGGGTTGCATCGACAGTGGCAGCTTCTTCGGCGGCGCGAGCTAACAGTTGTTGGAGGGCTGGATCCAGGCGAAATAGAAGCTGGTCGTCATCGAGCATCATACGAACATGTGAAGCTTTGCATTAAATCAGGTAGACTTGTGACGCACCACGCTGTCTTATTGTCAGTCATAACATAGAGTGGTGGACATGCGCCAACTGTTTCGTTTTTGCCCACCATCTATGTCGCGTTCATCCTGTGAGCCGGCTGATCGTGTTTCCACTCCAACGTGATCACGCGCTTGACAGCACAGGCATTCAATGATAGGATAAAGCTCGCGCGGGCGATTAGCTCAGTTGGTTAGAGCGCCACGTTGACATCGTGGAGGTCAGTGGTTCGAATCCACTATCGCCCACCACTCCATTGTAACATTTTTCCCTCTCTACTGATTACATGAGGTTAAATGTGCTCATTTGCCGGTAAAAACCGGCAGTTCTTTTTCCAGCGCGAACACTCTCACTGCCCAAACACTACCGCCAGCATAACCATCACAAAATTGTAGAGACCATGCACGATGGCAGCGGTTGTCGTGTTCGTATATTTCCGCGTGAGACCACAAACCATACCGACGATAAAGACCACCAGCAAGGCGTCCCAGTGGTACTGAAAGGCATGCAGACTGGTGAAAAAGAGGTTCGAGATCCAGATCCCCAGCCGTGGCTGTAACACGCCACGCACGGCCAGTTCTTCGCCGAGACCGGCGGTCACCCCGATCACCAGCGCGCCCAGCGGGCTGATGGCGAAGGCCATTAATTCGCCAAATGCTTCATCATCGGTAGTTGGCCAGCCCATCATTTGCCAAAGCGTATCCATCAAAGGCAAGATGAACGACATGATTCCGGCCAGACCAAGCCCAACCACAACGCCTATGGCCAGATGCGATGATGTGGGTTGTGTCAGGCCGAGCCGTTCCAGCGTTGCGCTGAAATTGCGGCGAATGCCAAAGCCTACAGCGAGAAAGGCAGCCGGAATCGTCCAGACCAGGCCGTAGACCTGGCTGCGCAACTGTTCATCGGCGCTCAAGTCGCTAAACTCTTCGCTGCCGAGCGAGTTGATCAAGGCCAGCAATGGCGGCTCACCGACCACCAGCAGCGGCACGAACATCATCAGGGTGATGGTCACGACGACCATCAGCGCAATCGTATGCACAAACGATGAGGGATCGAAAGGGGTGAATCGGGCCAGACCCTGTCGCAACGGCGGCAGCAGCGTGAGCATGCCGATCCCGATGGAGGCAAAGATGCCCAGCATGAGGCCGAGAATGCCGAACATTGCATTCGGTGAGATGTTCGGCGGCTCGGTTGAGTTCAACCCTCCCGGCGGGAGATCGATCAAGCTGACAATACCCAAACCGAGCGCATACACCGCAGTTAAACCGAATAACAGCGCAACCCAGAGACCGGTTGCAATCCAGGCCCAATTGAATTGCGATCCGGCGAAGTAGGCCAGTATCGCCAAACCAACAAAGGGAAGGGCGTTGAAGCTTGCCGAAGTGAAAAGGCTCAGCTCGCCGCCGACACTGGCGCCGACGCTGATCAGCAAGATATACCCTGCCACTCCGGCTATCCAGGAACCTGGACGGCGGATGGGTGGTTGTTGTGAGGTAAGAACTACCGGTTCTGACATGTTGTCGCTCCTTTTAAGCCAGCCGATGGTTGCATACGCAGTGTGCCAGAAATGAAGCCGGCTTGCAAGTTACAAAGTTGTGCTAGCTAGAGGTAGGCCGAACTTTGCGTCAGCAGGCAAGGTGTAAGAACGCGCATCTACGAGTTCTTACACAGACAATGCCTGTTGGGCTGATTTTGTTGCCAGGGCCAGAGAAATGAGGATGGATGCCTGGGGCGTGGCTCGATCTGCGTTGTCAGGCTCGATCTGATCGGCGAGCAGGGAATGCAGCATATGTGACCGGCGCTACGGTCATTTGCGCTGTGTTGCCTGCTGAACCTGCTCGCCCGAACGCGGCAAGATTTAGACAGAGACGGGCAAACGGGCAAGGAGCTGATCGAGGCGCACTTTTGATAGATCGGGCAATATCACATGCGCTTTGCCAACCCGTTCTTGGGGGCCGATCCCAATCACGTAAAACCCGCCGGTCAACGCCGCTTCGACGCCGGCAGTCGCATCTTCAACGACCACGCATTCAGTTGGTGACAGACCGAGGAGTGTAGCAGCGTGTAAAAACAGATCGGGCGCCGGTTTCTGGCGGGTTACGCTGTAGCCGTCGGCCACGGCGTCGAACAGTTCGGCAATACCGAGTCGTTCGATCACCTCGCGCGCGTTTTTGCTCGCCGAGCCGAGCGCCGTCTTCAGTCCGGCATTGCGAATCTCAATCAGAAGTTCGCGCGCGCCGGGCAGCATATCCTGGGGAGTCATTTCGCGGATGTATCCAAGGTAATAGCCGTTTTTGCGCTCCATCAGCTTGCGCAGGGTCTCTTCGGGATAGGCGCGACCTTTGAGTAACAGCAGAAGCGACTCGCGACGTGAAATGCCACGGAGGGCTTCGTTGTCGGCGCGCGTAAAGGGGATGTCGAGTTCATCGGCCAGGCGCTTCCAGGCGCGATAGTGGTATTCGGCAGTGTCGGTCAGCACACCGTCGAGATCGAAGATGAAACCTTTGATCGGCATAGACAACCTCATTTGGTCATAGTCAATACAACAGGGAACGAACAAAACCGCAGGCGAGAAAATATCTCTGCGTCTATTCGTTCCCTGTGTGATGAACAATTATGCTCTATCGGTGGTATAGCTCCCGTCAGGGTAGCATGTAACCGTATGTTGTACCCCGCGCAGCGTGAAGCGGAAGGTCAGGCGCTGCCAGCGCCTGGGCAGGCGTGGATGTACTTCCCAGGTGCCGTTGGGGTGGATCCGCAATCCGCCAAACCCAAATACCACCGCCTGCCACACGCCGCCTGCCGAGGCAGCGTGAATGCCGTCACCGGCATTGCCACGCACATCGCGCAGGTCGGCGCGCGCTGCCCTGATGAAGTGTTCATACGCTTCGGCGACATCACCCATCTGGCAGGCGACAATTGCCTGGATCGGCGGGCCGAGCGATGAGCCGTAGGTGTGATCGGTGCGCGGAGTGTAATAGTCATAGTTGACCCGGATCATGCTATCGCTGTAGTGCTCGCGCAAGAGAAATTGCAGCATCAGCACGTCAGGTTGCTTGATGGCCTGGTATTCGTTGGCGCCCTCGATACCAAAGATTTCATGCATCGATTTCGCGCGCGGTTCGTAGTCGGCCAGATTGACATCCTTCAGCTTGAAGAACCCGTCGAATTGTTCGATCAGGCCGTTGGCGCTGACGTTGACGCAGATCTGTTCTGCCACTTTATGCCAGTGTTGCAGGCGTTCTGGCGAAAGGTCGAGGCGTTGACGTAATTCGGCACCTTTGTGCGGCGCATGCTGATCAAGCCACGCCAGCGTTTCCAGTCCGGCGCGCAAATTCCACTGTGCCAGCAGGTTGGTGTAGGCATTATTATTCACGTGATCGTGGTATTCATCGGGACCGATCACGTCGGTGTAGCCATAACAACCGCGTTCAGCCAGCCATTCGGCCCGCGAAGCAAAGAATTTGGCCGTATCGAGCACAATCTCGGCCCCGCGCTCGATGTACCATTGATCATCACCGGTTGCCTGCCAGAACTGTTGCACGGCGTAGGCCACATCCGCCGAGATATGGATCGCCAGATCACCAGTCCATACTCGGGCCAGCTTCTTCCTGTCATGGAAGTCAGGCACCCACGTTGGTGTCACTTCCTCGCCGGTGTCGGCGCTCTCCCAGGCGAACCAGGCGCCCTCGTAGCCGGCAGCGCGGGCTTTGGCGCGGGCGGCAGGCAGGGTCAAATATCGGTAGTCGAGCAGATTGCGCGCAATGTCGGGCGCAGTGTACGTGAAGAGCGGCAGCATGAAGATTTCGGTATCCCAGAAGGCATGGCCGCGATAGCCAAAGCCGGAGAGGGTTTTAGCGCCGATGTTGACCCGCTGATCGTGACGCGGCGCGGCGATCAATAACTGGAAGATGCTGAAGCGCACGGCCAGATCAGCCTCTTCGTCGCCTTCAATCTCGATCTGACAGCGTTCCCATTCGCGCGCCCATGCCTGCCGTTGCGCGGCCAGAGCCTGCTCCCAATCGGTAGCTGCCTGCGCATGGTGATGAGCCAGGGTAAGCGGCGAATCTGTGTCACGCGAAGTGGCAATACCGACAAATTTCGTTACCTCCACCGGCTGGCCTGCGCGCGCCGGATAGATCTGTTGTAGGGTTGGAATATTCTCAACATCCCAAAATGCAGTGCTAGCCGCGTTACCGGTCAGACGCATTGCCAGCGCTACCTCGATCCCGCTTTTGCGGGTGCGGGTGCGTAAGAAGACGGTGTCATCGGCGAGTTGACCTTGATCGAGCCAGCGCCAGTGCAATAATCCTTCATTGTCAGTCTGGCCGTTGATCGCAGCGCGTACCTCGATCTGCCCGTCAAATTCAGGGATGATCTCGCAACGCGACGCTAGCAGATGCTGATCGGCCAGCGAGGCAAAGCGCGAGAAGATCAGGGTGGCTACCCGACCCTGCGGCGATTGCCAGCGAACTTCGCGGCGCAGCAGGCCGCTGTGCAGATCGAGTTCGCGTCGGTATGCAAGTATTGTCCCTGTCGCCAGCGAAAACTTCTCGCCGTCGAGTAACACCTGCATCGCGAGCCAATCGGGAGCGTTGGCTAACTCGGTAAAGACGATAGGCGCATCGTCGAATACCCCGTGAATAAACGTGGCGCGGCGGTCGTTTGGATAGCCCTCCTCGAACGCGCCGCGCGTCGATAGATAGCCGTTGCCGATGGTAAAGATGGTCTCTTTATGGTGCTGTTTGGCTGAGTCGAAGGTGTCTTCTACAAGGATCCACATACCTCACCTGTGTCTCTATTGACCGGAACATGCAGGCATACAGGATTGATGGCGCGCAAGAGGTGAAAGGCAACGTTTGAATGCGGGTGTATCCATTCCGGTCATGCCTTCACATCTCCGCGCCGTTGCGTGTTCCGGTCTTTGCGATACTTCATCCCTCCTTAGAGCCGGTGGCGGCAATACTGCGCACGAAGTATTGCTGAAAGACGAAGAAGATGATCAAAATCGGTAGCGTGTTAAAGATCGAACCGGACAGAATGATCGAGTAGAGCGTATAGTATTCGCCACGGAACCACTGCAAGCCGATAGGCAAGGTAAACTGCTCGGGTGAGCGCAGTACCAGCAATGGCCACATGAAGTTATTCCACGCCCCCTGAAAGGTCAGCAGGGCGAGCGTTATCAACTGAGTCTGACTGATCGGCAGCACGATGCGGAAGAAGGTGCCCCAGCGCCCCGAACCATCCATCATTGCCGCCTCTTCCAGTTCTTTGGGAAATGATTTGTAGAACTGGGTCATCATGAAGACGCCGAAGGCGTCGGCTACACCGGGCAGGATGACTCCCCAGGGGCTATCGATCAGGCCAAAACCGGTCGGGATGCGCCATTCCCCCAATTCCAGGCCGCCGCGGATCAAGCCCGGCCCGATGATCAGGAACGAAGGGATGAGTGTCACCACACCCGGCATCATCATTGAGATGAGCAAGAGATTGAACCAGAACGACTTCAGCGGAAACTCAATACGCGCGAAGGCGTAGCCGGCCATCGCGCAAAAGAGCACCCGGAAAATAGTGACAATCACCGAGATGAAGACGCTGTTCCATACCCAGCGCGGGAAGAGTTCGAACGTGCCGAGGATGGTTAAGTAATTGTCGAGCGTGAATGGGATCGGCGCCCAGATCGGTGGCGTATAGATGTTGGCGACCGGTTTGAACGAGAAGACCAGTGTAAAGTAGAGCGGCGCCACTGAAAGTACCGCCCAAAACGCCAGCATCGCAAAGAACAGGTATTTGCGCAGCCGGTCGAAGAAGACGGTGCGTTCATAGACCTGCGCTTGTGAAGGTGTCGTTGTCACTGCCATTGTCAGAAACCTTTCTTCAGGTTCTTGTTTTACGCGGCAGAAGCCGCCTAATCTGCCCTTCGCGCGCTTGCGGTTAGCGCTCCGCTCCGCTGCCGCTGCCTTCAATCACTCGTCGTTGCAACAGGGTCACCATCAGAATGATCAGGGTCAAAATCACCGCCAGCGCAGAAGCCTGGCCCATCTGAATGCGCGTATCACGGAAAGCCCACTTGTAGATCAGGTAGGTGATCGTTGTCGTACTATCGAGCGGGCCGCCGGCGGTCATGACATAAATCTGGTCGAAGACCTGGAAACAACCGATCACACCGACCGTTACCACAAAGAAGATCACCGGTCGCAACATCGGCACAGTGATGTAGAAGAACTTTTGCAGACCATTCGCGCCATCGATCTCGGCAGCTTCGTAGACGGCCAGCGGAATATCCTGCAACCCAGCCAGGAAGATGAGCATAAGCGTCCCGCTGGTGGTGAAGATATTCATCCCCATAATCACGTAGAACGCGGTGCGCGGGTCATCGAGCCAGTTAACCGTCAGGCCGGTGATCTGATTGAAAATACCCTGCGGCGCGAAGATCCAGATGAAGATAAGTGAGATCACCACTGAAGAGGTGACCGATGGCAGGTAGAAGATGGTGCGGAAGAACCGTTGGAAGCGCAGGTTCTGATCCATCGCAAATGCCAGCACCAGACTGAGAAAGGTCTGGATCGGCACGACGATAAGCACATACTTGAAGGTGTTGGGCAACGCTTTCGCCAGAAAGAGTTCATCTTCCAGCACCCGCTGATACCCTTCCAGCCCCCACCAGCGCGGCGGTCTGAGCAGGTTGTATTCGGTGAACGAGAGGTAGACCGCGTAACCCAGTGAAATGAGGCTAAAGATGATGAAGATGATCAGCCATGGTGAAATAAAAAGGTACCCATTCAGTGCTTCAAACAACTTGCGGCGGTCGCTCTTCGTTCGCATAGTGCGTCTCCCGTCGGGATGGGCCGGAAGGCCATGACTAACTACACTGCGTCGTTACTGCAAGCCGGGTAGATGGTGGCGACCGGTGACAACGAGAGCCGGTCGCCACCCAGACACCTTAGCGCAGCGCCCTTCGGATCGACTCCGCCGCCTGCTTCATCGCCTCTGGCGCGGGTTGATTCTCTTTGAACATACGCTCAAGCGCCTTGGACATCTGATCGTTGACATCTGAGCCGACCACGCCCCAGAAGAAGGGTCTGGCGCCGAAGAACGAGCCATTAAAGATTGCCGCCGAGTTGGGATTGTTCTTCAGATAGTCGCTGTTCTGCAATGACTGGCGCGACGGCAGCGCGAAGCCACTCTCGAGCACCGTCTTCTGGCTGGCCTCACTGGTCAAGAAGTTGACCACCTTCCAGGCTGCCTCGGGGTTCTTGGTGTTGGCCGAGATGCCCCACGCGACGGTGAAGATCAGGTTACCCTCGCCACCGGGGCCGGCTGGCGGCATCACCACGCCGTATTGCGTATTGGGGAACTGGTCGCGCAGATAGGGGATCAGCCAGCCACCTTCGTAGACCATCGCGCACTGACCCTTGCCGAAGAGCGTACCCTGCCAGCCTTCGCCAAGATCGGAGGGCAGCGCGCCGATTTGGGCCGCGCGGAACGAAGCGTAGAACTCAGCCGCTTTCACCGCCGCCTCGCTGTCAAGCAGCACGTCAGTGTAGTCGCCATTCATTACCATGCCGCCGTTCTGGAAGACGAAGACCGGGAATCGGCCCGGATCGGGTGGAGTGCAGAAACCGTAGATCGGCTTGTTTGGATCGCTCAGATCGGTCAGCGCCGCCGCCGCTTCCCGCAGATCGTCCCATGTCCAGTCGTCGGTCGGGTAGGCAAGACCGGCCTTGTCAAACAGTGCCTTGTTGTAGAACATCCCCAGCGTGTTGAAATCTTTGGGAATGCCGTAGGTTTTACCCTCGTAGGTGAAGGCATCGATCAGCGATGGAATGAACTCGGTGCGAGAAACTCCGCTGGCTGCCATCAGATCATCGAGTGGCAACAAGGCATCGTTCGCCGCCAGCTCAAGCCACCAGAAAATATCGACGTAGAAGATGTCTGGTTCGGTGCCTGACGCAATCGAGGTCAGCAACACCTGCTTGTAATCGCCGGTAATGGGTTCGTACTTGACCAGAATGTCGGGGTTCTCGACCGAGAATTTGTAGAGCAGCGACTCGAGCAAGGCGGTTTCAGCCGGGCTGGAAGCCCATCCCGACAGCCGCACTGTAACCTTCTCGGCAGGAACAACCACTGTCTCGCGCACCGTCACCGTCTCGCGCACCGTCTGCGGCGTTGGCGCGGATTGTTGCTGGGTTGTGGTCTGACCGCAGGCGCTCAGCGCCAGCGCCAGGGTGGTCAGGATCAGCAGGAATTTGATCAGGCGATTCATGGGTTCTCCTCTCTTCACTAAAATTATGTACCATTCTTAATTGTGAAAACAGTTACGATTTTAGATCATTTTTTACCCTCCTTTACTGGCGCAGCAACCCCCTACCGACCATCGACGGCGCGTGATCGGGAATGCAGATTGAGCTGGATTGTCAGGCAGAAGCGCGAATGATCAGGGATGGTTGCAGCAGAACGTGTTTCTGTGCGAGCGTTTGCCCCTCAACGAGCGCCACCAGCAGCTCGACACACTTGCGGCCAGCCTCGGCAATCGGCTGGCGCACGCTGCTCAGCGGCGGAACGAGATATTGCACCATCGGCGCATCATCGAAGCCGATGATGGCCAGATCGGTTCCGATTGTCAGGCCGCGTTCACGGGCAGCGGCCATTGCCCCAATCGCCATCGTATCGTTGAGCGCCATAATTGCCGTTGGGCGCCGTTCGGCGGGGAGATCGAGCAGATGTAATGTCATAGCCCGCCCAACCTCGAACGTGCCTTCACCGCGCAAGATGTATTCTGGTTCTGGGGTAATCTGAGCAGTCTGAAGTGCCTCGAGATAGCCTTGCAAGCGGTCGTTGCCGACCCGCGAGTCGGTCGGCCAGGCCAGGATGGCGATCCGACGATGACCACGACCAATCAGATATTCAATCGCTTGTCGCGTGCCGGCAGTGCCATCAATATCAACCCAGGCAAAATCCCATTCTGGATTTGAGCGCCCAAACGCGACAAACGGAAACTTCTGTTTGAGCAGAAATTGAATGCGGGGATCGTTGTAGTTGACACTTGAGAGGACGAATCCATCAACATTTCCACTGCGGATCAGATCGCGGTAAATCTCAACCTGTTCGTTACCTTCGAGGAAGGGAAACGGCAAGACATAGTAACCGACCACGCCGGCTTCACGCACCATACTGCTCAGAAACTGGTCGAGAATGTGGTTGACCTGGCCGGGTTCGGTTTGCGTCCACGAATAGCCGATCATGAAGCTGCGCCCGGCCCGCATATTGCGCGCAATCCGGTTAGGTCGGTAGCCGAGTTCTTGCACTGCCGCCTGGATGCGGGCCATCGTTTCGGGCGCAACCTGCATTTCGCCGTTCAGCACCTTCGAAACGGTCTGATAACTGACCCCGGCGCGTGCCGCTACGTCTTTGAGCGTGACTTTAGTGGCTGCCATAGACCCTACCATCTTGCCAGGCGAACGTTCGCCTTTATGATACACCGCCTGATGACACTTGTCAAGGGGAAAAGCGAACGTTCGCCTGAGAACTATCTGGTACCGCGCGCGTCGTCCACCGGCTCATGACGTTACCACCCACAACTGGCGACCGGAGCCGGGTCATGAGGCTGGCGAGCCGAACCGGCGTATCACGTTGACTGAAACGGGCGGTTGGCGTATTCGATGCGGTGAGCGCGAGCGCAGGGAACGGCGCGGGCTGCGATGATGGTTAGACCGGAACGATCTCTTCGACCGGAACCAGGCGGAGGTTGCCAATCGGACAAGCGCTGACACAGGCCAGGTCGGTATGGCCGAAGCAGAGATCGCATTTGTCGGCGCGATGGGTTGGCCCGGTAGGAGTAAGGGGTATGGTGGGGCGCAGCCGCTGCTGCCAGCGGCGGAAGAGATCCCACAGTGGGCCGGCGCGACGACTGGCACGTGGCACCGATTGTACCGCATCATAAGGGCAGGCAGTGACGCATTCGCCGCAGCCGGTGCAACGGGCGGTGATGCGCAAGGCGCCGTTATCGACTCGTTCGATGGCATCTTCGGGACACACTTCAACACATTCGGCGCCGGTCACACATTGCCGACAACTCTCCAATACGTCAAAACGATCAATCGGAGTGCCGTTGAGGTGGAGGCGGGTATGGCCATGGCGATGGGCGCAGCCGGTTTCACATAGCCGGCAACCGGGTGGGCAGCGCGCCGGATCGCGCGCCAGAATGTGGGTGGCGCGCAACAGGCCACGATCGACCGCGAGGCCGATGTCGCGGGCGCGGGCAACATCACTGCGCACAGCGGCTGAATGTTTCAATCGACGCTCGGCAATGGCGCGCAGATCAGTCTCAAGCGCTGGATATTGTTTGATCAGTTGGTAGAAGTCGGCGCCGGGCAATTCCAGCAGATCGGTTGTGGTGAGCGCGCGGGCATTGGCGCGGTGCGGTTCGCCGGTCAGCAACGAAATTTCACCGAAGAGGTCACCTTCGCCAAGACTGGCAATTGTCTGCCCGCTCTGCTCGATCACAACCTGCCCGCTTTCTATCAGATAGAGTGAGTCGGCTGCTTCACCCTGTCGCACGACGAGCGTGCCACGAGGTATATGGCGTGGGCGAAGACGGGCAGCAATGGCGATCCGTTCTAAAGGCAATAATCGGCTCAGACCAGGAATACGGGCCAGCGTCGCTTCAATCATCCGCCGTCGATAGACCTGGCGAAGCGCAGTTGTCAGAAGCGGTAAAGTCGCCAATTCCTCGCGCAGGGTGGCAATCTCGATTTGCAACAGGTAGCACGAACTCTGGGTGAGAGCGCTCATGTGGCGGAAGAATTTGCCGAAGAGTGGCCCTTCCCCAAAGCAATCGCCTTGACCAAGTACCCCTATCAGCACTTCGCGCCCATCTTTGTCACGCAACCGTAATTGCAATGACCCGCGCAAGAGGAAGAAGAGATAGCGGTACCCGCGGCGTTGTCCGATAACGGTGGCCCCACTGGGAAAAGCGCGAAAGATACCCTGTTCGTACAGAACTGTCAGTTCGGTTGCCGGGACGCCGCGCAGACAATCGAGCGCCGCCAGTGCGGCAAGAGCTTCTTGCTGTCGTTGCTGGCGGAGAACTGCGTGAGTTTGGGCAAGCTGATTATGCGCGGGACGCTTCAACGAAGACATAAGCGGTTCTGATACAATGACAGGGGTATGGCAATTTTGTGCTATTGTACCATACGCCTTGCTCAGGGGCGGTATAATAGAACGGCGGAATTCGCACCCACACAGGAATACTCGCATGCCGTTGCGCAGTTTGACCGTTGATCTTGCCCGTGGCCACGCCCGCCAGTTGCTGCCTGATGAGGTCGAACGTGACTATCTCGGTGGGCGAGGCATCATTGCCTGGCTTCTCTGGCATCAGCTTGAACCGGATACACCGCCGCTGTCGGCGGATAATTTGCTTATCTTCGCCGCCGGGCCGCTTGCCGGTAGCGCCAGCTTTGCTACCGGTGGCTTTACCGTTGGCACGCGCTCGCCGCTTACTGGTGGGATCGGTTATGGGTGGGCGCCAGGACATTGGGGCGCCGCGTTGCGTCGGAATAATGTAGATGCGCTGATTATTCGTGGTGAAGCGCCCGATTGGTGCTACCTGTTTATCGATGGCGAAACAGTGCGCCTGCGTTCGGCCCGGCATTTGCTTGGGCGCGATACCGTCTCCACTACAGCCACGCTGCACGCCGAGCTTGGCGGCGATGTGCGGGTACTGGCAATCGGGCCAGCCGGTGAGGCCGGGGTTGCCTACGCCAGTATCGTGGCCGAAGGCCAGTATCTGGTTGAACCAGCCGGTACCGGCGCAGTGATGGCCGATAAGAAGTTAAAGGCGATTGTGGTGCGTGACCGGGCGCCTTTGCCGGCTGCCGACCCTGCCCGCATGCAGACAGTTTTGCAATCGATCCGGCAGCGTGGCGAGAAACATCCGACAGCTCAAGCAATTCGCACTATCGGTAGCGCAGGGTTGCTGCCGTCAGCCATCAAGCTGGGTGCGCTGATCAGCCGTGACGCGCGCGTGCCTGCCGATGGGGTGGCAATTGCCCGCATGTTTAGCGAGATCGCGCGGCGTGGTGGCCGACTCGAACGTGGCTGCGCCGGGTGTCCATTGCCGTGCTACATTGATCTGCGCGCGAAAAGCGGCGAGACCCATCCGTTGCCGAGTCTCGAGTTGATCGCCGGTTTTGCCGCTCGTGCCGCTATTACCGATCCTGATGCTATGCTGGCGATTGCCGACCGCTGTTTGCGCCTCGGAATCGATCCGGCAGCAGCAGCGGCAGCGATTGTCTTTATGACCGAAGCTCAGGATGAGGGTCTGGTGCGGCAACGCACGCTCAACTGGGGCGATGGCGCGGCAGTGATCGCGGCGCTTGACCGCATGAGTCAGCGGCAGGAGAAGCGCGATATTCTCTCGCTCGGTGTGGGTGAGATGCAGGAAGCAGTCTGGGGTTCGGCAGCTTTTGCGCCCCAGGTGAAGGGGCTGGCAATGCCGGCCCTCGATCCGCGCGCCCTGACTGAGATCGGTCTGGCAATGGCTACCAGTCCGATTGGTGGAGATTATCGTTACGCGATGGCGTTTGAAGAACTGGTCGCCGAACCACCGGCCTGGTTGCCGCCGCCAGCGAGTGGCCCACGCGAGAGCGAAGGCAAGGCACTCCGCCTGATCTGGCACGAGCGTTTTGCCGCTGCGCTCGATGCCAGTGGTTTTTGCCGCCGTCTCGGTTTGATGGCGTATCAGATTACTCCCGGTGAACTGATTGCCTTGCTCGGCGCTGTGAGCGGGCGCTCAATTACCGGCGCCGATCTGGTCCGCATTGGTGAACGGATCGTGACCATCGACCGGCTCTTTACCCGTCGTTATGCGCTCAATAGCCAGGATACGCTGCCGGAACGCTATCTGCGCGAACCGCTCAACAGCGGGCCGAGCGCCGGCTATACTCCACCGCTTGAGGCATTGCTGGCAGAGTACTATGCCCGTCACGGTTGGGATGCGAACGGTGATCCGACGCCAGCTCGCCTGGCTGAATTGGGTATCGCTGACTAAACGTTTCTGACGAACACTTTGCCCTGCTGCGGGCACAATCGGGTAATGGCAGCTACTATTCGTCGTGGAGCGAACTTTCTATCGCTATGAGCCGATTCGTGATCAAACTGGGTACAAGTGTATTAACTGCCGGCACCGACCGGCTGCACCGACCCTATTTTGTTGAGCTGGCCCGGCAAATCGCGCGTCTCAAAGAGGCCGGTCACGAAGTTGTGCTGGTGTCATCAGGAGCTGTTGCCGCCGGCAAAGAACGCCTTGGTGTTCCCCCCAATCAGCGGGCGAATATTCCGCTTAAGCAGGTTTTTGCCGCTGTTGGTCAGAGCCGGTTGATGCACCTTTATGAACAGATCTTCGAGTTGTACGGTTTGCAGGTAGCTCAGGCTTTGCTTACCCGCGACGATCTGCGTGATCGCCGGCGCTATCTCAATGCGCGTAATACCCTGACCCTGTGCCTGGCGCAGGGCATCGTGCCGATTATCAATGAAAATGATGCGGTAGTCACCGCTGAGATTCGCGTCGGCGATAACGATAATCTCTCGGCGCTGGTGGCCGGTTTGATTGATGCCGATCTGCTGCTCATTCTCACCGATATTGCCGGTCTTTACAGCGCCGATCCGCGCGCCGACCCGCAGGCCGAATTGCTGCGCGAAGTGCCGGTCATTGATGAGCGGATCTGGGCTATTGCCGGCGGCAGTGGCACCCATCGTGGCACCGGTGGGATGCAGACCAAGATTCAGGCTGCCGAGCTGGCAACTCATTCCGGGGTTGCAGTTGTGATTGCTGCCGGTTACGAGCCAGACGTGATTACCCGCGTTGCCGCTGGCGAACGCATTGGCACTTTCTTTCCTGCAACGACGACTCATCCTGACGCTCGTCAGCGCTGGATTCTGGCGGAAACAGTGCGTCATTCGCGCATTGTGGTGGACGAAGGCGCGGCGCTTGCTCTCACCCGCCACGGTAAGAGTTTGTTACCCGCCGGTATTCGCGAGGTAAGCGGCGAGTTTGATCGCGGCCAGACGGTGCGGATTTTCGCGCTCGATGGACGTGAGATTGCGCGTGGCTTGACCCAGTATCGCTCGCACGACGCGCGCATGATCGCCGGGCTACGCTCTCAGCAGATTCATTCGATTTTAGGGTATGATTATGGGCCGGAAGTGGTACATCGCGACGATATGGTCGTGCTGACCGACTGAAAGGCGCGTAACATCCTACCGGGTAGGTGATTGGTTGCGCCGATGTCGTTTGACTGGCGCGCAACCCTGCTTCCATTACACCCATTGCGCTGCTGCATTTTGCGCCAAAAGGAGTTGCTCATGCATACAATTGAAGGGCCGGTGCGGGTACGCTTTGCTCCTAGCCCGACCGGCAACCTGCACATCGGCGGCGTTCGCACCGCTCTCTTCAACTGGCTCTGCGCTCGCCATTACGGCGGCCAGTTCGTTCTGCGCATCGAAGATACCGATGAGAAGCGCTTTGTGCCTGGCGCCGCCGACGACATCAGCGTTTCATTGCGCTGGGTCGGTATTGACTGGGATGAAGGCCCCGATGTGGGTGGCCCGTATGGCCCCTATGTTCAGTCCGAACGGTTCGAGCTGGGTATTTACCAGCCTTTTGTTGAGCAGTTGCTGACCGCCGGGCTGGCCTATATGTCGTTCACCACTGAAGAGGAGCTGGCCCAGATGCGGGCTGCTGCCGAGGCTGCCGGGATCAAGGCGTTTCGCTTCCGCGGTCCCGAACGCGACTGGCCGCTCGAACAGCAGCGTGAGCTGGCGGCGACCGGCAAGCCGTATACCGTTCGCCTGAAGACGCCACTAGAGGGTGAAACCCGTTTTCGCGATCTGATTCGGGGGGGTGATGAGATTGTCGTGCAAAACGATCAGTTGCAGGATATTGTGCTGATCAAGTCAACCGGTATGCCGGTCTATCACTTCGCGCATCTGGTTGATGATTATCTGATGAAGATCACCCTCGTGATGCGTGGCGAAGAATGGGTGCCCAGCACACCGTATCACGTGCTGTTGTACGACTTTTTCGGCTGGCCGCGTCCATTGTTTGCCCATCTACCGGCAATCTTGCGTTCCGATGGCAAAGGGAAGCTGTCGAAGCGCAAAGATGATGTGGCGACGCAGCGTTTCCGCGAACGTGGTTACCTGCCTGAAACGATGCTCAACTACCTGGCCTTGCAAGGGTGGAGCTACGACGGCGTTACCGAGATCATGACTCGCGAAGAGTTGATTGCTCGCTTTACCCTTGAGCGGATTCAACCCTCACCGGCGCGCTGGAATCCGGAAAAGCTGCGCGATATGAATGGAATCTACATCCGTAAGCTGACTACCGACCAGTTGGCCGAGCGAGTCTTGCCCTTTATGCAGCAGGCCGGCCTGATCGGTGATCCAGCCACGGCGACCGAGCAGGAATACCTTTTGCGCCTGATTCCGCTGATCCACGAGCGGCTAGAAGAGCTACAGGAAGCGCCAGAGTTGCTCGAGTTCTTCTACCGTGACGTGAAACCGGGCGAGACGTACAATCCGACCGATCTCATCCCCAAAAAACACGATACTGCCCAGACGGTTGCCATGCTTCGCGCAGCCTGGGAGGCGCTGAATAATCAGGCAGATTGGACTCCGCCGGCACTTGAAACGACATTGCGCGGCTTGTGTGAGCAATTGTCGGTTAAGCCAGGCCCTCTCTTCGGCGCGATCCGGGTTGCGGTAACCGGTCGGAGTGTGGCGCCACCGCTGTTTGATACGCTAGCCGGAGTGGGACGTGAACGCGCGTTGGCGCGTCTGGCTGCGGCAATTGCCGCTTTGGAGCAGATGGAATGAATACATTCTCCTGGGAATCCAGCATTCATCACGATGGGTCGCCCATCTATCTGCGTTTCAGTGGCCGTTTAGGCGATACGGCAGTCTTTCGGTTGCGACTGGCGGCTGATGCGCCGGTTAGCGGTGTCTTCTTGCGCACCTGTCCCGATGGCGAACAGCAGATTACGCCGTTGCGCGATGTCGGTGTGCAAGGGGTGTGTCGCTGGTGGGAAGGTGAGCTGCCGATCCGGATGTTGCGCACCAATTACCGTTTCTTGCTACGCGCCGAAGATGGTACGCGCTGGTATAGCGCCGGTGGCGTAACCCGACACTACCCGACCGATGCGAACGATTTCGTAGTGCTGGCAAACTACCATGCGCCGGTATGGGTGCGCGATGCCGTCTTCTACCAGATCTTCCCTGACCGTTTTGCTGACGGTGATCCCGCTAACAATGTGCGCGATGGCGAATATCTCTACCGGGGACGACCAGTAGTAGCCCGACACTGGGATGAACTACCCAACCGCGCTACTGGCCCCATCGAGTTCTTTGGCGGCGATCTGCAAGGTATCGCTCAACGACTCGATTACCTGACCGATCTCGGTGTTTCGGCGCTCTATCTGAACCCTATCTTTCGCGCGCCTTCCAACCACAAATACGATGTGGAAGACTATACCAGTATCGATCCCCATCTCGGTGGTGAAGAAGGGTTGCTAACCCTGCGACAGGCGCTTGATGATCGCGCAATGAACCTCGTGCTCGACATTGTGCCCAATCATTGCGGCGTGACTCATCCGTGGTTTGTGGCGGCTCAAGCTGATCCGCGCGCGCCAACTGCCGAGTTTTTCACCTTTCGCCGCCATCCCGACGAATATGAATGCTGGTTGGATGTGCCGACATTGCCGAAGCTGAATTACCGTAGCGTGCGCTTGCGTGAAGTAATGTATGCCGGTCACGACGCGATCATGCGGCGTTGGTTGCGACCACCGTACCGGATCGATGGTTGGCGGATCGATGTGGCCAATATGCTGGGGCGTCTTGGCCCTGACAACCTCGGCCATAAGATCGGGCGTGGTATTCGCCGCGCAGTCAAAGCTGAACAGCCCGATGCCTACCTGCTCGGCGAGCACTTCTTTGATGGCACGCCGCACTTGCAGGGTGAGGAACTCGATGCCACGATGAACTACCAGGGCTTTACCTTCCCGATCTGGCGCTGGCTAGGAGGCTTTGAGTTCAACCCCCAACGGCCCGAAGCCGATACCCGTCCGATTGCTGTCGAGACGGTCGCTGCCCAATGGACAGCCTTCCGGGCTGCGATCCCGTGGCAGGTGGCGACACAGCAATTCAACCTGCTCGGCAGTCACGACACGCCGCGAATCCGGACAATTGTCGGCGATGACCTGGCGCGGGTGCGGGTGGCGATGACACTACTCTTCTGCTACCCCGGTGTGCCCTGCGTCTACTACGGTGACGAGATCGGGCTGGCAGGCGGTGGAGATCCCGATTGCCGACGCGCGATGCCCTGGGACGAGGCGAAGTGGGACCACGATCTGCGCGCATTTGTGCAACGGTTGGCCCGTTTACGGCGACACGCGCCGGCGTTACGTTGGGGCGGCTTCCAGCAGCTCTACGCTCAGGGTGAGACGATTGCTTTCCTGCGTGAAGCGCCTGAAGAACGATTGATCATAGTGGCCCGGCGCAGCGACGATGGTTTGCGGGCATTACCGGTACGGCACGGTGGGTTAGCCGAGGGCACGATGCTGCGTGAGCTGAATACCGGCGCTACAGTAACGATTCGCGGCGGCATGCTGGATATAAGCAGTTTACCAGCAACCGGCGCGCAAATCTGGCGGACTGAAGCGCCTATGTAATAACGTGACCCGGTTCAATGCTAAACTTCTGATGTGGTCGGGGCCGCCGTCGCAAGGCGCAACTGCCCCGACCTGCTAAACCCGGCATCGTTGCGACAACAGCCATATTTCAATAACGTGGTGGCTGATAGTTGGTTGGGTAGTTTGCTGCGCTGTTTCGGTAAGCAAAGTAGGCCTGCACTTCGGGCTGATTGTACAACACCAGGCTGACGATCCCGAACACCAGCGAAAAGATGTTGCCGGTGATGATGTTGACGATTTGCAAGATGGCCAGAGTCTTGTTCGGTTGCAGAGGCTGGGGAGGCTCTTGCAACAGTTTGTAGGCATAGATCCCGGCGAGCACAGCGACCACAATTGAATAAATGCCTAGCGGCGCGCCACAGATGGTGAGAATCCAGACAATACCGCTCAAGCCACTGATAACTGCGTCGATAATCGCCATGATGGCGATGGTGAGCACAGCGCCCGGTTTGGCAGGACTTCCATACCCTGCTCCCGGTGGTGGCTGATACTGAATCTGATAGGGCTGATAGGGCTGTTGAGGCGGTGGCGGGTAAGGCTGATCGGGCTGGTAGCGACCGTAATCGTCGGGTGGCTGCGGATAGGTCATTGAGGGGCTCCTTTCTCGTGGCGCGCCTGAATACTACTGGTTGCCAGTCCGATACTACCGGAATCATACCACACGCCGATAACCAATGATCCTCGGCCATAAACATTTGCTATGTGTTGTTAAAAGCGATGCTTCTTGCTCCCCATTGAATAGCTATAACACACTGTCAGGTCAGACTAACTAGCAACACACCGACCAGAATGCCGATGACTCCCAACCATTGACTGCGCGCCAGTTGTTCGCGCAATACCAACCAGGCCAGAATGACGGTGACGGCGCTGAAGATGGAAGCCAGCGCCGTCACCACGCTGACATAGGCCGTAGCGATACCGGTATTGTAAGCAAGGAACGCCAGCGTATCGAGCATGCTTGCCCCGATGATGAAGTGGAGCGGTAGTCGGCGCCACTGAGGTGGGGCCGGTCGGGCAAGCATGAGCACAGTCACCGCTGCGATGGCAGTTAAGACCCTTCCGATCAGGACAGGCCAGGCAATGCCGAAGGTAGCAGTCACATCTTTGAGCAGCCAGAAGAAGAGACCAAAGCTGATCGCTACGCCAATCGCTTCGGGAACGCCGCGCAGGTTAACGTCCGTTTCGCTCTTGCCGCGGGATACAACCATGACCCCACCGATGACAAGGCCGGCTCCAGAGAGTGTCAACAGCTCGATTTGCTCGCCTCCAAGTACGGCAAGCATCGCTGTGACAGCGGCAAAACCGGCTGCAATTGGCGAAACGATCGCTAAAGTGCCAATGGCAAAGGCCCGATACAAGAGCAGTGTTCCGAGCAGGTTGAGCAGGTTAACGGCAATCGCGTTCAGCCAGGCCGGTCCCCACGATGGCATCGGATCGCCACGGACAGTAATCACCAGCCCGATGGCAACAATGCCGACAAGTTGTCCGCAGAGCAAGGCCCATTGCCAGCCGATCTGCCGGGTTGCGCGGCTGATGAGAAAGTCGCCTGTGCCCCAGCTCAGCGCAGCGATCAATCCGTATACGATACCCATAGCTTGCGCTCGTGATTGGTACGATCTGTAGAAGCAGTTGCCATAATCCGACGAGAGCAATCAGGTGATTACCGATTGCTGATGATTGTTTCATCTGAACCGACACATCTCTGCCGGTTTACTATTTTCGCCGACCGCGAGCCAATCCAGCTCTGAAGGCAATTGCAGCTACAATTGCGACCAATAGCAAGATGATGAGGCATTCGGTTAAGCCAATTGTTGACATAATACTCCGGGGAAGGATTTTCAGGATGGTCGATCCATCTCCGGCTCAGTATACCGCATGTCGTTCCGTTTGCTGACGTGCTACAATGGCTCTGTTATGGAGCGACTCTTTGCCTTACATAGCCGATTACAACTGACAATCATCATCGTGATCGTGGCAAGCCTGCTGTGGGCGCTGATAGTGGCATGGCGCAATCGGGGTGGCATGCAACCTCTGAGTGGTATTTTGCAGTTGCTGATCGTAGCGCAGGCGCTGATTGGTATCCCTTTGCTCTGGTACGTCGATCCGATGCGAATGGCATTACACCTCTTTTACGGTGTAGTAGCCGTTGGACTGATCCCGGCAGCGGCGGTAGCGTTGCGCGCGCGCGCGCCGCGAGTGGTTGGGTTCGTTTACGCTGGCATTCTGTTGATGCTCTTGATTGTGGTTATCCGCCTGTATGAGACGGGCGGATGAGGAATTCCAGCGAGAAGCGGATATGTGATTATGAGAGAACGATTTGACTTTATCGTCGTCGGGGTGTCCGCTGCTGAGGCTGCGCTGGCTGCTTTATTGGCCCGTGATGGTTATGCTGTGCTGCTGGCCGGTATCGGTGAATCGAACGCTGATGCTTCTGAAGATCGGAACAGGTTTCACTGTTTGCCACCACTCCAGTCTGGCCTTAGCGATGGGCCGTATGCCCGGATTGCTGCCTATGCAGGCGCGCATCTACCGGTGGCACGGCGCGAACCGGCCTGGCGCATGCATTTCGCGCAGCAAATTATCGACATCCCGGCTGACGCCGGTCAATGGCGACGATTGCGTCGGGCTCTCTTTCCGATTCAGCGTGATGCGGCAGAGCGTTTCTGGCAAGTGCAGGAAACGGCAGCGGCAGCGGCGTTACGGCTGGCGGCGCAATTCGATCCGCTAACCGGTTTGCAGGTATGGCGCCAGCAACGGCTCACCGTTGGCGATATGTTCAGACGTTATGATCTCGTTGATCTGACTCTGCGCGCGTTTGTCGATACGATTCTGCTTGCTCATGGCCTGCCGGTCAGTGATCATTGTTCGTGGGCTGCCGGGAGCATTGCTTTGCTGCCACCTCATGAAACGCTTGTCGGTCATGGCGATACGCTCACCCACATTTTTACCGATGCCCTGATTCGGGCAGGTGGTGAATGGTCTGCCCATCATCAGGTGGTAGAACTGCTTGCCGATCCAACCGGTGTGCGTGGTGTGCGATTAAAGAGCGGTAGCGAAGTTGCCGGGCGCGTAGTTGTGCTTGGGCCGGCGGGCTGGCCGTTGATAAGTCGGCGCCTGGAGTCGCCACCTATGCTGGCAATTGGTGCCCTTACGGTAGAGGAGGCACAGTTGCCTTCCGGTCTACCGTGGTATCACATTGTTGCCGGAGAGCCGGTGCCGGTCATTGTGAGTCTGACCCCATCTGATAACCACTCTGCATCCTGGCGTCTCTCCGTAATGTTACGATTACGGCTTGATGACCCGGTATCGATCCAGAATGGTGAACGGCAGCCAGCCCCTGAGCTGGTTGCAACTTTGCAAAGCGCGGTGTGTAAAGTGCTGCCTGAACTGGCGAGCAAGATTACGCTCCATTCCGTAACGCTCTTACCCGATCCCACCCGACCAACGGCTCGTCCGCCAATGATCCAGGCCGGACTATGGCTCTTGCGCCAGCCGGCCTGGTTGCCGCCCGGGTACGATAACGGCAGCGGCACACTTCGGCTGTACCGGCAATTACGCGGCTTGATACGCTGAGACATTGCCCGTTATAATATCCGGTATCGTTATGTCAGAGGCTGTGGTCGCAGCCACACCACCTTGCACCGTGAGGGAACAACGTATGGACGATGTTGTCATCGTAGGGGCAGCTCGCACGCCGATTGGACGCTTCAACAGCGCGTATAGCGGCCTGACCGCGATTGATCTCGGCGCAACCGCCGTGCAGGCTGCTGTGCAGCGAGCCGGGATCGAACCGGCAATGGTTGATGAATGTATTATGGGTTGTGTTGTGACTGCCGGGCTTGGGCAATCGCCAGCGCGTCAGGCTGCGTTGCGCGGAGGTTTACCGGAGAGTGTTGGCGGCTTGACGGTAAATAAGGTTTGCGGGAGTGGCCTTAAGGCCGTGATGGTCGGCACAGCGCTGATCAAAGCTGGCGAGGCTGAAGTTGTCGTGGCCGGTGGAATGGAGCACATGAGTGGTGGTCCGTATCTGCTGCCGCAGGCGCGCCACGGTTACCGGCTTGGTCACGGCCAGATCATTGATGCCGTCGTCCATGACGGCCTCTGGTGCGCTTTCGAAAATCACCACATGGGCGTTGCCGCCGAATGGATTGCGCGCGCGTTTCACGTGACTCGCGAGCAGCAAGACATGTATGCGCTACAATCCCATCAACGCGCTGTTGCTGCCCAGGATAGCGGCGCATTTCAAGAGGAGATTGCGCCGGTTACCGTTCCAGGTCCGAAGGGTCAAACCAATCTGGTGACGGTCGATGAAGGGCCGCGACGTGATACCTCACTGGCAGCGCTGGCCAAACTCAAGCCGGTATTTGTCGCCGATGGCACAGTCACCGCAGGCAATGCGCCCGGTATTACCGATGGAGCTGCTGCCGTTGTGTTGATGACGGCGAGTCGGGCTGCTCAGTTGGGATTACAACCGCTGGCTCGCATCGGCGTGGCCGCCCAGGCTGCTGTCAAGCCTCTCGAACTTTTTACCGCGCCAGCGTTTGCCATTGAACGACTCATGAAGCGGGCCGGACGCTCATTCGATGATTACGATCTGTTTGAAATCAACGAAGCATTTGCTGCTCAAGTGATTGCCAATCTTCGCGCCCTGAGTCTTGACGCCGATCGGGTGAATGTCTATGGCGGCGCCATTGCCCTTGGTCATCCCATCGGTGCCAGTGGGGCGCGTGTGCTGGTAACACTCATCTCGGCGTTACGGCAACGCGGTGGGAAGCGGGGAATTGCAGCGCTCTGTCTGGGTGGTGGTGAAGCGGTAGCGTTGGAAGTGGAAGTAGAATAGGATTGCGCGATCAGCAGTTCTCACTTCGATAGATCGCCAGCATTGTCAGATCATCCTCTGGCTGTTGGCGACCACTATACTCCAATACAGTTTGCCGGACGGTCTCCAGACGAAGAGCGGTGTTGTTGGCTGCCTGTTGTAGGGCTGTTAACAGCCGCTCTTCGCCGAATAGCTCGCCGACTGATGTGCGCGCTTCCGTGATGCCATCAGTATAAAGGAAGAGAGTATCGCCACACCCGATCGAAACCGTATCAACGGTAAAGCAGGCATTGGCTATCCAGCCTATCGCCGGCCCGCCGAGCGATAGCATTTCGACACTCCCGTCGGCGCGCAAGATAAAGGGAGAGGGATGACCGGCATTGATATAGTGCATCACGCCGCCAGACGGGTCGATGACGGCGCAAAAAATTGTCGAGAACGTGCGCTTTGTGTGGTGATGGCGAGCGATATAGTCGTTGGTCATCGCCACAGCGCGAAGCGGATCGGCACTGACGGTCGCCAGTTGCTCGATAAAGGCGCGTAACAGTGATCGGGTGAGCGCCATAAAGAGCGCCGCTCCCACTCCCTTGTCACAAACATCCCCCAGAAAACAGGCAATTCGCCGATCAGGCAAGACGAAGACATCATAAAAATCACCGGCTACCTCACGCACGGTCACGAATGTTGCCCTTATTTCCCAGTTGGGAATGTGAGGCAATCTTGCCGGCAAAAAATCAGCCTGCATCCGTCGTCCTAGCTCAAGTTCGTACTGAAGAGCTTTCAAGCGAGACTGTTCTTGATCACGCAGCCATTTACGTTCCAGGCAGGCGTGGATCCTGGCGTGCAGTAAGGTCGTATTGATCGGTTTGGTTAGATAATCCTCGGCTCCGGCCTCGATACAACGCACGATGTCCTCAATCTCATCGAGCGCTGAAATGACGACCACCGGGATATGGCGTAATTGTGGATCACGTTTGATCTGCTCGAGGACGGCGAAACCATCCATTTCTGGCATCATGAGGTCGAGCAGAATGGTGTCGAATGGCTGTCGCTGGAGGTATTCTAAACCTTGTCGGCCATGTATAGCCGTGACTACGGTGTAGCCGCTCAGGCTAAGCTGACGCTCGATCAGATGTCGATTATATTCAGTATCATCAATGACCAGGATTCGTCCGGTTGGATGGTTTGCCATAGAAAATGACAGAAAACGTAGAACATAGTCTTTACAAGTATATGCAATGATACCATGCTTCCGGACGTTATGATCGCGCGCAGGCCTGCTGATAGGCTGCTTCAGCGATAGGCGCCAGGTTGTCCCAGCGCAGGCGATGCGCCGCAGCGAGCGCTGCTGAGCGCAAGCGGACGCGCGCGTCGGCATCATCGAGCAGGTGAATGACGGCGGTAGCAAACGCTGTGGCATCACCCGGTGGAACGAGGATACCGGCAGCAGGCGCGAGATAGTCGCGCGCTGTGCCCACATCACTCGCAACAATCGGCAGGCCGGCAGCCATCAGCTCTGTCAGCTTGGCCATACCGCGCGCGCGATTGATAAGCGTATCGCGAATCGGCGCAATCGCCACATCAGCGCTGGCCAGCAACCGGGGAATTGCGGTTGGTTCCTGCCAGCCGCGATAATCGATCATTGCAGCCCAACCCTGTGCTGTTGCAAGGGTCAGCAAATGTTGTTCTTCGCCTCGTTCACCTTTACCGATGATCAGCAGACGGGTATCGGGGCGTTGATGGTAAACAGAAGTCAGTACTGCCGCTACCTCTGCCAGGTCTAGTTCCCAAAATCGGGTATAGAGAACAATGGTTGGATGTGGCGACGGCGATGGTGGCGGTACTTCCATCTGCCACGCGCCGTTGGGGAGGTAGAAAACACGCTGTGGCGACACTCCCATTGCCCAAACCAGCGTTTCAAGCGCGCGGGAAACAACAGTCACCGCGTCGGCGCGGCGAGGTAAATCGCGTTCCTGCCAGGCAAAGAGCGCTTTAGCCGGTGGCGGATATGGCAGCAGGTCATTCCATCCACCTGGCCCTTCCCAGTCGTCGCAATCGACGACCAGTGGCACGCGACCACGGGCCAGCACTGTCAGCCCGCCAAATCCCTTCGGCTTGAAGAGATGAATAAGATCTGCTTGCGCTCGTCGCACTGTTTGCCAGAGCGCAAGCGTATGCCAGAGAGCCGCCGGCGGGCCGCCAACAGGCGGCGCAGTCGTATGGGTTACCGCAACACCATCGTAGACTCGCGTCGTGCCGCCATCGACCGGGTTATGCACCGGCGGAGCGACAATGGTTATGGTGTGGCCGCGCTGGTGCAATGCCTGCGCCAGTGGCAACATGCGGGCGAGTAATGTGCCCTTCGGTCGAATGCCGAAGGGCGCGATCATCACAATACGCATCAGCGACCGGCGCGAATGATTTCCATCATCTCTTCGACCCGCGTGACCTTCACCCGCGGTCGGCCCTGCGCGGTGCCCTGCGCTGTCTCATACTCGTTAAGCCGCTGCCAATCGGCATAAGACACGAAATCAACGCCGCGCTCGCGCAAAAGATCTGCAATATCGCCGCTCTGAGGCGCGCCGGTGAGGTTGGGCAGATCGGCCAGCATACTGTTGACTGTAGCTACCGCATCGGGTTTATTCGTGCCGATCACGCCCGATGGGCCGCGCTTAATCCAGCCAACTACGTACTCTCCGGGAATCGGTTCGCCGTTGGGTCCATCCAGCACTCGACCGTCACGATTGGGGATGGTGCCACTTGCTTCATCGAATGGCACGTCGGGTAACGGTTCGCCGCGATAACCGACTGAGCGCAATACCATACCGCAGCTCAATTCTTCGGTCACGCCGGTGCCACGCGGACGTAAACTGCCATCGGCAGCCTGAACCAGCCGGTTGCGTTCAATTGTCACACCGGTAACCCGGCCATCCATCCCGTGAATGGCAATCGGCGAAACGAGGAATCGCATAACAATCCGTCGTGGCGCGCCGGTATCGCCGCGCGCTGCAAATTCGCGCAGCATTTCCACATTTTTCGCCGCAGTCTTGTCTTTGGCCATCTCCGCTTCACTCAGCGGATCAAGCTCAAGATCAGCCGGATCGACAATAACATCAACCCCTTTCAATTCGCCGAATTCCTTCAATTCGGGGTTGGTGAAGGCGGCCTGAACTGGCCCGCGCCGACCCAACATAACCACTTCCCGAACCTTGCTTTGCCGCAGTGCAGCCAGTGCGTGATCGGCAATGTCGGTCTTGGCCAATTCATCAGGATCGGTCACCAGGATGCGGGTAACATCCATCGCCACATTGCCATTGCCAACTACCACCACTCGTTCAACGTTCAGATCGACGTTGAGATCGCGATAATCAGGCCGCCCATTATACCAGCCGACAAAGGCGGTTGCCGGCATACTGCCAAACAGATCCTCGCCGGGAATACCCATACGCCGATCTGACTGCGCTCCAACCGCGTAGACAATCTGATCGTAGTAGTTGCGCAGATCGGCGTGAGTGAGATCAATTCCAAACGTCACGTTGCCGAAATAGCGCACCCGTTCATGCGAAGCCAGTTTATCGTAAATGCGGGTGACGGCCTTGATTGATTGGTGATCGGGGGCCACTCCTTCACGTACCAGACCATATGGCGTAGGGAACCGGTTGAAGATGTCAATCTGGCATACAAGGTCTTTCTGCTTTAGCAGAGCTTCGACGGTGTAAAAACCGGCTGGACCGGCGCCAATGATTGCAACGCGCAACGGTCGCTGGGTGCTTCCCAGAGGTTCGCTCACGGCGCACTCCTTGCTGTCTGGTCATTGATCAAACCGCTTGTGATATACGGCACAGATTGACCGAAATGTACCATGATTGTTACGTCATGTCAAACTGATTGTCTGTGGCTCAGGCAGCTACGTGCTGATAACAATACCGCGTCTCAGACAGGTAGCAAGCGCCAGTCGCTACGCTTTGCCAGGGATTCGTTACACGACAGATGAAGTGCCGTTCCGGGCCTGTGGGACAGTCTTGCGGCGTTGTTCGCTGGCGAGCAGTCAGTCTTCCTATGGCTGGCAACAAGCCGATAGGCATTCGTCACCACCGGGTTTGCACCGATCTCAATCAAATGCGTTCTCGCATTGCTCATTCACCTCAGGCCAGATAAGGCCTGAAACCTGGCGGAACCTCTATGTTCAAGACGCGCAACATGTTGCCGGCTAGTGCGCAGCGTGATGTGGGTTGCCGACAATGGATCCAGCGAATGCGGGCAACGAAGAAGTTGCCCGCGCAAGCCGTCTAGCAACCTGCGCGCTACCGCGTAGGGTAGCAAGCAACGTTATTCAATTATGTGTTGCCTGCCTTGCGGATTGCGCATTTGCCGCTCATCACGTGTTCAGCCGGCAGGTACCGTTGTGGCAGACAGTTCGTTCACTGTGCGGGACGCGAACCAGATTACCGGCTAACGACAGGTGTGACCCCGGTTGCGAGGAATATGCTCAAGAAGGTGCTCTCCTCGCAAGCTATTTTGCGCCGGGCGCTACCGCGCCAGGCGGTAAACAACGCGATGGTTACCCCCTTGCAGATTGCGCATTTGCCGCTCATCACGTGTTCAGCCGGCAGGTACCGTTGTGGCAGACGGTTCGTTCACTGTGCGGGACGCGAACCAGATTACCGGCTAACGACAGGTGTGACCCCGGTTGCGAGGAATATGCTCAAGAAGGTGCTCTCCTCGCAAGCTATTTTGCGCCGGGCGCTACCGCGCCAGGCGGTAAACAACGCGATGGTTACCCCCTTGCAGATTGCGCATTTGCCGCTCATCACGTGTTCAGCCGGCAGGTACCGTTGTGGCAGACGGTTCGTTCATTCCCCAGCAAGCTGGATCATCTGCGGCTCATCATCCCCATTTACCAGCAGTGCCCGGCCTGGTGGTTGTTCAAGCTGGCGCTGATCGGTTAACGGCAGGTTTAGGCCGAGCAAGCGGGTGCCGGTATCATAGCGGCCCGGCCAGAGTACGATTCCGCTCCGCGCGCCATCGAGTGCGCGCAACAACTGGTCGTCAGCATAGCTGATACCGGCGCTAACGAATAGATGCAACGATTCGTCGCCGGTTTGAGCCAGTTCGACGAGCTGACTGAACAGGTTAGGTGTGGTGCTGTAATTTTGGGTAAAGTGATCGCGCCAGCGTTCACGGCAGAGATGATAGTCGTCAATAATTAGCAGATACTTACGGTCTGCTTTGCGTCGTAGGTCCATAAATTCATCATTCAGTGCGGTAATGCTGGTTTCGTCGGCAACGTAGCGCGCGGTTGGCGTAAGCGTTTGCAGCCGACTGAGACTCCGGCGCGGCCCATCCACAATGATCAGTTGGATAGGAGGCGATACGCCGGCTGCGATCTGCGCCAGCGTAATGAGAGTCGTGCTTTTACCGCTACGTCGTGGGCCGATTAGCAGGGCGTGTGGCGTTTCCGGGCTGAGGCGAAGCGTGGCTGGGCCAGGAGGCTCAATGGCCCAGCCGCATGGAAGGATGAGCGCGCGCTCAAGTTGTTTGCCCGGCGGGAGCTTTGTTTTCGATACATGTTCTGGAAGCAGCGCCAGCGATGGTGGGCCTGCGTTAGACGCTGGTGTCGCCGCAGCCAGAGTTGCCGTTTGCATCCGAATTGCTCTCGCCAGCTCACGCTCATCCTGGGTTTCATTCATTCCAGCGGGTAGGGCAATCTGCACTTCTAACAAGCCCTCATCGGGGTGCAGCCAGTAACCGCGACCTGGGGTTGCCGGTGGCAGGTGAGCCGGTGGTCGTTGTCCGAAAACCTCGGCATAGTCATTCAGCTCGGTCATGCGCAATGCCAGTCGTTGCTCGAACTGCATTGCCAGTCGATGCGGGAGATCTGCCGGTCGTTCGGCACTGATGATGAGGTGGAGTCCAAGATCACGTCCGTTACGGGCAAGGCGCACCAGTTCGGTCAGATCGCTTTCGCCATAAGCGTCACGCAATTCATCACGCACTACCGCCAGCCGGTCGATGATCAACAACACCGGCGGCCCTGGTGACTGACCGGCGGTCATACGAGTGCGTCGTTCACGCAAGAGGTGTTCCAGTTGGCGAAACAGCGCCTGTAGCGCTTCGCGCTCGAAAGGTCGCACTATTGCGCCAATGTGGGGCAGATCGGCCAGCAAATTGAGTAGATAGCCGTCGCCATCGATAACATAGCACCAGAGCTGTTCAGGCGACATCCGTGCCGCGAGATCCAGCACAATCCGGAGTAGCGCCACGCTCTTGCCACTGGCCGGTCCGCCGAATAGGGCCAGGTGTCCGTTCTGCAGATGGATAAGTAGCGGTGTTTGCCGGCTCTGCTGCGGTATGTCAAGAAGGCCAATTGCCACTTCCAAACCGGTGGTTGGCGCAGTAAGCGTGAGTCGGGGTGAAAGAGGTGGTTGCCAGATTGACGGTGGTTGCCAGTTGAGCGTCGCAAGAAATCTCTGTCCGGTAGCGCATAATCGTTGCGTGATCAGCTCAAGATCGCTCTGTCCATCGGGCTGCGCCGTGAGGCGCGCTACCTGCACCAGCCGCACTTCACCGCCGCTGCGCACATAGGCGCGACCGGGTAGTTGTGGCGGTAAAAACGCGGCATCGGGGCGCTGTAACATCTCCCGGCTATCCTCGCTGCTACCCAGTCGTAACGCGATAAAGTAGCTCAACTGGCTCCGAATCTCATCGCTGACAACCCGACCTGGTTGCTGGGTGGCAATCAAGAGATGTACCCCTAGTGATCGACCTTGCTTGACAACGCGCACCAGCGCGCTGACAAAATCGGGGCAACTACGGGCCATTTCATCAAATTCATCCAGAACGATGAGCAAATTGGGCAATGGTTCCAGCGGGTGTTGACGGGCCAGCGCGCGATAATCGGCAATATTCTCGACGTGGATGCCATGCCGTTCGGCGACAGTGCGTAGTATCGTTTTGCGTCGCCGCAGTTCACTATTGATGGCGGCAATGGCTCGCGTTGCCAGTCGATCATCGAGATCGGTGACAAAGCCGGTGGTATGGGGAAGGTTGGCAAAAGGTGCCAGCGCTGCGCCGCCTTTGAAGTCGATCAGCAGCAGGTTGAGTCGATCGGGGCCGTGGGTGATGACAAGCGCTGCAATCATTGTTTGCAGCAAGACACTCTTGCCCGCGCCGGTCGCGCCAGCGATGATGCCATGCGGCCCATGTTGCTGCTCGTTGAGATTGAGCCAGCATGGTTTGGATTCGCCCATTACGCCGATCGGCACTTCAGGGTGCCAGCTACTCGTCGGTTGTTGCAGCCAGCCTGCCGGGATCGAATGCCCATCACCAGCCGGTAAATCCAGCAGATCGAGCAATCGCACATGGCGCGGCAAGTGCAGACCAGACCCAATCTCATTGAGGCGGATGGTTGCCAGTCGGCTGGCAAGCCGTTCAATATCGGCGCGCTCGAGCAGATCTGGCTGGAAGGGAGTTGTAGGCCATGCTTCACCCGCTCGCATCCAGCGTCCCATGCGCTGATCGACCTCAACCACTGCTGCGCAGTGATCGGGCACATTTGCCCAGTCGTCGGTCAAGACCACAACTATCAGACCGTATCTGCCGCCATCACGTAAGAGTTGACCAAGCGCGGTATGTCTGGTGACAAGCGCAGCGCTGTCAACCACAATGATGATTGGCAATGGATTGGACGATGTAGTTTCTCGTCGCCGACTCAACTCATCAAGCAAGAAGGTCAACAGACGCTCAATCGCAGCCGGTTCAGCGGCTGCCAGCACTCGCCCAATCTGCATCTCGCCGGGAGTCTGGCTGTGTGGCAGACGCGCGATCCACTGCCAGTCGGCAATAGCATTGGTGGTCGCAATCAGGGCGATACGCAATTCAGTGGGGGCATGCAGTGTGGCAGCCTGCGCCAGCATTGCGTATACCAGACCTAATACTGCCGGGCGCGATCCGGCAATCCCAAGTGATCCGAGGTGAAGGAGCGGCAAGCAGATGGGTACCTGATGCAAGGTGCTATGCTCAGCAATGATCTGATCAATCCGACGATCAGCCGGAGTATTCGGCGTCACAACTGCCCGGCTCGATGCCGGCATCGCGCCGCTGCCCAGGCGTAGATCGAGGGCATCGTCATCGCTCAATCGTCGTTCCCACAGCCGCGGTTCTGGCGCTCGTGGTCTGCCGTCAGCTCCAGCAATCCGCAGTAGTTCAGCCGGATCAGGAGCAAGGTAGCGACGGGCGGCTCGTTCCTCCTCGTGTAGGCGGCGTAAACGCGATCGCGCTGCGGCCAGCCGATCGGCGAAGAGCGCCTGTTGTTCTGCAAAATCTTTAACACTGCGCCGCCGATTGTTGCGTTCGTAGATCAGGGTTGCCCCGCTGCTCAAGACCGCCAGAATGAGCGCCGGTAACGCCGCCAGCCACGAACCATAACCTGCCAGCGCACTCGCACCGAAGAGTAGCGCCGCAATGATGGGCAGGATCGCTTGCAGCCATACGGTATTGGTTTGGGGCGATAACGGCGCAGGTGGAGCCGGCAAATCGACTGTTTCTGCGCTCCAGCGCGGGCGCAGACGCGGTGGACGGTTGAAAGTGCTACTGTTGTCCGCCATATTTCGCTGCCTGTTGATGGGCGAGCCGCTCCCGGTTGATCCGATCTTGATCTGCGCGGGCGCGCGCACTGACTTGTGTAATCGCTTGCGCTGCGCGCAAACACTGTTCACGAAGCTGAGTCGCTTCCGATTGGATAGCTGCATGGCGCGCAGTCCATTCGCTCTTACGCGGCCCTGCCAGTCCTGCCAGTAGTTCATCGGCTATGCGAGCGCGCTGAGTGGCAGCAGTATCAAGTGCGTCTGCTATGCGGCGCAGTGCGCCAACTGCTTCATCGGCGGCGTGCCAGTCCCACCATACATCAGGCCGACTCATAGCCTGTCTCCTGCTATACTGAACACGATAGTTTCTGGAACCGTTCCGGTTTTCCCGATGTCAGGTTCTGACACCGGCAACATCTCAACAACTCGAAATAGTCCAGACACCGGCAGAGAAATGCCTGTCTCGCTACATGTTGGGTTGCCTCAAATTTGTCTACGCAAAAAGCGGAGGTTCCTGGAACCATTCCAGATCAACCGGTGTTAGTTCTGTCCCTGTTGGGACTCGCAATAATTCGAAATGGTTTGGATCGATCATAAACGGCATCGTCTGCGCCGCTTCCGGAAACTGCGAGTAATCAAAGCTCTCGTAAGCGCTGTGCGCAATGGTCGGCTGATCAACCCGGTTATTGTTGATCTCGTATACCGTCAAACGATAGCGCTCGTTATCGTGACCAGCGCCGACCGCTTTGGACAGAGCATCATCACTATCGACATAATGACGCGCGATAACCGGTTGATGATTGATCATCTGCGGCACGTCATCCCATTCTCCCTGTGGGCGCACTGCTCCCAGCGTTGTGACGCTGACTAGCCGAATGTTGCCCTGGCTCAGTGCCTGTTGTATTTGTGGATCGTTGCTTAGCAGAATGCACATTCCCCCACCCATACTGTGACCGGTCAGATGCAGCAAACTGCCTGGCGGTAACTGATCGATCACGCGCAAGACCCGCTCACGCACGGTTTGGTAGTAGGCATTGTGTTCAATTCGTTCAACACCCCTTGCCGTTTCAATTACCGAAACGACACCATTGGTTCCGTATGCCATATTGTCGAGATTCAAACCGCTGATGCCGACTGCGTACTCTTTTTCGCCAACTCGCGCTGCTCGCACCTCCTCGCCGAAATATGGACTAATCAATCCGTGCGCATTCGCTTGCAGTGCGGCTGGCGTGATCCGGTAGGGTTGACCTGGATTGACCTGACGTTCGAGTGGTGGGAAGACCGCGATGGCAGTGGCCTGACCATCTGGTTCCGCGTCTGGCCCGGTTGTCGGTCGGGTGAGCGGGCCAAGGAAGAGCGCAGTTCGCGCGCTGCGGTTGAGCTGTTCGAGGCGAATGGCGTGTTCCCTCATATCGTCCAGTGAAAGATGACGGAAACTATCGAACCAGAGGCCGCTTTCCAGTGTAGCCAGTACATTGGCTGGATCGGCAGTCAGTTCTTTCAGCCTCGGTCCACTGACCAGACCGACTACCCCTCCGATCTGCGCGCCGGTAAGAAACCACGTCAATAGATTAGTCGATAGACTCGGCTGTCTGGTGGCAATATTGCCGCTCAGCAAGATGCTTTGATGGAGGAGTTGCCAGCTTTGCTCACGATTGGGCAGCAATAATAGCCAGGGTAGTGACTGAAGCAACAGCCGTTGTTGATAATAGTGCCAGATCGCACTGGCGCCCCTTGATCCGAGCGCAACGCATCGGTCGACAATCTGTTGCAAGAGCGTGTGCGGTATTCCTGTCGGTGCGCTCAGAAATGACGGCGCCGCTACAAATCCGCTTAACGGCCCAAACAAAGTGGGTGTAAAGCGCGCCATCCAGCTTACATTGATAAGGGGTGATGCGATCGAGGTTGCCATCGCCTGGAGCCGAACCAAAACCCGATCACGCCATAGTTGATTGCCAATCGGCATAAGCATTGTCTGCCATGGGAGCCAGGGGATGATTGCAGTCAAACCGATTTGTGTTGGCCATTGACGATGAGCTTCCAACATAGAACGGATGAAAGGCCAGATGGCGCTCATCCTGTTCCGGCTGAATGGCAGAACAATCCTGCTCAGCCAATTCGCTGCTAATCGAGCTGCGATCTGCCGACTCAGGCTGATGAGCGACCATGTCAATCGCGGGGCGCGTACCTCCCAGATCAGGCGCCACGCCAGTCGCGCGCCGAGATCGAAACGCAGCCAGCCCGGATAGTGACGCGCAACCTGGTGGTTTGCCAGACCTGCTCTCATCGCGATGAGCATTTGAGCGTAATTTCTGCCGCTCAACATCCCGCTATCGGCAGTTGCAAACCGATCGGCGATACTCCGTGCCCAGGTTGCCAGTTCGCCGATAGCGCGACAGTGAGCGAATAGCGCTGCGCTCAAGCCACTGATTGCCGGAACCGAATACTCGCGGCAACGACTGCTGAATCGGTCGAGAGCCTGGTTTAATGCCCGTGCTTCGATTTGCAACCGCTCATTCTCACCAGTGATGGCGGTAGCGTACCGATATAGCTGATCGGGAATGGCAGCAACAGTGTTCATGCGGCCTCACAGATCCACGCTCCGAACTCCCGCACCCGTTTACGCAGACCTTCCCACCCAACCGGCCACAATGCCAGCAGATCACTTTGATCTGGCGCTTGTGCAGCCCACCAACTGCCCTGGCGTCCGGTGATCACCAATGCTCCACGAGCTTCAGATTGTGGATCGCGTATCTGCCGGATTGCGGCCAGGGCGTAGCGAGTTGGTTTTGGTCCAATTGCTTCAACCAGCGCGCGCGCCGCTTCTGGTCGATTGCTGCGTTGTTGCAAAGCCCACATTGCCATATTCACATCGTTTTGCTGGAGCGCATTGAAGGCGGTCAGCACAGCCTCACCGGGCAGCAGCACTGGCGTTTCGTTATCCGGTTCGTGAACATCCGTTTCTCCCAGAATCTTGAGCATGATTTCAGGAATTTGTTCGACGCTGGTCAGCGCCTCAAAACGATGCACGTCGGGTGCCGGGCTTTGATGTAACACAAAACGATCACCTGCGCGGCTGATGTGGAAAAGGCTTGCCGGTGAGTTGCCGACGACAATCAGGAGGCTATCGGCCAGTGCTGTCACGCGCAGCAGTGCCGCTAATTCGGCGTGAGGTGTGGGTTGACCATCGGGTTGAGCTGGCAATGTCAGCAAATCACGCGCCATTAGGCTACCCGCAGCCGCGCTCAGGGCGCCCTCCAAAACTGGACGCGCCGGCAGCGTACTCTGACCAAGCGCAAAGGGGCGGGGCAACTCCAGCAATCCCAGCAACAATAAGAGTTCGGCATGACTGATTTGAAATGCTAGCGCCATATGCGATTCTCCACATTGATCAGGCGAACATTTTTTGACTGCCGCTGTCGCACAGGCCGGTAGGAGCGTATTTGCTCCCACCGGCCATGTCCTGCCTACTGCCCGCCAGCCTGCATAATGTTCTGATTAATCTGCGCAACTTGCCGGCGCAACTCTTCAAGCGCATCCCGAATTGCAAGCAGTTTCTGATGCGTTTCAGCCCAGTGCGCCCGAAACTGTGCCGCCAGTCGTCCGTCCCAATTGTTTGGGTCTGACAATACCTGCCCTTCCCGGTTCAGGTCACTGATCTGCTGCAACAGAGGCCCTTGGACGATGCGCTGAAACCGTTCAATCGATTCACGCGCGGTTGCGGTTGAGAGGACGCGGTCGCTCATTGCAGTCTCCTTTCAGCGGGAGCGAAAACACCTTGCATATATAAAACCGCGCAAAACTGGCAAAAGATTCGGCAACTTCGATCAGAAACGGCAAAAAGCTGGAAAACGCAGCTCCCGTCACTCATCGCTGCATGTGGAAGGAACAAAGCAAGAATCTCACGCTGCAACGGGAGATTGCTGCTCCTCGCGATAAACACAGCAGAGTGGAGCGACGCAGCAAGAGAATTCGTTCGCGGGATTAACGTCCTGGGTAGCGTTACAGAAATCTCGTAATCACGCAATGGGGTCATTCCTCTGGGAGCGCGAGCGATTGCTGAGAGCAATTAGGTGTGCTGGAAGCGGCTTACGCGAGAGTCGCAATGAACTCACCGGATCTGCCACCTGCTCAGCGCTCGACTAGATGGGAAACGGTTTGCAAGAGGAGGTTGTTACGAACGTGCCAGGGAAACCCATTGCTCCCGGTGAGCAAGCAGGTTTAGAGGAAAGGTCAGCTATCCACATCGCGCTAATGATGGGTGAGTTTCATGAGATTGATGACCAACCGCCATCACGCCAGCCAAATGGCCGTTATTACCC
>NZ_CAKZNK010000064.1 GCF_937129525.1 uncultured Chloroflexus sp. | reverse complement strand
ATTGCCAATGGCGCCTACACGCCGCTGTCGCGCCCGCTGTTCATCTACGTGCGCAAGGAAGCGGCTGAGCGACCGGAAGTGCAGGCATTCATCAACTACGTCTACAGCGATGAATTCACGGCAGAGATCCAGACGCCGGAGATCGGCTACGTCTCGCTGTCGAAGGAGCTGTATCAGGCGATTGCCAAGCGCTTCAACGACCGCGTGCTCGGCACGCTCGTTCGCGAGGGTGAAGAGGTCGGCCTGACCCTCGAACGCTACCTGGGCAAGTAACCCCCGGTGAATGTGGGATGAGCGAGTAGCTGCCGGCTACTTGCTCATCCCGCGTCTCTATGGTAGGCTAAGAAAGGTAAACACCTCAGCGACAAGGAGACATCTGTGGCTGTTACTGACCTCCGGCGTCAGCCAAATCTTGTGCAAGCAATTGGCGAAAGAATCATTCAAATCATTTTGCTGGTTGCAGCTTCAATTTCAGTACTAACCACAGCAGGAATTGTTTTCTCGCTTCTCTCTGAAACGATTGCTTTTTTCAACGAAGTTTCGATCGTTGAATTTTTGACTGAAACGGAATGGACACCGCTCTTTGCTACGAAAAAGTTTGGCATCTGGCCGCTGGCTTCGGCAACCTTCTTGACTTCGGCAATTGCCATGCTGGTCGCGGTGCCGCTCGGCCTGATTGCAGCCATTTTCTTGAGCGAGTTTGCTTCTGATCGCATTCGCCGCACCGTCAAGCCCCTGCTGGAGATCCTGGCCGGCATTCCCACAGTGGTGTATGGCTATTTCGCGCTGACCTTTCTCACTCCTCTCTTGCGTGGCTTCATTCCCGAACTGAGCATCTTCAACTCGTTGAGCGCGGGAATTGTGATGGGGGTAATGCTCATACCCTTCGTCGCTTCACTCAGCGAAGATGCCCTCTCAGCGGTACCAAATTCGCTGCGTGAAGCAGCCTATGGCCTCGGCTCGACCCGCTTCGAAGTGGCGACGCTGGTAGTTACGCCGGCTGCCATTTCGGGGATTGTAGCCTCGATCGTGCTCGCGTTCTCGCGCGCAGTTGGCGAAACGATGATTGTTGCCATTGCCGCTGGTCAGAATCCACGCCTGACCCTCGATCCCACTGTGCCGGTTATGACTATGACCTCGTATATCGTGCAGGTCAGTCTGGGTGACACGCCGTATGGCACCATCGAATACTATACCCTCTACGCGGTAGGCTTTACGCTCTTCATTTTCACCTTCGTGTTGAACATCTTCAGCTACTGGATGGTGCGGAAATTCCGGGAGGTCTACGATTAATGTCAACACAAGAACGGGCAAGTGTGAATGTGCAGCCGGCAGAGGCGGAGAGAATTGATCGCGGGGCGGGCAACCTGAAATGGCGCCATTTTAAAGGGAACATCCTCACCGTTCTCGGCTGGTTTAGCATCATTTTTGGCTTGGGCACATTGCTGGTGCTCATTCTCGATGTACTCAATCGGGCAACCGGCATCTTTTCTGGCGGCCAAAACTGGTTGACGTGGGAGTTTTTCAACAACTTTGACTCGCGTTTTGCGCAGCGCGCCGGCGCTAAAGCAGCTATCGTTGGCACGCTGTACACCATCTCGCTAACTATTCTGTTCGCGTTTCCGCTGGGGGTGGCTGCTGCCATCTACCTTGAGGAGTATGCAACCGATAACTGGTTCACTCGCCTGGTAGAAATCAATATTAGCAATCTGGCAGCCGTGCCTTCGATCATCTACGGCCTGCTCGGTTTACAGGTCTTTGCGCGCTGGCTGCTGTTTGGACGCAGTATTCTGACCGGCGCGCTGACGCTGGCATTGCTGGTTTTGCCAATCATTATCGTCGCTTCGCGCGAATCGATCCGCGCCGTGCCCTTGAGTTTGCGTCAGGCCAGCTATGCATTGGGCGCAACTCGCTGGCAGACAGTTTGGCACGTGGTATTACCGCAGGCAGTCGGCGGGATTCTGACCGGCAGTATTCTGGCGGTGTCGCGCGCTATCGGCGAAACTGCGCCGTTGATCACAATCGGCGCTTTGACCTTCGTGCCATTCTTGCCCCGTGACATCTTCGACATCTTTACGGTGCTGCCGATCCAAATCTTTAACTGGACATCACGGCCTCAGGATGATTTCCGTTCACTCGCTGCGGCTGGTATTCTGGTGCTGCTGGCAATCTTGCTAACGATCAATGCGCTGGCAATTTATCTACGCAATCGTTACCAGAAACGATACTAAATTCATCAGAAGGTTGGTCATGGTAATGCATGATATAGCTCGCGATAATCCAAACGCGATTGAAGCGCGCAATATGAGCGTGTATTACGGTTCTTTTCGCGCGGTGAAGTCGGTCAGTCTGGCGATCGAGAAGAACCGGATTACGGCCCTGATCGGTCCATCTGGATGCGGCAAGAGCACGGTATTGCGCTCGTTTAACCGGATGAATGATCTGGTTCCATCTGCTCGCGTTGAAGGCGAAGTTCTGTTCCACGGTGAGAACATCTATGCGCCGGGGGTGGATCCGGTAAATGTGCGCCGCCGGATCGGAATGGTTTTCCAGAAACCAAATCCCTTCCCCAAGAGCATCTACGAAAATGTTGCCTATGGCCCCCGCATCAACGGTTGGAAGCTCTCTAAGCGTCAGATGGACGAGTTAGTCGAGCGTTCACTGCGTGGCGCAGCGTTGTGGGATGAAGTGAAGGATAAGCTCAACCAGAATGGTCTCTCGTTGTCGGGCGGTCAACAGCAGCGCCTCTGTATTGCTCGCGCGCTGGCGGTTGAGCCAGAGGTGATCTTGATGGACGAGCCGTGCTCGGCGCTTGATCCCATCTCAACCCTCAAGATCGAAGAGTTGATGTTCGAGCTGCGCAAGAACTACACCATCATTATCGTTACTCACAATATGCAGCAGGCTTCGCGCGCCTCTGACTACACTGCCTTTTTCTTGATGGACAGCGACCGAGCCGGGCAGTTGATCGAGTATGGCCCTACCGCGCAGATCTTCCAGAACCCGAAAGACGAGCGCACCGAGCAGTACATTTCGGGTCGCTTCGGATAAGGTTGTCTGCCGGTCATCGTTGCGATGAACGAATGAGCAGGAATATTCTGCTCATTCGTTTTTGTGTTTGTCGGCGCTGAGGCTAACGGTCACTGTTAACAGCGCGTTGCCATGATGTCGTATCGTGGCTTACCGGTCGGTTTGCGCGCTATCATTGTATCGGCTATAATGAAAAAAAGTGCAGAGGCCAGCGTCCCTGCCGGACACTGGCCTCTCGTAATGGAGAGCGACACCCTAGCGCGTTTTGGCTAATGTGCGCATACAGCGAGTGCAGATCTTCACCTGCACTGGCTGGCCGCCAGGAGCAACCAACGTCTTCTTCTGAATATTGGGTCGCCAGATCCGGTTTGTCCGGCGCTTCGAGAAGCTGACATTGTGACCAAAAGAAGGTTTTTTACCGCAGAGTTCACATTTTGCCATAGGAACACACTCCAAAAACTGTAGCGCATTTATAATCACACTTTGCGAGACTATACCATATTGTATTCTCTTTGGCAAACCGCTCCCGTAGTTTAGGGCAGACCAATGGCACTGATGAAAGTGATTACCGATGGCGCCAGCGACATCCCTTTTGAGGTGGCGCGCGACCTTGCGATTGAGGTGGTGCCACTGTTGGCGCGGATTGATGACCGGCTCTACCGCATTGGGATTGACATCAGCGAAGACCAGGTCTACGATTTGCTCTTCAATGGCCACGATCGAATTGAAATCGTGAAGCCGATGGCAACTGTATTTGAGCAACTCTACCGGAGTCTGCTCGGTCGGTATGACTACATTTATTCAATCCATTTGAGTCACCGACTCGGCTCAATTTTAGGCGAAGTCCAGGCTGCCTGCGCGCGTCTGCCGGCCTCAAATACTCGGATCGAAGTGATCGATAGCAAACTGGCCGGCATGGGTTTGGGATCGGTGGCGATTGCAGCCGCTCGCGCAATCCGTGACGGGATGTCACCGGCGTCGGTCAGCGAGTTGATCGGCCAGACAATTCGCCACACCCATACGGCTTTTTTCGTTGATACGATGGAGTATCTCGAACAGAGTGGGTTGCTTACCTTTAGCGGCTCGCTGATCGGTTCCATGCAACGGATCAAGCCGCTCATGATCCTCGATGAAGGCGAGATTGTGCCTTATGAGCGCACCCGCACCCGCGCCAAGGCGATTGAAGGTCTCTTCACCTTCGTAGAGGATTTTCCGCGCGTTGAAGAGGTTATTGTTCACTACGCCACCACCCCCGAAGATGTCGAGAAGCTGCTCGAAAAGCTCGATCCCATCTTTCCCCGTGATCGAGTGCAGGTGTCGCGGATGGGTCCGGCGATTGCGTCGTGTCTCGGCCCTGGCGCAATGGCAGTGACCGTCTTTGAAGGCTTCGATGAGGCATGACCGAGACTGAGCGACAGCAGGTGACGACGCTCGGTAAGTTGCTGGCTGCCGAGCGTCGTGATGGGTGTGCCGATCGGGTGGCAACCGATGGCCTGATGGCGTTTTTGCAGCAATGGTCGGCTACCGCCGGCAGCGCTGCTCAGTTGCCCGCTGTGCGGCGGGCAATTGGGGCGCTGATCGGTTACGATGGCATGACCCTCGCTGAGCGTGATCAGGCCTTAGAGCGGGCGATCACCGAGTTGCGCTCGCTGTTTCGATCCGGTATGCCGGCGTCGCCACCGGAAGCGCCATCGCCGGTATCGTCTCCGTCGGAAGCGCCATCGCCGGTATCGTCTCCGTCGGAAGCGCCATCGCCGGTATCGTCTCCGTCGGAAGCGCCATCGCCGGCGCCCGATCAGGTTCATCCTCCACGCCGC
>NZ_CAKZNK010000063.1 GCF_937129525.1 uncultured Chloroflexus sp. | reverse complement strand
CCTCTCGGCTACCCGCTAGCAACAACAGAAGGGCGCAGCACCGCTGCGCCCCTACCCCCGGCTATCGCCTCTCGCCTCTCGGCTACCCGCTAGCAACAACAGAAGGGCGCAGCACCGCTGCGCCCCTACCCCCGGCTATCGCCTCTCGCCTATCGACTATCAGCTACCGGCTATTAGCTATCGGCTATCGGCTATCGCCTATCAGCTATCGCCTATCGCCTACCGGTTTCCCTGCTACAATGGGAGATGACAGCAGCTCTCAAGGGCAAGGAGAACAGGTTATGCTTACTCCATTTCAAAACGAACCGTTCGGCAACTTCGATAGTGACAATCGCCGCGCAGCGATGCAACGCGCGATCCGACACGTTGCCGGCCAACAAGGGGCAAGTTATCCACTGGTGATCGGTGGCGAGCGGATTGTGACCGATCGTAAGCTGCCCTCGATTAACCCCGCCGAACCAAAGAAGGTCGTCGGATATGCCAGTAGCGCTTCCCAAGAGCAAGCTCACCAGGCAGTACTGGCTGCCGATGCCGCCTTTCGAGCATGGTCGCGCGTGCCGGTGAGCGCGCGGGCGCAAGTGCTGTTGCGCGCCGCTGCTATTATGCGTCGCCGGAAGGAAGAGCTGGCAGCCTGGATGATGCATGAGGTGAGCAAGAATTGGGTCGAGGCTGATGCTGACGTGGCCGAAGCGATTGATTTCTGTGAGTGGTATGCGCGGCAGGCCCTGGCTTTACAGGGTGAGCGCCAGCCGCTCGTACCATATCCCGGTGAGTATAACGAGCTGCGCTATATTCCGCTTGGGCCAGGTCTGGCAATCCCGCCGTGGAATTTCCCGCTGGCGATTGCCACTACCTTGACCGTTGCGCCGATTGTGGTCGGTAACACGGTGGTGCTAAAACCGTCGCCGCGCGCGCCGGTGATGGCGAACCTGTTGGTGCAAATCCTGGAAGAGGCTGGCCTGCCGCCGGGTGTCGTCAATCTGGTTACCGGTGAGGATGCAGTGATCGGTGACTTTCTAGTCGATCACCCGCTGGTACGCTTTATCGGCTTTACCGGCTCGAAGACTATTGGGCTGCGGATTCAGCAGCGCGCGGCAGTGCGTCAGCCCGGACAGAACTGGCTCAAGCGCGCAATTCTCGAGATGGGAGGGAAGGATGCGATTATCGTTGATGAGACTGCCGATCTCGAAGCGGCGGCTAGTGGGATTGTGGTGAGCGCTTTCGGGTTTCAAGGGCAGAAGTGTAGCGCCTGCTCGCGGGCGATTGTCGTCGATCAGGTCTACGATCAGGTATTGCAGCGGGTTGCTGAAAAGGCGAAGGCGCTGCGACTGGGTAATCCCACCAAACCCGAAACCGATATGGGCGCCGTTATCGACCAGCGCGCGTTTGATACGATCAGTCAGTACATTGCCATTGGTCAGGAAGAGGGTCGGTTGGTAACCGGTGGTGAGGTGATCGATCACGAGCTGGTGAAGGACGGCGGCTTCTTTATTCAACCTACCATCTTCGCCGATGTTCAGCCGCATGCCCGTATCGCGCAGGAAGAGATCTTCGGGCCGGTGCTGGCGTTTATTCGCGCAGCAAACTTCGATGAGGCGCTGGCAATCGCCAATGATACTGAGTATGGTTTGACCGGCGGTCTCTATAGCCGCAATCTCGAGCGACTCGAACGGGCGCGTGAAGAGTTCCATGTTGGTAATCTCTACTTCAACCGCAAATGTACCGGCGCGCTGGTCGGCGTGCAGCCGTTTGGTGGTTTCAATATGTCGGGCACTGACAGCAAGGCGGGTGGGAGCGATTACCTGCGCCTGTTTACGCAACCAAAGGTGATTAGTGAGCGGTTTTGAGCCTGGAGGAGCGGCGAAGGGTTGACGCGCAGAGGCGATGGCGCGCAGACGTAAACGGAACAAGGAATCACCGTTCTGCGCGCTGTTCGCGTTACGGTATAAAACCATGATTAGAATTGGATGCGCGGTCTGGGCGTATAACGGCTGGGTAGGCGACTTCTTCCCACCAGGAACGCGCAGTAGCGATTTTCTCAAGCTGTACAGCCGGCAATTGACAACAGTGGAAGGTAACACAACGTTCTACGCCACACCATCGCCGGCAACGGTGGCGCGATGGGTGGCTGAGACGCCGCCGAACTTCCACTTCTGCTGTAAATTGCCGCGCGAGGTGAGTCATGCCGGCGCGCTGGCCGAGAAGTTGCCGCAGGCGCAGGCTTTCGTGACGCGGATGCGCGAGCTTGGCGCGCGTTGCGGGCCTTTTTTCCTCCAATTGCCGCCGGGCTATGGGACAAACCGGCTGGCCGATCTCGCCCAGTTTTTGGCCGGTTGGCCGGCAGAGGCAGCGCTGGCGGTAGAAGTGCGCCATCCCGACTGGTATTTGCCGGTTGGTGAGGCGCCCTTGATGGAATTGCTGAACCGTTATCGCGTCGGGCGCGTGATCATGGATGTGCGCCCTATTCGTGATCCGAACGATCCAGGCGGAGCATTGCTTGATGATGCCCGTGAACGTAAACCGAGTGTGCCGCTGCGACCCTTGCGTAGCAATGGGCCAACACTGGTGCGTTACATCGGTCATCCTCAGCTTGAGCGGAATGAGCCTTTTCTCGATGAATGGGCGGCACGCATCATCGAATGGGTTGCGCAAAGCAACGTAGATTCTATATACCTGTTTATGCACTGTCCAGATGAACATCAATCGCCCCGGCTCTGTCGGCTGATAGCCGACCGACTGCGCGCAGCGGGCATGCCACTGGTAGAGCCGGCAGCCGACTCACCCTCGCAACCGGGACAGTTGGAGTTGTTTTGAGTGATGAGTAGACGATTCATATGTCGTCTCTTGTGGAGCTTCATCGATGCATTTCGCGACCTTGTTTGGACGTACTTTGCGCCAGGCGCCTGCCGGAGCTGGTTCGCTTGCCGAGCAGCTCTTGTGGCGGGCAGGTATGTTTCGGGTATTGAGCAACGGCGAAGTGGCGCTGTTGCCGCTGGGCAGCGCAGCGTTGCATCGTCTGGCCGATGCGCTTACCACGGCAATGCGCGACCTGAGCGGACAAGAGATTGGCTTCCCGATTACATCCACTGCACCGTGGTTGACCACAGTTGCCGCGTTGGCGGAACGGGATATTGACTCGTACCGCCAGCTTCCACAGGTGATCTGGAGCTGGCGGCGGCGCAAACAGCAGACGCGCGGCAGAGTGAGTCTGCTCGATCTGCCAACCCCAACTACCCTAGGCTGGGCAGCGCTGGCGTTGGAAGCAGAGCAGGCTGAAAGCCTGCTTAAGGCAGCCCGAACCCGGATAAGCACTGTTATGCGCCACTGTGGTCTCGATCCAGTGGCTGAAGCGCTGTTGAGCGAGGGAACAGCAACGGTGATCGTCGATAGCGCGGCTGCGCCGCTGGATACGCTCGACTGTCCAGATTGTGGGCTGCGCGCGCCACTGGATACGGCGCCGCTAGCGCCACTCTCGCCGCACACCGATCCTGCTCCACCGTCGAGCCTGGTGGAAACACCAGGCGCGCATACGATTGCCGCGTTAGCCGACTATCTCGGCATCCCGACTTCGGCGACAGCCAAGGCGCTCTTCTTCAGCGACCGGCGCGATGGTGAGCAACGCCTGGTCTTTGCGGTTGTGCGCGGTGACCGCGAGGCAAGTCTGGCGAAACTGGCCGCCGCGATCGATGCCGGGGAACTGGTTCCGGCCAGCGAGGAGCAGATTCGGGCATGCGGCGCTATCCCTGGTTATGCTTCGCCGGTCGGATTGGAGAACGTGCTGGTTGTGGCCGATTTGACCGTTGCCAACGGCGCGCCGTTGGTGGCCGGCGCTAACCGGACTGGCTATCACCTGCGCGATGTTGTGTATGGGCGCGACTGGCAGGCTACGCTGGTGGCCGATATTGCCCAGGCTACTGCCGGCGATCCCTGTCCTCGCTGCGGCACGGCTCGCAACGCAGGCCGCGGTGTTGCACTTGGCGCGATCTACCCACCCCAGCCAACCACGCTCCTGGCGCAGGCTGCTGACGGGCAAAACCGACCACTACTTGTAGCCGGGATCGAACTCGATCTCGAACCATTGCTCCATCTGGTTGTCGAACGACATGCCGATGAACGCGGGATCGTCTGGCCGGCGGCGATTGCGCCCATTGATGCGCATGTAGTTACACTTGGACGCGGCGACGCCGTGGCAGTGGCCGGGCAAAAACTGGCTGCCGGGCTGCAAGCTGCCGGTTTACGTGTGCTGATTGATGACCGCGACGAACGGGCCGGCGTTAAGTTTAACGACGCCGACCTGATCGGTGCGCCATGGCGACTGGTGATCAGCGAAAAACTCCTTGCCACCGATCAGGTCGAAGTTCGTCCGCGTGCTGCTCCACAGGCAACAGTCATAGCGAGAGCGGATGTGATCCGTTGGTTGCGTGGAGAGCAGCCGTGATCAGGGTATCGGCAGGCTGAGGGTGTTGCGTTACCCTACTCTGGTGGGGGAAGACGCCATCGCTCAGCGCTACGGTTGCCGAGTATCCCTGGCAATCCATCGCATTCGTGAAATGAAGCAGGTCTGCGAAGTGAGCAGCCTGCTTTCATTATGGAAGCGGGGCCCAGCAGCGCAGTGGCACTGCGTTGCGGGTAAGAGGCAATCCTGACGGGAGAGCAGGCCCTTCGCCACGCGCAATGACAGAAGGTGAGAGGGGAGAATCAACCTCGCATTTGCAGAGGCCGAGCACATTACATGTAGTGCGGATTGTAGAAATTGGTGATAAAGAAGTACAACACCGTCCCCAACAAGCCATGTTGCACTGCGATCAGCGCAGCCTGAACCCGATCACTCACCCCCAACTTACCCAAAATCGAGCTAACATAGTTGCGCACAGTCCCTTCAGATAGCGCCAGTCGATCCGCGATTTCGGCGTTACTCAGGCCACGCGCCAGCCAGCGTAGCACGTCAAGCTCGCGTTCGGTAAGCTGTTTGGTGAGCAGGGTGGCTGGCTGTGTCGGCGGACGACTCACCTGTTCAAGCACTCTTCCGGCCACACTGGGATCGAGAAAGGTTTGACCGGCCACGGTTCCACGAATGGCGCGCGCGATGTCTTCACGACGGGTATCTTTCAGCAGGTAGCCATGCGCGCCGGCGCGCAATGCATCGAAAAGCCACTCGTCGTCATCGTAGGTGGTTAATACCAGCACTTTGACGGTCGGATGGCGCGCCCGAATCTGGCGAGTAGCTTCAATTCCGTTCATGCCCGGCATCTTTAGATCCATCAACACCAAATCCGGTTGATGAACAGCAACCATTGCCAGCGCTTCAGCGCCATCACTGGCGGTTGCTACCACTCGAATATCTCGCTCCAGTCGCAAGAGGAGTTCTAATCCCTCGCGCACAACAGCCTGATCATCGCAAATGACGACTTTCATAGCGCTGCTCCAACTGTCAAAGTGACCGTGGTGCCATTGCCGATACGACTCTCCACTTCGAGTTCGCCACCGATCTGATGCGCGCGTTCACGCATGCCGATCAAGCCGAAATGACCACTCTGCGTAGCCGGGGTAACGTGAAAACCCTGGCCGTCATCTTGCACCACCAGACGCAGATTTTGCCCGTGCAGTTCCAGCCGAACGGTCAGACGGGCCGCGTGGGCATGATGAACGGCGTTTTCAATCGCCTCTTGCGCGATACGGTAGATTGCTTGTTCGACATCAGGCGCCAGGGCGGGCAATCGATCGGGCAACGTAAGTGTCAGTTCGAGACCGGCCCTCGTTGCTGCCGACTCGGCCAACCGACGCAACGCCGCCGATAAACCGATCTCTTCGAGCGGTGATGCGCGCAAGGCTTTCAGCGCGCGTCGCGTCTCTTCCAGGCCCGACCGGGTAGCAGCATGGGCCTGTTCAACCAGCGCTAAGGCACTGGCGCGATCTTCGTTCCAATAGGCGCGGGCTGTTTCCAATTGCACGGCAATGGCAACCAGCGAATGGGCAAGCGTGTCGTGCAATTCGTGCGCCAGGCGATTGCGCTCGCGACTCACAGCCAGGCTTTCCAGAGTTTCGGCATAATGAACAAGACGGACATTAGCTTGCTGCAACGATTGTTGTTGCCGATCCAGGCGTTCAATCAGTTGGTTGACAAAGATGCCAACGACTATGAAGCTGATAGTGCGAACCAGGCCCAAAATGACGAAGACATTGATCGTCTGAAAGGGCATTGGCGCCAGACCGCCGAATAATCCAGTCGGCGAGGGCAGCCCGCGCGTCAGCGGCGCAATCCAGGCTACTGTCAACCCTTCAATCAAGGCAGTTATGCCGCTGAAGACGAATACACCAGGTAGCCGATAACGCCATGCAGTGATGACCAGGGCTAAAAACAGAATTGGCAACTGGCGCAGAGCCATCCCTTCTGGATTGGATAACGGACCGGGAGGAAGGCGTACCAGCAGGAGCTGGTTACCAACCAGTGGCATGAGTGAGAGCACGATGAGCATCAATGGCAGGCGTACCTGCCTGAGTTGCTGCGGCAGGTGATCCAGGTGCGCCGCCAGGAGAAATATCAGCGCCGCGCTGCCGTTGAGCAGGTAATAGGTGAGCAGTGCCGCAAAGGGTAGATATAACCAGCTATCGATGAATGCCAGCGCCAGCAGGTATCCCGTCCAGATCCAGGCTGCGGTGCGAAGCAAGCGCGTCGTGTCATCAATGTCTATCATGCCTCGATCTTAGCACGAGCAGCACAGAGCGTCGAGTTACCCGTGTCATGCTCTCGTGACCGACTCTATGACATTTGTCATCTCACAGGAGCGATGACAGATGATCATCGACACTTGGAAAGTCGGAGCAACCCTCGTACAGTTGAGGCGACATTATCGACAGCGATTGACAGGGAAAGTTATGCCGACTTCAGTTATCACTCAAACCGTGATTGAACGACCGACCTGGCTCGAACGACCGCTTTGGCGAGGTCTGACACTCAACCAACTATTGCTGTTGGCGCTGATGATCGGTTCAGCGGCACTGCATCTCATCAACATTCAGGCAATCGGCGACGCCAATGCGTACTATACCGCAGCCGTCAAAGCGATGCTGCAATCGTGGTCTAACTTCTTCTTCGTGGCCGCCGAGCCTGGCGGTTCAGTTTCGGTTGATAAGCCACCGCTTGGACTATGGATCGAGGCCGCCTTTGCGCTCGCGCTGGGTATCAACGGATTCGCAGTTAGTTTACCTAACATGCTCGCCGGTATCTTTGGCGTTCCCCTGATCTACACTCTGGTCAAAAAGCACGCGGGTACCCTGGCCGGGCTGGTAGCCGCCGCAGTCTTCGCAACTACACCAACTGTCATCGGCACCGATCGCAACAACACGATGGATGGCATGCTGGTTTTCTGCCTCTTGCTGACGACATGGGCCTTCATCAAGGCCACTGAGGCAGGTAAATTGCGCTGGCTGCTGTTGGGAGGATTGCTTCTTGGCCTGGGCTTCAATATCAAGATGCTGCAAGCATTCTTGCCTTTGCCAGCCTTCTATGCCCTGTACTTCTTTGGCGCGAACAATTCCTGGCGGCAAAAGATCATCAATTTGAGCGTAATGACTATCCTTCTGCTGAGCGTATCTCTCTCGTGGGCGCTGGTTGTAGATTTGACTCCGGCAACTGCGCGACCCTACATTGGCAGTAGCCAGACGAACAGTGTGCTCGAGTTAATGATCGGTTACAACGGTCTCAATCGTCTCCTGGGCATGCAGCGCAATCCAGGAGGAATCGATGATGGCGGTAACGTTTCCCCAATTCCAGCTCCCGGCTTCCCCGGTGCCGACAACTCACCCTTTGATCGACCGCCAACTTCGGAAATGCCCGGTATGCCACCCAACCAGGCCGGTGATGGACCGGTATGGAACAACCGGGCCGGCGGCGGAATGTTTGAGCAGGAAATTGGTACGCCTTCACCCGTTCGCCTTTTCGTGCCGCCGCTGGCTAAAGAGCTAAGCTGGCTGCTACCGTTCGGGATCGTGAGCCTGATCGCGCTGGCGACTCTTACCCGGCCAACGTGGCCATTGGCTGCCGGGCATAAAACCGCTCTGCTCTGGGGTGGCTGGCTGGTCATCGGTATGATCTTCTTTAGCGTCGCTAACTTCTTCCACGACTATTACCTGATCATGCTGGCTGCGCCACTCGCGGCAGTGATTGGTAGCGGTGTGGCAGTTGCCTGGCGGGAACGCGCGCGGCTGTGGATGACAGGTTTGGTTGTCCTGGCAGCAACAGGAACCCTGATCTTTCAGTGGTGGCTGGCCCGACAATACGGGCAAGATGCCTGGTGGTTGTGGGTAGCCGCGCTGGTGCTCGCCGGTGGAGTCATTGCGCTGGCAATCGGACAGTGGCGGATGCGGAAGATTGCATTGCCGCTCGCTTACACGCTCATCATCGCTGCGCTGCTCATCACGCCGCTCGCATGGTCGGTTTTGACCGCTATCAACCAGCAGCCAGGCGAAGCACTACCCGGCGCATACGGTGGATCGATAGGAGCAACCAATCGTCCGCCAATGGGTGATCGAGATATGCCGGCTGTGCCGCAAGCTGGCGATGTCACTGCCTTGCTGACCTTCCTGCAAGCGAACACCCAGGACATCGACTACCTCGTTGCCGTACCGAGCGCGCAAACCGGCGCACCGCTAGTGCTGGCTACCGGTCGTCCGGTGCTTTACATGGGTGGTTTTAGTGGCAGCGATCCGGTGATTGATGCCGAGGGTCTGCAAGCGCTGGTCAATGCGCAACGCCTCCGTTACATCCTCTTCGCCGGGCGCGCGCCAAATAATGCGATAACTGCCTGGTTGCAGACAAGCTGCAAGCCGGTCGAAGAGATGAGCCAGGGGATGCAAGTATTGTACGAGTGTCGTCCGTAGTTGCCGGATAGAGCGACAATGATGATCGTTGTTCACGCGCGATTGTCGCTCTGCGCTGCTATTACCGGAACGCTTGTGCTGATGAACGGTGGTAGACACCGTTTCAATGGCGATGATGTATGCGTTCGGGATGGTGAGAAAGCGCGCCATTCAGGTAGGCCTGCACTGCTTCGTCAATCACGCGAAGCGGTGTACAGATAGCCGTTATACCGGCAGCCTGCACGGCTTGAAAGGCCGGCTCACCCATGCCACGGGCCACGATCAACTCGCAATCGCGCACTGGCTCCACCAGCCAGTGATGCGAGTCGTGGTGATGGTGATCTTGCGTCTGATGATAACTGTGCCGCGCTTTCGGACGCGCTTCCCTTCCCACCACATGGCCGCGCTCGATGGTGAACACCTCATACCACTGAGCACGGCCTAGATGGGGGCTGATTGTTTGATGGTCATCGGTGGCAAATGCAATCTTCATGGCACTCGCTCCGTATCCTGTTTCTTACTCATACCGCGCATCCAGGATGTGATCGTCTGCCAGACCGGACAACGATCGTACACGGCGCTGAACAAGACCAGCCCTGCCAGCACGAACAGGGGCCAGCCAACCCCGCCTGACCATGCGATCACCGCCAATACGAGAGCGACAACGATCCGGATCAAGCGTTCTCTGGCGCTGATGCGGGGTGGTGTCTTGCCTTCGGCCAGGTGATGGAACATCTCACTTAGCTCAGCCTCAGCCTTAGCGCCGATATGGCGGATGATCTCTTGACCATCACGATAGACGATGAGCGTTGGAATACCGTACACCTTGAGATCACGCAATAGCTCAGGATGAGCTTCAGCATTAATCTCCCAGAGCGCAACCTGACCCTGATAGGTCTGCGCCAGCCGTTGCAAGACTGGTCGGGTTACCCGACAGGGTAGACACCAGGGCGCCCAAATATCGACGACAACCGGCAGATCGTAGGTACGAAGCCGGGCCTGAAATTCACTCAGGTTCATCAACCGCCTCCAATGCAATGATCCAGAGGGTTGGCGCCAGTGGAATGGGTGACCGGGCAATGCGACCGGCAATAACACCTTTCGTTCCAACCACTACCGCTATCTACCATGATGATGTATCACTCGTCCTGGTTACACCATCGCTCATCGAAGTAACCGTTCGCTTTGTCGGATCCAACTGGCGATGGACGAAACGGTGAAAGACCCTCTGGCATGTAGCAATAAGTTTCTGCGCCGAGGATGAATACGATGATTGAGAGAAGATTAATAAGGTGAGATAGCAATGCTTCCCTGCTGCCCGCGACCGGTTTCGCTGCAATCGGTCAATTCCCAGGCGATAGCGCGCGCCACAAAACCAGAAACAGAACCGACACGACCGCAGGAGCGCGCCACGCCATCATTTCCGGCCATCCGGTCTTGGGCAGCGGACCCTCGTCTGTCGTGTCGGTTATCTCGCCGGCAACATCACCCGTTCAGATGCTGTGAATACGCATCACACCACACACGTCACTGCAAACTCCTGACCACGATTAGCAAATGTTACTCGACGATCGACAACCGGCAGAGTTACGTCGTTGATCGTCACCGTTGCCGGCACAGTGCCGTGGAAAACCAGCGTAAACGAGTCGCGGGCAAAGGCAGCGAAACCCTCGCCCTGCACCGTTGCCGTCAGCATCACCTGATGCCCTCGCCGCTCAACGTGAAAAGTAGTGCGGTAGCAGGCGCCGCGCTGGAAATCGAAGGTGATCCCGTCATCTTCGTGCAAGTCTGAGGTATACATTCCATCACGCTGCGGGATGAACATGTGCAATTCAATCATCCGCGGTTGATAGTCCATCGTCGTCACCGGCGCTTCCGGCCAGAGCGGGATGACAGCGCCAGCGCGGGCAAAGAGCGGAATACGATCAAGCGGAGCAGCGACAGCGATAAACTGCTCACCGTCATACCACGTATCGCTATGCCAATCGTACCACTCGCCTGCCGGCAAGTAGAGCTGGCGCGTCGTCGCCCCTGGCGCATAGACCGGCGCGACCAGCAGGTCGCGTCCGACGAGAAATTGATCGTCAATGTCACGGGTGAGGCGATCGGTCTGATAGGCGAAGACCAGTGGTTGCTGCACCGGCTCACCGGTTTCAACCGTGTGCATAAAAGCGGTCACCAGGTAGGGCATAAGCCGGTAACGCAATCGAATGGCGTCGCGCGCAATCCGTTCGATAGCCGGGCCAAATGACCAGGCATACTGGTCGATATGACCGTAAGCACTGTGATTACGGCAAAAGGGGGTAAGCGCCGCGCATTGCATCCAGCGCGCAAACAGTTCGGGATGGGTATCGCCGGCAAAACCGCCGATGTCGGCGCCGATAAACGCCTGTCCCGAGAGGCCCGTTCCCATCGCCATTGGCATACTCATCCAGAGATGATCCCAGCGCGAGCAGTTATCGCCCATCCAGTTGGCTGCATAGCGCTGAATCCCGGCAAAACCGGCCCGTGACAACACAAACGGGCGCTGATTGGGAAAGGCGGAGCGCAACCCTTCAACAGTTGCCATCGCCATCAACAACGCATACTGATTGTGGTAACGCTCGTGTGGCTCGCGCCCATCGAGAAATCGCATTCCGTATGGCGGAATATCACCAGTGGCCGGCTCATTCATATCATTCCAGATACCGGCAATACCGAGGCGAGCGTGATCGGCGTTGAGCTGTCCCCACCAGGCGCGCACTTCCGGTTTGACAAAATCAGGGAAGGCAGTGCGACCGGGCCAGACCTGGCCAACGTAGATCTCGCCACTGGCCGCGCGGCAGAAGAAACCTCGCTCGCGCCCTTCTTCGTAGAGCGCAAACTGAGGATCAATTTTGACGCCCGGATCGACAATCGTGATCAAGCGAAAACCCTGTTCACGCAACTCAGCAGCCAGCCAGGCCGGATCGGGGAACAGCTCACGGTTCCAGGTAAAGACCCGGTAGCCGTCCATATGCTCAATATCGAGCCAGAGCGTATCGCAGGGAATGCCGCGCTCGCGATGGCGACGCGCCAGCGCCAGCACTTCGGCCTGGTCATAGCGATGCCAGCGGCACTGATGGTAACCCAATGCCCAGATCGGCGGTGGGGCAAGCCGACCGGTCAACCAGGTAAACCCTTCGAGGATGTCGGCCATCTGCGGCCCGGCGAAGATATACTCGGTATACTGACCTCCCAACGCGCAGATACTGTAGGTCTCGGCGGGTGAAAAATCGACATGCAGACGATAGCTGTTATCGAGAAAGAAACCGGCGGCATTCCCGCGTTCGTCAAGATGGTAGAAGAACGGGATCGAGATATAGTAGGGATCAAACTCGGTGCTGGTATTCCTGGCCCGCGGATCGGACGGATCGCGTCCTGCGGCGAACTCAGCCTCGCCCTGCGGACTCAGCACATCGTTATTCCACAGAATAAAATCGCGCCCCTTCCGGTTGAGCCGACCCGTCTTCTCACCCAGACCGAGAAAGGCATCTTCGCGTTCGCAAACGCGATGCAAGACGAAAGCATCATTGAGCGTCGCATAAGCCCATGGGAGACCGTCATGGCCGAGAGCGGTATCAAAGATCAGACTTCCGTCAGCTCGCCGCGCAGCGAGCGTAAACGGATTGCGTCGAATGATCACTTCAATCTGCGCATTACGCAGCGTGATGGTCGCCTCTGTTTCAGCAACCGTGAATGACGGCGCCGGTGCCGCAGACAGATCGGCGCAGACCGCATAGGTTGGATGCTCATCAAACACACCGCCGCGACTGATCTTAAACCGTGCAATATCTTCGCGAATGAACTCAACTCGCAACCACTCGTGTTCGAGGGCAGCCAGCACACCTCGCTCGATCAACTGCACAGAGCCAAGACGAGAGAGTGGCGTAAAATAGCGCGTGTCGGTTAACCCCACCCGCATGGGGACTTGCTTCATGGCAGACTCCTCAAGGTTCACAATGGATGGCACCAGAGCAAGATTGTAGCACAATGGCATCAGGACACATCACCTGACACGCGACCCCGCCGGGAACAAGGTTAAGCGCCAGCTCACCATCAGAGACTACTGTATCAACCGATGCTGAAAAATCTTGTGCCGGCGATAATGCTGATCGGGAAGCGTGAAGCCCTGTCTATTAAGGCGAGCAAACAGGCTTATCTGTTGCGGCGAGCTATAGCTCAACAACAGCGTTTTTGCCCGCTATCAAACTGAAACAGCTATCTACCAATGCGAGCTTGATCGGCAACGATAGGACACCGCCACCTCACCTCTCTTTGCCGAAAGTCGATTTGACGGTATCGCCAGATCATTCCGGATCAAACCATCTACGCCACCTCACTTTGCCAGAAGTCGATTTGACTGCAAGGTACGTCATCTTACCGCAGCCTCTCTTTACGTTATGTAAAAATAAGTCTACGGAAATCGTGCCATACGCGAGCGCATACATACTACACCTGACCTGACAATACTTAACCGATCGCTATCTGGAATCGAACGCAAATGACCGGCGCGCATTGCAGGCAGTATTTCGGCAGCGACATGCGCAAGATGACGATCGTACAACCAGCAACCAGAATCAGTCTTAAGGCGGATACACAGACGTAACCATGCTTGCTATACTTTTCACAGGTCGAGCGATGGAGCAACAGACATCGCCCGACATGTATCCTCCGAATCCTCACTGTTGCTCCCCATAACCCCCCTACGGCCACTGGCAAGTGGCCGTTGCCACATGTACGATGGGTCGCGGCGGCAATGCCCCGCGACCCCTACCGCTTTGCTACGAACACAATACATCTCGCCATCAGTGACTTAAGGCGGCCCGAATTATACGGTATAATAGTAGCGAGCCAAGCCCGGATATACCCTGAATTGCGCTATACTAGAGATACAAAACCTGGAAGGAACGAGGAGACGAGCGTGTTAACCTCGGAAGAGTTGACACCAACCGGCAATAGTTGCACCCAGCGCGAGTTGGAGCTTCTGCGACGAGAACTCTCTGAAGCGCAGGCATTGATCCGTTCGCTGCGGCGTCAACTGGAAAAGACGATGGCGGCGGCTCAAGAAGCTCAGCGCGCCCATGCCAAGATGGTTGAGACGCTCACCGAGACGATGCGCGAAAACACCATTCTCTGCCACGAACGTGATATGTGGCGCGCTCGCGCTCAGCGGCTTGAAGCCTCGCTCCAGGAAGAGTCGCGTCCCGGAGCAATCATTGATATTAGCTCACTGGCCGGCCAGATCAGCGAGGATGAAGCGAATGCCATTCGCAAAGCGATGGCTCGCTTACATCACCCTGATGTTGGCGGTGATCCTGAACGCATGAAGGCATGGAATGCCGCACTTGACCGCCTCTTTCGGCATTAAGCCCACCCATTCCTGCTCTAGATGACATCTACTTCTGAATCGGTCTGGATTCTCGGCGACCAGCTTAGTCCCTACCACCCCGGTTTAAAAGCCGGGAGGCGGGTGGTGATGATCGAGTCGCTTGCCCGGCTCAATCAGCGACCTTATCATCGCCGCAAACTCGTGCTGATTATCAGCGCGATGCGCCATTACGCCGCCGCATTGCGCGCTGCCGGCTATGACGTTGACTATCGCGTAGCGCCCGATTTTCTTACCGGTCTGCGCGAACACGTTGCCACCTTCGGTACGCGCCACCTCATCTGCATGGCTGCGGCAGAATACGCTACCCGGCAATTCCAGCAACGCCTTGCCGACGAGCCTGGGATCGCAATCACGATCCTACCCAACACCCTCTTTCTGGTCGAACGCTACCCGCCAAACCGCCCACCGGCGCTTATGGAACCATTTTACCGGGCTATGCGCCGGCATACCGGTCTGTTGATCGAACCTGACGGAAATCCCACCGGTGGTATCTGGAATTTTGACCACGAAAATCGCCGGCGCTACGATGGCCGACCGGTGCCACCACCGTTACGATTCGCTCCCGACGAGATCACCCGCCAGGTCATTGCCGATCTCGCCGTTGCCTGCCCTCGTGCCATCGGTTCAGCCGATGACTTTGATCTACCGGTAACACGGGAGCAGGCATTGCAGGCGTTAGCCGACTTCATTGCCCGGCGGCTGCCCGATTTTGGCCCCTTTGAAGACGCAATGAGCAGCGAACACGATCTGCTGTTCCATTCACAGCTTTCACCCCTGCTCAACATCGGGTTGCTCGACCCGCTTGAGACGGCGCAGGCAGCGGTTGACGCCTACCGGCATGGTCACGCGCCACTGGCGTCAGTCGAAGGTTTTGTGCGCCAGATTATCGGCTGGCGCGAATACATTTACTACCGTTACTGGGAACTTATGCCCGATCTGTTGCAAGCCAATGCGTGGCGGGCTGAACGACCGCTGCCGGACTGGTTTTGGACGGGACGGACCCGCATGCGCTGTCTGAGCAAGGTTATCAGCCGCGTGTTGGATAGCGGCTACTGCCACCACATCGAGCGCTTGATGGTACTGTGCAACTTTGCCGTGCTGGCCGGCATCCGACCGCAAGCAGTCAATGACTGGTTTCTCGAATGTTACATTGATGCTTACGAGTGGGTAGTCACACCAAACGTGATCGGAATGGGGCTCAATGCCGATGGCGGGCGCACAGCTACCAAACCGTACATCGCTAGCGCCGCTTACATTGACAAGATGAGTGACTATTGCAAAGGCTGCGTTTACGACCGCAAAGCGCGCGTCGGGTCGCAGGCATGCCCATTCAACACGCTCTACTGGCATTTTTTAATCACTCACGAAGAGCGGCTGCGGGCCAATCCTCGCCTTGGACCGGCAGTATTGGGACTGCGACGGTTGAGCACTGACGAACGGCGAGCAATTGTAGCCCAGGCAAACGAGATCTTGGGGCGGATAGAGGAGCTGTGATGACTGCATCGCATTCCTCTATCAACCCCAACCAGATCATCCCTGACGCGGTTCGTACCGTTGTTGCGCTACCGACGCAGCGGCTACCTGTCGCGCGGTGACCAGATCGGGTAGGTAACCCATCGCAATGGCCTGCACCAGGATATTGCCCAGCGCAGTGCCTTCGGCTGGGCCGGCCACAACTGGCCGTTGACAGGCGTCGGCAGTAAGCTGGCAGAGCAAGCTATTCTGACTCCCACCGCCAACAATGCGGATCGTCGTGATAGTCTGCCCGGTCAACTCTGCCAGAGCGTCGATCACCTGCTGGTAGCGCATCGCCAGACTATCGAAACAGCAGCGCGCAATCTCGCCGACCGTCTCTGGCACAGGTTGGCCGGTGCGCCGACAGTAGTCACGGATGCGCGCCGGCATATCGCCGACAGCAAGAAACTCTGGCGCATCGGGATCGATAAGCGAACGGCGCGCCGGCACAGCCGCAGCCTGGTTCACGATCTCATCCCAGTCGAGCGCTAAACCCTCTTCGCGCCAGCGCCGTTGACACTCTTGCGCCAGCCACAACCCACTCACGTTCTTGAGTAGACGGATCGTGCCATACACTCCACCTTCGTTGGTCACATTCAGAAGTCGAGCTGCTTCGTTGATCAGCGGTTCGCTCCGTTCTACCCCAACTAGACTCCATGTGCCACTGCTGATGTAGGCGCTGTGGGTATCGAGATGTGGCACTGCCGCAACTGCGCTCGCTGTGTCGTGCGTACCCACTGCTACTACCGTCACGCTCGCCGGTAAGCCCAACGCTGCTTGCAGCTCAGGCAACAACGGGCCGAGGCGCGTGCCGGGCATCACTAAAGGCGGCAAGATATGGCCGGGTAGCCCTAACCGATCAAGCAAGTCAGTGGCCCAGATCCGCTGCCGGGCATCAAGCAGCATCGTTGTGGAAGCGTTAGTGTACTCGGCTATTCGCTGTCCGGTAAGCCAGTAATGGAAGAGATCGGGAATAAGCAGCATTGTCGCTGCCCGCGCCAGTCGTTCGCCTTGACGTTCGGCGTACAACTGGTACAGCGTATTGAATGGCAACCGCTGCAAACCGGTGCGTTCGTAGAGTTCGGTGGGAGAGATAAAAGCGTCAACCTGCTCAGCCATGCCTTCGTTGCGCGGATCACGGTAGGCAAAGGGATCGCCAAGCAATGCCCCATCAGCGTCGAGAAGGCCATAATCAACTGCCCATGTATCGATCCCAATGCTGGCCAGCAAGCCAACCGGTTCGTGCCGGGCATACTGATGCAATCCATACTGAATCTCGCGCCAGAGTTGGTTGATGTCCCAGAAGAGATGGCCATTGTGTTCCACCATGCCATTTGGAAAGCGATGAGTCTCTTCAAGGGCAAACCGGCTGCCGTCCCATCGCCCAAGGATAACCCGACCGCTCGAAGCGCCAATATCAACTGCGAGAAAGTGCGCTTGTTCAGCCATAACGTTGCCTCGCCAACATACATGACCGTTCTGAGCCGATAGCTTCGACCTGATCATCAAACCACGGATTGTTCAGGTAAGCAGGCATCGTGGCGTAGCGTCAACGCGCGTCGCTACTCCGCAACCCTCCACGCTATTGCCCGCTGGTTTCGCCACATCACCGCAAGAAGGCTTCGTGCAAACCGCCATCGACCGTCAGAATCTGGCCGGTGGTCTGGCGCAAACGCTGGCTCAGCAACAAGAAAAAGGCTTCAGCCTGGTCAGCCGGTGTAATCGGACGCTTGAGCAACGACCGTTCGGCATAGAAACGGGCCAGTTTTTCGGTCAGCGACTCGGTAGGTTCATCAGGTGTGAAGGGAATCCCGTATTTGATCAATGAAGAGATGACCCGCTCGCGTGGAAACATTCCGCTACCCTGCACCACTGTCGCCGGAGCTACACCATTAACCCGCACTAATGGCGCCAGCTCAATGGCCAGCTCGCGAATGAGATGGTTGGCTGCTGCTTTGCTGGTGTCATAAGCCAGCGATCCCTTCTTTGCCACCACTGCATTAACCGACGTGGTTAATACCAGATTTGCCGGCAATCCTTGTTCACGCCAGATCTTCGCCGCTTCATCGGCAACCAGATAGTGACCGGTCACGTTGACCGCGAAGGTCAACGCCCACTGATCGTCACGGATGCGGCCCTCGGCGTCAGGGGCCACAAAGATACCGGCAGTAATCGCCACTGCATCAAGACCGCCATAGGCCAGTGACACTTGCCGCAACATCGCGCGCACACTGTTCCGGTCTGTAATGTCAGCCGTCAATCCGATAGCCGGTCCGCAGGCAGATATATCGCTACCGGCAACCCCGATTCCCATACCGTGACGGTCGACAATCGCCTGGGCAGTAGCCTGAGCCGCGACATCATCCTTGTCAACACAGACAACATGCGCGCCCTCGTCAGCCAGCCGCAGCGCTACCTCGCGACCAATGCCACTGCCTCCGCCAATTACCGCAATCACCTGCCGGGCCAATTCTTTCTCCGGCGGCATCCGGCGCAGTTTAGCCTCCTCGAGCTGCCAGTACTCGATATCAAACGCTTCTTGCAGCGGCAACGCGACATACTCATCGATTGCCTCTGCTCCCCGCATTACCTCAATCGCCGCAGTGTAGAATTCAGCGGTTACCCGCGACTCACTCTTGTCTTTCCCCCACGCAATCATACCCAAACCCGGAATGAGGATGACGGTCGGGTTTGGATCGCGCATCGGTGGCGAGTCGGGCTGACGGTAGGTCTCGTAATAGCGGATATAGTCAGCGCGATACCGTTCCAGTCCTTCAGCCAGCTTACGACGCAGATCGCTCAAACTTTCGGCTTGCGGATTCCAATCGATGTAGAGCGGCTTGATCTTGGTGCGCAGAAAGTGATCGGGGCAGCTCGTCCCTAACTCGGCCAGGCGCGGCGCATCAAAGCTGTTAACAAAGCGCAACGTTCGCTCATCATCCTGGAAGGTGGCAATAAAACGGCGATGCTGACTGATTTGACCGCGCAACCACGGGAGAATTGCAGCAATCGTGCTCCGTCGCTCCTCAAGCGCGAGCGCTGCATATTTTGGCCCACCAAACGTCGCTTCACCACGGTCGCGCGCTTCAATGTAACGCGCCGCGCGCTCGATCAGTTCCAGGGTACGCTCGTAGCACTCCTGGTCATCATCGGCCCAGTTGATCAGGCCATGCCCCCCTAAAATGACACCCTTCGCCTGAGGATGTTCACGACAGATACGCTCGAGCGTCAGGCCAAGATCGAAACCGGGTCGTTGCCATGGCGTCCAGATCACTTCATCACCGTAGATTTCACGGGTGAGACGCTCACCATTGCGCGAAGCTGCAATCGCGATCACCGCATTGGGGTGCATATGATCGACATGACGGTAGGGAATGAAGGCATGGAGTGGTGTGTCAATCGATGACGCGCGCGGATTCAGGTTAAAGGTGCAATGCGGGTAGAGATCAACCATTGCATCTTCGATTGCGGTTTTCGGTCCACGATTGGGATCGCGCAGATACATCGACCGCAGTTCATGCAACTTTCTCAGTTCAAGCGAGGCAAAATTCGCGCGGGTACTGGTGCGCAAATCACCGCCCGATCCCTTAACCCACAACACATCAACCGGCGCGCCGGTTAGTGGATCAGGTTCGCTAAGCTTGGTCGATGTATTGCCGCCACCGGTATTGGTGATCCGCTGATCACTTCCCAACAGATTCGAACGGTAGACCAGCCGGGCCACCGGATCGAGCGTTGCCGCATAAGCCTCATCCCAGCCGTAAGCGACGTGGCGGAAACGAGTGGTATCGGTATTCATTGGGGAGACTCCCTGTTTTGTTCGACAGTAACGGGTGGATTCACAACCTTCATGCGGGTAAACTATCTGAGCGCCAACCGCTTCCCTCGCTACGCCTGTTCAACTCTCCTTCACCAGGTTCCGTTATCCTCGCGCTGCCAGTACGTCAGCCTCGTAACGACGGATTTCGTTGAGAAAACTCATCCCAACCGGCACGTCGTTGCGGTAGCAGTAGACATCCCATACGGCCTGCCATGGCATTCCCTTCAGTTCCTCGAGCAGAGCCAGGCGCGCTGTCGTATCACCAGCCTGCTCAAGTTCACGCAATCGCGCAGTTGGCTCGAGTAGGGCCACTAGCAATGCTCGCAGCGCATTACGCGCGCCAATTGTCCAGGCCGCGACCCGGTTAATGCTGGCGTCGAAAAAGTCAAGACCGATGTGGGTTCGGCTCAGAAAACCACCGCGCGCGACCTCTTGCATTATCGCCTGTGTCTCGTCAGAAAAGGTAACAACATGATCGCTATCCCAACGAACGCCTCGGCTGACGTGGAGCAAGAGTTCATCAACAAACAATAACACTGCTGAGATCTTATCGGAAATCGTTTCAGTTGGGTGAAAATGACCGCTATCGAGGCAGATGAGCAGACCGGGTCGGCTGACGGCATAGCCAAGATAGAACTCGTGTGAGCCGACCACATAGCTTTCTGAACCGATCCCGAAGAGTTTTGCTTCCACGGCATCACGATTGTGAGCTGGATCAAGTGGTTCGGCCAGGATCGCGTCAAGTGATTCGCGCAGACGCTGGCGCGGCCCCAATCGATCGACCGGATTATCCTTCGCGCCATCGGGGATCCAGATGTTGGTGACACACGGTGTACCGAGTTCGCGTCCAAAATGGGCGCCGATCCGCCGACAGGCGATGCAGTGGTCGATCCAGAAGCGCCGAATGGCGGGATCGGGATGGGCGAGCGTCATACCATCGGCAGCCAGCGGATGCGAAAAGCAGGTTGGATTGAAGTCAATACCGTGACCATTAGCTTTGGCCCAATCGAGCCACGCGGCAAAGTGTTCAGGGCGCAATTCATCACGACTTACTTTGACGCCACCGGTTTCGGCGTAAATGGCATGTAGATTGAGGCGATGGCGTCCGGGCAACAACCGGTACACCAGATCGAGATCGCTGCGTAACTCGTCACCATTGCGCGCTTTACCCGGATAGTTACCGGTGGCAGCAATGCCACCCTCAAGCGGGCCACCCGGATTTTCAAATCCGCCGACATCATCACCCTGCCAGCAGTGCAAGCTAATGCTCACCGACGACAGCATCGTCAATGCAGCTTCCGTATCGACTCCCAATGCCGCGTAGCGATCACGAGCAATGGCATATGCCGCCTCGATCTGCGTTGCCGTTGGCGCAGTAAATGACATGGTTTTCTCCCGTTGTGCTCAGCCATCATTCTAGCGCGATGTTCGCGCTTTCAGTAGGCTCTGTAGCGCAAACTACCATCCCAACGCTTGTATTCGTTGCGCTAACCGACAGATCGTTCGCTGTCGTTTCAATCGAGATGAAATACCTCTTCCAGTTGCACCATGCTCTGATCGGCATATGCGCCGCTCAGATTTTCAAAATAGGGCGCCATCATCGCCTGCCAGCGCGCATTGACCTCTTCGGTTGCCATACCGGCCAGCGCCTGTTCGAAACTCTCCGGCACCTCGACATAGCCAAACAACAGACCATCGTCACGCAAAAAGAGCGTGTAATTGCGCCAGCCATGCCGGCGAAGCGCGTCGAGCATTTCAGGCCAGACGTTCGCGTGATGGGCCTTGTACTCTTCGATAAGTTCAGGTTTGACTTTAAGGGTAAATCCGACCCGTTTCATGATACCCTCTCAGGAAGTGAATGTGGGGCGATGCGTTGCATCGCCCGCCTTACCTGCTAGCTACGTGTCTCTATCGTTTACCCATATCTGCATGTTCCACGCGCAGTCACAAGACTTGCGACTGCGCTACGCCGCTACTCGTTCACATTCTCGGCAGTGTAGACCGTGAAGGGACCCATCAAGACGCGCAAACCGTTGGGACGGGTGGGATCTTTCTCAATCGTATAGGTACCCATCCGGCCTGCGTTGAAGCGCTCGCCCTCGACTCCTTGCAACTGGCCAGTCGCCAGTCCGTAGGCCAGATAGTAGGTCAGGTAGCCAAGGTCTTTGAAGCTCCACAGGGCAAACTGCGGCGCGCATCCGCTGAGCGTGTAGCTGACCATCTCTGAGGGCAGGCCCAATCCCGACACCTTCACTTTGTCGCACAAGCCTTCGTCGGTCATCGCCTTCGCCGCCGCCGCAATCCCCACCGTCGTCGGCGCCATGATCAGCTTCAAGTTCGGGTATTTGTCTACCAGCGCCAGCGCCTGGTTGTAGCTCTCCTCGGACTGGTCGTTGCCGTACACCGTATCCACCAGCTTCAGATTGGCGTACTTCGGTTCGGTCAACACCTGCTTCATTGCCGCGATCCACGCATTCTGGTTCGCCGCATCCGGCGACGCCGACAAAATCGCAAACTCACCCCCTGCCGGGCCGAGAATCGCCAGCGCCATATCCGCCATCACCCGTCCCGTCTCGGTGAAATCGACCTGCGCCACAAACACGCTCTCGCCTTGCGCCGACGGGATCGGCGAATCCCACGTCACCACCTTCACCCCGGCAGCCTGCGCCGCCTGTGCCGCAGCGGCGATCTGGTCGCCAGCGTTGTTCGACAGCATCACCGCCTTCACCCCCTGCGTGGCCGCGTTCGTCAACGTCTCGATCTGACCCGCCACCGAATTTTCGGCGGTCGGACCGGTGAAGATGAGATCGCCCTTATTCCCTAGCTCAGCATGGGCCTCTTTGGCGCCTTCATAAGCTTGATCGAAGACGGCAATCCCGAGGAATTTCGGGAGCAGGATCATATCGATATCGAGACCAGGAGTAGCCGAAACCACGGCTCCTGTCGGCGCGCTGGTAGGCGCCGGTGCGCTGGTGGGCGCTGGCACGCTGGTAGGCGCCGGTGCGCTGGTAGGCGCTGTAGTCTGAGGTTGTGAACCACATGCAACCAGCAACATTACCAGGATCAATCCAATCGTCAACAATGAAAACCGGTTGGTCACCTTCATACAGATACTCCTCATCTGAGTACAGACGGAACGGCACTGTTCGAGAACCCTCTGTTATGATGAAGCACTGGTTTCGATACTCGCTTGCACCTCCTTTCGTTGCATAGCGCGCCGCTGCCAGCGATCGCGCGCGACGTGAGCCAGATTGGGAAGTAAAACCGAGAGAATTAACAACATCCCAACCACGCCGGTTTGCACATTGCCGGTAACATTCATTAACGACATCCCGTTCCGGAGGTTGAGGATGAGTAGAATTGACAGGCCCACGCCACCTAACGTGCCTGCACCACCGAAAATGCTTACTCCACCGAGTAGCACCATTGTGATGATGTCAAGCTCAAAGCCATCGGCTGTATTCCCGCGTACCGCCCCCAAACGCGCCGCCAGCAGAACACCAGCCAGGGCTGCAATCAAGCCCGAAGCGCAAAACAGACCGAGCTTAAGGCGCGGCACATCAACACCGGAATAGCGGGCTACTGCCGCATTGTGCCCAACCACATAGACCAGTCTTCCGACACCGGAATAGTGCAGGATAACAAAGGCCAGCGCGAAGAGAGAGCCGAAAAGGAGGAGGCTGAAAGGGAATGGCCCGAGCAGTGGTTGCTGACCGAGCGTCGTAAACCAGGCCGGAAAACCACCGATAGAACGATCTTCGATCAGGATGCGAGCAATGCCACGGAACCCAATCATACCGGCGAGGGTCACGGCCAGCGAGGGCAAACCCACATACGCGACCCAAAAACCGTTGAATGCGCCGCAGAGCAAACCGGCCAGTAACGCCACCACGATGGCGGCAACCAGTGGAACACCCTGCTCGAACAACACCGCCACCACACAAGCAGCCAACCCCATGATTGAGGCAACCGATAGATCGATCTCGCCGTTGATGATGATGAAGGTCATCACCAGCGCAACCATGATCTTCTCAATCGACAGTTGAAAGAGATTGATCTGATTATTCAAGCTTAAATATGCTGGAGCAAGATTGGTATTTAGCGTGGCAACCACGAGCAAAATTGCCAGAAGCAGACCTTCCCAGCTCAACAAGCGGCGCAACTTAGCGTTCATTGCCAGCCTCCACGCGCACTGCCGGCGCAGCCCACAAACGGCGCAACCAGCCCAAAATGACTGAATCCGAGGCAACTGCCAGCAAGATTAACAGTCCGAGCAAAGCATCGCGCCAAAACTCACTGATACCCAGCCAGCGCAATAATCCCTGCCCGAGCAGATCGATCAGGAAAGCGCCAAGCAGCGCGCCAAACACCGTACCCGAACCGCCAAACGTATTGACCCCGCCGACTACGACTGCCGCAACCGACTCGAGTTCGATACCCTGACCGGCGACAGCGGTGATATTGCCGAAGCGGGACAGGAAGAGAAATCCGGCCAACCCGGCCAGCATGCCACAGAGCACAAACGCTGCCAGTACGGTCTGCTGCACGGGTAAGCCGGCGAAACGAGCAGCTTCTGGATTCGAGCCGATTGCGTACAGACGACGGCCAAAGATGGTATAGCCCAGCACAAACTGAAACACAATCACCGCGATGATGGTGATAGCAAACAGAGGCCGCACGGCAAAATCGCCGATGGTAAGCAGCGTCTGCCGGCTCAGTTCTACAACCCATGACGGTAGTGAGTCGACCGTAATCGTGCGAGCATTGGCGTAATTGATCAACAACATGCGGTAAATCGCGAGTGTTCCCAGGGTAGTAATAATTGCCGGCACACGACCATAGGCTACAATCACGCCGTTAAACAACCCCATTGCGCCGCCGACCAGTACCGCCAGCGCCACTGCCGCTGCCGGTGGCATAGTCGGATTGGCGGCCAGTTGCGCTCCCACAAAATAGGCGGTAAAGCCGACAATCGAGCCAACTGACAGATCAATGTTGCGCGTCAATACGACCAGAGTCTGCCCAATCGCCACCATGCCAACGATGGCAACACTGGTCGTAATGCGGTTAAATGTGCGCGCCGACAGAAAATTCTCGATCTGCCAGCCAAAGACAAGCAAGGCAATGACAATCAGTCCGACCAGACTCAATTCGCGAATCTGTTCTGGTCGAATCCGCTGACGCCAGCTATTCATGATGCGCTCCCTATCGTTTCCGCAGTCGTCGTGCCGACGGTGTGAGATTGCCCCATCGCCGCGGCCAGAACCCGCTCCTGAGTTGCTTCATGGCGGGCAAAGATCCCCATTTGCCGACCTTCGCGCATAACCAACACCCGATCACTCATCGCCAGCACCTCAGGGAGATCGGAAGAGATCAGGATGATGGCAATACCTTCTGCAGCCAGTTGATCGATCATTTGATGCACTTCAGCCTTGGCGCCAACATCAATCCCGCGAGTCGGCTCATCGAGGATTAGCAGTCGTGGTCGCGTATTGAGCCACTTGCTCAACATTACCTTTTGCTGATTGCCACCAGATAACGTGCCAACTGCAACATCGACCGATGGCGCGCGGATTGCCAGCCGCTGACGAAACTCTTCTGCGGTGGCAACCTCATCACGCCGACGCAATAAACCCAACGAATTGAGATACCGTTGCAGGGTAGGGAGAGTAATATTTGCCGCAATCGACATGGGCAACGATAAGCCCAATCCACGGCGATCTTCACTGACATAGGCAATACCAAAACGCATTGCCTGATGTGGGTTGGTTATTCGCACTGATTGGCCAGCGATGGTGATCGTTCCATGATCGGCGGGGGCGATACCAAACAACGCCAGCCCAACGTCTGTGCGACGCGCACCCACTAGACCGGCAAAACCCAGTACCTCGCCAGCGCGCACATCGAACGAAATACCCTGGAATACCCCCTGACGACCCAGGTTGCGCACCTGCACAAGTATCTCGTCACGAACGGTGTGCCGTCTGGGAAAGAGCTGCTCAACACTGCGTCCGGCCATGTCACGGATTGCCTGCTCAACGGTGACTTCTGTCCGGAGGGCCGATGAAATGAGGCGGCCATCACGAAAGACCGTAATCCGGTCGGCAATCGCAAACACCTCTTCTAGCCGGTGAGAAATGAAGAGGATTGCAACCCCTTGCGCGCGCAACCGGCGCACAATGGCAAAGAGTTGCTCAACTTCGTGCGCCGACAGCGCCGCTGTGGGTTCGTCCATGATCAGCACGCGCGCCTGCAATGACAGCGCTTTGGCAATCTCAACCGTTTGTTGGGCAGCGACACTCAAACCGCGTGCCGGCTGGCGCACATCCAGATGCACGTCGAGCTGAGCCAGGATCGCTTCCGCCGCGCGGTACATCTGACCCCAATCAACCAGCCACCTGCGACCGGCGTGAGCAACGAAGATATTTTCCGCTACATTCAGATCGGGATACATCAACGGTTCTTGATATATCGCCGCAATGCCCAACCGCTGCGCTTCCAATGTGCTGCCGATACGCGCGGGCTTGCCATCAAGCAAGATCTGACCACTATCGGGCTGATGAACGCCGGTCATTATCTTGATCAGCGTTGATTTACCGGCGCCATTCTCGCCGAGCAGCGCATGAACTTCACCTGGATACAGGCGCAGACTCACGCCGTCTAGCGCCTGCGTATTGCCAAATCGGCGCGAAATATCGCGCATCTCCAACACAGGAGTCGTCTGCATAGCCTCCTCGCTACACGATGGTGACCGGAAAGAACTCGGTGAAGGGCGCGCTGCGTTCGGTCGCTTCTGGGCCGGCAGTGATGAGCTGATGAATCGCCTCGACCGGACAAAAGCTGGTCAGCGCCGTTTGGCCAAGCTTGCTGCTATCGAGCACCGCAATGACCCGATCGACGTGTCGTACCATCTCCGCCTTCAACAACCCCTCAGGAATCGAACTCTCGGTCAAACCTTTCGCTGTCGTTAATCCTCGAGCTGAAAAGAATCCTTTGTCGGCATGCAACCGCTGAAGCATCTCTTCGGCGAGCGTACCGGTCAATGAACCGGTATCACCGCGCACCTGGCCGCCAATCACGATAGTGGTGATTGTTGAATAAGCCCCCAACGCCAGCGCAAGATGCATACCATTGGTAATGACGGTCAGATTGCGCCGGTCGGCAATCTGGCGCGCAATAGCATATGCGGTCGTACTGGCATCGAGCATCACGGTATCGCCATCGGCAATCAGCTCGGCTGCGGCGCGCGCAATGCGCTCTTTTTCTTTGGACTGAACTTTCAAGCGTGATGCGAAGCTGCCTTCTGGCCAAAGCGGTCGATCAAGGACGGCTCCACCCCACACTCGTCTGAGCAGACCTTCGCGCTCCAGGAGGGCAAAATCGCTGCGAATGGTCACTTCAGAAACGCCGAGTTGTTCAGCGCACCATTTGACCGAGATCTGCCCATACCGCTGCAGCAGCGTCATGATTTGATCGCGCCGTACTTCGGGTGGGAGTGCATCCTGGCTCTGTTCCATCATGGTGTTCTAGCCCATTCAATACTTGCCTGGAATTGTTTTGATAGTCTATACGAATTTTCAAATCTTGTCAAGAACTTTCGAGATTTTACGAATTTTCTCCGCAGCAACACACGTGGCGCATGCCAGCCTGCGCCATCCGCCTGAACAGGCACATCGATGGCAGATGTCACAACAGGTAGCGTGCTGTAATATCCCGATTGTAATCAGGTAGTCTGTGGGAGGGTCGACCGCAGCTTTGTTTGCTCCTCGCCAAAAACCCGGCGGAAATGTCTGAGCAGTCGAAATGAGTGAGGGGAGTCAACGGTATCCGATGCCATCACCTGTCAGGCGCAGGTAGCTGACAAACGCCGGAGAGGTAGCATTCAGCGCCGCAACATCGTCGCGGTGAACTGCAACCTGCCCTACGGCGTGTGGTTCTTTGACTAGCGGTTGCCAGTCTGACGGTGATGGAATGTTGCAGGTTTTAAGATGACACGCGCTCGAAAAAATCGTAAAAGATCGTAACTGGCATTCCTCAACACCGTAGCCTAAGAGTGTATCAGCTCTGGCAGAATGTTCCTTGCCACCGGCAAAGTGTGTCAGACCCGGCAACCATGCTCCGCTAACTTAACGTCAGTTATGGATAAGCTGCTGGCAAGGTCGAGCGCAGGTTGAGGCCCAGCGAGGGCTTGATTGGCCGATGGCA
>NZ_CAKZNK010000062.1 GCF_937129525.1 uncultured Chloroflexus sp. | reverse complement strand
TCGGGCGCGGTGGTCACGGGCGCAGGCGATGGCCGCGTAGTGCATGCGAAAATTTTGCAAAAGCGTTACCATTTTTTTGCCCTCCGATTTGCTATACTCACTCTTACCGACAATCGTAAGGTTGGAAAGGAGGAATGACAGGTCTGACACGGTTCGCCGGGCGATGAGTCCGGAAGGGGATGCTGTTCGCCGCAGGGGTGGATTCGCTGCAGTCTGTATGGAGTAAGGAGTATGACAACACCATCGCACCACGACATCGTAGCCGGATTGCGCCGGCGTGACCCACAGATCGTGAGCTGGATTTATGAAACCTACGGTCCACAGGTATATCGGTATTTGTACCGGCGGCTTGGTGATGCCGATCTCGCACAGGACGCGCACGGAGAAGTATTTGTGCGATTGCTAGAGCGAGCGGCGCAGTATGAGGATCGGGGTGCGCCAGTCGCAGCGTGGTTGTTTCGCCTGGCCCGTGATCAGGCGGTCACGACGTTGCGACGCGCCAGGAGAGTTGTGAGCCTGGAGCGGGATCAGTGGCCGCTCGCGGTGGAGGATCCGGTGATGATGTTGGAACAGGTGTGGGATAAGGAAGAGATGCAGCAGGTGTTGGGACGATTGCCGGAGCATTATCGGCAGATTCTGGCGCTCCGATTCGAGGCAGGTTTGTCGATCGAGGATGCGGCGCGCCAGTTAGGCCGTAGTGTTTCGGCGACCAAAGCGGTGCAGCATCGCGCGATCAAGTGGATACGAGAGCGATTAGGAGTAGAGGTTGAGCTATTGCCCAACCCGACGCGCGCCTATCGGCCACCGATGGCGTGAGTTGGTTGGGATGGAATGGACGAGCGCAGTGCCAAGGGGCACTGCGCTTATTGGTTCAGGCGGGTCAGAGGGGTGAGGGGTGGCGCAGGGCGAGACGGTTTGCGCAGCGGTCTGAACGCTACTAATGGGGTGCAAGGAAGGGCGCGGCGCCGAGGGGCGCTACGCTTGTTGGTTCAGGCGGGTCAGAGGGGTGAGGGGTGGCGCAGGGCGAGACGGTTTGCGCAGCGGTCTGAGCGCCACCGATGGGGTGAACGGACGAGCGCAGTGCCGAGGAACACTGCGCTTGTTGGTTCAGTCTGAGCGCTACCGATGGGGTGAACGGACGAGCGCAGTGCCGAGGGGCACTGCGCTTGTTGGTTCAGGCGGGTCAGAGGGGGGTGAGCGGTGGCATAGGGCGAGATGGTTCTCAGGGTGGTTTGAATGTCACTGATGTGGTGAATTGGTTGGCGCAGAGGAATTATTGACGCACAATCTTTGCACAGGTTTCACTGTAGCTTAACAAGATTTCTATATTTCCATAATTTTTTCATAATACTTTCCGCCTAGACTGCTACTGGCGATGCGCTGGCATCGTCAGTTACGCCTGTTAAGGAGGGTGCGTCGTATGCGGTCTTTGCGGATTGCACTGCTACTGTCGGTTCTCGCATTGGTTCTCGCTGCCTGTGGCGCTGGCGGCAGTACTGCCGGCACAACAACAAACCAGAACACCCCGGTCATTATCGCATGGTTGCCCAATGAGTCGGGCGCAGAACTGAAGGATGCGCGCGAGGCTATTGGCGCTGTCATTAGCGAGACGCTTGGTCGTCCGGTTGAACATCGCACCACTACTGACTACCTCATTGCGATCGAAGCTATTGCCAACAACAATGCCCACCTTGGCTTCTTTGGCGCTGAGGGATACGTGCAGGCGCGCGAGCGGAACAACAAGATCGTTCCGCTGGTCATTCCGAGTGGCGCGGATGGCACGAAGGAGACTGCCGTCTACTACAGCTGGCTGGCTGTTATGCGCGGTCAGGAGGGCAATTATCAAGAGAACGGTGTCTTCAAGATTGATAACATCCAGGGTAAGCGCTTCTCGTTCGTGTCGAGCAGTTCTACCTCAGGTTTCCGCGTGCCATCAGCAAGCATCGTCAAGTACTTCGGTCAGCAAGAACGATGGAAAGGTTTGACTGCTGACGACTTGATCGAGGGTGGCGCGAACAAGTTCTTCAGCGATGTTCAATTCGGTGGTTCACACCAGGGTTCGGCAGTCAATCTGCTTTCAGGCAATGTTGATGTGGCTGCGTTCTGTGATGCCTGTGTCAGCAATTATGTCGAGCTGGTATCAGGCGAGGCGAACAGACCTGGCGCAGTATACCGTGTGATCGCTAACGCCGATGAACCGTTCGATAAGTTCCCCGGCGCCGAATTTGTCATTATCTCGTCGACTCCGGTCATCAACGCGCCGTTCGTTGCTAATAGCGGCATGCTCACCGCCGACGAGATCAAGCGGCTCCAGGATGCGCTGACTTCCGATGCAGTTGCGAACAATCCCCGCATTTTTGCCACCAAGGCCGAGATTGATGCAGGCTTCAAGCCACTCTTCCGCAAGACGCAGGATGAGCGCTTTATCGTAGTCGATGACTCCTTCTTCGAGCCAATTCGGGCGCTGCGCTAATTGATAACTAACTATCGACACTGGTTTTAGTCCATTGCTGGCTAAAACCAGTGTCTGTTCAGAAGGTGAGGCACCTCGTATGACGATACTCGAAGTTGACTCGGTGATTAAGCGGTACGGCACTGAGACAGTAGCGCTCGACAACGTGAGCTTTTCCGTGCAACCTGGTGAATTTGTCGCGATTATTGGCCCTTCCGGAGCCGGCAAATCAACACTTCTGCGCTGCATCAATCGACTGATTGACGTGACAAGTGGCGATATTCGCTTTGCCGGGGTGAGTGTGCCACAGTTGCGCGGCGCAGCGCTACGACGCCATCGCACTCAGATCGGGATGATCTTTCAGCATTACAATCTCGTCAACCGGCTGAGTGTGATAGAAAATGTGTTGCATGGTCGCCTCGGTTATAAGAACACGCTGCAAGGTATTCTCGGTTTGTACAGCGAACAGGAGAAGCGCGACGCGGTGCGTATTCTTGAGACGCTTGGTCTGACGGAACAGATGTACAAGCGCTGCGATCAGCTCAGTGGCGGTCAAAAGCAACGAGTGGGAATTGCGCGAGCATTGGTGCAAAAACCAAAAATGCTGTTGTGCGATGAACCGATTGCGTCACTTGACCCTAGCTCGGCCAAAGTGATCATGGATACGCTGCAAGATATTAATCGCACAATGGGGATCACGGTGCTGGTCAATCTGCACCAGGTTGATGTTGCGCTGCACTATGCCGAGCGAATTATCGGTGTCAATAAGGGGCGAATTATCTATGACGGTGCGCCGCATGCGCTGAGTAACGCACAGATCTACCAGATCTACGGCTCTGAAGCCGGTGAACTCATCCTCGATCTTAAGGAGCGCTATGCAGCCTGAAGCCTTCTTTCGCCGTCGTCGCCTGCAATCACTGCTCTTTCTCCTGATCATCACCGCACTCACTTATGGCGGGATCCTGATGACCCAATTCGATGTGACCCAGGGGTTGATGGCAATTCCGCGCGCATTCAGTTGGGCTATAGCCAATTTTATTCCTGATGAGCGAGCGTGGTCGCGCCTACCCCGCATCCTGGAAAAGTTGCAGGAAACCGTCTTGATGGCAGTAGCATCCTCATCGATCGCTTCAGTGTTCGGTCTCGGATTAGCGCTCCTGGGGGCAAATACAACCCGGCCTCATCCCTGGTTCAGCTTGCCGGCGCGGGCGCTGGCCAGTGTCTTCCGCAACATTGACGTTTCAGTCTGGGCTTTGATCTTACTCTTTTCGTTTGGTCAAAGCGGATTCACCGGTTTTTTCGCGCTCTTTTTCGTTACGCTCGGTTTTATCACTCGTGTCATGGTGGAAACCATTGATGAAGTGAGCACCGACTCGGTCGAAGCGCTGCGCGCTACCGGAGCGGGTTACACTGCCATTATCAGTCAGAGTGTCATCCCAGCCTGTCTGCCTCAGTTGATAAGCTGGGTGCTCTACATGATTGAGACGAATATCCGTAGCGCAACGCTGGTTGGTATCCTTACCGGCACCGGGATCGGTTTTCTGTTCGACCTTTACTTTAAGAATTTCAGCTATGGTTCGGCGAGTCTGGTAGTACTGTTGACCGTCGCCGTGGTGCTGATTATTGAGACAGTATCGAACTATGTTCGGAGGGTAATACTCTGATGGAAGTCACTGCATCGGCATCGGCAAGCCGAATCAAGATCAGACAGCGCAGCCACGCCAGCGCGGTGTTACAGATCACCCTGCTTTCGCTCACTCTGCTGACCATATATGGATTGATCACCATTGACAGTCGCAATGTCGATGTCTTTGCCGCTTTGGGCGATATGATCAATAATTTTCGCATCGTCTTTACCGAACCGCGTCTCGAAAAACTGTCATGGTTTGATTTGTTGAGAGAGTTGATGATTACAGTGAGCCTTGGGCTGCTCACAACTGTCATCGGCGCGGTATTTGCTCTCTTTCTGGCTCTCTTTGCTGCCCAAAACCTGGCTCCGCGGCGCGTGAATGATGCTGTGAAAGCATTGATGGCGTTCGTGCGCGCAGTGCCAACTGTGCTCTGGGTGTTGTTCTTTGCAGTCGCTGCCGGTCTGGGGAGTGTCGCTGCGGTTGTTGGGATGGCGTTTCACTCCGTCGGCTATCTGGTCAAGGCTTATGCGGAAACGTTCGAGGAGCTAGACGCCGGTGTGCTTGAGGCGCTGCGAGCGAGTGGCGCAAACTGGTGGCAGACAGTATTTCAGGCGGTACTGCCCTCTTCGGCATCGGCGTTGCTCTCGTGGACGTTCGTTCGCTTCGAGATCAACTTCTCAGTTGCGATTGCGATGGGCGCAACTGCCGGAGCCGGTGGGATTGGGTATGATATGTTTATGGCCAGCGCTTTCTATCTCGACTTGCGCGAATTGGGGATGTTTACCTACGCTGTGTTGCTGTTCGCGATTTTGCTCGAATGGAGCGCTACCCGCTTGAAAGTGACAGTTGGCGCTAGACGCTCATATTAGTGTAGAGGCAACGATGTTATCGGTATCTCATATTCTCAGTTGCAGTCCGCCGCATCTGGTCTGCGCGCTGGCCGATGAGGTGCTGGCGCGCTATGCGCCGGATGCAGTCACGTTTATCAGCGGGCCACGTTGTGTGCTGGTGCAGTTGCGCATGGTTGACGGTGTAGCCGGCATGCTTTTCAACGCCGGCGATCTCTTGGTGACTGAGACGCGGCTGGAACTCGCCGGTCAGTTTGGTTTTGGTATGGTGCTGGGTCGTAACCCCGATCACGCGACGGCGCTTGCCATTCTTGATGCTGCGTTGCGCATACCGGGCGATCCGCATGCCGATCTGCGGCCTCGAATTGCCGAGTTAGGTCAGACACTCAGTGAAGCTTACGAGCGACGTTTCGCCGCCGCCGCGGCAACGCGGGTTGAATTTGAGACATTCTGAACTATGACACAAGTTGCTGCTCAACCGACTCCTCTCGAACGCTTTAATGGTCATGCGTTTCGCGTCTTGCTTGATTGTCTGGCCCGGCCCGGAAAGATAGGGCAATTACCATCACCGCCATTCAGTGGCGCGCCGTCAGTCTCCAATAGCAAAGAGCCAAACCTTGCGGCAGTAGCGGCGTGTATGAGCCTGCTTGATCAGACGGTGAGCTTTGTACAGGCCGTTGATGCAGATTGGATGGCAGCCGATCATCCGCTGACGCGCTGGATAACGTTGCGCACTAATGCCAGAGCGGTTGCGCCGGCGCTGGCCGATTTTGCCCTGTTTCATGATCCATCCTGTTTGGCTCTAATCGGTGAACTGAAAGCGGGTACGTTGCTTGAGCCGGAACATAGTTGTACGCTCTTCGTGTGTGTGCCGGGAATTGCCGTTGATGCCGATGTAACGCTGCGTCTCACAGGGCCGGGCATTAAAGATGTGGCTGGTGTTGGCCTGCCGGGTTTGACGCAACCTGAACTGGTTGCGCTCGCCCAGCGCCGACCATTTCCGCTGGGTATTGACATCTTCGTCATCGATCAACATGCTCGCTGTTTGGGTTTACCACGCACAACCCAGATCGAACTGGTGATGAATTGATAATGTTGGAACGGGAGATCGTATGGGCTATGTTGCCGTTCGCGGTGGCTCTGAGGCTGTAGCGCGCGCCGAAGAACTGGTGGCCTGCCTGCGTCTGCTCGGTGGGAGCACACCGCTTCAACTTCCCCAGATTCGCGACCAGCTTCGCCACGCCGTTAGTCGGGCGATGCATGAAGGAGCGCTTTATGCGCCGTTGCTGGCAGCGCTGGCGGTTAAACAGGCAGAAGGTGATAGCATTGAAGCCGCCTTCCTGCTGCGCGCCTATCGAACGACGTTGCCGCGGGTAATAGCTTCGCTACCGGTGTCGGGACGCGATATGCTCTGCCTGCGTCGCATTTCTGCCTCTTTTAAGGACATCCCCGGCGGGCAAATTCTCGGTCCGGCTACCGATTACCTGATCCGCTTGCTCCAACCCACATTGGCCGATGAGGATGTTGCGGCGGTTGCTCAGGCGGCGGAACAGTATGCGCGTCTGGTCGAGATGGGTGGTCGACGTAGCGGTGAATGGGGGTGTTTCCCCAAAGTCGCCGATTATATGCGGCAGGAAAAGATGATTGTGGATATTCCGGCAGAGCCGGTGTCATCCGATCCGTTTGATATTACGCGCGAACCATTGACGTTTCCCTGTCCACGGAGCGCGCGTTTGCAGGCAATGGCGCAGGCCGACACCAGCAGTCTTATGAGCTTTGCTTACAGCAGTGTGCGAGGCTACGGCGATGCGCATCCGACGCTCGTTGAGCTGCGTTACGGTTATCTCCCAGTGCAGGTGGCGCACCCGCTGACCGGTGAGGCAATCACCATCGGCGAAATTGAAGCGACTGAGGCCGAAGTGGCTTCCAAGGCGCACAGTGTGGTCAATAGCAACGAGCCGCCGCGTTTCAATGTGGGTTACGGCTTTGCCTTCGGTCAGAGCGAGCTGAAGGTGATGAGCATGGCTATTCTCGATAGTGTATTGACTCAGGCGCGCGCCGGTAGTCTGAGCGGTGAGTCTGGCCCGGCGGCTGATGAAGAGTTCGTGCTGCTCCATTGTGATGGGATTGAGGCCAGCGGATTTGTTGCGCACTACAAGTTGCCACACTATGTCACCTTTGAGGCTGATCTGCGCGTGCTTGATCGCGCGCGCGATCACGTGGCCCAACGTCCAACGCGACTTGGTCAACTTGTTGATCAGGCGCTTGAGGAGCAGGTATGAGCGAGAAGATTGATCAACTGTACAACTTTGCTCTGCTCGATGAAGACGCTAAACGCGAAATTCGTCGCAAACTGCTCAAAGCAGTCGCGCTACCCGGACATCTGGTTCCTTTCGCCAGTCGCGATCTGCCGATTGCCCGTGGATGGGGCACGGGTGGTCTTCAGATTACGCTCGCGATCATCACGCCTGACGATACGCTCAAAGTGATCGATCAGGGCGATGATGAGAGTGTGAACGCCGTCAATCTCCGCCGCTTGATCGGTCGCACAACCGGAGTCGCGACGACCACTGATACTGCATCGGCAAGTCTGATTCAGACCCGTCACCGCATCCCTGAAGAACCGTTGCGCGCTGATCAGATCCTGGTGTTGCAAGTGCCAATGGCCGATCCGCTGCGGTGGGTGGAGCCGAATCTGGAACGGGCCACCGCAATGCACAGCGAGTCTGATTACGGCAAAATGTGGGTTTACATGTACGAGAGTGTGGTACGCGCCGGCGATTTACGCATTGCCAGCCAGTATCCGGTGATGGTCAATCGGCGCTACCTGATGGATACGACGCCGATCCCGCGCTGGGATGTGCCCAAACTGCATATGGCAGAAACGCTCTATCTGTTTGGCGCCGGGCGCGAGAAACGAATCTACGCTGTGCCACCGTACACGTTGGTAGAACCGCTTCAGTTTGAAGATTATCCCTTCCGCACTGAATACCAGCCCGATCAGCGGTGCGCGCGCTGTGGCGCCGAGCAGGTCTTTCTGACGACCCATTTTGTGCCCGATGCGAGTGGTGGGCGCTGGGTTTCAACCTGTTCCGATGCGGCGTATTGCGCAAAACGGCTGGCGGAGGCAGAGGCGCTGCTATGACACTTGAGAATTGGCTCTTGCGCGTCGAGCGCTTGCACAAACATTTTGGCCCTACTTGCCCGGATTGCCATCGTCTGACCGGGCCGGATAATGGTCGATCGCGGTGCCCGCGCTGTGGCACTGTCTGGGCCTGTGTTGATGTGAATATTCAGCTCGAAGCGGGTGAGGTATTGGGTATCGTCGGCGAAAGTGGGAGCGGCAAGAGTACGCTGCTCCAGATGATCTATCTGGCGCTTCGGCCTGACAGCGGTCATATCTGGTATCGTGACGAAGGCGAGCCGGCCCGTGATCTTGTCAGCCTGAACCGATATGAAGCGCGGGTGTTCCGCAACAGTCGGATCGGTATCGTTTATCAGCGCCCTGAACTTGGCCTGAATATGCGCTTCTCAATCGGTGGCAACGTGGCCGAAAAGCTGCTGCTGGCTGAATGGCGCCACTTTGGTCGGATACGCGCGCGAACGACTGAATTGATGGTCAAAACCGAACTGCCGCCAGAGCGGATCGATGACGAGCCGGCAACTTTTAGCGGTGGCATGCTTCAGCGAGTGCAAATCGCCAAAGCGCTGGCAAGTCGGCCTGGCCTGCTCTTGCTCGACGAGATTACCAGCGGCTTAGATGTTTCCGTACAGGCCCGCGTCCTCGATCTGCTGCGCCGAATTCAGTGGGAAGACCGGATTACGATGCTGCTGGTTTCCCACGACCTCGGCGTTGTGCGTCAGCTTGCTCGCCGGACGATTGTGATGAAGAACGGTCACATCGTTGAGGCCGGCCTTACCGATCAGATTCTGGAAGATCCGCAGCATCCCTATACGCAATTGTTAGTTTCGTCAGCGTTGTAATGCCATGAATACTCTGCTTGAGGTTTGTAACCTCACCAAATCATTTACCCTGCACCTGATCGACGGACGCACCATCACGCCCGTGCGCGATGTGAGTTTTAGCGTGAGCGCAGGCGAACACCTGCTTATTCACGGTCGCAGCGGCATGGGGAAGACAAGCATTTTGAAATGCATCTACCGCACCTATCTGCCGACCAGCGGGTCGATCTGGTTTGTTTCACGCCAGTTTGGACGGATTGATCTGAATCAGGCTGATGAGAATGTCATTTTGCAGCTTCGCGAACGGGAGATTGGATTCTGCTCACAATTTTTGCGTGTCTTACCGCGTGTTTCGGCACTCGATGTGCTCTGCGAGCCGCTCTACCGGCAGCAGATGGATCGCGCAACGGCGCAGGCGATCGGCAAGGAGTGGCTTGAGCGATTGGGGATTGCTCCCGAACTCTGGCAGGCCAGCCCGATCACCTTTAGCGGCGGTGAGCAGCAACGGATCAACATTGCCCGCGCCTTTATCGCTCGACCGCGGCTATTGTTGCTCGACGAGCCGACTGCCAGCCTCGATGAAGCAACCAAGCAGGTGGTGATTGCGATGATTCGTGCCGCTCAGGCTGAAGGGACTGCTATCATCAGCGTTTCGCACGATCTGTCCGGTCTCGGCCCGTGCGCTGACCGACAATGGACATTTCAGCCAGCGAGGTAAGCCGTGCAGTATTTGTTAACCAATGCAACTATTGTCTTGCCCGACCGAGTGCTCGAGGAAGGGTGGCTGATCGTCGAGCGTGGCCGGATCGGCGCTATCGGATGTGGCCGCTATCCCCAGTTGCCTATCCTGCCTCACTTTGACCTTGACGGTGCGTATTTGCTACCGGGACTGATCGATCTCCACTGTGATGCAATTGAAAAGCTGGTTCAGCCGCGACCCGGCGTTGAGATTGATGTCGGCATTGCGCTGCATGCTGCCGATCGTCTCTTGCTGGGGTGTGGGATTACCTGTCAGTTTCATGCTCTCTCGCTCGATGATGCTGAATTCGGCGTGCGCAGTGACCGTTTCGCACACGATTTTCTCCATCGCCTGAGCGCAGAGCGACATTGCGGCGCGCGCCATCTGGTGCATGCCAGAGTCGAGGTAAGCAGCGATCGTGGTCTCACCGCGTTGCAGGCGATGCTTGGGCATCCGCTGCTCCGGCTGGTTTCGATCATGGATCACAGTCCTGGTCAAGGCCAATACACGACCGAAGCGGCATTTCGGACGTATGTCGCGCAGACGAGTGGTCGTAGCGAAGCGGAAATTGATCAGATCCTGGCGCGTAAACGGGCAGCGCAGGCGGAGATACCGCGGCGAATTGAGCAGATCATTGCCTGGGCAACGCGCTACGGTCTGCCGGTCGCCAGTCACGATGATGACACACCCGAACGAGTGTCGCGCTGGGCCGAGTACGGGGTGCGGATTGCCGAGTTTCCTACCACCTTGCCGGCAGCGCAGGCTGCGCATGCTGCGGGCATGGCTGTGGGAATGGGGGCGCCGAACGTGCTGCGCGGCAAATCGAGCGGTGGCAACTTGAGCGCGCTCACGGCAATCGAAGCAGGGGTCGTTGATTGGCTCTGCGCCGATTACTATCCGGCCTCGTTGCTACCGGTCGTCTTCCGCCTGGCAGATCGCGATACCCTCAGTCTGCCGGAAGCTGTCGCGCTGGTTAGCGACCATCCTGCGCGGGCTGTCGGTCTCGACCATATCATTGGCAAAATTCAGACCGGCTACATTGCCGATCTGGTCGTTGTCCGTCGCATGCCGGATCCAGTAGTGCAGCAGGTCTTTGTGGGAGGACGCCCGGTGTACACCTGGGCCGAACAGCATGAGGGGTTGCCGGTCGCGCGCCAGGTGGTTTAGGTTTGAAAGCAGTGGAGTGGTGACTGACGTGTGCATTTATTGAATCGGCTATCAAAACAGATAACAGTAGCTCACGGATCGTTTAAGATGCTGCGCTGAGTCTTTTATTTGCAGATAAACTGAAGACCAGAGCAGCATCTTTTTTTACATTGAGCTACGATTAGACGCTTCAATACAGCTTTCGTTGTAGTAGTGCAACATGCAACAAGCGAGCTGCTTACCCATAAAATGCATATCAATTGGAAGCTCTGGTTTGCTTCGAGAATCCAGCCGAATGACGCTGTTGGCGATTCAGCTCTGTTCCAGGCTGATATGTAATCGAGCCGTCCCCGTTTATTCATCAGGCACATAGTTTTTTCACCTTGTAGCTTCAGCCAAATAATTCTAATCTTGACGGGTTTCTACTCTGCGCCAGTCGATGACAGGCAGGGAATAGCATCTGCGTTTCGCGAAGTACGGTTTCTGGTGGTAGTTGGAGCCGAGTCTTGGTGATGACGAAGGGTGAACGGATGTTATCAAGCGGGTAACAGTCTGATATTACCAGGTCTAGAACTAGATAGAGAAATTTAAGTGAAAATCAATGTGGAGATTCTTTTACGCTTGCGGCAGTCCGGGCTTAGATTGGCTGTGGCCTGCGGAGTTTCCATTGTTATGCGTGGAATAGATGTTGTTTATTGGTAATTGGTAATATATGGGTAATGACGAGATGATATATTGTTGTTGAAAAGGCCAAAATATCTGAAATAGCGAGGTATCTTTGTAAATTGTAGATCGCTGGATTGTAATACGAAGTCTAAACCGCCAATGGAGGGAGTATGTCAATAAGAAATATTATCAAAAAACCACTGTCCCAGGACTTCGATCACATCGATCAAGCACTTTCACAGAGAGCAAGCACTAAACGACACACATACCCTATTTTCGTCGCAATGCTTGCTTACTGGATAATAACTTTTGGATTGCTCGGTTTATCATTCCAGCAGACTGGCGGTCATTTTGGATATCCACTTGATGACACATACATTCACATGGCAATTGCGCGGAATTACGCTGAACAAGGGGTGTGGGGCATTACATCTAACAGCTTCTCGTCCACGACCTCATCACCTTTGTGGACATGGTTAATCGCATTTGGATATAGCATCTTTGGCGTGAATGATTGGCTTCCTTTGGCGCTTAACCTGGTATTTGGTAGCATGACATTGGTGCTCTGCTACGAATTACTGAAGCGTGATCTTAAAGCGAGATTGACGCTCATCACGCTCTTCTTTGTCCTTTTGATGGTGCCGTTGCCTTCCATAACTCTCCTCGGCATGGAACACACGCTGCATGGCTTCATTTCGATCTGGTTTTTGGCCCATGCCTGGACTGTGATCTCCATTCAGACGCCAACGACACGGCAGCGTATGTTGCTAGTATTTCTGGTTGCGATCCTGCCGATAACGAGATATGAAGGTCTGTTTTTGATTCTGGTTGTGACGGTTATTCTGTTACTTCGTCGCCGCTACCTGGATAGTATCAGTGTTGTTGGCGCAGCATTGATCCCTATTGCAGCGTATGGTCTCTTCGCGATTGGTCAGGGATGGTATTTCTTACCAAACTCAGTTTTTCTTAAAGGTTTGACGAGTAATAAATCTATTTTTAGTTTTTTGAATTTTTTGTTAGATTTATTCAACATGTTAACTATTTTTCTTATCTTGCTGGAATGGTTATAATATGTTTAATAATCTTCCAGAATATTGCTTCATCAAAAGAAATCTTTCGTAAAGAGTTTTATCTGGTTATGACCTGGATTGCCACTTTGTTTCTACATCTTTTATTTGCACGAATCGATCCAGGTTTGTTTCGCTATGAGGCATATCTAATATTGATGGGAGTCATTGTAATTGCGCAACTGCTCACTCACATTCATCGATTTGCTTTATCGCAATTCGATCAGGTAGGGCTGCGCGTTAGCTCCTTTGCAATCATCATTGCGCTATGCCTGATTCCAGTAGCATACCGAACTGGCATGGCATATACCCGGTACCCGGTTGCAGTAAAAAACATCTACGAACAACAGTATCAGATGGCGAGATTTATTCGGACATATTACAACAATAAAACGATTGTCGCTAACGATATTGGCGCGATTAGCTATCTGAACAACATTCACTTGATCGATTTAGTTGGCCTGGGTTCTATAGAGGTAGCTCAAGCCAGGCAGAATGCCATTTTCAATCGCCAGTTTGTTGCTGAGCTGGCGCAGAAGCATAATGTTGATCTGATAGTCATTTACGATAGTTGGTTTGAGGACGCTATTCCCGATGATTGGGTCAGAGTGGGGCAGTGGAAAATCATCGATAACGTTATTTGCGCCGATGACACCGTCTCTTTCTACGTGTTGTCGCAGCCAGAGAAGATTGAAACGGCGATAGCCAATTTGCGGCAATTCTCGAGCGTATTGCCAGTCGATGTCATTCAGTCGGGAATGTATCTGGATTCTTGAAGCAACTGCCTCTGCAGACATCACCGCGCGCAGAGTATCATCTATGCGCAACGATGGCATAGAGTGTGCTGGCAGCTTTGACGCTCTGCATGACACGCAATGATGAGTTTGCTGCGCTGGCAGCCCTGACTCTATCGTCAATTACGGTTTGTTATTTGATTGCCACGCGAGGCAGCGCATCATCTAGCGCTCACCAGCGTTTGCCGGTAGCTGTACCGATCATGAAGAGTTAGTTGCTGGTATATCGCTTTGCGTCGCAGGCAAACTGGCCGGATCTGGCGCAAGCTCTATTGGCGCTGGTTCAGAAGTATTCTAATGGGTTTGGTTGTTGAGCAGAGTCTGCTTGTGGCCAGGCACTGGTCGGTCTGAGCTACCGATCAGCCTGACGACGATTCCCTTATCCAACGTAACGCTGCCGGATCAATCGGGCCGCGCCGGTCAGGCGGTAACCATGCCAGCGCTGCCTCGATGTCGCCTTGGGGCACAAATTCCAGCCCGATGAAGCCGGTGTAGCCACTTGTCGCAATGGCCTTGAAGATGAAGGGAAAGTGGAGTTCACCGGCGCCGGGTTGATGGCGATCGGGTGCATCGGCGACCTGGATGTGACCGATCTGATCGATATGATTGCGAATGGTGCGGGTGATGTTCCCTTCCATCAATTGCATATGATAGCAATCATACTGGTAGCGCAGGTTTGCCGCACCCACATCGCCGAGAAAGGCGAGCGTATCGGGAGTGTTGGTTAAGAGATAGCCGCTGTTTTCCCAGGCGTTGAGCGACTCAACCACAATTTCAATGCCGGCGGTTGCGGCCTGTTCGCATGCCCAGGCCAGATTGTCGCGCGCTCGCGCCAGTTGACTCTGACGCGACTCGCCGGGAATGAGCTTGCCGACCAGAGCATTGATGCGTGAACAACCGATCTGATGGGCGAAATCGAGCGCGATCGGCACGTGAGCGCGAAAATCGTGTTGCCGTTCGGGGTGGTTGAGCCAGCCACGGTCGCCCCGCGCAATCGCGCCGGCGGCGAAATTGAACAGTACCGCCTTCAGACCGGCATCGCGAATGTGGCGCGCAATAGCGGTGAGATCGGTTTCTTCCGGCCACCAGAATTCGATGGCGCTGAAGCCGAGGCGCAGCGCTGTATCGAACCGTTCTGCCCAGGGCAATGCCCGCAGGGTGAGCGAGACGTTCAAGGCGAAGTTCAGCATAGGTTTCTGATGGTGAAAGCGGTTTCGATGGAACGACGTTAGTATAGCGAGCCGTGATCGGCGCGTCAAGTTAGCAGGAACAGGCTATATCGCTTCAGTCGCTGTTAACCGATTATGCGCAACTGCGGATGTTCGATGCTCTGTCGGCATCTGCGTGGTTTCAGAGAGCAGACCGGTTCGATGGCAGTCGTCGGAGTGGGCAGCGCTGGCTGTGTCGATGGTAGCGAGAACCAGGCAAAGCGCCAGGGTTGGCGTTGCGCCACATAGTTGTTGCCGGAATTGCTGTTTTTGGATAAGTACCGGGCCGGATCCGATCAGGTCAGACGCTGACTGATACCGGCTGCATCTGCGCGCAAGATGTGACACGCGCTCGGGGCGCTGTCGGCAAAGCCGCTGGCAACCGGCTGGTGGGCCGCGCTACGGTCGTGGCATGATTAGATAATAGGCATCTTTTCCGCCATTACGGGTTGGAAAACGAGGATTGCCGGTTGTGATCAGGGCGCGCGTATCGGCTGTATTGGGGCTAAATTGCACGCCAACGACGATCCGATCGGCAGTTATCGCGGCGGATAACCCTGGTGAGCTGCCTGCAGTAGCACCCGGCGCAGCCAGCGCCGTCCATAGCCGACGTTGCGTGAAATCGGGGTTGACGACCAGTACAAACGGTTCACTCAATTCGTAGCTGCCGAGGGTCTGATTGAAGAGTTGCATTCCGGTGCGGCCAGCGATGCAACACGCCGAGTCGCCGGTGATAAGCAACGTACCGTCAGAGGCAGCAGCCAGTGCACGGATGGAGATTGAATTGCCTTTGCCGTCGCTTAGCCGGGTGAGGAGCCACTGCCCGCGCAGCAGGGTGCCGCTAGCCGGATCGAAACGTCCGTACCAGGCCAGTGATTTTGCGCCGCTCAGGTTGGCAGGATTGTTATACGCATCGTACTTGATCAGCTCACTGCTATTGAGCGCGCGGTTCAGGTTAGCCGGATCGCGGCCAAAAATAGAGTTGCCGCCGTCGGTGAAACCGGCAAAGTAGAGCAATCCATCGGCGCCAAGCGCCAGCCGCCTCCCTTCACTATCGGCGGTCAGACCGGCGCCTTTCGTTTCGGCAGCGCCGAAACCGTATCGTTGCCATACCAGATTCCCATTACCGATCTGGTAAGCGCGGAGAAAGGCTACTTTCAAATCAGAAGCAGCCTGGGTATAGCCGGTTGCAAAGACCAATCCACGCTCGCTGTCAAGCGCAATGTCGGCTACGGCGGTGCCGTTAACGGTGATCGAACGGGCTGTACTGCCATCTGGTGAGTAGACAAGAATGGTCTTGGTCGAGGCAAGCAAGATCGCAACCTGACCATTGGCTGCAATCGCGCATCGACTCGCACTGACCGGTAGTGTAGCCTGCCAGCGCGCGGTTGTTAGATTGGATTCGAGCACGATCACTTCATTGTTGCCACAGACGACCACGCTACCGTTAGGAGCCATTGCCATCGCGTTGAGCGCCGGCGCTAGCCGGGTCACGCTGGCAATAGTGCGTCCATCGGGAGCAATGCGAATGAGCGCGCCGGCGCCTCCGCCGGCGATGATCGTTTCATTCACGCCATCAAGTTGGGGAACGTTGCCTGCAATGATCAATTCGCCCGCTGGCCCTGGCGCTACGGCAACCATCGTATCATCGCGTTCACTGCCCAGGTATCCGGCTACTGTCGGCGGTGGCGCCTGCACCAGCGGCACCCAGATTACGGTAATGTCGGGTTGGGCCTGCGCCGTTGATAGCAGTCCGGCGATGATCAAGATTAGAATGACCGGAAGATAAGCGCGCATAGTAGATCCTCGCGGTGTAGCGACAATGTTGCCTGTTTTACCATAGCAAAAGAAAACGACGATCACCAGCATGACTTTAGTCTGGTTTGAAGATAGCCATCAATGACAATTATGATATTCTCGGTGGCATAGCGAGACTGCTGACTTGTCTACGTACTATTCTCTGTGGTTTCTGTTCGATTAAGCCAGCATCTGAAGGGACGAAAGTACCATTGACGATACTTTTCAACCTCTAGTACGCTAGATTCATACGATCAAAGACTCAAACGATATTCCTTTCATCGTCTAAACAACTCAGACCCTGGAAAGGTTGAACAGCTTCCAATGCATCGTAGCCATTTCGTCTCTGCCTGGCTGAGGCTCTTGTTCACCGGCATTATCGCCTTGCTGATCGTTGCTCCACTCCTGGTTTCGCGCGCTGCTCCGTCGCAATCGGTTGTCGAGCTAGCGCAGGGGCAAAACTACGAACTTCACGTCGCTGCTGGTAGCCCACTCGTCTGGCGCAACACGACTGCCTCGCCGCACCGATTGCGCGCCAGCGATGGCAGTTGGGAAACGCCTCTCATCCAGTCTGGCGAGAGTTTCACCCAAACCCTGACCGCAATCGGTTCCAGCTCATTCTTGTGCGATTTTGATCCGGATATGCGCGGAAGCGTGTTTGTCCAGGGCGAATCGACGATCTTCGTGCCGCTGGTGGCAAGTCGGTTAATCGAGCGGTGGTCAGAACCTGCTACCTGGGGAGGGCGCTTGCCCCAGGCCAACGATACGGTCACCATACCCGCAGGGAAGGTCGTCTTGCTCGATGTCAGCCCACCAGCATTACGCAGTCTCTTCATTGAGGGGGAGTTGATCTTCGACCAGCGCGATCTCGAACTGACCGCAGGCTGGATCATGCTGCATGGCAATGGTCGATTGCGCATCGGTAGCCCATCAGCGCCATTCCAGCATCGGGCAACGATTACGCTAAATGCGCCTGACATGGACGAAGATGTTATGGGGATGGGAACGCGCGGAATTTTGGTGATGGGAGGTTCATTTGAGGCCTACGGCGCGACGCCCGGTCGAGTCTGGACACGACTGGGTGATCATGCTGCGGCAAGCACAGATCGCCTGACGTTGAGCGAGACTGTTGATTGGCAGGCAGGCGATCAGATCGTGATCGCGCCAACCGATTTTTACGGGTTTGGTGAAACGGAAAGACTGGTCGCGCAGACTGTGGCAGACAATCAGATCACGCTTGCTGCGCCGTTGCAACGCGCGCGTTGGGGGCGTTTGCAATATGTGGCGGCAGACGGTATGACGCTCACGCCAACAATGGAAGTGACGCCCTTAGTTCTCGATGAGCGCGCCGAAGTGGGGGTACTCTCGCGGCGAATTGTGATTCAGGGCGCTGATGATCAATTGTGGCGAGACCATCGATTTGGCGCGCACGTGATGGTGATGGATAGTGGGGTCTTGCGGCTCGATGGCGTAGAATTGCGCCGGATGGGGCAGGGTGGACGTTTTGGGCGCTATCCAATCCATTTTCATCTGCTGTCGTACCGCCCTGATGGCAGTCTGATTGGTGATGCCACGGCGCAGATGATCGCCAATTCGAGCGTCTGGAATTCGGCGAATCGGTGCATTGTCATCCACGGCACGAATGGGGTGACGGTACGGAATAACATCTGTTACGACATTGCCGGTCATGCAGTATTTCTCGAAGATGCGGTTGAGCGGCGCAATGTGATCGAGGGGAATCTGGTGCTCAAAGTGCGTCAACCGCCGCAACCACTCTTGCCCAGCGATCAACGCGCTTTTCGACGAGGGCCATCAGGTTTCTGGCTGACCAATCCAGACAACATCGTGCGTGGCAATGTGGCTGCTGATGTCGATGGCAATGGCTTCTGGCTGGCTTTCCCGCAGCGAGCGTTAGGGCCGAACAGAAACGTGCCGATTCGACCGTTCAATCTTCCGCTAGGTGTTTTCAGCCACAATGTCGCCCATTCCAACAACAGACCGGGAATCAACATCGATTTTGCGCCACATGATGATGAAGGAAATACCTCTGAGTTGAAGTACGCGCCGACGGTTGATGGCAGTCCAGATCGTTACAATAATCGGGTTCGTTTCACGCTCAGCGACATTACGGTGTACAAAAACAACGACAATGGCTTGTGGAATCGAGTGACACTTCCGGATTATGTGCGGTTTGTCTCTGCCGATAATCTCGGTATGTTCTTTGCCGGCGCCGGCGATAACGGTAAAATCTTCGATTCATTGATCGTTGGCGTCAGTTTAAATAACGCCACGCCGCCACCGATCCATCTGGTTGGTCAACCAAATACAGCGGTAGCCAGCTATCACAGCACGTTCGATATTTTTGATAACGTGATCGTCAATTTTGGCTTTGACCAGCGCTCTGACCGGGCCAGTGGCGCATTTGCGACCAATGACTATTACACCCGTCCTGTGGATCGCGGTCTGGTGCGCAACCCCGATAACCGATTGATCAACTCCCATCCAGGTCGGCGGGTCATTTCGCCTAATCTCAACACGCCGACAGGTAACGCAGCGCTGGCAGGCGCATTGTGGGATCCCTACGGCTATTGGGGGCCTGCCGGCAACTACTGGGTGTACGATATTCCCTTCCTGACAGCGGGGCGTTCCTGTGCGCCGGTTAATGGGTCAGTTAACAACGGCATGAGTTGCGCCGGCCCGTACTACGGGGTGTCTGGTTTCCGAATCGATGGCAGTGATCCCTTCAAGCCATTGATGCCGTTAACGGTTACCCGCCTGGATAGCAATCAGCAGCCAATTGATCAGTGGATCGTTGAGAATGGAAATGGTGGTAGCCGTAACACCTTCGGGATTATGTCCTGGATGCGTCACTTTGCCGCAGTACCCGGCGGTCGGTATCTGGTGGAGTTTCGCGATAGCACAACGAGTGTGGCGCTTCCCGTCAGTGAATTAAAGGTGATGCTCTCGAACATGCATACCACGGCTGATCAGGTCATCCTCGGTTTGCCGTTTGGTGGTAGCGCTCCGGTGCTAGCCTACCTGACAACGCGCGAAAATTATGATGACGCGCAACCAGGCGCACCGCATCGACGCGATTTGACGCAGGTGTCATCGTTCACTGCGCTGCTGACTACCGACAACAGCTTCTGGCACGATATTGCCAACCAGCGGGTATGGGTCAATGCGCGTGGCGGGGTGCCATTTACCGGTAGTGCGCCGAACGACCCCTTGTCAGATGAGGCACTGTATCGCGATACCTATCTGCGATTGTATCGTCCGTAGCCAGCGGCATTGAGGTGCGATATTACCGGCAAACGCCAGCCAGGGCTGGCGTTTGTGCTCTGCGTTCCTTGATGTGGCAGTGCGGTTGCCAGTCTGACCAGGAGCTTAACCTGTTCGCTCTTGAATAATTGCCCGCGCCGTATGCCATCGCGCGCGTAATTCGAGAGGCCAGTTCTGACAATCACTATCCAGTTCGCGCAGCGTGTCTCGATCCCCGATCCAGGCCAGCGCTTCAATCGCTTTGCCACGCAAGTAGATCGGTGAAGAGGTATGAGCCGGAAAATCGACCACGAACTCTCCGTTCGTGAAACGAGGCAGTGTCTGTCGCCAGAGCGCAATCTCTTCGATCAACTGTTTGACCGTCAAGGCGTTATCGCGGGCCTCACCATCAATCACAATCATACGATTGGTCGCTTCGCTACCGATCCACGCCAGCGATTGCAAGGCGCGCGCTTTGACATTCTGGCTGGGATTGGTAACGAGTAGACCGATCAACCAGTCGATCACAAAAGGCTGCTTCATTCGCAGGCGACCAACGAGATAGGCGAGCTGCTGGGCAGCCGGGTTGGGCATACTCCGTTTGTGCTTGATCAGGGCCGCGATAAGCGGTGTGACATATTCCGGGTCAAACAGGGTCAGGGCATCGGCTGCTGACCACATGGTATCAATCCAGTCATCGCTGACTCTGGTCTCGATGGTGTCGGTGGGACTGGTGATCAACCGCAGTAGAAAGCGGGCGTCATGGAGCTGATTGGCCGGCGCTTCACTCACATCGGCAAGGACGAAGGCCGCAATAGATCGTTCTGGCGCCAGCGGCGAGGTGCTGATACGATGCCGCAGTTCTTGCCGCCCGGTTTCACCCTGCAACCATTGACTCATCAGTTCAACTAACGGGCGATCGTCGCGCAGTTGCTTAAGCGCGATGGTCGCGCGGTCGAATGGTGACTGTACCGGTTTACCATCCCGCAGACTGAAATTCGGCAGGTAGAGATCACGGAGCGCGCGGGCAGCGGCGATGCGCACGCTAGTATACTCGTAGCGCGGCCCGCTACTGGTTTGTCGCACTTTATCGACCAGGATCCGGCGCAACTGTTGGCGCACCTGTGGGTGATCGATCTTGCCAAGGGCGCTGACCAGCAACTCGCGCCGCTCGGCGCTGGGTTCCCGCTGCTCGTCGAGCTGGAGGAGGCAATTGTCGATCAACTCGTTTCGCAGCGAAAGAGAAACTGTTTGCAGCCTGGCGGCAGGCAATGCTTCCAGGCAACGCGCGGCAAGCAGGGCCAGCCGGCTATTGCCTTTGCGCAGCGCAGCGGCAATACAGGCTAGCAATTCTTCTGGTTTGTCGAGCAAGCCGGCCAGCACATACAGCACGTCTTCCCACCAGCGCTGGCGTTCGACATCAGCGCAGAGAGCAACGATGTCAGCCAACCATTTGTGACGTTCAGGATCGCGGTACAGCGCCTGGGCCGCGCAATAGGCGGAAATAGCCTGATTGGCGAAGCGAATCTCCTGCTGACCGATGATCACGATCAATTGCGTATCACTTAACTGGCGAAAGAGATCCTCTAAACTGTAGTCGCGATTACGCCGCACCTGATTGAGAATGGTAAACACCTCACCGATTGACACATAGCTTTGCAGACTCCAGCGCATTCGCCATGCAATCGTGTAGAGACTTTCACGAGCAATACCTCCCATTTGATAGCGCTGATCGATGGTGCGCAGTTCCTGAGTCAGAAACTCTTCGATGATGCCGTGGTAAGTAACCGAACGCGAGCTGGCGCTCGAGAGGCGATCGTAGATGATGGTCAACATGCGTGGATCGCTGGCGAGATGGTGCAGGCGATACTCGCGCATCCGCTCGAGAATGTTGCGAGCGCTTCGTCGATTACGCTGGCGAATGTAGGTGACAATCCCCGGTTCAGTCAACGGTTGGATAACAAGCAGGTGGGCTTGATGCTCAGATACCAGGGGCGCAAAGGATTGTGGCGCCGCGACCACAAATCGCTGATCGGGGATGCGGTCACGCAGGCTGAGCAGGTCACGCACAATATCGCGCCAGTGCGGTTCAGCTACTTGCTCAACATCATCGAGCAGAAACACCAGGCGTGGACGTTGCGTCGCAACCACGGATGAACCTTGCAAGAATTTGGCGAGCATCTCGGCAAACGCTGCATGCTGATGCTGTACTTGCTCGACAATGTGATGGAGCAATCGCAGCTCACCGCGCGCCTGTTCGTAGCCGGCCAGCGAGACGATTATCCCCACCGTGGCATTAATATCGAGCAGCGCGTTGCGGGCCAGATCGTGGCAGACCCGGCGCAAGATGGTAGTATGGCCGGATTGATGCGCGCCGGTGAGGACAATGAGGCGATGATCAGAGCCTGCGGCGCTGGCAGTCAGGAGATTGATCAGCGTGTCACGGGTTGAAGCTGGCTGCGGTCCGTTTTCAGCCTGGCGCTGGATCAGTTGCCAGTTTTGACCTTGGGGAATAGCAATACAGTCAACGTCAATATATTCGTTGCCGGCCCAGCGCCGAATATCGTCTTGCTGCAACACCCATTCGACGTAGCTAAGCAGAGAGCTTGGCTGGAACAGGCGACCACTGCTGAGCCGCGTATACAGGACTGGCGTGCTCCAGCTCACCGTATCGGGTCGATAGATGCGGCGGCGCGCTGTCGCGACGGCGAGATCAATGAGGCCATTGCGCAGGAGCATTTCGGTCAGATGTTGAGTGAAGGCGCGGGCTTGATCAATAGCGACCAGACGTTGCATTGCGATCACTGCCGGAATGCCGCTTTCAGTGATGAGGCGCGCAGCCAGATTACTTAGCGGCGCATGCAGATCAACAGTCGCGCTATTGCAAGCAATCAGACAGATCAAGGCCGGTTTATGGGTGTCCGGCAATTGGGTTAGCATGCGCGCCAGATCGCTACCATCAAGCAGGCGTCCACGCCGTTGCGGCCCGTGTTCGAGCAAGAGCCGGGTACCGTACTGAGGCTGGAAGAGCGCATGTCCGATGTACAGCACCACATCAAAGCCGCGCTCGCGCTCTCTCACTGAAGAACCGCGCTCAAGCGCAGCATACAGGGCCGACTCTTCCGCGACCGGAAGGACATCACACTCTACCTGCCTGGTATCGATGAAGGGGCGAAAACGTTGCCGAAAATCTTGCTCGGTCGCTTTGCGGTCAAACGAAGCCAATCCCCAGCGCGCCAGATCAGCCGGCTCACTGAGCGCCAGCAGCAATCGGATCGGGCGATGCTCAATTGGATCTCTCAGCGGAAATTGCTCGCTATCGATGTAGCGTGAAAACAGGATCTGATCGCTGGTTGCGACCGGGATAAACTGATTTGCGCTGTTGAGCGATGGGATATGGAGAAGCTCCCACGGAATGGCCTGTAACTCGTTGTCGAGCGGATCGAGCGCGAGGCGCAGGCGGAGCGATTGCTGTTGTTGCGCTGCCGTTATGTGGGCAACGCGGAACGCATGACTTATACGTTCGGGAAAGAGTCGCCGAAACAGCTCTTGACCGTAGCGACTGATTGAGTCAGGATCAGCCGTCTCTGGCGGCGTCAGGTTAAATTGCACGTCTTCGGTTGCGACGATACGGCGGCCATCGCCGAACTCGAGTTCGATGGTGTAAGCGGCTGGCGAGACGAGGCTGCGATCACGCCGCCGAGGACGGATCAGCAAGTTCGTGCGTTGTTCCATAGGGCACGCTCCGTCACAGAGTGAGAGTTGCTTTATAGTGTAGCATTGTGTGCAAGTAGTTGACCGAATACGATTGCGCGATCGATAGTGATCGAAAGATGCGTGTTATACTGTGATTTGTGTGAAATATCACAGTCACGGAAGAGGAGCAGCATGAGCAAGATAATTGCGCCAACGTGCGAGTGGTCTCATTTGATGAGCCAGTTGCGGGCCGCAGTCCCGGAAGCCTTCAACTCAGAGGGTCATGTGCTCAATCTGATTGAAGGAACCTGGGGCTGGCCAGGGCATGGCAAACACTATAGCACGGCAGTTGATGGCAGTGAACTGGGCCGAATGCCGATGATCGATCTCGAGACGGCGAAGCGGGCGGTGCGCTTTGCTGCGCGCGAGCATGAAGCCTGGTCGGTGACCGATCTTGACGAGCGTCGTCAACGGGTGAGTGAAGCGTTGACCGGTTTGCGCCAGCATCGTGATCTAATTGCTTACTTGCTCATGTGGGAAATTGGTAAACCATATCAGCTCGCCTGCGACGATGTCGATCGCTGCATTAGCGGCGTAGAGTGGTATCTCGATCAGATTGAGTGGATGATGAACGGGCGCCGTCCACTCGGTCTCATCTCTAACATCGCCTCGTGGAACTACCCCTACTCGGTGTTGATGCATGCAGTACTGGTGCAGACGCTGGCCGGCAATGCGGTGATCGCGAAGACTCCTTCAGATGGCGGTTTGTTTGCGCTGACACTTGGCTTTGCCATTGCCCGCCGCGCGGGATTGCCGGTTTCGCTGGTCAGCGGTTCTGGCGGCGCGTTGAGCGATGCGCTGGTGCGCAATGCCGATATTGCCTGCCTGGCCTTCGTCGGCGGCAAGACCAACGGGCGCGACATCGCCGCCTCGCTCTACGACCGCAACAAGCGCTACATGCTTGAGATGGAAGGAGTGAACTGCTACGGTATCTGGGATTTTTCGGATTGGAACAATCTGGCACAACAGATCAAGAAAGGTTTTGCCTACGGCAAACAGCGTTGTACGGCATACATTCGGTACGTTGTCCAGCGGCGGCTCTTCCCGAAATTCCTCGATATGTATCTACCGGTGCTGAAGAGTTTGCAGATCGGTAATCCGGTGCTGGTTGATCGGCCCGGCGATCCGCTGCCCAAACTCGATTTTGGCCCGTTGATCAATGCCAAAAAGGTGGAAGAGTTGCGCGTGCTTTACAGTGAAGCACTGGGCGCAGGAGCCGTCTGTCTGTACGAAGGCGAGCTGAATCCGGAGCTGTTCCTGCCCGATCAAGATATTTCCGCTTACATGGCGCCGATTGCGTTGCTGAATGTGCCGCGGAACTGCCGGTTGCATCACAACGAACCGTTTGGGCCGGTGGATACAATCGTGATTGTCGATAGCGTCGATGAGCTGATCAGCGAGATGAACATATCGAATGGTAATCTTGTCTCATCAATTGCCACCGACGATCCAAAATTGGGACGCATGATCGCTGGCGAGTTGCGCGCATTCAAGGTTGGTATCAACAAGATGCGTTCGCGTGGCGATCGCGAAGAGGTGTTTGGTGGCATGGGCGCTTCCTGGAAAGGTTGCTTTGTCGGCGGTAAGTATCTGGTCGAATCGGTGACAGTGGGCGCGCCAGGCGAACGATTGTACGGCAATTTCCCTGACTATACGCTGTTGCCCGAGCAGCGGTAAACAGGGCCTGGCTTGCGCAATGTGGGTAGCGCGCAGCATAAGGTAGCAGCCCATCTTGTGTTGATAAGGTCTGACACGACGGGGTTGTTTTTAGCGGAATCCGACCTGTCAGCAATGCGTTGACCGGTCAAGACACGACAAGACTGAGGGCATGGCTATTTCTATTGACGAGACGAGTGCTGTTCAATCACACACTCCCTTAACACAGTGCGCAATCGACGCGCGCAGCGTGACAAAATCCTATCAGACGCGCGCCGGTGAGGTGCAGGCGCTGGCCGGAATCGATCTGACTGTCGCCGCCGGCGAAGTTGTGGCACTGGTCGGTCCGAGCGGGTGTGGCAAGAGCACGCTGTTGCGCATCATCGCCGGGCTAGAGCAACCTGACACCGGCCAGATCACACTCTTTGGGTTGCCACCGGCGCAAGCGCGGCGCGAACATCGTTTCGGAATCGCATTTCAGGCCGCCGCGCTGCTCGAATGGCGCGACGCTGCGGCCAACATTGCGCTACCGCTGGAACTGGCAGGCTGGCCAACGACGGCAAGAGCTGCGCGAGTAGCCGAATTGTTGGCGCGAGTAGGCTTGAGCGATGCCGCGCATCGGTTGCCGCGGCAGTTATCGGGTGGCATGCAACAGCGGGTGGCGCTGGCGCGGGCACTGGCGCTGGCGCCGCCGGTTTTGCTGCTCGACGAACCGTTCAGCGCTCTCGATGAGCTAACCCGCGAACAATTACAGGGTGAGTTGCTCGATCTACTGGCTGCGATTACCCCATCGCCGGCAGTCTTACTGGTCACGCATAATCTGGCTGAGGCCGTTTTGCTGGCCGACCGGGTGGTGGTGTTGAGCCGACGACCAGCGCAGGTGTTAGCCGAACTACCTATCGATCTGCCTCGTCCACGTCGGGCAGAATGGCGTGACGATGAACGCTTCCATCGATTGGTGGCCCGGCTGCGATCGGTGTTGCGGAACAATTCGTAAACTCTAAGCCATACTAAACCACTTACAACAGGCACTCGCCGCCCCGCGACTTGAAATCTGCCAGTGAAGTGTGCTATACTCTCTGTGTTACCCCTCCCCTGGGGGAGGGGGTATCACTGGAAGGAGTAAGCCGATGGATCACGAGCACAAGCAGCAGGTTCTCAATCGCCTCAAGACGATAGAGGGTCATATTCGCGGTGTGCAGCGGATGGTTGAGGAAGATGCCTACTGCATCGATCTGCTGAATCAGACGCGCGCGATCCAGCAGGCGCTGGCCAGGCTCGACGCCGTCATTCTGGCCGGACATTTGCGCAGTTGCGTGACAACGGCAATCCGTAGCGAGGATATTGGCGAGCGCGAGCGGGTGTTGAATGAGTTGTTACAGGTGTTCGAGAGTGTCCATCGTTAGCCTACGGAGGTCATCGAATGGTAACTGAGCAATTTCGGGTGCCGGGTGTATCGTGCCAGCACTGTGTCCATGCTGTGCGCAAAGAGGTCGGAGCACTGACCGGCGTATCGCAGGTCGAGGTCGATTTGAACAGCAAGATTGTCACCGTTGTTCACGACGATGATGTAGACATTACTGACATTGTGATGGCAATCAAAGAGGCCGGCTACGATGATGTGACGCCGCTCGGCATTGCCTGTTAACTGTGTCGGTATACGGTCGGGTCGCCTGATTCGCTGGCCCGACCGATGAATATTGAGTGAATCGAGGTGAACATCATGGCCGAGCGTGAACTCATTCTACCGGTAACCGGCATGACCTGCGCGAGTTGTTCGACGCGGGTTGAGAAGGCGTTGCGCAAGACGCCGGGCGTGCTGAGCGCCGAGGTCAATCTGGCCAGTGAACAGGCGCTGGTTCGTTTTGATCCGGCGCAAACGCAGCCAATGGCATTGCAGGCTGCAATCGAGCGGGCTGGTTATGGTGTGGTTACCGATGAAATCACGCTGGCTATTACCGGCATGACCTGCGCGAGTTGTTCGGCGCGGGTCGAGAAGGCGTTGCGCAAGACGCCGGGCGTGTTGAGTGCCGAGGTCAATCTGGCCAGTGAACAGGCGTTGGTGCGCTATGTGCCTGGTATGGTCGATCTGGCCGGTCTGGCCAAAGCAGTTGAGCAAGCCGGTTACGGGGTCATTCTCCCAACCGCACAGGAAGCTGAAACCGAAGACGTTGAGGCGCGGGCACGCGCGCAAGATATGGCAATTCGACGACGGCGGTTGCTGGTTGGCGTCATCTTTGGATTGCCGCTATTTGCGCTCTCGATGGCGCGTGATTTTGGTTTGATCGCACCGTGGTTAATCGGTGAAGGCGCAGCAATGATGGCGACGATGGCCGGCGCAACAATGGCTGAAGTGATGACAATGGTCGCCGCGCGTGATGATCTGCTCAACTGGCTCTTTCTGGCCCTGGCAACGCCGGTACAGTTCTACTCAGGACGCGATTTTTACCGCTATGCCTGGCGCGCGCTCAAGCTGCGCACGGCAACGATGGATACCCTGATTGCGCTCGGTTCCTCGGCGGCCTATTTCTACAGTCTGGCAATCATGCTGAGCGGCGCTCCTGGTCATGTCTATTTTGAGACAGCCGCGCTCATTATTACCTTGATCCTGTTGGGTAAGTACCTGGAGACGCGGGCAAAGAGTCAGACTAGCGCCGCTATCAAAGCCCTGATCGGCTTGCAACCAAAGACCGCGCGCGTGATTCGCTCTGGCCAGGAAGTCGATGTGCCGATCGCTGAGGTGCGGGTCGGTGAGATGGTGATTGTGCGTCCCGGCGAGAAGATCCCAGTCGATGGCGTGATCGTAACAGGTGAGTCGACCGTCGATGAGAGTATGCTCACTGGCGAGAGTCTACCGGTTGAAAAACAGCCTGGCGATCCTGTGTTTGGGGCTACGATCAACCGCAGCGGCAGCTTCCAGATGCGAGCAACCAGGATCGGCAAAGACTCGGCGCTGGCGCAAATCGCGCGTCTGGTACAAGAGGCGCAGGGGTCAAAGGCGCCGGTGCAGGCGCTGGTCGATCGGGTATCAGCAGTATTTGTTCCGATTGTGATCGTGATTGCGCTGGTCACCTTTCTGGCCTGGTTGTGGGCCGGCGTCGGTTTGACACAGGCATTGATCTTTGCCGTAGCAGTGCTGGTGATTGCCTGCCCGTGTGCGCTTGGCCTGGCGACGCCGACGGCGATTATGGTGGGAACGGGTACCGGCGCGGCGCATGGCATCCTGATCCGCAATGCCGAAGCGTTAGAGCGAGCAGCAACGTTGCAGGCCGTGGTGTTTGATAAGACTGGTACGTTGACCGGGGGGCGACCAGCGGTGACCGATATGGTTGCAGTGGCGCAACCGGTATTGGCTCAGGCCGATACATCTGGCCTACCAGCCGATCTGGCCCTGCTCAGGCTTGCTGCCGCTGCCGAGAGTCGCAGTGAGCACCCGCTGGGAGTGGCAATTGTGCAGGCAGCACAGGCTCGTGGGTTGCCGATTGAGCGCCCGACCCGGTTTCAGGCGGTCAGTGGCTCCGGTGTCGAAGCTGAGGTCGCTGGCCAAACCATCTTAATAGGTACACCGGGCTGGCTGGCCGAGCGAGCTGTGGATGTCGCCGGAGTGTCGGCAACAGTTGCCCGGCTTCAGGCTCAGGGTAAGACCGCGATCGTTGTCGCCGTTGATGGTGAAGTGGCCGGAGTCATTGCCCTGGCCGATACGGTTAAGCCAACCGCTGCCGAGGCCGTAGCTGCGTTGCGCCGCGCCGGGCTAGAAGTGGCGCTGCTCACCGGAGATAACCGGCGCACGGCAGAGGCCATTGCGGCAGCGGTCGGGATTCAGGCACAGGCCGTCTATGCCGAGGTCAAACCTGACCAGAAGGCGGCGATTGTGGCCCGTTTACAGCAGGGAGAAGCCGGTCGCCAGACGCGGCATGTGGCTATGGTGGGGGATGGCATCAATGACGCGCCGGCGCTGGCTCAGGCTGATGTCGGAATCGCGATGGGGAGCGGCACTGATGTGGCGATGGAAACCGCCGATATTACACTCATGCGCAGTGATCCGATGGGTGTGCCGCAGGCGATTGCATTGAGTCGAGCGACAGTGCGAACGATTCGCTGGAATCTGTTCTGGGCATTTGCCTATAACGTCACGCTCATTCCGGTGGCGGCTGGCCTCTTCTATCCCCTGACCGGCTGGCAGTTGAGTCCGGTGCTGGCCGCAGCAGCTATGGCCTTCTCGTCGGTGTTTGTGGTGAGCAATTCACTCCGTTTGCGACGAGTGCGCCTGGGGTAAATCCTCTTGTTGGCGTGTCTGCGGTCTTGTGGTCAGTGCAGTAAGGTGAAACGGGCGTGTATCGCAATGATGGGAAAGGGTCGTGCCTCATGGCATACCCCTTTCCCATGTTTGTTGCTCGTGGCTAATCAAAGCTGTCGATTGCTTTATGAGCTTTCGTTATAATCGTGGTATCATATGCATTAGCACATATCCTTCCCCAATAACTATTCCAAAGGAGCTGCGATGCTCACCAATACAGCCCGTCAGATCATGCACGAATGGATAACCACAGACAGTTTGCGGAAACATTGTGAAGCTGTGGCGGCGTGTATGACCCATTTTGCTGTCAAGCAGGACGCCGATGTCGATCTGTGGACGGCGGTCGGTCTGTTGCACGACCTCGATTTTGAACGCTATCCGCACATGCCTGAAGCAGGGCCGGCGACAACGGCAATCGCTGAAGCACTGCTTCGCGGTGATGAGGTGCCCGCTGAACTGCCCGGTCACCCCTTCTACGGTGTGGCCTATCTCCGCGCGCAGGGATGGTCTCCAGAAATCTTGCGCGCTATCCTCAGTCACGCCGACTACAGCGGAATTTTGCCCGAATCGCCGCTGGAGCGCACTCTTTACGCGGTTGATGAGTTGAGTGGATTTGTCACTGCGGTTGCGCTGGTGCGTCCCGATAAGAGCATTCATAGCGTTGAGGTCTCGTCGGTGCGCAAAAAGATGAAGGATAAGGCCTTCGCTGCAAAGGTCAGTCGTGAAGGGATTGTCCACGGGGCTGAAGTGATCGGGATGGATCTTGATGCGTTGATCGGCGAGGTGATTGCTGCGCTGCGCGCGGCGGCTCCGCGCCTCGGTCTGGCAGGGATCAACGCATGAGCCTTGCGCCCCATATCTGGCCGGTAACGGCGACGGTGCAGGCCGGTCGCCTGTTTGTTGGTGGGTGTGATGTCATCGAATTGGCCGAACGTTTCGGAACACCGCTCTACCTGCTCGACGAGACAACGCTGCGTAGCGCGATGCGCGCCTATCGGCAGGCATTTGCCGCTGCCTACCCCGGCCCAACGCAGGTGCATTACGCCGGCAAGGCGCTGTTGAATACGGCGCTGGCGCAAATCGTGGCTCAAGAGGGATTGGGTCTCGATGTGGTATCGGCAACCGAGCTGCAGGTTGCCCGCTGCGCTGGTGTGCCGATGGCGCAGGTTCATTTGCACGGCAACGCCAAAACTGATGCCGAACTGGAGCGGGCAGTGGCATGGCAGGTGGGCGCAGTTGTGGTTGATAACCTTGATGAGCTGGCCCGGTTACGCGCTCTGAGCGGACTTTTGTCGGTGCCGCAGGGTGTCTTGTTGCGGATTGCGCCGGCAATCGAAGCCGATACTCACGCCCACATTGCAACCGGTGGCGCAGCGGCGAAATTTGGCCTGTCGCTGTCGGCGCTAGATGAGGCGGTGGCTCAAACGCTTGCCACGCCGGGGTTGCGCTGGCTGGGGTTGCACGCCCATATCGGCTCGCAATTATTTGCGCTCGATCAGGTGGTGGCTACCGTTGAGATCCTGGCTGCGCAGGCTGCGCGATTGCGCGATCGCTTTGGCATTACGCCGCTTGAGTTGAGTCCTGGTGGCGGTTTGGGTGTGCCTTACACTGCTGATCAGCCGGCAACCGATATTTACCATTATGCCCGGGTGGTGGGCGCAGCTATGCAGTCCGCCTGCGCGCGTTACGATCTCCCGCTGCCACGCCTGACCGTGGAGCCGGGGCGCTCGATAGTGGCCCAGGCTGGTGTGGCCCTCTACCGGATTGTGGCGCGGAAGGGGGCGCAATGGCTCCATATCGATGGCGGTATGGCCGACAATATTCGACCTGCGCTGTATGGAGCGCGTTACACGGCAGTGCTGGCGCATTGCGCCGACACGCTTGCCGACGTGGTTGTTAGCGTCGGCGGACGATACTGCGAGTCGGGAGATGTGCTCTTGCGCGAGGTTGCCTTGCCGTCAGCCCAACCTGGCGATGTGCTGGCAGTGGCGACCGCCGGCGCGTACACCCTCAGTATGGCCAGCAACTACAATCTCGTGCCCCGACCGGCGCTGGTGTTAGTGGGGAATGGGCAGGCTCGGCTGATTCAGCGTCGCGAAACCGAAGAGGATGTGCTCGCTCGTGATATAGCGCTGTGAGAAGTGCGATGTGCGCTCTTTGCTGGCGCGTCTGTTTGAGATTGCTGCAACGATGAGGTGTGGTGATGCCAACTCCACTTTACGGTGGGATTGAAGCGGGCGGAACGAAGTGGGTATGCGCAATTGGGACTGGGCCAGACGATATTCAGGCCGAGATCCGTTTCCCAACCACCACTCCTGCCGAGACGATTGGACGGGCTATCGAATTCTTCCGGGCGAATGGATCTGAACGACTGGTTGCCATCGGTGTTGGTTCGTTCGGGCCGGTTGATCTCAATCCAACCTCACCCCGTTACGGCTCCATCACGACCACACCCAAACCGGGTTGGGCCGATACCGATGTTGTGGGAACGCTGACTCAAGCGCTGAGTCTACCGGTGGGTTTTGATACCGATGTGAATGCAGCATTGTTGGGCGAACACCGATGGGGCGCGGCGCGCGATTGTGAGGTTGCCGTTTACATCACTGTTGGCACTGGGATCGGTGGCGGAGCGCTGGTTGGCGGGAAACTGGTACATGGGCTAATCCATCCGGAAATGGGACATATCCACCCGGTGCGCGATCCGGCTCGCGATCCGTTTCCTGGCATCTGCCCGTACCACGGTGATTGTCTCGAAGGGTTAGCCTGCGGTCCCGCTATTCAGGCGCGCTGGCAGATACCGGCTGAGGAATTGCCATCCGATCACCCGGCGTGGGAGCTGGAAGCCGATTATCTGGGGCAGGCAATGGCGACCCTGCTATGCATCCTCTCGCCAGAGCGGATCATCATCGGCGGTGGCGTTATGAGTCAACCGCAGATGTTCCCGCTGGTGCGAGCGGCAACCCAACGCTGGCTCAATGGCTACTTGCAGCATCCGCGCATTCTGGCACAGCCTGAAGCGTTCATTGTGCCGCCGGCATTGGGCGCGCGCGCCGGCGTTTTAGGGGCAATCGCGCTGGCTATGCAGGCGGTGGCCGGCTGATCCGAATGGCAAGCGATCGCTGAAGAGGCATCGCAGGGCCGGTCTGCCCTTGTTCATGCCTCGTTTCAGCGCCGATTTGAGGCGCTGAAATGTCGATCCTATCTGGAGGTTACTATGCTTCTCGCCCGCGATCTTGCTCCCGACCTGATCTTGTTCAACGCTACCATCTACACGCTCAACCCAACACTCCCACAGTGCCGCGCCGTTGCCTGCAAAGATGGGCGTATCGTCGCCGTGGGCGACGATGCAGATGCGCTGGCGCTGGCCGGCCCGGCGACGCGCCGGATCGATCTGGGTGGGCGGACGGTCATCCCTGGCATCAACGATGCTCACAATCACATGCTCGAGATGGGTCTGAAATTGGGGCGCATTGGCCTCGATGATTGCGACTCGATTGCCAAACTGGTTGAGCGGGTGCGAGCGGTAGCCAGCATAACGCCTCCCGGGCAATGGATTGTGGGTGAAGGTTGGAACGAATCGCTCTTTCGTGAGGGTCGATTGCCCAACCGACACGATCTCGATGCGGCTACCACAGCGCATCCGGTCTTGCTCAAGCGATTCTTCAACATGGACGTGGTGAATACCAGGGCGTTAGAGCTGGCCAGTGTGACCGCCGCTACCCCTGATCCGGTCGGCGGCAAGATCGAACGCGATCGCGATGGCACACCGTCGGGTATTTTGCGTGCCGCCGCCAAAGAATTGTGCCGCCGGTTGCTGCCTGCGCCGACTCAGGCTGAGTGTATCGCGGCGCTGGAAGCTGCGGGGAGAGCGTATCTCGCCTACGGGATCACCAGCATTCTCGACCCCGGCTTGCAACCCTGGGAGATTCAAGCATATCTGGCAGCGCGACGGGCAGGTCGCCTGCCGGTGCGGGCCAATCTGCTGATCTCATGGCACGGTTTCCGTGAAAGTGAAACTCGCGCCGAGCTGGAGGCGCGCGCGGTAGCGTTCGGCGGCCTGAGCGGATTTGGCGATGAATGGCTGCGGATTGGCGGTCTCAAGATGGCGATTGACGGTGGCACCACCTCGCATACGGCCTGGATGTTTCAGCCGTTTCTCGGCGAAGACCGGGTGTACGACTATAACCGGCTCGATCCGGAAGATTTGCGCGAATTTTTCACCCACGGCCATACCCTGGGCTGGGATATTGGCATTCACGCGATTGGTGATCGCGCTCATCATGAAGCAGCGCGCGCTTTTGCCGATGTATTGCGTGAATACCCGCGTGAGCACCGCCACAATCTCATTCACGGTTATTTTGCCACCGAAGAGAGTCTGCAACATATGGCGCGTCATGGATTGGCCGTCGTGATTCAACCCACCTTCATCTACTACGAAGGTGACGACCTCTTCCGTGACGTTGGGCCTGAATTAGCTGCGCGCTATAAACCGATGCGCACCTACCTTGATCGTGGCATTCGAGTCGTTGCAACCAGCGATGTGCCGAGCACCGTTCACTTTAATCCCTTCATCGGTTTGTACGCGCTCGTGACGCGCAAAAGCTGGAAAGGCACGCTGATTGCGCCCGATCAGGCGGTAAGTCGGGAAGAAGCTCTCTATGCCTGCACCGTGGCCGGTTCGTGGCTGACGCGCGAAGAGCATATTAAAGGGCCGCTTGCGCCCGGTTTTCTGGCCGATATGGCAGTGCTCGACCGCGACTACTTTACCTGTCCGGCGGAAGAGATCAAAGACATTCAGGTTGAAATGACAATTCTGGGCGGGCAAGTGGTGTATGAGCGCGACCGCTAAGTGAAGGGCAGCGGTTGTGTTGGTGAGAGGCAGACGTGACCAGGGCGGGCATAGGTGAGCGAGTACCGGCGAGCGGAATTGTACTCGGCTGATCTCCTGTCAGAGTTTGTTTGCTCGCTATCGCAGGGTGAAGTGAAGGGAGTCAGCTCAACGAGAATGTATTCACGGGTGCCGGTTATCTCCATTGCGCTCCCACGACCGGCACCGCGTTAACACTGCTTTGCGGTATGCAGGTAGTGGCTTGCGGTAGTTGAGCGAGCTTGTTCTGCTGCAACGTTGGCTTACGCTCGCTCGCAAACGGTGTTCACGTTTTACCAGATCAACGTCTCGCGCTCACAGCTTAACAACTCTAGCGCAGATGGTATTGTGCCGGTTTGCACTGCTTCAGCCAGATGGCGGCCAACGATGGCGGCAAACGGCATTCCATGGCCAGAAAAGCCTCCCACTGCAAAGAGATTGGGGAGCGGATTCGCCACGATTGGCAGATAGTCAGCGGTGAATGCCATCTGGCCTGACCAGCGCCGCTCAATGGCAATCCCGGCTAGCGTCGGGAAGAGACGGCCTAAACCGACCTCAAGCGCATGTTGCACGTCGGCGCTAACCTCGCCAGCGCTAACGCCAACATCCTGATCGGGCGCAACCGCGCGGCAGCCGCCGAATAAAACCTGACCTCCCGGCAACTGTTGCCCGTATTCGCCGGTTGGGGTCAAACTGGCGCCAAAACCGCACATTATAAATGGATCGACCGGCATGGTGCAGAGAACCTGTCCGCGCACCGGTTTGATGCGCTGGGACAGCTCCGGCAATACCTCGCCACTCCAGGCATTGATGGTAATAACGGCAGCGCCGGTAGCAACTGAGCCGCGACTGGTTATCAGGCGCAAACCGGTTTCGGCAGCAGTCACCTGATGAAGTGTCACGTTCCAGCAGAACTGCGCGCCGTAGCGGTCAGCAGCCTCAAGCAAACCGTACACCAGCTTGCCGGAATGGAGCGTGCCGGCGGCGGGGTTAAACCGGCCTCCGGTAATTGCGGCGCCCAGCGGTATCCGCACCAGTTCTTGAGCAGAATCACGGTCGAGCAGCGCCGCCGGGAATCCATCGGCTTGCAGGGCAGCGACGGTAGTGGCGGCAATTGTCAATTGGGCTTCGCCAATCGTCAGATTTAGATTGCCGTGCAGACGCAAATCGCAATCAATCCGTTCCTGTTCGATCAACTCGACCAGCAGTTGCTGACCGGCCAGACTCAACCCATACAATTCGCGTGTCGCCTGTTTGCCGTAGCGCGCGGTTGCAGCCAGATAGTTCTCGGCCAGACCGGCTGAGAGGATACCACCATTGTGACCACTTGCGCCGGCTGCCGGCCCTTGACGGTCGATAACCAATGGTTTGAGACCGGCGCGCGCCAGCCAAAGCGCGGTTGCTGCCCCCACAACACCGGCGCCAACCACAACCACATTGGCTGTCGCCGGAAGATCAATAGCCGGTAATGGCGGTCGATCGAGCGTGGCATGCCAGTGCGAGATCTGCATATGAATGTCCTTCTCGTCATTGAGCAGGTAAACACACCATTGCGTTTGAAGGAATTGAGCGCGTGAACCAGCTATGGTTATTGTACCGCAATATACCGGTTATAGCTCAATCAATCAACGCACTTCAATCCGCAGTTGCTCGCCTTGATGCACTGAACATACCAGCTCATACACTCCTGGCCCCCAGTAACGCTGCACAAAACGCTGACCGGGAACGATCCGAAACGGCCCGATAGTGACTTCGGCGCTATCGTTATTCTGAATCACCAGCGTGTCGTGTTGTCGCAGGTCAATGACGATCGTTGAGGGAAAGATATTGACCTCTTCACCGGCAGCCAGGCGAGCAGCAGTGCCGGGTGGAATCTCAAATACCAGTTGTCGTTGTCGATTGGTGGTTGCCTGCCAGAGCCAAAGGCCAACGGCGACAATGATGGCAACTGTAGTCAGTAAGATGACCACGCGCATCCGCGCGCTCAGGTTTAGCTGTCCCATTGCGTGTTCACTTCTTCCTGATCCGTAGATGTCTGGAACCGGCGGAATGTCGTCAGCTCACATACCTGGCGGATTGCGGAGCAAGGCCTGCACATCGCTCACAATATCATCGACCGGCGTGCCATGCGCCCAGAGCAACCGCCAGTTCCCGGCCTGGTCGATGGCGTAGATGTATCCTGAATGGTCGATAGTGTAGCCCAGGCCCGAATTGGGTAGATCACGCCGAATGACGGTCACGCCATAGTTTTTGTACGCCTGTTCTAGAACGGATCGATCACCATTCAGTCCAAGAAAGGTAGGGTTAAATGCTGCCAGGTAGCGTTGCATCAGATCAGGCGTGTCGCGTTCGGGATCGACCGAGACAAAAACCACCTGAACATTGGCCGCGTCGTTGCCGAGTTTTTCCATCACCCGTTTGAGATCGCCAAGCGCGGTAGGGCAGATGTCAGGACAATGGGTAAAACCAAAGAAGAGCAGAACCACCTTGCCGCGATAATTGCTCAATTGAAAGGCGTTACCAAACTGATCGGTGAGCGGCAACTCGGGTGCCGGGTTAGGCGGTTCGAGCACCGTGCCGCGAAATTCGTAGGCGCCACAACCGCTCAGTGCGAGCGCGGTGATCATCACGATGATGGATATAAGCCAGCGTTGTATCATAGAGGGTACCTGCGAATACTAACAGAGCGATTTGTTTCGCTCCCCCACTCTTCACGACAAGCGCAGAGAGTGGGGGAACCATCAACCATCCAACATCAACACTTCGTCACACTGGCGCTACGGCTTGCGCACCGGCGCTTTCACCTCAATTGTCTTGCCGCTGCGTGTAGTAAGCGTGATCGTCACTTCATCGCCTTCCTTGAGATCGCGATTCAGACCGATCAGCATCACGTGGAAGCTACCCGGTTTCAGCTCGACCTGGCCATTCGCCGGCACTTCAATCGCCTCAACCTGCCGCATCTGCATCACGTTATTTTCCATAATCACGTTATGCAGCTCCACCGATTTAGCAACGTCGCTCTCGGCTTTGACAATTGCATCAGCCGCGCCATTGTTGACCAGTACCATATACGCGGCGCTGACGGCGCTGCTCTCGCTCCCGTGACCGTGGTCACTCATTCCGGCCATCGGTGTGCTCTGCCCCATGTTCCCCATTGCTCCCGACTGATCGCCGGCTACGTTCATCATCGCAGCCCGCACCCACGGATCACGTACCGTAATTCCACCGGTCTGCGTTGTCTGGTTGGCCCCACATCCTGCCAGAGCCAGAGCCACAAACGCTGCCGTAATGAAGATCGCAATGCGTCGCATATGATCACCTCGCAAAAGAATCAAGAGAGTATCAACCTGCGCAGACAACCGGGCGCTGCGCGCTAAACGCGCAGTCGAACATCACGATGACGGTTGAGGCAGAGTTGTGCGAGGCGGCGGCGGTTCGGGAGTAACAGTGAATGATAGAAATGTCACTGGTTGCTCGGCCAGTAGTCGCTGCACGACAATGAGGAAACCGATGAACAAGGCGAGCGTAGACGACGCCATCTCATAGCGCACTGGCGGCGGCGAAGTTTCATGCTGACCGGAAGGGTGCGGCGCCGAGCAGAGAAAATGTTCAATTCCAGCCGGATTGTAGTCAGGCAGATAAAGACAATGAATGATACAGGCCAGTGCCGGCCACGGCCCGATCAGGAAGGCGAGCGTCCATAGTATGACGGCGCGGGTAGGGTTAAACGGCGCCGTGTTTGCGCTAAAATGCACAATCATCGAGAGCAGTATACAACAAATTGTTGCAACCGGGGTAGAGATCTCTTCACCGTTTCGCAATGGCTGCTGAGTTGGCGCAATGATGTGTTGTCGCGCGGCATTGCTGCCCTCTCATCTACCTCCAGGCCCACGGCCCCGCCGGTTTTCCGATCAAATAGTGATTGCCGACGGTGTCATTGGCCACAGCGTATATCAAATATTTTCCCGCTTCCCAGCCCACCCACCTCGCAAAAATGGTGTCTGTTGCATCGCGCCAGGCCGCTGCCAGAGTGACATCACGGTGTTGCAATGCTGTCCAGTTGGGGGGAATGGCGATTGCAATCCAGGGAGGATTGTCAGGCGCAGGCAACATCTGGGGGCCATCATTGAGCACAGCTACGCCAGACAGATCGGCAAACGTGAGACGCTCCCCACCATCAACCAGCCCGCGCCGGCCATGATCGCTGGCCGGTAGCCAGGTCACGATAAAGCGTGATGCCGTCACCACATTCAATTCATTCTGAACCGGATAATAGCCCCGCACAAACGCGCCGGCAACAGCGTGGAGCCGGTTGAAATTAAGAAGAGCATTCGGCAACTGCAACGGATCAACCGTCCACTGAATGCAGTGAAGACCGCGATCCAGCGCGGCCTGCGCTTGCGCTCGTTTCAGGCGCGTAGCCAGGCCGTGGTTGCGGTATGTCGGATCAACGGCCATAACCTGTGACTCGACAGCCAGCTCACCGCCAACTGGCGACATACTGCCGAAGCGTAGAAAACCGAGCAAGAATCCGGCCAGTCGATTGTCTACAGTTGCCACCAGAGCAGTAGCGGGGCCAAATTCGGCACTGAACAGATCGCCGGGGTAGGGCTGGCTTCCCCACACAGCGCGGTAGAGTGCGGCAATGGCGGGCAAATCAGTTTCCTGTGGCGGTCCAATCCAAACGCCGGCAGGACGCGGTTCCGGCGACGCAAAGGTTACTCCATCGCCGGGACGATAGATTACAACCGGCAGAGGGGCCAGCGCGACGCTCACGGCTTCATCACACAATTCGCGGTCAAGCTCATGAAGGCGTAAAGTATAGCATCGCCGACCATCAGGCATGATGTCACGTGGAAAGAGAAGACCGCCACCGACAAGTTGGTTATCGTCGTAAAACGCCACCACCATGCCACCCATTCGGGGAAAGGTGCTTTTGACAAAATGGGGTGGTAGCAGATCGAGATTGTGTGGCGCGCCAAACTGTTTCCAGAGTTCATCGATGGTCTGGTTCCAGTGACTGCCGGTCGGTTCGAGCAGGTGAGCAATAAGTGACATAGGCATACGGTGGCACACAGGCTTACTGACGTTATCAGCCATATTGTATGCGATGGCAGGATGTTCGTCGTGGCATGCTGTGCCCGCTCACGTCTCTCTGAGCACGGCGCGCTGCGGAAAGCGGGTTGCCAGCGTCTGTGCCGGGTCGCGCTTGCCCGCATCTCAACGCGCAGCGGGCGGGGGGCGCGCAACCTTGCCGGTCAC
>NZ_CAKZNK010000061.1 GCF_937129525.1 uncultured Chloroflexus sp. | reverse complement strand
GCGCCCTCTCACACACCAACGCTTACCGTAACCAGCGCGCCTTCTCACACGCCAACGCTTACCGTAACCAGCGCGCCCTCTCACACACCAACGCTTACCGTAACCAGCGCGCCTTCTCACACGCCAACGCTTACCGTAACCAGCGCGCCTTCTCACACGCCAACGCTTACCGTAACCAGCGCGCCCTCTCACACGCCAACGCTTACGGCAACTAACACGCTTCCTAACTCACCAACGCCGACGGTAACCAGCACGCCCGCGCATACACCAACGCCGGCGGCAACCGGCACACCGATAAACACGGCCACTGTCACCGCAACCGCTGCCGGCGCACCAATCACAACGTATACACCATCACCCTCGACAACCACGATACCAACCTCAGAGCAAACGATCTATATTCCAATCGTCAACCGGTAAGTACATGAAACCAGGAGAAATGACGCTATGCCCAGTCTGCCAATCAGCCATACCGATCTCTTCCAACAGGTGGTTGCCAGCTTTCGCGATGTTCTCGAACAGAGTGGCCGACCTGTACCGGAAACAATTGACGAGCAAACCATCCTTTTCGGTAAGGGAGCGCCACTCGACTCGCTGGCGCTGGTGACGATGATTGTTGATCTGGAACAGCGGCTGGAAGAAGAGTATGGGATTACGCTCACGCTGGCCGATGAGCGGGCAATGTCTCAGCGCAATAGCCCGTTTCGAACGATAAGATCGCTGGTTGATTACCTTGAGCGCCTGATCGCCGAGGAGTCGGGTCGTGACTGAGCGAACAGTTGTACTCATTACTGGAACCAGTCGCGGTATCGGGCGCTTTCTGGTTGAGCATTTCTTGCAACGCGGCGCGCTGGTTGAAGGTTGCGCGCGCAATCTGGTTGAATGGGAGCTGCCCGGCTATACCCATCACCAGGTTGATGTCAGCAACGAAGGGCAGGTGCGGGCCATGCTGAGCGCAATCCAGCGTCGGCACGGTCGGCTCGACATTGCCATCAACAACGCGGGAATTGCCGCGATGAACCACGCGCTGCTGACGCCGGCGGAAACGGCCAGTCGCATTCTCGATGTGAACGTGCTGGGTAGTTTTCTGGTCTGCCGCGAGGCCGCTAAACTGATGCGCCGCCGCAATTATGGCCGGATCGTGAACTTTAGCACGATTGCAGTGCCGCTACGGCTCGAGGGCGAGGCACTCTATGCCGCAGCCAAAAGCGCGATTGAGATGCTGACCCGCGTTCTGGCCCGCGAATTTGCTCCCTTCGGCATTACGGTGAACGCCATCGGACCAACTCCGATTGAAACAGACCTGATTCGAGGCGTTCCGCAGGAAAAATTGCAGCACATTATCGACTCGCTCGCCATTCGCCGTTTTGGCACATTCGCGGATGTTGCCAACGTGATCGATTTCTTCGTTAACCCGGCCAGTGACTACATCACCGGTCAGGTGATCTATCTCGGTGGCGGTGGTTGACAACCACTGTCGCAGGGAGGGCTTTGTATGAGCATCGCATGGCTCCGTGAACGCATGGAACAATGGGCCGATCACCCGGCCATTGTCTGGAATGACCACCCTTTCCTCTACCGTGATCTGCTGGCACGCCTGCAAATGTGGCACCAGGCGCTCGACCGGCACGATGTTGGCACTGGACAGGTGGTTACTATCGAAGGTGATTATTCACCGAATGCAGTGAGCTTGCTGCTAGCTCTGATCGAGCGCAATACGATTGTGGTGCCCCTGACCCGTAGCGTCGCTGCCCAGCGGGAAGAGTTTCTCGACATCGCTGAAGTGCAGGTTGTCGTCAGTTTCGATGACGATGATCGGTGGCGGATCGAACGACGGGCCAGACCGGTAACCAATCCATTGACCTGCCAGTTGATCGAACGCGGTCATCCGGGATTGGTGCTCTTTTCGTCAGGATCGACCGGCAAGAGTAAGGCGGCATTGCACGACTTTATCCCGCTGTTGGAAAAATTTCAGGTACCGCGCCATCGACGGGTGACACTAACATTTTTGCTTCTCGACCATATTGGTGGGATCAATACCCTCTTCTACACTCTGGCGAATGGCGGTACCGTGGTAGCAGTGCCATCGCGCGATCCTGATGTCGTCTGTCGCGCAATCGAGACCCATCGCGCGCAGACATTGCCCACTTCGCCAACCTTTCTCAATCTGTTGCTGATTTCAGAGGCGTATAAGCGGTATGACCTCTCGTCGCTAGAGCTGATTACGTATGGTACCGAAGTGATGCCAGAGAGCACCTTACAACGGATTCACGCTCTCTTTCCCAACGTCCAGTTATTACAAACTTACGGTTTGTCGGAGTTGGGTATCTTGCGTTCAAAGTCGCGCGACTCCAGCTCATTGTGGGTCAAAATCGGCGGCGAAGGTTTCGAGACCAAAATTGTCGATGGTGTGCTATGGATTCGAGCCCGCTCGGCAATGCTTGGCTATCTCAATGCCCCTAGCCCATTCGACGAAGAGGGATGGATGAACACGCAAGACGTGGTCGAGGTTGATGGCGAATATATTCGCATTCTGGGCCGGCGCAGCGAGATTATCAATGTTGGTGGACAGAAGGTCTACCCGGCTGAAGTTGAGAGTGTCTTGTTACAGATGCCAAACGTGAAGGATGTCGCCGTCACTGGTGAGAGCAATCCGATCACAGGTCAGATTGTCACCGCGCGCTTTAATCTGTTCGAACCGGAAGATCCCAACGAGTTCAAACGGCGCGTGCGCGCCTTCTGTCGTGAACGGCTTGCGCCCTACAAAATCCCGGTCAAGATTATCATTACCGACGATAAACAACACAGTGCCCGCTTTAAGAAGATGCGTCGGTCGTCGCCGTAAGGAATGACAGGATCAGTTCCAGCGGGGACAGTCGCCGGAGGCGAGCGCAGATGTCTGGTCACAAACACCCATCAACAATTCCGATCGTTCAGATCGCCATCGATCCGGCCCTTTCCGCCTACCGCGCCGAAATCAACTACATCTGGCGCGCGCTGCTGACCGGTATGGGTTACGGCTGGCGAGAATCGGCGTGGGGTAAAGAGCCGGTGACGGTTGTATACACCGCCACACCGGCGCAAGCGCCACCGGCCCGGATCGTCATCCAGGCCCGGCCAGAGCGCTGGGCTGCTCCGGCGAAGGTACGTCTGCTCGGCGCGCGACAATGGCAGGGGTATGACCTGCCTCTGCTGGACGGCGATGATCGCCAGACTCAGCCGGTAGTCGAGAATGGCAGCACATTCGTTGCCGGGGATCCGATTTTTGCCGCCTTCTGGTTGCTCAGCGGCTATGAAGAGGATCAATATCCCATCCTCAAACATGGCTATCGTGACCTCAGCGACGCACCGATGCTAGAGGACGGATTGCTACGCCGCGCGCCGGTATCAGCCATCGGTTGCTGGCTGGCTGACCTGCTGCAACAATGCGGACTACCTGCCGGCCTTCCGCGCTGGCCGTATGGAGCCAGATTAGCCGCTAGCTGCGGTCATGACGTTGATTATCCAGAGGTTGTGCGCTGGCTGGAACCATTACGCATCCTGATCCGGCAGGGGGTTGGCGGGCTGGGAACAGCGCTCGATGTTCTCAGGGGTCGCCGTACCCACTGGCATTTCCGTTCATGGATGGAATTAGAAGAGCGCATTGGGGCGCGCTCAGCTTTCTACTTCGTGGCGCGCAAAGGTTCTTTACTGGAATACGCTACCGGATTGCCCGATCCATTTTATGACGTGCAGGCGCCACACTTCCGCGCTCTCTTTCGCGAACTCAGCGCCGCAGGCTGGGAGATCGGGTTGCATGCCAGTTATCGCGCCTACACCGATTGCAAGCTCCTGATCGCCGAACGCACCCGGCTGGCCGCGGCGAGCGGCCAACCGATCAACGGCAATCGCCATCACTACTGGCACCTCGATCCACACCGGCCAGAGCAGACGCTGTTGATGCACGAACAGGCTGGCTTTCGCTACGACGCCTCCCTGACTCACAACCGTTACCTCGGTTGGCGGCGAAGCAGTGTCTGGCCATTCTTCCCATGGCATCGTGATCTCCGTCGCCCGATTCGCGTGCTGCAATTGCCAACAGGTTGGATGGATGACCATCTGTTTGGTCAGCGACGGTTCAATCCCGGTGACCGTCAGGCGCTACTCAACGAGCTGCGGGAGACAGTCACCAGGCAGGAAGGACTATTGCTCGTCGATGTGCATGATTATGTCTATGATGACGCACTCTTTCCCGGCTGGGCAGCAACTTACCGCACACTCTGGGAAACCCTGGCGACGCAGGGAGGAGTCTGGTTTGCCGCTCCAGCCGCGATTGCCGATCACTGGTTGCAGCGGATGGCACACATCGAGTCGGTGAGCGAGGGTCTGGATCATAACTCGCTATGAAACTTTACCGTACCATCATCTTCCTCTTGCTCTTTATTGCGCCGCCGCCGATCAAGCCGGCTATCCTGCGCATCTGCTGCGGCGCACAAATCGGACGCGGCGTTTCCATCGGCTGGTTTACGACCCTGATGGGTCGCCACATCAGGATCGGCGACTACAGTGCCATCCGCGCGCTGAGCATCATCAGTTGTGGCGGTGACCTTAGTATCGGACGCTATAGCATTATCAGCAGTTTCACGCTCGTATACGGCGCCGCCAGCCTGCGCATCGGCAATCACAGCTACATCGGGCCACAATCACTGATCAACACGGAGGAAGATGTGCGGATCGGTGATTGGAGCGCGCTCGGCGCGCGAAGCATGGTCTATACGCACGGGTCATTCCTGCCCTACCACGAAGGCTACTGGGTACGTTTTGCCCCGGTGACTATCGGCAACTGCGTCTGGTGCGCTGCCGGAGTCTTCCTCCATCCCGGCACGAGCATCGGCGATAACAGTTTTGTGAACTCACGCTCGGTGGTCAGCGGCGACCTTCCACCCGACTCGATCATCGAAGGGAACCCGGCTCGCGTCGTAAACACGATGAGTCGCACTCGTCGCGCAATCACCCCTCGCCGGCTTGACGCTATCGCCGAACAGATGCTGCGCCACTTTCTCGCCATGGCCACTGCTCACGGCGAGCTGCATGTGATTAACGAGCGACCGCAGCCGATTATTCAGATGGGGCGCCAGCACTACGAGATTGCGCTGGTACCGGCAGTCGGCGAAGTTCCATCTGCCCATCCCTGCCACCCCACCATCTGGATCATCTGCCGACGCAACTGGCAGGCGCCATCGGATCTCTGGCTCGATCTAAGCGTTAACCGGCGTAGCCCCCGCCGCGCTGCGCCACTCGACGCGCTGGCGACCTTCTTGCAACGCTACTACGGTATTCAACTCGAATATGAGGAGATGTAGATGTCCCGTGTACTCACTATTCTCGGCACTCGACCAGAGATTATCAAACTCTCACCGCTGATACCGCTCCTTGAAACGCAGTTTGAGCATATCCTGGTTCATTCCGGCCAACACTATTCCTACGAAGTCGATGCCATCTTCTTTGAAGAGCTAAGCTTACCGGCGCCACGCTATACCCTTGGTGTCGGCTCGGCTCAGCACGGTGAGCAGACGGCGCGGATTCTCTCGCGGCTGGAACCGATTTTACTTCAGGAACGTCCCGACCTGGTATTGGTGCAAGGTGACACAAATACCACGATGGCTGGCGCGCTCTGCGCGGCCAAACTGGGCTTTCCGGTCGCGCATCTGGAAGCGGGTGGACGCTCCTTCAACCGGACGATGCCGGAAGAACTCAACCGGATTATTGTCGATCATATCGCCGAGATTCTGCTGGCTGCCGACGAAATTGCCGCCTATAATCTGCGGGCTGAAGGTCTACCAGAATCACGCATTCACGTGATCGGATCAACTGCCATTGATGCGGCGCTTCATCACCGCGAGCGCGCGGCTCAACGTCCGATCCTGAACCAACTGGAGTTAAAGCCGGGATCATATCTGGTACTGACCTTGCATCGCGCCGAGAATACGGAACCGGCAGTGCTGCCAGGGATCATTCAAGCCCTCAACGAGCTGGCTGCAACCCATCGCATTGTCTTTCCAATTCACCCTCGCACTGCTGCCGCCCTCGAACGCCAGCAATTACAACTCTCGCCACGCATCCTTGCCCTTCGTCCACTCGGCTATCTCGATACATTATGTCTTGTTCAATCAGCGCAAGCCGTCCTCACCGACTCAGGAGGCTTGCAGGAAGAGGCGGCAGTCCTGGGGACGCCAATCTTACTGGTGCGGAACGAGACCGAATGGCGGTATCTGGTTGATGCCGGGGTAGCGGTGTTGATCGGCAACCGCTATGAAAGCATTCTGGACGGCGCAGCCAGATGGCTCAGTCCCGCCGGACTGGATCGCCTGCGCTCAGCCCGTTCGCCGATTATCAGTGGCGCCGCCGGGCGCGCAGTGGCGATTATGGCTGCATCTGTGTGAAGCGAGCAGGTACGATGGCTTCCTCTCTGACTCTCCCTTGAAGCGAGGGGAAACTCTTGCTGGCAGTGGATGATCAAACTGCTTTTCTGACCGTACTCTTACGACATTGCGCATTGCGATGAAGGTGAACTACGCCAATGTGCGCAAGCTAACCACTTTCACTCTCTTATCCCACGCCACGAGAAAAGGGAGCGAACAGGTCAGGGAATAGTATGGATGGCAACCACAGCGCAATCGCATCAAACCATCGCTCATCTCATAACATTTTTGTCATTTTCACACTGATTGATAGTTAGTCAAAGTTCAGCGTAAAAAGCTATGCTTACGTCGCCGTGTGACATCATCTGCGCCGATTCAGGAAGATCATGAACGACCGATTGCAACTTTACCTCAGCCGGCAGGCAAGCTCTTTGCCACGTTATATCGCCGAGCAGGTGATACAAAGCCTCATTGGGTGGATGCCGGGATTGGTCGGGATCGGTCTACGCGCCATCGCTTATCGGGCCATAGTGCGGATGGAAGGGATTGCCGCAATTGAGGATGGCGTGCGCATCCGTTTTGCCGACAATGTGCGACTGGGAAGCGGCGTCTACCTCGATCACGGCGTCTATTTGCATGCCTGCCCTGGTGGGATCACAATCGGCGCCGAGAGTATGGTGATGAAAAACGCAATTCTTCACGTCTACAACTTTCGCAACCTTCCTCACAGCCACATTACCATCGGGCAGCGATCGTTGATCGGTGAAAGTTGCATTCTGCGCGGACAAGGCGGGATCACGATCGGTAACGATGTCTATCTGGGCACGCTCGTCCAGGTGCTGGCTGTTAACCACGTCTTCCACGACACCACCCGTCCGATCAGCGCGCAGGGAATTACGGCCCAAGGCATCAGCATCGGTGACGGTTCCTGGATCGGCAGTGGCGCAATCATTCTTGATGGAGTGAAGATCGGCAAGAATGTCGTGATCGGCGCCGGCGCAGTCGTGACCAGAGACGTGCCCGATTACTGCATTGCCGTCGGCAATCCAGCTCGCGTGATACGCAATTTACGCACCGATCCGCTGCCGGCAGAGCGGTTGATGACACCGGTGTTTTAAATCACCGGCCACGCGGCTTAAACAGTGTAGGGCTTTGAGGGGAGGGGGAACGTATGACGACACTTTCGGTTGTGATACCCGCCTACAACGAAGAGGATGGGATTGCAGCTATCGTTGAGCGCGTGCTGGCAATTCGACCGGCACTCCGCGAGGTAGGGATTGACGATCTCGAATGCATTGTCGTGGATGATGGGTCACAAGATCGCACTGCGGCAATTGTGCAGAGTTTTGGCCATCAAGTGCGCCTGATCCGACAACAAAATCGCGGGTACGGCGGCGCGTTGAAGACCGGTTTCAGCCAGGCTCGCGGTGAATTGATCGGCTTTCTTGACGCTGACAGCACCTACCCGCCCGAATATTTTCCACAGATGTGCCAGGTTGCGCTGGCCGGCGCCGATATCGTGATCGGTAGTCGCATGGCCGGCGCCCACAGCGAGATGCCACTGGTTCGTCGAATCGGCAATACTATCTTCGCTACAATGCTGTCGCTGGTTGCCGGTGTGCGTATCAGCGATAGCGCCAGCGGTCAGCGCGTCTTGCGTCGCTCCATCCTGCCGCTGATCTATCCCTTGCCCAATACGCTCGATTTCACCCCCGCGATGAGCACGCGCGCGCTGCACGAGGGGTTGCGGATGGTCGAAATTCCCATTCCATACAAAGAGCGTTCGGGTCGTAGCAAGCTGCACGTCATCCGTGACGGCCTCCGCTTCACCAGATCGATTGTCTGGACAGCACTAACCTACAACCCGGTGCGCATCTTCGGCGGGATCGGGTTTGCGTTACTGATGCTGGCTCTCTTGATTATCGCGGGTCAGAGCATTGCCATCGGCTTAGGGCTGCTGGGTGGATGGTCATTTCCGCAACTCTTCGGCGCGATGGTGCTCACCGTCGCCGGAGTCACCCTTTACACGACCGGCACTTCGTTTAGCTACCTCGTCACCCTCTTCCACAAACGCGCTATCCGGCAGGGATTGTTTGGGCGGCGCGGCAATGGCCGCCGGATTGAACGGCATTACTGGTGGTTAGGGTTGCTGGCCATCTTGAGCGGCATCGCCACCTACATTGCCGCAGTCGCATTTGATCTGACCAATCCGGCGCTGGCTAATTCATGGTTTGCGCCGGTTGTAAGCGCTATGCTGGTGCTGATGGGCGTGCAACTGGTCAGCGCCTGGGGGCTGGCGCGAGTTTTGGCTGAACTCAGTCGTCGCGAGAGTGAGCAAGAGGCCGATCTAAACTGGACGTATACTCCGCTCGCTACATCAACCGAATCGATGGCGCAAACAGTGTAGCGAAAGGATGTATATGGAACAGTTTTTCAGGTGGAGCGAGCAACATCTCGGTCAGACTCACTACGTATTAGGCTACCTGATCGTTCTGATCAGTCATAACTGGCCGATCATGCTTGCCATCGGCGCGGCGCTGATCTTCAGCATTTGGCTCTACCGCCAGCCCTCTCGCGCCAACGCCGTCTGGTTGTTTAGCGCGCTACTGTTTGGGCTGGGGTATGAATACGAAAAACATGTTGCTGGCGAATTTCATCAGGCCATCGACATGCTCTTCGGTTTGGAGATCGCCTCCTGGAATCGCCCATTGCACTTCATCGTCGGCTCGGTTATCAATACCGGTTTCGTGCTGATCACCGGCCTGATGATCATTCACGGTCTGCAACTTTCGTTCGGATTGTCAATTATCAAGCTCTTTCGCCGCTACTATCCTGCCCGCACTTATCATCGGTCGAGCGGCGCTATTGCACCTCACAATGCTCATTTAGAAGGGGAGAACCATGAGCGAGCAGGAAATGACACCAACTCCACGCAAGCAAGCGCCAGGCGATAAACCGACCGGCATCAAGCTGGTAGCGCCGGCCCGACCCGATGAGCGCGCCGGTGAGATCCGCTTTATCGAGGTGCCACGCGAACAGACACCTCGGCTCGATGTGCTGGTCCTCAACCCACCCTCACCCGACGGCGATCTCTTCTTGCGCGATATTGCCCGCGTTGGCCGGCGCACGCGCGACGGTATTATCTGGCCGCAGACCGCGCTGGCCCAGATTGGCGCAGTTGTGAAAGAGGCCGGTTATACGGTAGAGGTGATCGACGCTATCGGGCTGATGATGGATTGGCCATCGTTCGAGAAGTACATGTGGGAAAAGAAGCCACGCTATATGATCATCCACGCCACGGCACCCACATTGACGAACGATATGCGCACAACCTTTATCGGCAAAGCCGTTGGCACTATTACGATGGCCATTGGCACCCACGTCACGCCGATGACACGCGAGACTCTCGAATCTTACCCAACGCTCGACATCGTTGTGCGCGGTGAGCCAGAATTGACCATCGTTGATGTGATCCGCACTATTGATCGCGTCGTTGAGCAAGAGCGGGCCAACGAGACGGTGCCGGTCGGCAATCCTGACCTGACGCCACCATGGCGTAAATTGCCCTTCCCTGACGCTTCGTACCTGACGACACGCGGACGGTTTCGCGGCATCCATCCTCACCTGATCGCCAAAGCGCTGCGCGAAACGCTCGGCGTTGGTTATCGCGACGAACACGGCGAGATCAAGATCAACCCTGACCGACCATTCATCGAAGATCTCGACACCCTGCCGATCCCCCTGCACGATCAACTGCCCTGGCAGCGTTACAAAGTCCCCATTGTTGGCGGCCCATACACCTTTGTTCTCACCAGTCGCGGCTGCCCTGCCGGATGCCGCTACTGTATCAAGCATGTTACGTACCAGTCGAGCGTGCGCCATCGCAGTCCCCAACATGTTTTGCAAGAGATGATCATGCTCAAAGAGATGGGGATGCGCCATATCCATTTTGAGGCCGACCTGTTTACCGTCAAAAAGGAATTTGTGTACGACCTCTGTCACACGATTATCAAAGAGGGTATCAAGCTGCGCTGGAGCTGCAATAGCCGGGTCGATTTTGTTGACGAAGACGAGCTACGCTTGATGCGCAAAGCCGGCTGTTTCATGATCGCTTGGGGTCTTGAGAGTGGCAGTGAAGAGGTGCTGAAGCGAGCCCGCAAAGGCACGACGGTGAAGCGCATTGAAGAGACAATCGCTGCCAGCCATCGGGCCGGAATTATGAATTGGGGGTATTTCATCATCGGACTGCCCGGCGAGACGGTAGAGACAATTCAGCAGACGATTGCGCTCTCGAAGCGATTGCCTCTGGATATTGCTCTCTTCCACATCGCCACGCCGTACCCCGGCACGCCGTTCTACTACGAAGCAGTTGCAAACGGCTGGATCCGGATGAATCAGTGGGAAGACTATGATATGTATTCCCATACGGTGTTGAACTACCCCCATCTTAGCTCGGCTGATCTGGAATACTGGGCCAAGCGAGCGGCGCGCGAGTGGTCTTTGCGACCGCGCCCAATACTTACGTTCCTCAAGGGTGCCACCAACCCAGAGACATGGGGGCAGCTCTGGCAAATTGGTGTTAATCATCTGAAATGGATCGGCGGTAGCTTGCGCAACGAAGGACTGCGCCGATTGAGCGGCAGCGGCACGATGTGATCGTCTGATTTGTCGCACAGTAGCGTTCTGTTACTAATAACGTCAGCGCGGTGAGCTACTCACCGCGCAGGAGTATCTTTTTCCAACGGGGGGGTCATGAATAAACAGCTCGCCACCCGTCTCCCGCATCTGTCCGCCGCGCAGATCCAGGCTGGCGAGCGCATTGTGGCGTTGATCGTGATTGCGCTGATCGCCGTCCTGTCGCTGGTGAATCTGCCATATGCGCCGCGCACCTGGTTCGATGAAGGCTCGCATCTGCACGTACCGGAAACACTGGTACGCTATGGGGTTTACGCCGACATTAGCAGTGAAGGGTTTCGCTACTTTGGGCCGACTATCGGGGTTGGGCCAACGGTGATGTTGCCAATTGCGCTGGTCTTTGCGATAGGCGGTGTCGATCTGTTGCTCGCGCGATTGGTCATTGTCGTCTACTTCGTTGTCGCTCTCTGGCTCTTTTATCGGCTGGCATATCGGCTGCACGGCGGCAGACTAGCATTGCTCACCGTTTTGCTCTTGCTTGCCTCGCGTACCCGCGGATTTGAGGGCATGGTTGAGTATGGCCGACAGGTGTTGGGCGAAGTGCCGGGATTGGCCTGGCTCGGCGCCGGGCTGCTGGCATATATCAGCGCGATTCAACAACCGGCTCGCCGCCGTCGCTATGCCATCCTGGCCGGGATTGGGTTCGGTCTGGCCTTGATTACCAAGAACCAGTTTGCCCTGATTGTCGCGCCTGGCCTCGCGCTGTTGGCGCTGATCGATTGGCGCTATGCGCGAGTTGGTGATTGGTGGTTACGCTTGGCGCCACCGCTCATCGCCGGCAGTATGTTTGCCGGCTGGTTGTTGATCATGCTGGCGTTTCTCGGCCCGGCAGATTTCGGCGCCAATCTGCTCAAAACCCGACAGGCCGCTGGTGGCGCCATCTTCGTATTCGATCTGGAAGCCAGCGCGCGCGCTATGCGCTATCTCGCGCAGGTGTACGGCGGTTTGCTCGTTCCGGCGTTAGGCTACAGCCTCTGGCGCTGCCGACGCGGTGGGGTAGCCGCCTTTGCCGAACTCGTCCCAACGCTGCTGGCTGTACTGTGGATAGGATGGTATCTCGTCTCATTGGGATGGCCGCGCTATGCCTTTCCCGCAGTGGCGCTTGGCGCACCGGCAGTGGCGCGCATGATCGGTGACCTGATCGGCTGGCTTTGGCGGCGACGCCAGCCATTGCTAGTCGGCGCGGTGACTGCTTATCTGGCACTGGTCGTTGGGTTCGCTCTCCACCGCACAACGCAGGTCGTTTTTTCACCCGACGACTCACCGCAGCGGATGGCAGCTTTCCTTAATCAGCAGGTTCCCGATCAGCTTGTGATCGAAACGTGGGAACCGGAACTGGCTATCTTCACCGACCATACCTATCACTATGTGCCGACGGAACTGCTCGATGGCGCGGTAAGGCATGCCTGGCTCGGCGGGCCACCGGTAGCCTACGATGGACTATCTACACAACCACCATATGTACTGACCGGGCCATTCAGTTCCTATACCGGTATCTACGACCTTGATGTACTGACCGCTGAATATCATCCTGTGCATACCGTCGGGCCATATACGTTGTGGCAGCGAGTCGTTCCGGCAGAGCAATAGTTGAACGGTGTGAGGCAGTTGCGCTCGTCGGTCAGGGATCGCATTGAAAGGATTGCTATGCGTCGCCTGTGGCTGATTGTCTTTCTGCTCTTTTGCAGTTACGCCTACGTACTGCCACGCTGGTCAGATTGGAACCAGAACTCGCGGCTGAATCTGGTGCTGGCGCTGGTCGATGATGGCACGCCACGGATCGATCGCTACGTCGAGAATACCGGTGATTACGCGCTGTACAACGGTCATGCCTACACCGACAAGCCACCGGGGTTGTCATTTCTGGGTGTGCCCGTATATATGGCTATCCGCCCACTCATTGACACGCCGATCGTGACTCAACAACTGGAGCGGATCGGCAGTCGGTTTGAAACGACGCTCAACCCCGAAGGGAGTGGTCTGCGCAGCGACAAGATACGGTTTGCGCTCGTGCAATACATACTAACGCTGGTGGTTGTCGCATTGCCTGCGGCGCTCTTCGGCGGTCTCTTTTTCCTCGGGTTGCGACGGGTCGGCATCGCTTCGGTACCGGCCAGCATCGGCGCGCTCGGCTACGGTCTAGCCACCAGCGCCGCGCCTTACGCCGGTAACTTCTATGCCCATCAGCTCGTTGCCGCCATGCTTTTTACCGCGTTTATGCTGGCCTGGTCACCGCCAGCGCGCTGGTCACATTTCGGCGTTGGCTTCATAACCGGCTTGTTGCTCGGCTGGGCGGTGATCAGCGAATATCCGACAGCACTGGCGGCTGCCATCATCGGACTGTACGCCCTTTATCGACAAGGCTGGCGCTGGATGCCTGCCCTGACTTTGGGTGGCGCCTTACCCGGTGCGCTGTTGATCGGCTATGACCTTGTCGCTTTTGGCACACCGTGGCCAATCGGCTATGCCTATTCAGCGCTCTGGCAGGAACAACATCATACCGGGTTTATGAGTCTGACTTCACCCCAATGGGAAGCGATCTGGGGCCTGACTTTCAGCGAATTTCGCGGCCTCTTCTTCCGCGCACCCTGGTTGTTACTGGCCATTCCGGCCTGCTGGATCGGGTGGCGCTGGCGCGCGCATCGAGCCGAATGGTGGGTATTGCTGCTCGTGCCGCTGGCGTTTCTGCTCTTTTACGGCTCGTCGGTTATGTGGTGGGGCGGATTCGCTGCCGGCCCGCGCTACATCGTACCGATGATCCCGTTCCTGGCATTCCCGGTAGCAATCTTGATCGGACGCAATTGGGATCGTCTCGGAGTCCGAATCGGCGCGCTTAGTTTGATGGGGCTTTCATTTGGCCTGATCTGGCTGGAAGCAACGGCAAGCCAGCTCTTTCCCAGCGATGCGACGCGGGCAACCTGGCGCGAGTACGTCATTCCGGCCTGGCGAGACGGCGACATTGCCCGCAACCTCGGTATGGCGCTGCAACTTGATGGACCGGCAAGTCTGTTACCACTGCTCGGCTTACTCATCGCGGGCCTGGTCATCCTGCTCCGTCCGTTAGAAGCTGCCGAGCAGACTGTCGCTCCATCAACCGCGACAACCACATCAGTTGCCCCATCAGCCCAAAGGTGACAATATGCGCATTCTCATGCTCACGCTGGTCGCGCCATATCCGCCCGACAGCGGCCCCAAAATTAAAACCTACAACGTATTGCAATATCTGTGCGCTCACCACGACGTGACGCTCGTATCGCTGGTACGCAATGAACGCGAACAAACGCACGCCGAATCACTGCGTCGAATCTGTCGCGAAGTCTACACCGTACCGTTCCAACGATCCCGCTGGAAGGATGCGCGCTTCTTGCTGCGCAGCGCATTCACCGGCCAGTCATTTCTGCTCAGCCGCGATGCCTCGCCTGAGTTACACCGATTGCTGCATCGCCTGACCACTCGTGAATACTTCGACATCATTCATGCCGATCAGCTCAACATGGCCCCTTTTGCGGTCGATCTGCCTGGGGGCGCGCGGATTATCGACCAACATAACGCGGTGTGGACGATTGTCGCTCGCATGGCGGGACGCGCCGATCTGATCCGGCGGATTGGACTCCAGATCGAAGCCCGTCGGCTGCGGCGCGCCGAAGCGCGCTTGTGCGCTTGCTTCGATGGAATGCTGGCAGTCAGCGAACCGGATTACACCTTTCTCAGACTCGCCGCTGCCGAGGTTGGGGTCGTATTGCCGCCAACCGCCATCATTCCGATTGCAATCGACACCCGAGCAGAGATACCGATCCAGCGTCATGCCAACCCCGATACCATCCTCAGTATGGCAACCATGTTCTGGCCACCGAACGTTGATGGCGTGCTCTGGTTTGCCCGCGAAGTCTGGCCGCTGGTGCGGCAGGCAGTGCCGTATGCGCGCGTGGCGCTGGTCGGCTCCCGGCCACCGGCAACAGTGCGGCAGTTAGCCGCCGACCCGGCCATTACCGTGCCCGGTTATGTAGAAGATCCCCGGCCTTACCTTGAGCGCACAGCGGCCCTGATCGTGCCCGTCCATGCCGGTGGTGGCATGCGGGTCAAGATTCTGGAAGCGCTGGCCCGTGGATTGCCTGTTGTCTCTACCACAATCGGCTATGAAGGAATTGAAGTGACACCAGGCAAACATCTTCTAGTCGGCGACACCCCAGCAGCTTTTGCCGCAGCACTCATCCAACTGTTGCGAGATCCGGCACTGGGGCAACGACTGGCAGCACAGGGTCGGCGCGTTGCCGAAGAGCGCTACGACTGGCGCGTGGTCTGCCCGGCCATCGAGCAGTTGTACGCAACTGCGCTGCAACGGGCCGGCGTGACGCTAACGGGAGGATGAAGATGAACATTTTGTTCGTAGCCCCGTATACTCCTTCTCCGATCCGGGTGCGACCGTACCAGTTTATCCGTTATCTGGCCCGTCGTGGTCACGTGATCACCCTGGTCTGCCCCGCCGACGATCCGGCTCAACTCGACGAGCTGCGCGCCATCTGCCGGCGAGTGGTAGCTGTTCCAGTGCGACGCACCGATCATTTGCGCGCTTATTTACGCGCGCTCCCCGATCAGTTACCACTTCAAGCGGCACACTGTCTCACGCCAGCCATGATAGCGGCGGTAACAAACGAGATCCGGCGTGGCCATCATCACATCATTCATATTGAGCATCTGCGCGCAGCAGAGATTGCGCGCGCGGCACTACGCCAATGCGGCGATGGTATACCGGCAGTGCTTGATGCCGTAGACAGTATCAGTCTGCTCTTCGAGCGTACACTACGGCGCGGCACAAACTTCGCCAGCCGACTGCGCGCATTGCTTGATCTGGCCCGCACTCGCCATTACGAGGCTGCTTACCCTCAGCGCTTCGCCGCCATTGTCGTCACTTCCCCAGAAGACCGGTGGGCCTTGCATGTGCTCAGTCAGACACTCGGTCAACCCGGTGGCAACCCGATCATCGTTGCTCCCAACGGAGTCGACCTCGACTATTTCCAGCCGTATTACGGCCCACGCCAACCCGATCATCTCGTCTTCACCGGCAAGATGAGTTACCACGCCAACGAAGCGGCAGCCCGTTTTCTGATCGAAGAGATTATGCCGCTGGTCTGGACGAAACGCCCCGCGGTAAACGTCACCCTGGCCGGCGCCGAACCAGGCCCACGGCTACGCGCCTACGCCCGCGATCCGCGCATTACGGTCACCGGCCCGGTACCCGATTTACGTCCGTACCTCAACCAGGCCACGCTTGCAGTTGCCCCTATTCGCTACGGTACTGGAATCCAAAACAAGGTGCTGGAAGCAATGGCTACTGCAACCCCCGTTATTACCTCGCACCAGGCTACCGTCGCGCTCAACGCGCAAGCTGAGCGCGACCTGATCGTTGCCTCCGATGCCGCCGACTTTGCGCAGGCAATTCTTACGATGCTCGCCGATCACGAACGCCGACAGGTGATCGGATGGGCCGGACGGAACTATGTTGAGCAGTATCACGACTGGCGCCAGAGCGTGAACCGCCTCGAAGCAACGTATTCGGCAGTTCATCATCAGTGGGTAGATGCCACCAGGTGACAAAATGTTTATACCTGACAAGACAATATTTAGAGCATCTTTAGCTCTTCACCGGATAATCTAATTCGACATTCCAACCAGCTTCGCTCAACTACACTGACCAGGATAGCCATCGTGACTGCCGGTTCCTTTTGTCAGGAGTTTCCTATGACCGGATACGATCTCTCGATCATCATTCCTTGCTATAACGAAGCTGAAGGAATAACAGCAATGCGCGACCGACTGGCGCAAGCCCTCGCCCTCCTCCGCGAGCGCGGGCGTGTGCAACTGGTGTTGGTCAACGATGGCAGTCGTGATGGCACCGGTGAATTGTTAGAGCAAACATTTCGCGATTGGCCTGACACGATGATCGTGCATCACGCTACCAATCGCGGGTTAGGAGCGGCGCTGCGCACCGGCTTTGCCCACGCTGATGGCGAGATCATTGTTACCTGCGACAGTGACGGTACCTACCCGTTCAGCGAGATCCCAGCCCTGCTTGACCGGCTGACACCCGATGTTGATCTGGTAACTGCCTCGCCATACCATCGTGGCGGTGGGGTAGAGAATGTGCCGGCCTACCGAGTCTTTATCAGCAAATCAGCTTCGCTCTGCTATCGCATACTGGTGAATCCGCGCATTCACACCTACACGGCCCTCTTTCGCGCCTGTCGCCGGGAAGTAATCGAACGCATTACCACCCACGCCGACGGTTTTCTCATGGTGACCGAATGGCTGGTTGAAGCGATCCTTAACGGCTATCGGGTCGCCGAATACCCTACCACGCTCCGGGTGCGCCAATACGGGCAATCGAAAGCGCGGGTATGGCAGATCACAAAAACCCATTTGCGTTATATGACCGGTATTGTGCGTCGTCGTCTGCTGGCACAACCAGGAGCCAGCGCGTTACCGCGTAGCCGTTAACCAACGACGGCACGCTGAGGGGGTATTTCATGCAACAGGCGGAAGAGCGAACGATAGTTGCAGCCGGTCTGGCTGAGGCAGCAAATCTTGAACAACCAACGCCACGAAAGGGCAAGCTGGCTATGAGCACAATTATGTTGATCTTGATCGCCACGGCGCTCGGCGTGATCGGTCAGATGATGCTGAAACAAGGAATGGGAGCTATGGGGCCGCTGGCGCTGAGTCTGGACACAGCGCCGGGTATCGTCTGGCGGATTGTTACCTCGCCAATGGTGATCGGAGGGTTGCTCGTCTACGGTATTGGCACCTTCTTCTGGCTCATCACCCTTTCGCGGATCGAACTCAGTGTCGCATATCCTTTTGTCAGTCTGAATCATATCATCATCTTTCTTCTGGCCTGGCTGGTGCTCCACGAACAGGTTAATCCGCTACGAGCTGCCGGTGTCATTGTCATTTGCGCCGGCATGTTGATGGTTGCTCGTTCATAAGTAATCGTTCGCAATCTTGAAATGGGGGGAAGAGTATGGAAAGTCTTTCGTCATATTTTGTCCAAATGCGCCAAACGCTGACCCAGTTACCCCTGGGAGCGCTCCAGCAGGTAGCTGATGCGTTGTGGGAAGCCTACGAACGCGACGCGACCATCTTCATTTGCGGTAACGGCGGTAGCGCCGCCACTGCCTCACACTTTGCCTGCGATCTCGCAAAATGGACGATTAATGCCCATGTCCGCCGGGTACGCGCGATTGCCCTAACCGATAATGTGCCGCTGATGACCGCCTGGTCAAACGATCAGGCCTATGCTGATATCTTCGTCGAACAATTGAAGGCACTCTACCGTGATGGTGATGTGATCGTCGCCATTTCCGGCAGCGGCAATTCACCGAACGTCGTGCGTGCCATCGAGTGGGGGAATGCGGTTGGCGCTACTACCATCGCGCTGACCGGTTTTGATGGGGGACGACTGAATCAGATTGCGCAAATCAAGCTGCATGTCAATCATCACTTTATGCCCCAGGTTGAGGACATTCATAGCACTATCTGCCACGCGCTGGCAGTACACCTGGGTAAACAGATCGCGACCGCGTTCCACCCGATCGTCTTGCAAGAGATTGCAGTGGGAGGCCAGTGATGATTCCGGTAGCTCGTCCTCTGATCGGTCGCGAGGAAGAAGAGGCAGTATTGGCCGTGTTGCGATCGGGAATCATCGCCCAGGGGCCTGAAGTTGAACGTTTCGAAGCCGAATTCGCCGCATTGTGCGGCACGCGCTACGCTGTGGCGGTGATGAACGGCACTACTGCGCTCTACCTTGCGCTGCTGGCGCACAATATCGGGCCTGGCGATGAAGTTATCACGACGCCGTTCAGTTTCATCGCCACTGCCAATAGCATCCTGATGACCGGCGCAACGCCTGTATTTGTGGACATTGATCCGCAGACCTACAATATCAATCCCGATCTGATCGCCGCAGCAATTACCTCACGCACGCGAGCCATTATGCCGGTGCATCTTTACGGCCAACCGGCGGATATGACGCCGATTATGGAGCTGGCGCGCCGTTATCATCTGGCCGTGATTGAAGATGCCGCGCAGGCCATCGGCGCCACCGATCATGGCAAGCCTGTAGGGAGCTTCGGCGTCGGTTGTTTTTCACTGTACGCCACCAAGAATGTCACCAGCGGCGAGGGGGGGATGATCACCACGAATGATCCGGCTCTCGCCGACCGGTTGCGACTCTTGCGCAGCCATGGTAGCCGGGTGCGTTATTACCACGAGCTGCTCGGTTACAACTTTCGCATGACTGACATTCAGGCAGCAATTGGCCGCGCCCAACTCAAGAAATGCGAACGTTTCACCGCGCAACGGATTGCCAACGCTGCCTTTCTGAGCGCACATATTCGCCATCCAGCAGTGATCACGCCATTCGCGCGACCGGAGGTGCGCCATGTTTTTCATCAGTACACCATTCGGGTCATCGGCAACCGCGATAGCGCAATCAAGCAATTGAATGCCGCCGGCGTTGGCACGGCGATCTTCTATCCGTTGCCCATTCCGCAGCAACCACTGTACCGCAAGCTAGGGATCGAGGCCGAGACACCAGTTGCCGACCGGATCGCCCAGGAGATTATTGCTCTGCCGGTGCATCCGGCCCTGAGTAACGACGAACTGCATCAAATTGCCGCAGCGGTAAATGCATTGGCAGTGAGTGAGTCGGTGGCGATAGCCTGATGGCAATGGGGCAACAAGGGGCTTACAGGAGCGATGATAACTGTATTGCGCTGACAGGTACCCACCGGTAGCAGTCATGCATCAGTGCGCTATACCGGTCTAAACCAATGTATCCAGCGCGATCTGATCGGCGGGAAGTAAAGGGGGGACTTAACAATGGTCGATATTATCGGCGGAGGCATCCTCGGCCTCAGCCTGGCTTATGAATTACTCAAGCGAGATGTGCCGGTGCGGGTATGGGAACGCGCAGCCACACCCGGCGGACTGATGGGGCGAACACGCTTTCCCGAACTGAATGGGCTGGAATGTGATCGCTACTATCACGCCATCTTAAGCAGTGATCGCGCGCTTATGGGCCTCTTCGATGAGCTAGGGCTGCGGGGACGCCTGCGCTTCACCGCCACCAGGATGGGTTTTTACCACAACGGCAACATCTACCCGATGTCCACGCCGCTTGAGTTTTTACGCTTCCCGCCCTTGCGCCTGATCGATCGCTTGCGCCTCGCCTACACAATTCTTGCCTGTCGTCGCATCAAAGACTGGCGGCAGCTTGAACAGATTCCGGTCGCCGAATGGCTCACGCGCCTCAGTGGCGAACGCGCAGTTCGTAACGTGTGGGCGCCACTGCTGCGGGCCAAATTCGACGGTGATTACAGTCACGTTCCTGCTACGTACATCTGGTCGCGACTGGTACGCACGACGGATACCCGCACCAAAGGCGGGAGCCAGGAGCTGATGTGCTACCTGCCCAACGGCTATCAAGAGCTGATCGATGCGCTGGTCACGGCGATTCGCCAGCGTGGCGGCCAAATCACGTTGAACGCGACGATTAATACCATTCAGATCGATGACGGTAGTGTCACCGCTGTGGTTGTCAACGGCCAGACGGTACCGGCTGACAACGTTGTCATTACGGCGCAAACCCCAATTGCCCGCCGCCTGCTGCCACCGGCAGCGGCGCAGGTATCAGAACGTTGGGGTCAACTTGATGGCTTCCTGGGCATTGTGTGTATGCTGCTGGTGTTGCGACGACGTTTGACCCCGTACTATACCCTTAACATCACCGACGAGCGCATTCCTTTCACCGGCGTGATCGAGACAACCAATCTGATCGATCCACAGTGCGTTGGCGGTTACCACCTCGTCTATTTGCCCAAATATGTTGCTGCCGATAGCCCATTTGCCCGCATGCCTGACGACGAGCTGCGCACCGTGTTTCTCAACTACCTGCGCCAGATGTTTCCCGACCTGCGCGATGACGAGATCGCTGCTATTCGGATCGGACGCGAACGGTACGTCGAACCGATTCATCCAGTCGGCGCGACTGACCTGATTCCGCCGATTACGACCGGGATTCGCGGCCTCTTCCTCGCCAACACCGGCCAGATCTATCCACAACTGACCAACGGTGAGTCGGTCTATACCTTTGCCCGCTCAGTGGCCGGGCACATTCAACCGTTACTCGTCCGAGATCTATCGGTAGCAGTGTTATCACTCTCGTGAGGTGAACTGTGAGCCTGACCAGTGTTGAATTAACTACTGCGGCCCGCGGACGTTTCGACCATGCCGAAGCCAAATTCCGTAAGGCTGCTCTGATTGGCGCGCTAATGGCCGGAGATGCTATTACCATTACGGCCAGCTTCGTTATTGCCTACGCAGTGCGCTTCTTCACCGATCTGCCGATCTTCGCCGAAGGCGCAATGCAGCCGGAATTTTACACGCTGTTGATTGCTCTGCTCGTGCCCGGCTGGATTGGGATCTTTGCGTTGCATGGCCTCTACCAGCCAACATCGCTGTTCAACGGCACGCACGAATACAACCAGATTTTCAACGCTGCCAGTAAGGGCATGATATTCGTTATCTTTTTGACCTTCCTGATCCCGGAGATTGTCATTGCTCGCGGCTGGTTGGTCATAAGCTGGGTGTTGTCGTTTACCTTACCAATTCTGTGGCGCTTCGGCTTCCGCCGGGTTGTCTACCGGTTGCGTAAACAGGGGCATTTGCGTGAACGGATACTGGTAATTGGCGCAACGGACGAAGGACGGGCCATCGTTGAGCAGTTGCTGGCCGAGCACCGCTCCGGAGCACAGATCATCGGGTTTCTCGATGATCGCTTGCCGGTCGGTAGCGAGGTGATCGCAGGCAAGGCGCGTGTCCTCGGTACGACGCGCGATTTTGCTAAACTGGTTGAGCAGTACCAGATTGAAACCATCGTCATTGCCGACACCAACCTGATCCGCGAACGCCTGATCAACATTGATGGGGCGATGGATCTGCTTAACCGGTTGGAAGTGCGCCTTGCCCCCGGTCTGTTCGATCTGCTGACGATTGGCGTTCAGGTGCGGGAACAAGGAGCGGTGCCGCTCTTGCGCCTCAATAAGACGCGCATCACCGGTCTGCATGCAATTGGCAAGACAATCATTGATCGGGTCGGAGCACTGATTGGCCTGATCGTGTTTTCCCCTCTCTTCTTGCTCATTGCGATTGCCATTAAGCTCGATAGTCCTGGGCCAATCGTGTATCGCCGACGAGTGATCGGGGTTGGTTATCGTGAATTTGACGCCTTCAAGTTTCGCACGATGTATGTTGACGGCGATCAGCGCCTTACTCCTGAGCAGCGGGCCGAACTGGAGGAGCACGGCAAATTGCGCGACGATCCACGCATCACCCGCGTTGGCAAATTATTGCGCCGCGCCAGCATCGACGAGTTGCCACAACTGTTCAATGTCTTATGCGGCCAGATGAGTCTGGTGGGGCCGCGCATGATCACTGCTGGCGAGATGCGCCATTTCGGACGCTGGCAACACAACCTCCTGACAGTGCGACCGGGCCTGACCGGGTTATGGCAAATCAGCGGGCGCAGCAATCTAGGGTATGCCGACCGGGTGCGGCTTGACATGTACTACATTCGCAACTATTCGATCTGGCTCGATCTGCTGATTATCGTTCGCACTATTCCGGCGCTGTTAAACGGTGAAGGCGCGTATTAACCAGAAACACCATCGCACGGGGAGGGGACAATGGAACAACGTATTCTACGGGCCGCAGTGATTGGGGTAGGCAGCATGGGCCGTAATCATGCCCGTGTTTACGCCAGTATGCCAGGGGTAGAGCTGGTGGCAGTGTGTGATACCAGCTATACCGCCGCCAGTAATCTGGCTAACATTTACCGCTGCCGCATCTACACCGACTACCACGAGATGCTGGCAAACGAGCGCCTCGATCTGGTCTCAATAGCCGTGCCGACCAAATATCACTTTGCAGTCGCCAGTTCGGTTATCAGGCACGGCGTGCATCTATTGATCGAGAAGCCGATTGCGGCGACAGTCGAACAAGGCTGGATGCTGATCGAAGCGGCGCGGCGACAGGGAGTGACCCTCACTGTCGGTCACATAGAGCGATTTAATCCGGCTATCATTGCCCTTAAAGAACAGCTCGATAACCACGAGCTAGGTAAACTCTTTCAGATCGTGTCGCGTCGGGTTGGACCTTTCCCGGCGCGCATTGCCGATGTCGGTGTCGTGATCGATCTGGCAACACACGAGATCGATATTCTCAACTATCTGATCGGATCGCCGATAGTGCGCATGCACGTTGAACTGCACCGCCATCTGCACCAAAGCCATGAAGATATACTCTCGGCGCTTTTACGCTTCGAAAACGGCATGATTGGCGTGCTTGACATTAACTGGCTGACTCCGACCAAGATCCGCGAATTGAGCATCGTCGGTGAGCGGGGGATGTTTGTTGCCAACTATCTGACGCAAGACCTGACCTTTTATGAAAATGACTCCTGTCATGGTCATGCGTGGCCAGAACTGGCGCTGCTCGGGGTAAGCGAGGGGCGTAGCATTCGCCTGAAGGTGCCGCGGCGCGAACCGCTCTACGAAGAGTTGCGCAGTTTTTGCGATGCGGTGCGCTATGGCACGAAACCGGCGGTCAGCGGCGAAGCAGGTGTGGCTGCCCTCGAGATTGCCGGGCAGATTATCGAGACCGGATTGCGCGAACAGCCGGCAGCAAGGCTGATCGAGCGCGCGCTGGAAGTGGGTGGGTAGCGCCTCAAAACAGTTAGCCTTCACCAGGGACAGCGCAGAGCGTTGCCCCTGGCTATCGGTGTGGCGTCGAACATGGCGGATCCTGCTGACAGTCATCAAGACGGGCGTCGGATCCGATAGCCGGCAGCTTCGCGATCCCAGGCGTTCCCAACACCTTCAGCCTTCAGCTTGTACTTCTCAACCCGTTCGGTTGCCGTCTTGGGCAGGCTGGCGCGAAACTCAACGTAGCGCGGCACAGCGAAATAGGCCAGTCGTTCTTCACACCACTTGATCAGTTCCAGCGGGTCAAGCGTTGCGCCTGGACGCAGTACCACTACCACCTTAACCTCTTCTTCCCCCAATTCGCTCGGCACGCCAACTGCCGCACTCTCAAGGACAGCCGGATGCGCATTGACAGCGCGCTCTACTTCCCATGACGAGATATTTTCGCCCCGGCGCCGAATCGATTGCTTTAGACGGTCGATGAAGATGGCGTAGCCAGCTTCGTCAAGCCGACCCAGATCGCCGGTATGAAACCAACCACCGCGCATAGCCGTAGCGGTCTGATCGGGCTGGCGATAATACCCCATCATAATCAGATTATCAGCCAGTGGTCGAATCGCAATCTCGCCGGCAACTCCAGGTGGTAACGGCGTATCATCAGGAGCAAAGATCGCCAGCGCAAAGCCAGGCAATGGTTTGCCGAACGTGCCCACTCGCGTGGCATCGCGTGGATTAGCGACGCAAAAACCGGTGGTTTCGGTCAGACCATAGCCTTCAATGATGGTCAGTCCAAACCGTTCTTCAAAAGCGCGCCAGAGATCAGGTGGCGTAGCTGCACAAGCGGCAATGCGCGCGCGATGCGCGCGATCATCAGGCGAAGGTGGCTGTTTCATCAAGATAGGAATCATTGCCGCCAGCAGATTGCAGATAGTCGCCCCCAGATCGGCCAATTGTCGCCAGTAGCGCGAAGCGCTAAACTGCTCGATCAGCGCAATGGTTGTGCCGCGGTAGATGGCCGGCAATACAGTATGAGCCTGCGCATTGATGTGAAAGAGGGGCAGGCTGGTGCCAAATACATCATCTTCGGTAGCGCCGATCATCACATCGGCAAAGAGTTGTGCCGAATGAAGATAAGCATGATGATTCAGCATGACACCCTTGGGCGGGCCAGTTGTGCCTGAGGTGTAGAGAATGCTGTGCAGATCGGTGGGATTGACCGGAACGGGATCGGCCAGACGAGCGTTGCGCAACGCCTCATGCCAGGCCAGCGTATTCGGCGCGCTCACACCATCGCCGCGAACGAGCAAATGACGCAAAGCCGGCAATCGATCGCGCAAAGCGACAATCCGATCGAGCAGATGTTGCTCCACCACCAGCACTGTTGCGCCGGCGTGTTCGAGAATGTAATGGAGCACATCGCCTTTCAGATGGATATTGATCGGTACCGTCACCGCGCCGAGACAGGCACAACCAAACCAGGCCCAGAGGTAATCGGGCGTATTGCCGAGCATTAGAGCTACCCGATCACCAGGGCGGACTCCCAGATCGGCGAAAACAGCGGCGGCGCGCCGGGACTGTTCAACGGCGTCTGCGTAGCGCCATTGCTGATCGGCAAAACGGAGCAAGATGCGATCAGGCTGACGTTCGGCTTGCGTTTGCAGAGCATGCCAGATCGTATTCATAGGCAAACGAGAGCTACTCAAACCGGCGAATGTGAGTATTGTACCGCAAAATTGAAAGCCGGAAACAAGAGCTATGAGTTCAGAAATGAGCCTATGGATCCTACCACAGAGATCACAGAGGTCGCAGAGAACGCAGAGGGATGCTTGCCTCTCGCCTCTCGGCTATTGAACCGCAGAGGTCGCAGAGAACGC
>NZ_CAKZNK010000060.1 GCF_937129525.1 uncultured Chloroflexus sp. | reverse complement strand
GCAGTTGGAAGCGGCGCAGCGGGGTGAGCAGCCGGCGGCATTGCCAGCGCCAGGCGAACCGTCGGCAGGCGAGCCGGAGTTGACGCCGTTCTCGCTAGAGGAATTGGGGCTGTCACCCGAAGAGATTGCGCAACTGGAGTCAATGCAAACCGGCGAGCAAAAACCGGCAGGAGAAGAGGAAGACCTGTTCGATTTCAGCGTGGCCGAAACGGTACCGGTTGCGAAAGCGACGCGCACAGCGCCGCGAGTTGAAGAGCCGCCACCTGCACCCAAACCGGAAGACATCGGTTTTGTGCCGGAGCCGCTCGATGCGCTCGATGACATCTGGCAAGCACCGCCAGAACCGCCAGCGCCAGAGCCGGCACGGATCGTGCTGCCGCCACTTTCAGAACGGGCGAAACCGCAGCCGGCTATGCGGGCCAGCTCGACCGAAGAGCGCCGCAGTGTGACGCCAACGCGCGACGAGCTGCGTTTTGCCCGCCGGGAGGCAGTGACGGCTGGTCGCGGTCGCTCAGCGCGCGCTCCGGTGCGACCACGCGCTCCAGAAGACTTCATTCCAACCGGCAATGCCAGGCTTGACGACTATCTTCGCCAGTTGAGCGCTAATCCGGCCAACCATACCCTGGCTTTCACTATTGCGCGCCTGTGCGCTCAGACCGGACAGGCTGAATTGATGGCAGTCGTCTACCGTCGCTTGCTTAAGCAAACGGCGCTCCTTGATCGGTTGGCTGAAGAATTGGAGGACCTCGTCAATACTGTTGATGATGTGCCGGTCTTGCGTCAATTACACCGGTTACTTGGTGATGTCTATTCACGGCAAGGGCGTCTGGACGAGGCAATTGCCGCTTACAGCGCCACATTTGCTGAATAATTAAGGTATCCGTTGCACTCTAGACGAAAGCAGTCTCTAAGATGGCACCACAAGAAAGGTACAGCATGCGCCGTATTGTAGAGGATCTGATCCGGGTCGATGGCGTCATCGGTAGCTTGCTGGTTGGCAAAGACGGCCTGGTTGTTGCCAGCACACTACTTGATGAAGAAGATGCCGAGATACTGGGCGCAATGTCGGCGGCTGTCTTCGGCGAGATCGACAAGGCGACCCGGCGTCTGGGGGTTGGGAATCTCGTTGACTCGATCATCGATGCCAGGGATGGCTCAATCTTGTTGTTAGAAGCAAAGGAGCTGATCCTGGTAGTGATCACGCAACGAACCGTGAATCTGGGCCTGGTGAAGATGGAGATGCGTCGCGCTGCCAAGCGAATCAGCGAGGCAGTGCCGATCTGACCGACAATCTTCCTATCTACAACCGGCAATAGTCAGGGCGGCGCACGCGTCGCCTTTTTCTATTGTCTGGTTATAGCCGTCGCGCTTCGTTCCGGCTGACCGGCATGTGGTATACTGGCAAAGAGAACTAAACCGATTACTTGACGTAACGAGGGATACATGGAACGCGCATTGCTGATTTTGAAACCTGATGCAGTCCAACGCGGTCTGATCGGCGCCATCATTAGCCGGTTTGAGCAGCGAGGGTTGAAGTTTCAGGGTCTCAAGCTGATGCAAGTCGATGAAGCGCTGGCCCGGCGCCATTATGCCGAGCACGAAGGCAAGAGCTTCTTCAACGGTTTGGTTAGCTACATCACATCGGCGCCGGTGGTTGTCGCTGTAGTGGTTGGTAAGCCGGGCACGGTGGAACTGGTGCGCGCAATGGTCGGCGCGACTAACCCGGCTAAAGCGGCTCCGGGCACGATTCGTGGCGATTTTGGAGTCGACATCGGACGCAATCTGATTCATGCCTCTGATTCGCCGGAAAGTGGCGAGCGGGAAACGGCAATCTTTTTCCAACCCCACGAATTGATCGGCGAGTGGAATCGTTCGCTTGAAGGTTGGATCTACGAATAAATCTGGTTGAGACGGTTACGGAGCGTTCTCGATATGTCTATGCGGTTGGCAGCAGTCACCAGATTATCTGCCAACCGCCACCCTGTCTATGCTGGTAGTCATGGAAGCGCATGCCACGGCGGAGCAGATTGAAGCAGTCTGCGCCGAGATTCGGGCAATGGGTTTTACGCCGCACCCAATGCCTGGCCCAACTCGCACCGCCATTGGCATTACCGGAAATCAAGGACCGATCGAACAAGCCGGACGCTTGCAACGCTTACCCGGAGTCAGTCAGTTAATCCGGGTTACGGCGCCGTACAAGCGGGTGAGCCGCGAATTCAAAGAGCTTGATACGATCGTTGAAGTTGGCGGCATTCCAATTGGTGGCACTGGAATTACAATTATTGCCGGCCCATGCACCGTTGAGAGTCGGGAGCAGACCTTGAACGTTGCGCGCGCTGTGCATGAGGCCGGCGCTGTAATGCTCCGCGGTGGCGCTTATAAACCGCGCACATCGCCGTACTCTTTCCACGGATTGGGCGAAGCCGGCTTGCAGATTCTGGCCGAAGCGCGAGCAGTGACCGGCATGCCCATTGTGACCGAAGTCATGGATACGGAGACCCTGCCGCTGGTAGCAGAATATGCTGACATGCTCCAGATCGGCGCGCGCAACATGCAAAACTATTCGTTGTTGCGCGCAGTAGGGCGTATCCGGCGACCGGTGTTGCTCAAACGGGGCTTTGCGGCCACCGTGAAAGATCTGTTGCTGGCGGCAGAATACATCCTGGCAGAGGGCAATCCCAATGTCGTCTTGTGTGAACGCGGTATCCGCACTTTTGATGACAGTTTGCGTTTCACACTCGACCTGGGTGCGGTGCCATTGATCAAGCAACTCTCTCATCTACCCGTGATCGTTGATCCATCTCACGCTACCGGTCGAGCCGATCTGGTCATTCCACTGGCGCGGGCAGCGTTGGCCGTCGGCGCTGATGGTTTGATCGTTGAAGTGCATGATAATCCGGCCTATGCCGTTTGCGATGGCACGCAATCACTGGTGCCGGACAGCTTTGCTGAGCTGATGCGTCAGTTGTCGCGGATCGCTGTTGCGGTAGAGCGTCCACTGGTGAGGGTTGGCTCGGGGGATAGGCGATAGTTGATAGGCGATAGCTGATAGGCGCGGGCGGGCTTGACCTCTTGCCGGCAGTTTTTCTGAGAGCCGGGTATGTTCCCGACCGGTTGGAAACTGACTGGAATGATTCACATTGTCTGGCGCAATCTATTCTACTACCGCGCCTTGCGTAATGACGCAGATTATCCGGTCAGATAACTTCATTGCGATCGGGCGAGATGGCACACACAGCTTGTGGAGAGGTGATGCGGTGGAGTTACGACGCTGGCGCGATCTGGATTGGGCCGTTGTCGGTAGTGTGGCGGTATTGCTGGTCATTGGCGGACTGGCATTACACAGTGCTACCCTGAATGCGGTAGCCGGCAACGGCCTGCCATTGCGTCCGGTTTTTGAGCGTCAGCTCATCTATATCGTGGGTGGGCTGATCGTGATGGCTGTCATGATGCTGTTTGACTATCGGCTACTCTCTAGCCTGGCCCGACCTTTGTATATTGGCACTGTCCTCCTGCTGGCTGCGGTATTGATCATCGGGCGGGTGAGCGAAGGCGCGCGGAGCTGGATTGCAATCGGCGAGCGCACATTCCAACCGGCTGAGTTGAGTAAGCTGGTATTAATTCTCGCATTGGCCGCGTACTGGCAACATTTCGCCGAGCGGGGCGGGAGCTGGCTGGCGCAGGCCGGTGGGCTGTTAATTGCCGCAGTGCCAATGGCTCTCGTCTTTGTTCAGCCTGACCTCGGCACAACGCTGGTCATGGCCAGTATCTGGCTTGCTATGGCATGGGGAGCTGGGATGCGTCCGGCGCAATTGCTGCTGCTCGTTGTGGCATTTGTGCCACTCGCGTGGCTGGCCTGGCACTATTTGCTCGATACTTATCAGCAAATACGTCTCAGCACGTTCTATTACCTGCTCACGAATCCGGCAGCGGCAGATTTTAACGCAGCTTACAACGTGATCCAATCCCTTAACGCGATCAGTGCCGGTGGTCTCACCGGAGCCGGCTTGACCCGCGGTCTGTTCAGTCAGGGCAACTACGTGCCGGTGCAGCATACCGATTTCATCTTTGCCGTGATAGGCGAGGAGTTAGGCTTTGTTGGTGGAGTGGTTTTGATCATTTTCTTGACCATTGTACTCTGGCAGACACTGACTATTGCCGGCAAAGCGCGGGATCAATTTGGGCGACTCATTGCATTGGGTATCTTCGGTATGCTCTTTAGCCATACGGTCATTAATCTTGGTATGAATATGAGCCTGTTGCCGGTTACGGGTCTGCCGTTGCCATTCGTGTCTGCCGGTGGTAGTTTCATGATTGTGACACTGGCCGGGATCGGCCTGTTACAAAGTGTGCAACTACGTCACCGGCAAATTGCCTTCTGATGATGGCGGCTGATACCGTGATTTCCGGTTAAGCAAAAGATTCAACATCTTTCATGACGTTGGTGAAGCACCCATCAGCGCTTCTACCTCGATCAATGTTGGCAGGGCGCTGCGGCCGCCGAAGCCGCGCGTCTTGAGCGCAGCCGCCGCGCTGGCAAAGCGCAGGGCAGTTGGAAGCGGATCGCCACGCAACATGGCAAAGAGCAGCGCACCGTGGAACACATCACCGCAGCCGGTGGTGTCGAGCGGTTGAGTCGGAAAGGCAGGCGTGTAAAGCAACTCATTGCCATCGCACGCCCAGCTTCCCGCTTCGCCTGCAGTGACGACAACAATTCGCCGGTAGCGTTCGGCCAGAGTTTGCGTTGCTCTGGCAAGATCGGACAGGCCGGTGATTGCGCGAGCGAAATTGGCCGAGACGACAATATCGTCACAGAGTGGCATAAGTTCCAACACCGTGGGATTCACCCGTTCTGCATCGAGCATGATCCGTCCTCCGGCAGCGCGTACTTGTTGCGCCGCCGGCAACGCCGCCGGCAGATGACTATCGATCAACAAGGCGCGGGTTTTGGTGGCCAGTTCCGCAGGAAAGGTGAGATCGGCAAAGACCTGAGCATCGTTATGCCACCAGATCGTGCGACGGTCACTACCCGGTTCGGCCAGCACAAAGGCAACATGTGACGATCCGGGCTTGACCGCCACGAATGATGTATCGACACCAAAGCGTGCCAGATCGGCTCGAATCGCTTCTCCGTAGCGATCATTACCGACGGCGCTGACCAGTGCGGTGCGCGCTCCCAGTCGGGCCAGTGTCGCCAATGCGGTTGCGACCGGCCCGCCACCCATTTCGACATAACCGGCCAGGGGTTGTTTGCGCCCAAGAGCTGGCGGTGTGGCTGCTATTCCGATCATGTCCCAACTGGCGACGCCAATCCCAACCACATCGAACCGATCCATACCGCCTCCGTATCAACAGTTAACCTATCATCACTGTTCAGCGAATAACTTGCCTGACTATGCTACAATAGCAGCGTGAATGATGCCGGATCAGGGCGCCAACCGTCAAGAGGAGCGTTGTCGTGGAAGACCTGATTGCGCAGGTGCGCGCGCAAATTGAGGCATTAGTCGGGTTGCCTTCGGGCACGCAATTGCCCAATCTGCCGTTGCCACCTGCTTCAGACACGCCGATTGCCAGTTTCATTGATCATACCCTGCTGAAACCAGAAGCGACTGCCGAGCAGATTGACCGGCTATGCAACGAAGCCGAGCGGTATCGTTTTGCCAGTGTCTGTGTCAATCCCCGTTATGTCGAACGTTGCGCGCGGCTGCTGGCTGGGTCATCTGTGCGCGTTTGCACTGTAATCGGCTTTCCCCTTGGCGCAACCACCACGAAAGTGAAAGTCTTTGAAACAGTGCAGGCAATTGGGCACGGCGCGCGCGAAGTTGATATGGTATTGGCAATTGGCGCGTTGCGTGGGCGAGAATACCACGCTGTAGCCGATGATATTCGCGCAGTGACCGATGCCGCCCATGCCGGTGGCGCGCTCGTCAAGGTTATTATTGAAACCGGCCTGCTCACTGACCACGAGAAGGTGATGGCGTGTTTGCTGGCTGCGCGTGCCGGCGCCGATTTCGTCAAGACCAGCACCGGTTTTGGGCCAGGTGGCGCAACGGTTGCCGACATTGCCTTGATGCGAGCAGCGGTAGGACTAACCATTGGTGTTAAAGCATCAGGTGGCGTTCGTTCGCTGGCGGCAGCACAGGCCCTGATCGCTGCCGGGGCAACGCGGATTGGTACGTCGGCTGGAGTGGCAATCGTCCAGGAAGCCGAGGGAACTGCTCCTGAACGGCGAGATCGTGAGCTGTATTGAAAGATTGTCGATCGATGAGCATACAGAGGAGGCGCGCGTGAGCATCTTGATCGATGCCAATACCCGATTACTGGTGCAAGGCATTACCGGCAAAGAAGGCGAGTTCCACACCCGCCAGATGATCGAATATGGGACGAACGTGGTAGCGGGTGTAGTGCCCGGGCGTGGCGGTCAGACGGCAATTGACGGACGGGTGCCTGTATTCAACACTGTATCGGAAGCAGTCGCTGCGACCGGCGCGAATACGGCTGTCATTTATGTGCCGGCGCCGTTTGCCCCTGATGCAATCCGCGAATCGGCGGCAGCCGGGATCCCTTTGATTGTCTGTATCACTGAGGGTATTCCGGCACTTGATATGGTGAGCACTTACGCTTTTGTGCAAGAGTGTGGCGCGCGTTTAATTGGGCCAAACTGTCCAGGCTTGTTGACGCCGGGAGCGGCAAAGGTCGGCATCATTCCGGGCAATATTGCCATGCCTGGACCGGTTGGAATTGTCAGCAAATCGGGCACGCTAACCTACGAAGCAGTTGATGCGCTTACCCGGCTTGGCATTGGCCAGAGCACCATTGTCGGTATCGGTGGCGATCCGATCATTGGCACCAACTTCATCGATGTACTGACAATGTTTGAAGCCGATCCGCAGACCGAGGCTATCGTGCTCATCGGCGAGATTGGTGGCACTGCCGAGCAAGAGGCGGCAGCTTTCATTAAAGCGCGCGTAACCAAGCCGGTGGTCGGCTTCATTGCCGGTCAGACAGCGCCGCCTGGCAAGCGGATGGGTCACGCAGGCGCAATCATCAGTGGTGGCGAAGGCACTGCCCAGGAGAAGATCGCCGCGCTCGAGAGCGTAGGCGTTCGAGTAGCCCGCATGCCAACCGACATTGCCGGACTGGTGAAAGAAGTGCTGGCCGCGCGCGCGGCCTGAAGCAGGTGCGGCCTGGCGCGGGATCGAAAGGCAACCGTCTCCAGGCAATGATGTCACAGATTGAGTGCCCGAAAACAGGTGGGGGAGAGCCGGTCAATCAGCTCTCCCCCACCTGTTTTCAGGTGATTAGAGCGTCACCAGTTTGCGCGCGGTGAACTGTTCGTTATCGCTCCTGATTCAACGGGATGCGCAATTCGACCGTCGTGCCTTGTCCAATCTCACTGCGAATGCGCAGGTCGGCGCCAATGAGGCGGGCGCGTTCTTTCATATTAAGCAGACCCAGGCTACCGCGATTGGCGTAACCACTTTCAACCGCAGCAACATTAAACCCGCGACCGCGATCGCGCACGCTGGCGACAAAATGATCCTCTTCGACGTAGAGGTAGATGGTAATCAGATCCGAGTGAGCGTGTTTGCGCGCATTGTTGACCGCCTCTTGCAAAATGATGAAGACAGCGGCTTCGATTTCTGGAGGCAGGCGCGGTACCTGCGCCGGCGCTTCGAGCCGCAGTTTCGTATCATTGCCAGACGGATCGCGCCAGCGTTCGACATACTGCTGCAAAGTGACCAGCAAGCCCTGGGTTTCGAGACCGAGTGGTCGTAGTTCGAAGAGCAGCGTGCGAATATCATGCGTTGTCTTCTGCACCAGTTCGGCAAGCGTATCAAGTTCTGCCGGCACACGCTCTGGCATCGCTTTGAACAGGCGTTTAATAAACTCGATATTCATCGCAATTGCTGCGACACTCTGCGTAGGGCCATCGTGCAAGTCGCGCGCAATCGCGTGACGCACCTCGGCTTCTTTCTGCAACAACCGGTCACGCTCCTCTTTGAGGCGCTGATACAGGCGGGCATTTTCGATCGCAATTGCTGCTTGCGCCGCCAGTGTGGTGAGCAGTTGCATATCTTGTTCGGTAAATGGCTGGCCGTTTGCTTTATTGAGCAACTGCATTGCGCCAATGACACGATCCTTGACTCGCATCGGCACACAAACGATCGAGCGAGTGACAAAATCGGCTTCACGACTGATCGCATCGTACCAGCGTGGATCGTGTTCGACATCGTTGACGATCTGCCCCATCCCGTGAGTCACAACCCAACCGGCGATACCGCGGTCGGCTGGCATCCGATACTGACGTTGCTCACCGGGGATCTCCAGCACCAGCTCATTGGTTTCTTCATCGAGAATAAAAATCGAGCAACGTTCCGCGCCAACCACCTTAGGCGCGCGCAACTTAATATCGTTGAGCAGGCTGCTCAGGTCGAGATTGACGGCCAGCGACTGCCCAATTTCGTAAAGCAGATGCAGTTCGCGCAAATCGCGCTCGGCGCGGCGCAACATCGCCAGTTTGTCGGCTTCGCCGCCAATAGCGCGAACCAGTAATACCAGCAAATCTTCATCAAGCGGGGGATTGCTACTGCTCTGCTGATCGGTGCGATTCACAACCAGATGCAACAACCCAACTCCCTGACCGCCACTCTGCAAAGGCAACTCGATCAAGTCGCGACTATCATCGATGGAGTAGGAACCGACGATCGGTTCACCGCTATCATCACGGCGAGCAAAGCCATCGCGCGCTTGTTCGATCAACGAGAGGGTTTCGGCGTCAAGCTGACCGCGGGCCACTTTGGTCGTCTCACCGTAGGGTGAGATGTACAACAAAGCGCCCGCTTGCGCCGGCCAGAAGGCAATCAAGCGATCGAGCGATGCCTGAAGCAGATCGGCCACTTCGTGGTGACCGCCGGCAATGAGCAACTGACTAAGGGTTTCGAGTTGACGCTGATTAATTGCAAGCGGCGGCATAAGATCACCTCGAGATGTGGCAACAGGTTTCAGGTATAACGCCCTGATTGAGGTTAAGATAGCATATTGTCTGTAATGTAACGGATCGACAACCATACTGTCAATGGAGGATTGGTTATGGAACGGTTCAAAATCTGTCATCGCAGTGATCTACTTCCTGGTCAGATGCGATATGTAGAGATCGATGGGTTGCCGATCGGGCTGGCCAATGTCGCCGGCACGGTCTATGCCTTCAGCGATAGCTGCCGCCACGAAGGCGGGCCACTCTCGGCAGGTGTGCTGATTGGGCATACCGTGACCTGCCCATGGCATGGCTGGACATACGATGTGCGTACCGGTAAGAGTATTGTGCCGCCGATTGGATTGCGTATAGCCACGTACCCGGTAGAGATCATCGATGATGAGATCTTCGTGGTTATAGAGTGGCCATTGGCACAATGAACTGAACAATTGTCATACTTATATTGTAATCAATTTTTAATCTTGATCAAATACTACAAAATATCGTATTACTTTTGGTAAAAAGTTACAAATCTGTCAATCATTATCAACGCTATAGACTGTGACACTGACCAGTCATCTCCGCGTTCGGTGAGCCGATTCAGTTGAAATGACAGGCAAAAAAGGTGGCGAAATGGACAAAGAGTATTTTGAGTTAGACGCCATGCTCAAAGAAAGGAGTGTTTGTTGCCGATTTGTGAATGATTAGCCCGCGCGCTGATCAATCGATAGCCTGTATTTGATCCGCTCGATTGTGCCCAACACGAGGCGTGTATGAAATGGTAACGGGCGTGGAGCGAGGTCTATCCCCGGCTTGTTTGCCTTTGCCAGAAGTGAGATGGACTCAGGCGAGACGATGCGCACCGTTCCATTAGGAGACGTAGGTATGAGTTGGAAGATTGATGCAACTTGAGCATGACAGTAAGCGTCAAATCGACAGTACAGGAATCACAACAGGGGGAGATACAATGAACACGCCACAAGCCCAACGCCTGCTACGCTCACGCGAGCGCCTGGTCGCCGGGGTTGCCGGTGGCCTGGCTCGCTACTTCAATGTTGATCCGGTTATAGTGCGGCTCATATTTGTGTTGCTAGGACTGATGAATGGGATGGGAGTGGTACTCTATCTGGTATTGTGGCTGCTGATGCCTAATGAGGATGCCGGCGAACCGGGCAACAATCTCGAAGTTGCCTTCGCCGAGATGCGGGCGCTGGTTGAGCGGCTCGTCGATGAAGTTCGCGCTCTCTTCCGTCGGTAGCGTTACCCTCAACCTGCACGAGCAGCACATACATATAGCTCATTAGTATCCGCGGAGGTGTTTGATAGCACCTCCGCAGGGTTTTTGTGCCGTTGATGATAGCAGGTAGGGCAGGTCGGTGCCTGGCGCTACTCTTGTGGAAGACCACGCACAGCTACCGGCCCAAAACCGAGATAGTCACAGGCAGTAAGCTGATAGTAGACTCCATCAACCCGTCCCTGCACGGCGTTATCCCAGTCGTAGCGGCGGTGAAGGTGGCCGTAGACGCAGGCTACTGCGCCACTGGCCGCAATCTGGCGAGCAAACTCAGTAGGTTGACGGTTGACAAACGGCGGAAAGTGAATCATGACGATCAACGGTTTGTCGATAGCAAGAGCGCGACCGGCTTTTAACGCGCGTTCGAGCAGCCCTAATTCACGTTGATAAATCGTCTCATCTTTCTCGCCGAAACCGGGTGTTTCCGGCGTAATCCAGCCACGAGTGCCGCAAACGACCGCGGTGCCAATATCGAGCGCATCAGCGCCGATCAGGCGCAGGCTTGGCGGCAAATGGCGACGGATTGAATTGACGCTACGCGGACACCAGTAATCGTGATTGCCGCGGATCATGACCTTTGTGCCGGGAAGGCCATCAATCCATTGCAGATCGGGCATAGCGTCAGACAATTTCATTGCCCACGAAATATCGCCGGCGATCAACACCCAATCGTCCGGCGCCACTCGATTGCGCCATGCCTGCGCAATCCGGTCGGGATGGTCTTTCCAGCCGGGACCAAAAATGTCCATCGGCTTGGGGCGCGCAAAAGAAAGATGGAGATCAGAGATTGTCCAGATCATAACGCCTGATGATAACAGGCCTGACGTTGTCGCGCAACTGAGTGGACTGATATTTGGAATAATCAGTCTGACATATCGTACAACGACACTGAGTCCTTTGTTCGTTGCCGGTTATTTATTTGCCGAGCAGCTCAGTCGTAAGTTTACCGTTGCCCAGGTTAATCTTGATCCGTTCGGTGCTCTGCACAACGTTCGCCGCAATGATACGTCCGTCAGCGGTGGCCAGCGTATACTCGATGGCGCAGCCACCAACGAAGAGAAGCTGACCAGAGGAGAAGATGTGTTTACGCATAATCATGTCGCTACCAACCGTCAGTATGCGGACGGCGAGCTGATACATGGGTGATTTCGTGTGACGCAACTGTTCACTCAAAATGGCGCGTGCCAGTGGAGGCAGGATAGCCGGTGAAGCGGTTTGGGTGGCTTTGCTGTCGCCTTCTGCTGAAGGTTGGAATGGCGATGGTGGGAGCAAGGCCTGAGCAAGTTTTTCATAGATGGTGTTGAATTGTTCCAGTGTATCATTCAAGAAATTGTTCTGATCGGCAGGGTTGGGCTGCGATAGGTTATTGATCAGGTCGATGATCGATTGCTCCCGATCGATGGTCATTTTGCTCAGCGGAGGGAAGTGCCATACCTGCCAGTCGTAGTGACAGAGAACATGGGCCATCGCTGCTGCCAGAGCCGCGTAGTCAATCGAAACATCGATCCGATAGAGCGCATAATCGCTTTTAAACCGTTGGAGTAAGTTATTGACACTATCAGTTAGACTGTTAAGGGTTCCAACAAGTGTATTGAAGTCGCTCAGAAATGCATTTGAAGCGCTCAGCGATGCTCCCAGCGCGGGCATGCTGGCGGAAGGTTGCGCAGTTGTATCGGCCTTATCTTCGCCGGTATCTGGTTTCCCGTCTCGTCGCTTTTGCCTGCTCATCAACCATGCCCGTGCTCGTTCAGCCAGCATGGCATCGCGTCCATCGATAATCCGATCAACCAGCACAATCGGATGCTTTTGGACGTTGGTCAATTCCTGCACAGCCTGCCGGGCGCACGCATCGAGAGCGCGATAGGCAGCCTGGGCGGCAATATGGTAAAGATGTGCCTTTTTAGCATCCAGCTCCTCATGAACGAGTTTAATCTTTTCGCCCGAAGAAGATTGATCGGTTTGATTACTCATGCTTACCTCCTTTTACAGATGTCCAAATTGTAGTATACGACAGTAAAATCAATTTTCAGCTTGTTGTAAGCCGTAGCTCAGACAGATTAGCGGTATAATGGCCGTCGGCGTCAAGCCGATCAGATCAGGAGAGGAATGACCATTAGCGAACATTCAAACATTGTTGAGTATCCGCGAGCAACCAGCACCGGCCAGGCCGCGCGCGCAACGATGCGCGCTCTGTTGCTGATCCTGGCGTTGGCGTTGCTGGCCGGCCTGATGGCCTATCAGGCGCCGCCGCAGGGTCGGGTAGCGATTGGGTGGCCGGGTGATCGACTCTTTGTGGGGATCGATCCAGGTCTGGGCTGGGCGCCGGTCGAGCGTGGCGATCTGTTTGCCGATGAACTTACTCCTGACTCACCAACCGGGCGTTCGCGCTGGACGCGCGAGCGGGCTGTGATTGTGTTGCCCAATGTAGGCGCAGGTTCGCCGTTGCAGGTGACGTTGCTGGCGCAAGGTTGGCCAGCAGAGATTGGCATACAACCGCTCGTGACAGTGCTGGTTGATGAGACGGTAGTGGGTGAATTTACGCCGGTTGCGACCTGGGAAACGTATTCCTTTACAGTGCCGGCGATTGCGCATCAGCGCAGCGATCTTGTCATCACGTTGCGCGTCTCGGCAACGCTGGCCGATAGTCGCGATCCGCGCCAGAAAGGTGTGCGGCTGGCTGAAGTGCGGATTGACCCGGTGAGCGATTCGGCGCCGCTATTGCTCCCTGCATGGCCAGCGGTGGCGTTACTGGGCTGGAATGCGCTGCTGCTGTATATCCTGCTGGCGCGCTCAAGCTTGAGTCAAACGCTGGTGTATGGGATCACTGCAATTGGAATTGGCGCTGCCGCAATCGGGTTGGCGCTGGCTCGCATCTGGATGGCAGCAATCTTGCAGGTAGCGCTGATCGGATTGATCGCGCTGATTGTTATTGCCTATCGTCAACCATTAATCACGTTGATCCGGTTGCTGGTGCGGCGTTACAGTCAGGGTCAGGCGCTCGGCTATGGTCTGGTTACCGTGGCCCTGGCGTGCTTTGGCTATGCGCTGATGCAGGTATTCAACTGGGTGACAGCATCTGGCTTCCGCCTCTTCTGGCAAACCTTTCCCGACTCACTGTTATTCGCACTGTTGGGAACGGCGCTGGTTGCGCTGATATTGACCTATGGTCGCGCCGGTCTGCCGCGGCTGAGTGAGGCGCTGGTCGATGCTCTGGCCTCGCGTCGGGGCGCATGGCTGGTGTTGATCCTCTTTGCTGTGATCTGGCTTGGTTTCGAAGCGATGGTTGTTGCCACGCTGCCCTACGTCGGGCATGCCGACTACAGCGATAATGCAATCGTGGCCCGCAATCTGGTGCGTGGGCGAGGTTGGGTGGTTGATTACGTGAGCCAGTTTTATTACCTGTACGACGGTTTAACCCGCCCCCAGGAGACCTGGCCGCTCTTGCAACCGGTCTGGATCGCGCCCTTTTTTGCGCTGTTCGGTCCAACGGCTTGGGCAGCGAAACTGCCTAATTTTATCTTCGATCTCATTCTACTGGCACTCATCTACACGGTGGGGCGCTGGTGGTGGGATCGGCGAGTCGGCGTGACGGCAGCGATTCTGGTATTGACCAATTATCTCTTCTTTCGCTTATCGATCTACGTTACCAACGATCTGGGTTTCGTCGTCTTCAATATGGCTGCCATCGCAACCCTGTTGCGCAGTCAGACCGATCCGATTCGCCGTTGGCGCTGGCTACTTGTTTCGGCAGTTTGCACCGGCTTGATGATGTTGCAGAAGCCGAGTGGCGCAATGTTTGCGCTTGGTATGGGGTTGTGGCAATTGACGTTGCTGGCCAACGATCTGCGAACGACAACCGATTGGTCGCAGCGCTGGCAGCGGCTGCGCGTCAGCTTAACGCCGGTAGTTGTGTGGTCGGCGGTCGCATTGCTGATACTGTCGCCCTACCTGGCGCGAAATCTAATCTTGTTTGGCAAACCGGTCTACAGCACCGAGAGCTATGATGCGTGGGTGCTGGATTACCGAGGCGTAAGTGGTGATGCGTGGGCCGAGATCTACCGGGTCTTCGCGCCTGAATGGGGTGGGCCGGGTTTGCCGGATCGCAGTTGGATCTTGCGGTGGGGATTTGATGCCACGCTGACCAAATTCACGACCCAGGCGCGTGAATTACGCGCTTACCTGATGCCGGTGTGGCCGGGCGCGCCAGAGCCGCTGGCTGTGTTGTTCAGTCACGATGCGCGCAAGAATATTCTTACTCCACTGGGAGCGTGGCTGGCTTTGGTTGGCCTGGTCGCGGCCATAGCGTATCGACGGCGCTGGTTGAGCCTGATGGTCTTCGCCTACGCGCCGTATATCGTCTTCATGCTTACCTACTGGCGCACCAACGAGGAGCGTTACTGGGTGATGATTATTCCCTGGCTGGCCTTGCTGGCAGCGTGGATGATCTGGGCCGGCTACGATCGGCTGGCTGCAATTGGTGACCGACGCTGGGCGCCGTTGGGGTTGATGCTGGCGCTGGCGGCGATTGTGACCATTGTGGCCGGATCACAGGCCGATATCGAAGACAAAGTGCGCAATGAACCTCAGATCTGGCAGCAAGATCTGGCCGCCTACGAATGGTTGCAGGCCAATACTCCGTCAGACACCGTGATTATGACCCGGTTGCCATGGCAGGTGAACTGGCATACCGAACGACCAGCGGTTATGATCCCGAATACCGATGATCGCGCATTGTTGTTGCAGATTGCCCGCTACTACGGAGCGAAGTATCTGGTGTTGGAAAATCAGATGCGCGTTAAGGGTGATGCTGGTCGGTTGCTGGCGCCGCTGCTTGATCATTCCAATCAGCCTGGCATGGTCATTGATGGCTTTGAATTGCTCTACGCCAGTCCCACACCCGATTTTCGCGCTTTTGTCTATCGCATTCCCGATTCGTGAGTGAGTATGCCTTCCTATGCGCATCTTGATGCTGGCTTCTTCACTACCCAAATATCCTCGCGAAACCACGGCGCCGTTTATCGAAGAGATTGCGGCGGGAATTGTTGGGCGTGGTCACCAGGTGACTCTGGTGGCCCCATGGCACCCCGAATTGCGCCGGCAGGAACGTGAACGCGGGATCGAGCTACGTTTCTTTCGCTACGCGCCGCACCCTTCGCTCAATATCTGGGGTTACGCGCAGTCGTTGCAGAGCGATACACAGGTGCGCGAACAGGCATGGCTGGCAGCGCCATTTGCGTTGCCAGCCTCGATGATGGCGCTCCGACGCGAGATCATCCAGGCTCGTCGAGCGCGACGCCCTTTCGATCTGGTGCAGGCGCACTGGGTGTTGCCGAATGGCCTGCCGGCAGCACTGGTCGCTGCCCGCTATCGCCTGCCGCTGGTGGTGAGTCTGCACGGGAGCGACATCTATCTCGCCGAGATGCAGCGCAGTATGGGGAAGGTGGCGCGGTTCGTCTTTCGTCGGGCTGCGGCGGTTACCGCCTGTAGCGCCGATCTCAGCATGCGAGGCGTGAAGCTGGGCGCGTCGCCGATGCGTACCTTCGTTATCCCGTATGGGGTTAATCCGAGCCAGTTTCGACCTGATCCGGCGATCGCGCAGGCATTTCGCGCGCAGTGGGGCATTCCCGCCGAGGCGCCACTGGTGCTCGGTCTGGGGCGACTGGTGACCAAAAAAGGCTTCACCATCTTGTTAGACGCCTGGCCGGCGGTGCTACGGATGCATCCCACGGCGCGGCTGGTGATTGCCGGCTACGGTGATCTGCGTCCGGCGCTGGAGGCGCAGGCAGCGCGGCTGGGGATTGCGCCGACTGTTCTCTTCACCGGTCAGCTTGATCGCGAACAGGCGGCTGCGGCGATGGCGGCGGCTGATGTCTTTGCCTTGCCGATTATCCGCGAAGGCGTTGATGGTCTGCCTAATGTCTTGCTCGAAGCGATGGGAGCGGCCCGCCCGATTGTAGCGGCGCGGGTAGCCGGTGTTGCCGATGTAATCGACGATGGCGTGCATGGGTTGGTGGTGCCAGAGCGGGATGGAGCGGCACTGGCGGCAGCAATCAGTCGTCTGATCGGTGATCGAGCGTTAGCCGAACGGTTGGGCGCAGCAGCCCGGCAACGAATTGTGACCGAGTTGACCTGGGAGAATACAGCAGCGCGCTATGAAGCAGCGTTTGCGCTCGCATTACGAAATGGCGCATAACCATGAAGCGGAGTCTGATCGCAATCCTGCTGGTTACAACATTTGTTGCGCTAGTCATTCGCCTTTACCGGCTCGATGCGCAGAGTCTCTGGCTTGACGAGGGCAATAGCTGGGCGATGGCAATGCAGCCATGGTCGGTGTTGCTCCTCGATCTGGCGCTGCCCAATGCTGCCTATCCGCTTTATCATCTGTTGCTTAAGGGCTGGATCGGCCTGGCTGGCGCGAGCGAGTGGATGTTGCGATTCCCTTCTGCGCTGGCCGGCGCGTTCAGTGTGCCGCTGTTAGCGCTGGCAGCGCGGAGACTGGTGAGCGAACCTGATCGGCGCGCCGTTGTCACGGTTGCAGCAGGGTTAATCGGGCTGGTTTCTCCCTTTGCGATCTGGTATGCGCAGGAGGCGAAGGTCTACGCACTGGTGTTACTGGTGAGCGCAGCGATGCTCTGGCTAACGCTGCGCGCCGCAGAGAGCGACCGGTCGTGCGATTGGTTCTGGTTGCTCGGTTTGGCTGCTGTTGCATTCCTGATCCACCGTCTAACCGCATTGCTGGCCCTGGGCGCGGCGCTGGTCTGGTTGTTCAGCCGGTCACGTCGCTATGCGTGGCCGATCGCCGGCGGGTTGTTGCTGATCGGCGTGGGAATGATCGCAGCGATGGCTGCCGGTGTTGGAAGTGATCGGGCTACCAGTGGCGCGGCGCCTGCGGCTGATCCACTCAGAGCATTGTGGTTGACCTTCACCCGTTTCAGTCTCGACCGCTGGCCGGGCGATCTGCCCTGGTTCTGGCTGATCCCGTGGCTGGTGTTGTTGGGTCTGGGACTGAGCAATCTGCGTATGCTCACCCGTCCGGCAGCGCTCACGCTCGGCCTGACAGGTGTTGTGCCGCTAGCCCTCTTTATGCTTCAACTTCTCTTTACCCGTCTCTACGAGGCACGTTACTTGATGATTGTCTTCCCGGTATGGGTGGTGATACTGGCACTGGGGGTAGCGCGCGCCGGTTGGTGGCGCTGGTTGGGCGGGCTGGCGCTGGCCGGAGTGCTATTGACCAGTGGACTTGCCCTGATCCAGCCCCGGTTTGGTCTCTTTTCCGGCGATCCGGTCAAAGAGCAGTATCGCGAGGCGATTGGTGAGCTGGCCCGTCGTGTGCATCCTGATGATGCGATCGTCGTTCATCCGGGTTATCTACGTCCACTCTGTACATACTACATGAGCCGATGGAGCGCCGACGCGCCGCCTGAACCAATCACCTTTGCCGATTTCTGGTCAGGTGAAACCAGCTATGGCCAACGCGAATGGGATGCCGAGCGTCGCGCAGCACTCGCCGGCTACACGCGCAGCTTCTTGCTGATTGCGCCCGATCATGCGCGCACCGTTGATCCACCATTGCCCGGCGATGAATACGGTCTGGTCGGCAATTTTTGGGCGTTCAGCCGTGAACAGCGAACATGGCCGTGCGGTATCTGGCGCTTTCAGGGGGTGCATCTCTTTTGTCAGGAAGCGCCAGAAGCCTACATTACCGGCGCGGTCGCGCAACCGAAGACGCCGATGGCAGTAACTTTCGGCAATGATATACGTCTGCTTGGTTACACATTGAAGGCAACGACTCCTGCCGGGCCGGGAGTGTACCGCGCCGGCGGCAATATTCCGCTCAGCCTGTTCTGGGATGTCAATAATCCACTGACCGAGGACTATAGCCTCTTCATTCATCTGTGTCGTGATTGTGAGCAACCGCCAGTTGCCGGTGATGATGGCCCGCCGCTGGCCGGTTATCTACCGACCAGTACGTGGTTACCGGGCAAGCCGGCGCGCGATGATCGGGCGGTGTCTTTGCCTGCCGATCTGCCTCCTGGCCAGTATCAGTTGTTGATCGGCTGGTATCGTCCCACCGATCCGTCGCCAGCGGGTCGTTTGCCCGCGCGCGGTGAAGGAGCATTGGACGCTGGTCGACTCTTCCTGACCACGATTGAGGTCATCGACGGTGATCGCTAAACATCTACGTCAGCACTGGCCGCTCTGGCTGGCGTTGCTGGTCGGGGTAGCCCTCCGCATTGCGTTGTGGGGCAATCTGCCGCGCATCGGTTTTATTTCCGATGAAGCCGAGTATCTGGCGGCTGCCGATTGGCTGGCGCATAGACGCGGTTTTGCCTGGCACACCAGCTATCTCTGGACACGCGCCCCGCTCTATCCCTTGTTTCTCGCTGCTCATCTGGCGATCTTTGGTCGCGCCTTAGAGTCGATCTTCTTTAGCCAGACGCTGCTCAGTCTGCTGAATGTTGCGCTCATCTATGCAATAGGCCGAAAGTCAGGGTCTAGTCCAGGTTACGCGGGTGGCGCTGCGTTTCTGGGAGCGGTGGCGCTGCCGCTGGCAATCTATCCGCAGCTTTTATTGAGCGAAACGCTCTTCATCACGCTCCTGCTCGGCGCTGTGCTGTTGCTGGTCGAACCAGGACAGCGCTGGCGGCTGATCGGCGGCGGTATTCTGCTCGGACTGGCCACGCTCACTCGCGGTCTGTTGCTCGGATTTTTGCCGCTCGTTGCGCTATGGTTGATCTGGCAGGCAGGGGGAGACTGGCGACAGCGCGTGACGACGGCGCTGATCCCACTGCTGATGGCGGGAATGTTAATCGGGCCGTGGGCGCTCTACGCTTCGCGCACCTATGGTGGTCTGATCATTATCGACACAACCGGCGCCTACAATCTGGCGCTGGGAGCGCGTACTGCCTATGACGGCGGGCGCAGCGATGCGCCAACGCGCAACTTTACCCTGGCTTTGCTCGATCCCACGCTCGACGATACTGAGCGCGCGGCTCTGGTTGCCGATTCGTGTCTGGCTCAGACTGACGATCCAGGCTTGAACGTCGCCCTGACCAAACCGGTGACAGCGATCACGCAGGCCGAACGGCAACGCCTTCTCAACGCCGAGGGCTGGTGTCTGATCTGGGCCAGACCGTGGGCATTTGTTAGCAAGACCCTGGTTGAACTGGTGGATCTCTTTCAAATCAACTACAGCGGAGCTGAGCGGCTGTCCGAAGGTTTTGCTCTTGGCCGGTTACCGCGCTGGTATACGCTGGCACTGCTGGCGCTCGATGATACGCTTTACATCCTGGTCTTACCACTAGCTGTGCTGGGTTGGATGGTCGCGCGTCAGCGAGGTCTTGCGACCGGTCTGACCGTCATTATCGGGTTGTGGCTGCTCTACAATGTGGCGGTAGCGCCACTCTTGTTTGCGATCAATCGCTTTCGCATCCCATTGTTGCCGTTTCTGTTCGTGCTGGCGATGGTGGCCCTGGCCGAAATACCGCGCTGGTGGCTGTGGTTGCGAGGATGGTATGGGCTATCGGGTCTGACGCTGGCGCTGGTGTTGTGGTTGATTGCTGCAACGCCCTACGCCTATCTTGAACCGCGCGCGCCGGAAGCGCCTTCGCGTTGGGCCTCGTATTTCGGCCCCTATCCATCGGCTATAGCGGCGGCACGGCTTGCCTGGGATAGTCGCAAGCATTACGAAGCGGTTGAACGACTGGAGAGTGCTTTCACGCGAAACGATCTGGCAGCGATGACTACGGCCCTGGCCGATCCCGATTTGCCGGCCTATGCCAGCGCCTTCGGCGCGCCACTGCTGGCTGCGCGGCAGGGTCAACCAGAGCAAGGACTGATCTTGCTAGACGTGAAACAACCCTTGTATTCCTGGCAGACGGCGGTGGTGCGTGGCGAGTTACTGCGACAGCTCGGCGATCTGACCAGAGCGCGGCAGTGGTTCGGTCTCACGCTGGTCGATGACTGGAATCCAGTCGGGTGGGCATGGCGCTGGTTACATCCACCGCGACTGCCTGCCGACCGGATCGATCTGGCCGACGACAACGATCTAGGCTACATCGATGGATTTTACCTTGGCGAGTTCGATCCGGTGCTGGGAGCGACAGTGCGCTGGGCAACCGAGACGGCGCATCTGCGCTTCCCGGCAGCGGCTACTGGCGAGCCTCGGCAGCTCTGTTTGCAGGCAGCGGCGAACTGGCCAGCCGATCTGCCACAGCCAACAGTGCGGGTGATGATGGGTGAAATAGTGATAGGAACGTTGACTCCCGATCATCGTCTGCAAGAGTTTTGTCTGCCATTACCGGCATTGCCGGCAGGCAGTGACTACATTGTGACGTTTACGAGTCCAGGTTTTGTGCCTGACGCGCTCGATCTGGTACGACGGCAGGGACCGCAGGTCGGGGATTTACGGGTGCTGGCGTTTCAGCTCGATTGGGCCGAGGTACGTTAAGTCGGGGAGATTGCGGTGAGCATGGCGGAGGTCCAACAAGCGAGTAATCGGCGCTGGTGGATGGCGGTGGCAGCCTTGACGGCAGTGGCGTTGTTGGTGCGACTGCTTGCCTGGCGCTGGCGCGAATTCTACCCGCTAGGTGGCGACGAAGCTGAATATCTGACTCAGGCGCTCACCCTTTTGCAGGAGCGACGTTACGTTGAACTGCGGCTAATGCGGCCACCACTCTACCCGATCTTTTTAGCGATGGCGATCCTGCTGGTCGATTCATTGGTGCAGAACCTGCGACTGGTACAGGCGGTAATCAGTGCATTGACGGTGCCGCTGATTGCGCTGTTCACCCAGGCACTGGCCCGCCGCGCAGCGCCACAAATGCCACCGGCCTTCGCCAGGCAAGCGGGGTTACTGGCGGGGTTGCTGACCGCGCTCAACTACACACTGGCCGCCAATGCGACTGAATTGCTGACCGAAACGCTCTTTCTGGCCGGATTGAGTCTCTTCTTGTGGCTGGTGATACGACCGTCAGAGCGAGGCTGGATGGCGCTGGTAGCCGGATTGACGTTGGGCGCGCTTTGCCTGATTCGTTCGGTTGCTTTGCCACTTTTGCCGCTAACGGCGGTCTGGTGGTTCTTTGCCGCGCTGGTAGAAGGTCAGTGGCGACGCGGTCTGACGCAAGTTACGGCACTATTGCTCGGATGCGCGCTGGTGGTTGCGCCCTGGACGGCACGGAACACATTGACCTATGGCGGTGTGATCGTGATTGACACCACGGGCGCAGAGAATCTGTGGCTCGATAACGATCCGGCGGGGCGCGAAGTGGTGAAAGCGCAACTCTACGCGCTCGGCGAGGATCGTCTGCTCAGACAGCGGCTGGCGACTGAACGCGGTCTGGCGGTGATTATGGCCGATCCAGGGCGATTTGTCGCCAAAATGGGCCGTGAACTGCACCTCTTCTTTGCGCTTGAGCATACCGACGATTTACGGGCACGGCCTGCGATCTGGGTTTCGCCGGGCGAAGTCGCGGCCAGGTTGATCCTGGGTGATGGAATATGGTTGCTTATTCTGCTGGCAGGTAGTTTTGGCTTGACGCGACGATGGCGGTTGCGTCAGTCGAACGCGGTCAGTCGCCGACAGGCATTCATCCAGATGCTTGCCGATCCGCGCTGGTTGCTGGGCGGTTGGGCGGCGTATGTTTTGCTCACCACCTTGATCTTTCACGTTGAACTGCGCTACCGCTTACCACTCTACCCGGTGTTACTGGCCTATACCGGGATGGTCGGCGCTGCCTGGTTTCCGACGATGCGGGCGAGGTTACCTTCCTGGCAGCCGACCGCTGTTCTCTTGCCGCTGGTCACCATGCTGGTCACGCTCTGGCATGCGCCGTATCCTCTACTGGCATGGCAGTTAGCCGGCAAACATGTTTACCTGGCGCAGGCAGAGCGCGCGTTAGAGGCAGGCGATCTGGCTGTTACCTCCACTGCCGCACAGCGCTCGCTCACGATTGATGAACGTTCAGTGCTGGCGCGCGTGGCGCTGGCCCGGGCTGCGCTGCTGGCCGGCGATGAACAGATGGCGCTGGGCTGGCTTGATGAAGCCATTGCCGTATTACCTTCCCATCCCTATCCACATTTGCTGCGTGGCGATCTGCTGCGGCGACGCGGCGATCTCAACGCTGCCCGCGCTGAGCTGGTCGGTTTTGCGACAGCATCGCGCGAAGACCTGGCGACCTGGTTGTGGGAACGCACTGTAACGCCGCCACCGGTCACGCTGACACTGGGTGATGGGCTTGATCTCGGTTTCATTCGCGGGATGCATCATTCGATGGCGGGTGAAGAGGGTTGGCGCTGGACGACCGGCTGGGCGCAGGCGCGGGTGACAGCATCGGCAGATGCGCAGGCGGTTGCGCTCACGATGCGCAGCGGACGACCAGACCGTAGCGCTGTGCGCGTCTGGGTCACTGTCGCCGACAGTGATCCTCAATCGTTCACGATTGGTCCTGACTGGCAGACCATCTCTGTGCCACTGCCAGCGCAGCTCCGATCTGGCGAGGTGGTAGTTGCGGTGCGCTCGCCGACCTTTTGGACACGTCAATACGATCCGGCCAGTCCAGATGGACGTCGATTAGGAGTACAGGTAAGCAGGGTGGAGGCGCGATGAAGCGGGAGACGTGGTGGATTGTAGCCATCCTGGGGCTGGCTGCTCTGATCAGGCTGGCGCTCTGGCTACAACCACTTCATTTGCCGGCTAATGATGAAGTTGAATATCTCACCGTAGCGCAAGATTTGCTGGCAGGGCGCGGCTGGAGCTTCTACGACCGCTATCACTGGCTGCGCGCGCCACTCTACCCACTCTTTCTGGCGGCCTCACTCTGGCTGGCGCAAGGCAATGTCTGGCTGGCGGCGCTCCCGAATATTGCGCTCAGCGTGTTGAATGTCTACCTCATGTATCGTCTCTCGCAGGCCATTGGCGACGGGGCGAGTCCGCTGGCGCATCGGCTGGTGGCGCTGGTGGCAGCGATCTTGCTCACCCACGCCACCTTCGCCGCGCTCTACATGAGCGAAACGCTCTTCACAACCCTGTTTAGCGCCGCTCTCTGGTTACTGCTGGCGTGGCGAGAAAAGGGAGGGCGGTGGCAGGATTGGCGCTTGTTGGTTGCTGGCGCCTTATGGGGTCTTGCTCTGCTCACGCGCTCGATGCCACTCTACTTTACGGTTTTGGTCGCGGGGTGGATTGCGCTGGAAGCGGCAGGGCACTGGCGTCAAGTGTTTCATCGGCCAACGGCGTTGTTGGCTGGCGTAAGCTTTGCCGTCATCGCGCTGACCGTCGTCGCGCCGTGGACGATCCGAAATTGTCTCAGCTATCGCAGTTGTATTCTGATCGAGACTGGCCTGTCGTACAACCTGTGGGCGTTTAATGAGCCACGGGAAGATATGGCGACGATCTTTCGCGCGCTCGAGAATATTGCCGACCCTTCGGAACGAGCGACGTATGCGACGGCGCGCGGGCTGGAGCGTTTGCGCGAGGATCCGGCCATCTTGCTGCGAAAGCTGTGGCCAAACTGGCTGGCAATCTGGCGCGTCAAGGCGATTCAGGATCGGTTCTTGCTGGAAGATTATCGCGCTGATCCGCCGCCGTTGTTATTCTTGATGGCTCTGATCACCGATGATCTGCTGTATGGGATGGTTGCTGTTGGCGGTGTTGCGGCACTACTTTACGGTACATTGCTTGGGCGCGCGCCAGCGCGGTTGTTGATTCTGTGGGTGCTCTACTTCATCGCTGTCTCGCTGCTCACCCACGGCGAGGGGCGTTACCGCCATTTTATCTTTTGTGTGCTGATTCCATATGCGGTCAGGGCGTGGCTGGCGTTGCCGAAGCTATCGCGATTGGCGCAACCGGCGTTGACAGCGGGTCTGCTGGCGGCGGGAATTGTTGGTTGTTCGGCTCTGCTGGCCTACCACTGGGATTATGCGATACAGGGCGGCACGCGCAGTTTCTGGCGCTTGAGCGGTGATTTGGCGCGCATCAGCAACAATCTTCCTGGAGCGACCATTGCGTATCAGCAAGCGGTGTCAGCGCAACCGACTCCTGACGGATATATCGCACTCGGCGATGTCTTACGTGCTCAGGGTAAGCATGATGAAGCACTGGCAGCCTATCGAGCGGCGCAGCGGCTCAATATTCTGTACCCTCCGCCATACACGCGGCTCGGTGATCTGTTGCGTGAACGGGGTGAGCTGGCTGAAGCGCAGCAGTTCTATCGACCTCAATACGTGAGTGAACAGACCCTGCTCGATCTAGCCTGGCGAGATACTACTCCTATACCGCGGAAGGTGATCGAGGTTGGAGATGGACTGGATTTTGGCTACCTGAGCGGTTTCTATCCCGGCGAGGAGCTGGCCGGTACGCGCGCGCGCTGGACAGGGCCGGTAGCGCGGATTCGCATTCCGGCAGAGGCGCGCATTGTTCGGTTACGGATAGCGGCATTGCGGCCCGATGCGCCAATTGTTGGCCAGATCTGTATCGATAATCGTTGTCAACCCTTCCAGCTTGGAATTGAGTGGCGTTGGCTGGAACTGCAACTGCAGCCTTCAGATACGGTTTCCCCATTGCGTGAAATCGAATTCCGCCTCACGCCTTGGTCAGCCCCTGATAACCGTCGGCTAGGCATAGTGGTTGATCAGGTGGAGGCGAGCACGGGCAATTGACCGTGCATGTCCACAAATGAGATGGGTAAACAGTAATCTTTCCGGTACAGGTTCTGTTTCTACCATAGTTGCCAGCAGATGATATGCCTTTCAGGTATAAAGTTCATAGTTCCTCATCATTGAAGTGAGGCAACGATTCGTCGTCCCACGCATTGAATTCATCATCGCTGATTTAGGCAGTATTTTGACGGTCTAATTGCCAGCGGCGTGGGTTGTTGGGAATGTATTGACGGATACGGTTGAGTGCATCGTCGTTGCGGATAATGTGTTCATAATAGTTGCGTTGCCACACTGGCCCCACCATCCCCTTTTCCCGCATTATTTTCGTCACACCAATTTTGAAACCACGCACGATGGATCCGATGGTTTTTGACGTGCCGCGGGGGCGCATGTCATGTATGGCGTCTGGGGCCGTGGTCGGGGATGGGGCTGTGGCCGTGGCCGGGGATGGGGGCGGGGGCGTGGTCATGGCCGGGGATGGGGCCGTGGCCGGGGATGGGGGCGGGGGCGTGGTCATGGCCGGGGATGGGGATGGGGACGGGGACGGGGGTGTGGTCGGGGATGGTGGTATGGCCGGTAGGGGCGAAAAATTTTTTCGCCCCTACCGGCGACGTGGTCGGCGGCGTCGTGGTGGTGATTGGCGACGACGTGGTCGGCGGCGTATCCACGATCCACAAAATCCCGT
>NZ_CAKZNK010000059.1 GCF_937129525.1 uncultured Chloroflexus sp. | reverse complement strand
GCCGGTGGCGGGGAGGGCGGCGGTGGAGCGGCAGGCGGCGGGGCAAGGGGTGCGCAGCGGCGGCGTGGTAGCACTGAGAGCAGCATTGGAGCGCCTCCTGAGGTTCGTTGATGAATGAGTCGTCATATATAAAACCGCGCGACATTCGTAAACGTTGCGCGGTGTTTGTGCGCAAGAAATAGATGTCTATGCAATCATTTATGAGTGGATGCAATGGATCTGCGCCTCACATCAAACTGAGTTCTAAGAGATAATAAGGCTGAAGCGGGAATGCTGCTCGCCGAAGTTTGGATGCGCGACCAGGGGTGGGGAGCGCGTGGATACCTCATTTTGGATAGAGAAGTTTGCTCAATCTCGGTGTGGCAACGATCTTGTCTCATCGCTTTCGCATGTGTGTGGAGCAAAGTGCCGACGTGAGATGGATGGGCGGCGTGAACAGAATCACTTCCACATTGGTGTGGGAGGTCGTGGTGTCTGGTCGGGTTGTCGTGAGCAGGGGTATCGCGCGCGCGTGTGAGGGCCATACGAGACGGAGCCGGCAGTAGTTGATCGCAACGTGCATCGCTCCCGCCTGAGGGAGGGAGGTCGTTGTGTCTGGTCGGGCTGTCGTGAGCAGGGGTATCGCGCGCGCGTGTGAGGGCCATACTGCTCGTTGTCGTGACGTTGGTATGTCGTTACTCCCGCGTATGTGAGAAATGGCGGCGTCACGAGCGCTTATCGATCTGGTCGTGGATGTCACTCCTGCGTATGTGGGGGATGGCGGGAAGAGGGTGCGCTCGCATAAAACCCAACACAGTGCACTCGAACAGGCATTAGTGCAATGCCTGCAGCCTTCGTTAGTCGGGTATACCGAGTCACAGCATCACTATGTCCCGAAGATTATCTGTCGCTTCCGCGAAGCGTGGTTGGGGACGGTCATGGTATCGCCATACACCTGATCGCAACTTCATTCACTCCAGCCTTTCAACCTGATAGCCACATCTGGTATTATTTGACGAAACAGCGATGTGTTGCGGAGTTATAGTTATGCCTCTCGAACCGAATGCCATTCGTCCCCTCTTTCCGGCTCTGGCGCAAGAGGTTGCCGGTCAACCGGCTATCTTTTTTGATGGCCCTGGTGGTACGCAAGTACCGCAGATGGTTATTGATGCGATCGGCGCTTATCTGGCGCGCGATAATGCTAACACGCACGGCGCATTTTTAACCAGTCAGCGCACTGATGCCACGATTGCTGCTGCCCATGCGGCGATGGCCGATTTGCTTGGTTGTGCGCCTGACGAGGTCTTCTTCGGCCAGAATATGACCTCACTGACTTTTGCCCTCAGTCGCGCGATTGGACGTGAACTGCAACCTGGCGACGAAATCGTGGTGACACGGCTCGATCACGATGCAAATGTTGCGCCATGGCGAGTGTTGAGTGAGCGTGGGGTTGTTATCCGTGAGGTTGACATCGATCCAGAAGACTGTACGCTCGACATGGCCGATATGGCCACAAAGATCGGTGCTCGTACCAAACTGGTTGCGGTCGGTTATGCCTCAAATGCTGTTGGCACGATCAATGATGTGCGGCAAGTGGTGAGTTGGGCGCATCAAGTGGGCGCAATTGTTTTCGTGGATGCAGTTCACTATGCACCTCATGGCCCAATTGACGTTAAAGCGCTGGATTGTGATTTTCTGGCCTGTAGCGTCTACAAATTCTTCGGGCCGCACGTTGGTGTGATGTATGGTAAACGTGAGCACTTGCAGAGCTTGCAGCCTTACAAAGTGCGGCCTGCATCTGACACTGTGCCAGAGCGCTGGATGACTGGCACCCAAAATCACGAGGGTTTGGCCGGTGTCGTTGCTGCGGTTAATTATCTGGCCAGTCTTGGGCAACCTGCGCCCGATCGACGCACTGCCCTGGTGACAGCGCTGGAGCGAATTGCTCATTATGAGCGTTCGTTAGCGGTGCAGTTGATCGAAGGTTTGCTTGCCATCCCCGGTTTGACCTTCTACGGTATTCGCGAACCAGAACGGTTTGCCTGGCGCACGCCGACCGTCTCCTTCCGGCTGGCGAATCTGTCGCCGCGCATCGTGGCTGAAAAGCTGGCTGAGCGCGGAATCTTTGTCTGGGATGGAAATTACTATGCGCTCAGCCTGAGTGAGCGTTTGGGTGTTGAGAAGCTTGGTGGTATGGTGCGCGTGGGGCTGGTACACTACAACACTGCTGATGAAGTAGAACGTTTCCTTACGGTGTTGCGTGAACTGACTACTATCTGAGGATGGCGCTTAAGTATTGGAGAGATGTGAACCTCAGGTCGGCGAGTGCGGGTGTGCTGTAAAATCTGCCTGCCTCGCCTGACCGGTTCTCTCTAGGCGTCTGAAAGTGGATGTCAACTCGGGTCACGGTTTGCTCCTCTGCTCTGCGCGATCCCAGATCAATAGACCTGGTTGTTTGCTTAACATCACACGATCCGGGCTATATCGTACACTGACATCATTTCTGCTGTTAAGCACGCGCCGGTCGAGATCAGGCGGAAGTGTAGTGATATATCCTTCGTCATTGAAGAAAAGTCGCACACAGGAGAAAGCGAAGGTTAAGTCGTGTGGGCTGGCAAGGGTGATTTCCAGATCGGCATCGTTGTTAATACTGGCATGACCACCAAGATCGCCGAGCATTTGGCGAAGCGCATTGATGTCGACATTTAATTGTTGTCCCTGCGCGCCGCTGAAGGTGATCGTGAGATGGCGGCTGGTCAGAATCGAGTCGATCAACAACAATTCATAAGGTGTCTGCTCGAACAAGATCGCCGCTGCCGGATTGGTGCGATCGATGGCGCGTCCAGCCAGGGCCCAACCGAGCGCATTCACGTCATAGGCGAGGCGCATCGCAGTGGGGAATGAGAAGGTGATGGTTGTTGCTCCCTGCACGGAGGTTGTGAAAGTGGCAGTGGGCAGACCAAAACCGTAGAGAAAACCGCGCAAAATGTTTAAGCCCAGCTCAAGATTGACGCGCCGCGATCGGCGACCGCTGATGTCGATCAATTGTGATACTGAGGGCTGTACGCTGAGCGGGCTGGAATCGGTGAGCAATGGTAACAGCGAGCCACGAAAGATGCTGCGTCCGCGGCGATGGACGACAACTGAGAGCGGTCGGATGCGGGCGTCTGGCACACGCACCGGGTTTGCTCCGAATAGATCATGCACAAGTGAAACAAGTGGATCGTTCGTGCATAGATGCAGGATCATACTTTCCCTCTTCGGTATAACTTCAAGAAGGGTGGAAGGTTTTCTTGATCTTGGGTGAACGCAAGTGATGGCTGATCTGCGCGAGTTGATCCTGATGGTGGCTGCGTTGTCATTGTATGGTGTAGCCGGCGGAATGAGCCAACTTTGCTGGCGATCAACGTGACACGCACGCGGTCCTGATGATTCAGAGCCGGTGAATTTGCCACCCCGATCACCGGATTGATATCATTGTCGATTGTCTGGTGTATGTTATCGATAGCGCGACTCACGTCGTGCAATCCCAGGTTATTACCGCCAATAATTGAGACGAAGATGCGCTTGGCCTTCATTAAATTGCCTTCTAGCAAATCACATTTGAGCGCCTGCTGCACTGCGCGCTGAGCGGCATCGTTGCCGCTGGCACTGCCGATACCGAGCATTGTCTGTCCGGCATTGCTCAGCGTTTGCCGCACGTGAGAGAAATCGAGCTGCATCAGCGAGGGCAACGAAAGCTGTTCAATCACTCCACTGATAGCTGCGCTCAAAATGGTATTGCTGTAGGTCAGCGCTTTGGTCAACGTTTCACGTGGATCGACAAAATTGAGAATCTTTTGATTAGAAACAACAACCACTGCATCGGCAGCCTCTGTTAGTGCAGCCAGACCCTGTTCAGCAGCGCGACTGCGCTGGCCTTTTTCGACCAGGAAAGGCATGGTGACGAAGGCTAGCGTGAGCGCACCGAGCTGGCGCGCTAATCGAGCGACAATTGGCGCAGCGCCGGTGCCGGTGCCGCCACCCATCCCGGCGACAAGTACCACGAGATCCGCTCCGGTGAGAGCTTTAGCCAGAACGGGTTCGCTCTCGCGGGTGGCGGCGGCACCCACTTCAGGCACACCGCCAGCGCCTTTGCCGGCAGTGTGTTGAGGCCCCAGGAGGATACGAGTCGGAATATTGACCCGTCCGACCAGGTCTTGTTGATCGGTGTTGGCAACGATCATATCGACCTGAGCAGAGGGTAACCGGATGGCGCTGACCAGATTTCCGCCACAGCCACCAAGACCGACAAGTTTAATGTTAATCGGTGGGTGCGATGGAAGTGTCGTGCTTGTGGATTGCATTGCTTCTCCCACAGGCATTGATATGCCAGATTTACTCGATTTCAACGAGTGTCGCGCGCGCAGTGTGATCGATCACGCGCAGTCGGTCAGCGTTGATACGAAAATGACGCCGCAGCAATTGCACAAGCGCCTGAGTTGCACGCTTTAATGGCGGCGGCGCGTTGTTAAGCGATCCTTCTACTGCAATCACCAACGCGCGTTGGTCGAGTCGTTCCGCCGGCAGGCCAACGCCGCGAGCAGCGCGGGCGATGTAACGTTCGTGCCGAAGACGGAATACCGTGCCTGTATGATCGATGAAGTAGTGCCATCGCGCGCCGATATGAGCATCGGCTAAGTGCAAGCTGGCAGGTCCGCTGGTTGGCACCAGCAGGATGGTGTCAATCGGGCGGCGACGAACTTCACCATCACCGGCAAACATACTGACATCAATTAGTGGTCGGCCTTGACGGATCGGTCCCAACAGAGGATCGCTGGTAGTCAATGGCGCTGGCAGACGCTGGTTGGTGAGACGTGATAGCCGCAGGATACCGGTTGCAAATTGTCGATGGTTGCCAAGCAGTGCGGTCAGCCGTCCAAAAGAGCTGGTCGGAGGCAGCGGACGGTCGAGCGGCCAGTCTGGTGTTGGCAGGCGACAAGCCACTACATCAAGCGCGAAGGGCATAAGTGCAACTGGCGTATCATCAATCATTACTGTTTCAGCAGGGCCGAGTGGCGCACCGAGGTCTTCTTCCAGCGCATACCGAATCAGGGCTGCGTCAGCCTGGTAGCGACGACCGGTTCGCAGCGCAAAGAGATCATCGAGCAAGAGTTGCGCCAGTTGAGTGGCTCGCGCGCGGCTCAAGCCGGTGAGGGTTATTTGACCGGTAGCGGCGCGACGAATCTCACTCAGGCGATAGATCACCTGCCATTGTCCAGCCGGTGAGCAGAGACTATCGAGCGCAAAATGCTGGCAGGCAAAGCTAACTCCTGGCGCGAGTGCCAGGCGGTGATTGTGGCTGATCGGCATGCCGAGAGAGTCGATATGGGCGAGAAAATACTGGTGAAAAGCCCAACCAGGCTGAAAGCCGCTTACCGGATCGGCGGCGCGGAAGACCGCTTCAAGCAGCGCCATCCGTTGTGGACTGGCGGGAACGGCGCTCAGCCGCTCGATGCGCGCGCCGGGGTGGAGCGCATCATCAGGGCCAACAGCAGCAAACAGCGCATCACGGGCGTACACTTCGACCACGTAACGGGTGCCGTCGGGTAGGACAAGCGCGCGTTCACGATCGTTAGGCGCTGAGGCCGGACGTGGTGACAGTGGCCGGGCGATTAATGAAGCTACCGGCATTCCCAGATTGGCGGCGCGAGCCTGAGTGAAGAAGGGCCATTCGGTCGGCAGACCGCTGCCGGCAGCCCGGAAGGCAAGATCAAACATATGCTGTCGTAACTGATCTCCCGGCGGCAGAGCAGGTGTTCCCGGCAGATTGGCAAAGACTTCACTGAGAAAGCGTTGCCAGGGAAAGCCCGCCGGGTCAGTCTTGCGTCCCGGCGCAATATCCAGATGCCGTACCACCTGTGAAGGTGGGATCTGATACTTCTGTACCAGCTCGCGGGTCAGCCAAAGCGCAGCAGCATATTGCTCGGGCGGGTAAGGATCGCGGCCATCGTTGCGATTCTCCAGCTCGATGCCTATTGATACATCGTTGCAACTGAACACAGTACGGCCATCGACTTCCCAGCGACTCGTGCCGGCGTGCCATGCAATATCCCGATCGGCAACCAGTTGAAAAATCTGGCCAAGCTTGGAGATATAGTAATGCACTGACACCTCGCGGCCAGGCGCGCCACCCTGGCGAAGCCATCTAAGATCGCCTGGATATGAGCCTGCGGTGGCGTGAAGCACCACCATGCGAATGCGATCAGGTGTTCCCGGCTTGAAATTGGCGCGGCTCATTCCGATCCATTCGATGTGATACATTGTCACCTCAGATATAGACGACGCATGCATCGTCCCTATGTTTAGGCGATAGCGTTACAGTTCAATGCCATACCGTCGGCGGAGCCATTCATCTTGAATGCGGAGCCGACGAATAACAGGTGATGGATCACGACCTGAACTCCGATGACTGAGCGTCAATGCCGGAGGTTGATCACTTGGTGGCCGTAAGTAGATGGGTCCAAGGCTGCGACTACGCACATACAGCGCCGGCACGAACCATGACACCTGATCGGTTTCACCGACATAGAGCGCAATGCGGGCAGCGACCAGCGCCTCTTGGACGCTGCGTCCCTGGGCGAGGCCGGCGTAAACGATACTGGCAATGCGGGTAGCAGCATCGGCGCGAATGGTAAACTGCATGCCAATCACTACCGGCACACCGGCAACACTGAGCGCGGGAGCCACACTGCTCAGCAAAGCAGACCCGGGTGTGGCCATTGCGCCCTGACAGGCATGAAGGAGTACCATCCGCACTCCACCTGCTGCCGCCGCCAATGCTCCAGGTGGTGTCCAGTCTTCACCGCCGCTCTCGCGGTCGAGCAAGAGGGCGCCGGCTCCCTGCTCGTAGCGTCCATGGCCGTAGTAATGAATGACATCGGGAGACCACTCACGCACGACCCGTTCAAGTTCACGGCGCGAAACCGGACTGAGTTCGCGCACTTCGGCCAGATGGCGCTCAAGAAGTGGTTGCAATGCACTCATCCGCGCGCTCCGTTCAAGCTGGCGCAGTTCAGGCGGGATCCCGGCCTGTGGCGAAAGGGCCAGGATACGCAGCGCACCTTGCCCTGAAGTGGGTAGAGGCGGCGGACCGGTGTGTTTCAAGCGACGTTCAATTGAAGCTGAAAGGCGTCGTTCGGCCAATAGTGGGGTTGGTTCGTCGGCCCAGAGCAACTCCCAGGGTAGCGCCGCCAGCGCTACATCGGCCTGAGCATGGGCATTGAAATGGCATGCGATGAGGAGTGGTCGATCAACGGCCAGCGCATAATTGCGCGCGATCTTCAGTGCTTCGGCGCCGCGCTGATCGTGGGTCAGGGCGCGAAAGAGTCGCCGTCCGACTCGTCGAGGCAAATCGGACGGGACGCGATCGCCGTCGTCCCAGAAATCGAGTTCGCGCAGACGCTCTTTCTCAGCCGACGTAAAGGTAAAAGCTGCCTCTTGGGCATCTGTCCAGGGATGTGGGTAGGCCGGATCCTGCAATACGTCGAGCGCGCGCAAGACCAGCGGCAAATCGGTGACGGCGATAGGCATGGGCATTTGGCTCTGCGTAATATCGATGACCTCGTTGGCCTCCCAGCGCGCGAAGAAACCGCGGTGGTACGAACTGAAATCGATCGAAAGCAACACAGGCTGATATGTTGATCGCATAAGGTCTGACCGGTTTCGAACGAGGACGGCACGGCAAGATACAGCGTTGGGTAAGAGAATGAGGACGCGCGCTGTTGTCGAGCAATCGCACCTCGCAACAATAACAAAAAACAATCACAACAATCACAATTGCGCACCACGACTGGAGAGTGCTCATAGCGTGACAACAGGCTACGTCCATAGCGAATCATTCCTCGCAAGATGGCCCCGACTCATTGCTGTGTAGCAAAGCGATCAACAACAGTTGATCGGCATTGCGCTCACGCAAGAGCACCCGTTCACGTTGTAAGGTCTGGTAAAGGCGCTGCCGGGCGATGGCGGCGCTGCCGGTTGGCCGGTCGATAGCGGGGCGGGGCTGATAGAGTACGGAGCTGGACATAGAGCGAATTTCCTTTCTACTACAATATGTAGTAAACACCATCACAAAAAAAGCGCATTATCGGGCGGGACTGACACATCCCAATCACGGATTGACCAGCGTCCGGCCAGCGCCAGAATATTCGTCTGGCAATCTTGCCAGCGTTCAGGCGACCATATTTCGAGGTATTGCTCCATTCCCACCACCACGGCGGCACGGTCAAGGCCGGCATAGTTCCGCAGAGCGGTGGAGATCACGATTGCGGCCTGGTCATCGAGCAAAGCGGCGCTCGCTTCGGCAAACAGCAGTCGGCGCAACCAGCGCTCGTCAGTTCCGGCGAGGCTCAGGCGACTAACCCGCTGCGTCAGACCTTGCCAGAACGATTGCGGACAGAGTTGCAAGCAGCGTTCAAAGCCGCGGGTAATTACCATACCGGTGGTGAAAGCCGGACGAATCGGCGCAGGAAGAACCAGGCGGCCATGTTCGTCTAACGATACCTGCCATGTGCCGATCAGCATTGCTCCCTCGCGGTATCAAAACGGCGGTTAGAGATAGTGTTTCAGGGTACTTGTTGGGTTTCTTTTAGGATTTATCAACTTTTTGCTATTCTCACTATAGCATATAATATTCGAGCTGTCTAGCCGGTTCAAGGGTGCTTGTTGGGCGATGTCTTGACTTTACTACAAATTGTAGTATTATGAATGCGAACCGGCTGACAACAAATCTGGTCAGAATACTAGTGCGTCACTCAGCGCTGCGCGCGATGCTCGCCTGAAAGGAGGATAGGAGCAGGTTAAGACAATCGCTAACAAACGCCCAACAAATGCCCGAAAAGCTAGACAAAAACTTCCATCTGCAGTATAATCAATCCTGAAAGGTACCCGAAAGGAACCCTGCAATGCAAGCAACGACTCACGATGCTCAGTACAACGCAGTGACCGAAGCCGATCATCTCGCCGTGCAGTTGCCTTTACAAGTGATGGGGTTGTCAACTGTCTACGCCGCGGCTCTTGAGCTGCTTCAGCGCCGTTATCCTACTGTCTTGCCTGATCATTTGTGGGCGGAAGTCGCGGGTGGCGTTATTCTATCGCTAGCGCCGGTTGCGCTGGCTGCCCGTCGTTTGGGTGGTCTCGACTGGCATCGTTATGAAGATCTGGTCTGGCGCAGTTTTGTGGCTGCGGGCATCCCCATTATCTTGTGGCAACTGGGAGAGAATGTGCTCCGCCGCCGCGCGGCTGAGGAGTATCTGCGCCGACCACGAAGGAGCGCTGTTGATTATGCCGACGATTCCACGCCGCTGGCCAACCGAATTGGAGAACGAGAGGGTGGAGCTGATCCGCGTGGCGGACGAGGCGGTTCAGCATATCCAACTGGCCAGGAGTACTCTGGATGAGGTGCGCGCCGAGCTTGGTCGCAATGTTCATCTGGCCCGCGTCTTGATCGTGACTGCTGAGCGCGCGGTGTATGATGCCTTGACTTGCGCTGAGCGAATGCGACGTTATCTGGCTATTGTGCGCGGCGCCGAGATTAACGGTCGCTGGCCGATGACCGCCGCGCGTCAGCGTGATGATAGCGAACATGCGCTCATCCAGGCGATGCAAAGCCTCGAAGAGGCTCAAGATCTGTTCGAGGCTTTGCGCGACAGTTATCAGTCGAATTTTACTCTGGCCGAAGCAGTGCTGGCCGATATGACGCTGGCCCTCGCTCGCGCTCGCCGTTCGATTGAACAGATGGTGCGTTTGTTGACTGAGGCCGCAATTGGGCGAGACTAATCCTTGCTAATGTGACAAACCGGATCGCTGTCCACGATGATGATTGCGCTATGGTGTCGGCGTGGGCGTGGTTGTCGCTATTGGCGTTGGTGTTGTCGTGTTTGGCGCTGGCGCTGCAGTTGGGGTGGTTGTCGGCAGGCTGGTATCGTCAGCCGTGTCGGCAGCGATGTCGCTCAGCCGGTTGAGAAAGCGAATCAACCGTTCACTCCGCTGTTCGATTTCACGAATCCGTTCGTTTTGCGTGGCCTGCACTGTCGCGACAACTGCAACCAGTATCTGTCCCTCACGGAGCTGATCCTGTAGCGCCGCTGCCTCAGCCACAGCGGTTTGAAGCGTTCGCCCCAATGCAACTGCGGTGATAGCCTGTCCGGCTTGCGCAGTGGCCGCTGCCGCCAGTTCTCTAGCCTGGGTCTCTAACTCGTCGATCCGTTCCCGCGCATTGCCTGTCTCGATACTGTTCTGAGCTTGCGCGGTTTGCAGTTGCGCAATGGTGTCGGCCTGCGCAGTGGCTGCCGCTTGCAGCCGCTGCACTTCAATACTCGCTTGCCGAATCTGTTGTGGTGTGGTCAGATCTACCCCAAGGAGATAGAGAATGCCGGCAGACGCGGCAAGCGCCAGGCCGACGGCAATGGTTACTGTGAGTAGCCAGCCGATAAAGCCGAGCAAACGGCTGAGGCAACTGCGCGGACGTGGCGCCGGTGGGGTTGATGGTACATGTGGGACAGGAGGCAATTCTTCGGGTTGACTCATATGGTTTTGGTTTCCATAGACGCGAACACTCCGCTATTGTAGCACGAAGGTCAGTGTTGTTGCAGCCTGTCGCGGCTTCGTCTAAATCCTGGTAGCCTTGCTCATTTGACAGCCGGCAAAGCGCTGACTACAATCGCAATAGTCAGATTGCTATGCTGAGGAGCCATATGAGAGTTCCGCTGTCGTGGTTGCGCGAGTTTGTCGCGATAGATCTACCGGTCGAGGAATTGGCTCGCCGCTTGACGTTTGGCGGGATGGAAGTTGCTCAGATCCATCGCATTGGCGTTGAAGGTTCGCCGCTGCCATGGGATCCTGAGCTGATCGTGGTCGCGAACGTGCTGGAGGTGCGCTCGCATCCAAACGCTGACCGGTTGGTGCTGGCCGATGTTGATTATGGCGCGCCCCAACCTCATACAGTTGTCACCGGCGCACCCAACCTTTTTCCCTATCGCGATCAAGGCCGGTTGTCGCGCCCTTTGAAAGCCGTTTTCGCTCGTGAAGGCGCTCAGTTGTACGATGGCCACGCAGAGGGTTGGGTGATTACCAGGCTGAAAGGCCGACCGGTACGCGGGGTGATGAGCGATGCGATGCTCTGTTCTGAGAAGGAGCTGGGCCTGAGCGAGGATCACGAGGGTATTCTGATCCTGCCGGATGATGCGCCGGTTGGTATGCCACTACGCGACTATCTGGGTGAGATTATCCTTGAGATCGATCTTACCCCCAATTTTGCTCGTTGTCTGTCGATTGTTGGCGTAGCCCGCGAGGTGGCTGCCCTGACCGGCGCGCCCTTGACCATTCCTGATCCGCAGGTCGTTGCGGAAGGGCCGTCGATAGTCGGGCGGGCCAATGTGACTGTCCACGAACCCGATCTTTGTCCGCGTTTCATGGTTGGTCTGGCTGAGAGGGTTAAGATCGGGCCTTCGCCGTTCTGGATGCAGCGCCGCTTGATCAATGCCGGGATGCGACCGATCAACAACATTGTCGATATTTCCAACTATGTCATGCTTGAGTGGGGCCAGCCAACCCATGCATTTGATGCTGACCGGGTAACCGATCGCCATCTGATTGTCCGGTTGGCCCAACCCGGTGAACGTTTGACCACGCTCGATGACCGCGATCGTGACCTGACTCCCGGCCCTGATAGTGGTTTGTCGCACCCGCCGTTAATGGTATGTGATCCAACGGGGCCGCTGGCGGTGGCGGGAGTGATGGGTGGCGCCAGTTCTGAGGTGAGCGCGACTACGACGAACGTTTTGCTCGAAGCAGCAATCTGGGAGCCGGTTCAGATTCGGCGCGCGGCGCGCGGTCTCAAGTTGCCCAGCGAGGCCTCGCGTCGGTTTGAGCGTGGTGTTGATTATGAGCTGCCACCGATTGCACTCCGTCGCTGTCTTGAACTGATGCGCCTCTACGCCGGTGCAACCATTGCCGCCGATTTCATCGATGTCTATTCTCGTCCGTGGCAGACGGTCACTATCGATCTCCCGCCGGCTGAGGTGCATCGTTTGCTTGGCATTCATCTTGATGCTTATAGCATTGTCGATATGTTGCGGCGGCTGGGATTTGAGTGTTCGATCAAAGGTGGATCAACTGTTGGTGATTTTGCTCTCCTCACCACCGATCAGGTTGTACAGGTGCGGGTACCCTCCTTCCGCCAGGATGTAACGATGGTAGCCGATCTGTGTGAGGAGATTGCCCGCGTCTACGGTTACGATCGCATTCCATCGACACGGCTGGCCGATGAGCTGCCGCCACCGGTGACGCACAAGGCTATCGAGCTGGAAGAGCAGGTGCGCGATCTGATGGTAGGCGCCGGTTTGACGGAATTGATCACCTATTCGTTGATCGACATGGCACTGGTTGCGCAGGTGCAGCCGTCAGAGGCCGTTGCCGAGCGTTACCTGAAGTTGAGCAATCCCAGCACTCCTGAACACGTCTACCTGCGACGTTCGTTGTTGCCATCGATGGCTTCCGCCCTGGCGATGAATTTGCGCGAACGTGAGCGTTCGCTGGTTTTCGAGATCGGGCGGGTGTATCTCCCCATGGCCGAGCCGGGCAAAGATGATCACTGGCTGCCTGCTGAACCTCGCCGTCTGGCCATTGCAATGGCCGGTCCGCGCCAGCCGGAAAGCTGGCTGAGTACCGATCGCGAGTGGCTTGATTTTTATGATTTAAAGGGGATTGTCGAGTTGCTTGGCGAGCGGCTAGGCCTTTCCGATCAGTTGAGCTTCGCGCCACTGACCGATGATGAGCGGTTTCATCCTGGCCGCTCGGCAACGCTGATGTTGACGCTCAAGCGCGATAGCCGCGGGCAGCCGGTTGCCCAACAGTCGGTTGGAGTTTTGGGGGAGGCGCATCCGCAGGTGCGCGCGCGGCTTGAGGTGTCGGCACCCCGGATATTGCTGGCGGAAATCGATCTTGAGACGCTCTTCGAGCGCGCCGGTCAGGCGGTTTACCGGCCAATCTCACGCTTCCCGGCCAGTGTCCAAGATTTGTCGATTGTGGCTGATGAAACGGTAAGTGAAGCGCAGATTCGAGCCGTGATTCAGCGTAGCGCTGGCGAGTATCTAGAGAGTCTGACGCTATTCGACCGGTACAGCGGGCCGCAAGTGGGCGCCGGCAAGCGCAGCCTGACGTACCACCTGGTTTTCCGCGCCGCCGATCGCACGTTGCTTGACGAAACACTGGCAAAGATTCGGAAAAAGATCATCACGAACCTTGAACGCGAACTGGGAGCGACGATCCGTAGCTGATCTATGGCAACAGCGCCGGCCAAACTGATCCTGTGTGGCGAGCATGCCGTTGTTTACGGACGGCCAGCGATTGCTTTGCCGTTATCCGATCTGCGCGCTTCGGCCACGGTAAAGCCGGCGCTGGCAGGCAATGGCCCAATCATCAATGCTCCCGATTTGGGTGGACGATGGCGGGTTGCCGATCGCCCTGACGAACCTCTGAGCGGATTGATCATGGCACTGATCGACCGTTTTGGGGTGCCAGCGAATATCGAGATCACTATTCGCTCATCGATTCCTATCGCCAGTGGAATGGGGAGTGGCGCAGCGATTGCGACTGCGATTACGCGCGAATTACTTGCTTACTGCGGGCAAAGTTTGCCTGCCGCTACCATTTCCGAACTCGTCTACGAGAGTGAGCGTGGCTACCATGGCACACCGAGCGGGATCGATAACACGGTAGTGGCCTTCGAGCAGCCGATTTGGTTTCAACGTCGAACAGTGCCGCCGCATTTGATCGAACCATTACCGATTGGAGCGCCGTTGACGCTGGTGGTAGGCGACACTGGGGTGCGCAGTCCGACAAGGCTACCGGTTGGCGCAGTGCGAGAGCGGTGGCAAGCCGATCCTGATCGCTATGAAGTGTTGTTTGATCAGGTGGCCGAGCTGGTCAGGCAGGCGCGGGTAGCGCTGGCTGAGGGCAACGCTCTGAAGCTTGGTCCACTGCTCGATGCCAATCACGAATTGCTGCGTGAGATTGGCGTCTCATCGCCAGAGCTTGATCGGTTGACAGCAGCGGCGCGCGCTGTCGGAGCGCTAGGCGCAAAACTGGCTGGCGCCGGCTGGGGGGGCGTGATGCTGGCGTTAACGGTTCCAGAACAGGCCGAGTCGGTTGCAGCGGCGTTGCGCGCTGCCGGGGCAGTGAATGCGTTCATCACGACGATCGCTGCCGTGGCCTTCCCCTGAGATGCAGCGGTCGTGCGTTCGGAAATTGCGCAAATGCCTTTCTCCCGTCACAGCGTCGGGGCAGGCATTTGCAAGGGTTTACCCACTCTCAGCCTGCGGTGATGTTTAGTCCGTTCCTAGCGGCAATTTTACGATAAAGGTACTTCCTTTCCCAATCTCACTCTCAAGCGCAATGCTACCGCCGTGCGCTTCCACCGCCAGGCGGCAGAAGTAGAGACCGAGACCGGCGCCATGACGTCGGTCGGAACTGCGCGCCTGGTAAAACCGGTCAAAGATGCGCACCTGCGCTTCTGCCGGTATACCCTGGCCGGTATCGCTGACCCGAATCTCAATGCTGTGACCATCGCTGGTGGCGCGGGCACTTACAACAACTTCGCCATCGGAAGGGGTATATTTGATCGCATTTGAAACCAGATTTGTGATGACACGTTCGATCAGGTGGTGATCCAGCATCACAGTGGGCAGCTCAGCCGGTAACTCAACCCGCACAGATGGACGGTCAGGATGGGTTATCTGGCGGTATGGGTCACACACTGTTTTGATCAGTGTAATCAGGTTAGCCGGATGCAACTGCAACGTCCAGCTACTGGTTTCCAGCCGGGCCGAATCGAGTACAGTTTCAGTCAGGCTGAGGAGATAGTTTGCGCTCTCGCGCGCCACCTCGAGGAGCTCGTTGCGCGCGTTAGCGTCAAATCCCTGGCGTTGTAGCGCTTTGAGACTGATCAACAGGGTATGTAACGGCGCTCGCATATCATGGACGATCATCCGGGTCTGATCTTCGTGATTACGCAATCGCTCATGTAGCGCTCGGTTAGACAGCGCCAGCGTGACGTGTTGGCGAGCGGCAAAATCGAGTGCTTGATTGGTGACATGAAGGAGTAGATCGACCGGTGGTAATTGTAAACGCAGCAATGCCGCTCGCTGCATCATCGGGATTGACCCGTCGAGCAGTTCGCCGATCCGCAACAGGTCTTCAGGCGCGCAACTCCAATGCGCATCGTGCAATTGCAGGTCTGGATCACGTTCCAATGGTTCAATTGGGACGGCAACCATTGCGTAGCCATAGCGTGGCCCTACGCCGATGAGCGCTACGCCAGCGCCCCGAATGAGTGCATGACTGCGCTGAATCGGTAAGGTAATATCTTGTAACGCTAAATCAGCCCAGTGACCTCCATCTGCTCCGGCTACTAGCACCGATCCACCTTCGGCAAGCGTGGCATAGCTCAAGCTCTGAGCCAGTTGGATAAGAGTGGCCGGGGTATAGCCGCCGGCAACTCCCATGCACAAACACGCTTTTAAGCCGGCAATATCTGGGATCATGTTAGTAACCGTCTTCTTGCCCAATTCGCGTTGTTTTTGCCCCCCCACGGTTCGTTCCTTCCTCACTGCGTAGCGAATGCTACCCAATCACGAGGCTGTTGAGCATTGTGTTAAATAGATCAAGTTGACTGTCAAAACTCTCCTCCGGCGCTTCGAGCATGACCAGATAGGTCCACAGGCTGTTCGGACTGGTCACAATGAGCGCGACTACGTAACTGACACCACCCTGATAGTTTTGGTAGGTATATTCTATCTTCAAGCCGTCCAGTCCGGCGAGTTGTATCGCGCTGGTATCAACCCGTAAGTCGCCATTTTGGGTCACTGCCAGCTTGAGGTCTTCCATGAGCAAGCGGGTCGCGGCTGCCGGGTTGTTGTCGATGGCCTTGTACACATCCACAACTACGTAGACTCCATCGTCAACAATGCTATGGGCGAAGATGATCCGATCGTTGCCGGAGTCAAACGCGCGCCAGTCTTGTGGATAGTCGATAGAAAAACCGAGCGTACCCTCATATCGCTGGAAACCGGTTTGCGCTGTCGTTGACGGCGGAGTCACCGGAATATCAGGACTGGTTGAGACGTTACTGTTATCAACCGAAATGTCAACATAGTTGTAGTGATAGTTACCGGCAATGTCACGGACGAGAAAGCCCATCACGTAATCACCGTTCAGGGTGGGGCCGCGCACCGCTCTGAGGGGCGCATCGCCGAAGGTGATAGTCTGACCCTCGAAGCGATTTGCTTCCAGCCCGCTGCCGGTATCGGTGTATGAGCGGTAGTATCCAGTGAATGTGTCACCGGCGCGTGGTGTCAATTCGAACGGCTGCGGTTCCTGTTTGCCGGCGGCGCGCGGAAACCCCCAAATGCGCACCAGTTGAGCTTCGTTGCCTTGAATGGTAAAGACCAGGCCGGCATTGATTTGCTCGCCGGTTGTCTTCGAAGTATATACGCCTTCCACGCCATAGAACTCTGAACCATATTTGATTGGGCCGAGTAAAACCTCTATCGATTCGTTGCCATTGTTCAGATACCAGTTAGTGGCATCCCAATTGAGTCGAAGGCTGTATTCACCGTCATCCCAATCCGGCACCTGCGCTCCCGGAGCAGTGCCCGGCGGATAGATGAAATCGACCAGGATGAGATCAACGGTATCGCGGGTGCTGTTGGGAATTCCGATAAACTGAAAGACGTAGGCAATATCGCTACCGGCGACGGTGCCGAGCAGGTTTACCGGCGCATCGATGCTCGCGACATCACGGTTGATCGATAGATCGCGAATGGTTGGGCGCTGGATTGCCGCGCTGCCGACCTCGTAATACGAAGCCAAAAAGTCATCCCACGCCGTAGCCCGCGGAATTGGTGACGCGCGATCATAGGCTTCAGCGTAGAGATCGCTGAATTGCGGGAAGTAGATCGAGAGACCGCCGCTCTGGCGATGGTACGGGCCAACGCCGTTGGCAATGCGCGCTTCCTCTATGACTCGTAACAATTCGTTGGCGCGATCGCGAATTGCGCTGGTTGCGTTTTGTTGTGGCAACAAGTTCAAAAAGTGTGGCAGGTCAATGGCATTGAATTCTTCGGCGTAAGCAGGGGCGTAGACATTGACGAACGAACGTGCCTGCCCGATGATGAGATAGTATTGCCGCGCGCTGCGTTGCAGCTCTTGGGCCAGACTATGGAGCCGGTTAATCATCTCATCAGCGCGTGTCAAATCGAATGCCGAGAGGGTAACATCGTCGGCCTGACTGCCGCGAAACGAGTTCATATACGTCTCGACAATTACTGGCGCGATGGCGTAGCCGTCTTGCTCTGGTTCCGCTACCAGCCTTTCCAGCCAGGCGTCCCACGCCCAACCGCTGTTGGGTTCGAGTTCAGCCGAAGCGACCATGACTCGTCCATAAGGCGCGACTGTATGCAAGACATCGATTTGCGCCATCAGGCAGGCATCAAAGCCGATCAATTCGAAGCCACCGATACGAGTCCGGGCCAGCGCTGTTTCAAAGGCCGAGCTGATCTCAGGCAGATTGAGCGCATCGCCATCGGTGTCATCGCTGGCGATACCGAGCCATGACGCGCCGTGATCCCAGAGAATGATCGCATAGCGTTGCGCAGGGTAGGTTTCGATCCCCCAGATTAGAAAATCGGTCAACGTGGCCGGATCGCCCATATTGCGTTCGCCGAGATTGGCCAGCGCATTTTCGACAGTTGGTTCCATCCCGCTTTCGACCAGAAAGCGTAGCGCGCCTTCCCAATTGCCGTAGCGCTCGTCATCCCACGTTTCCGGTGAGCGGATGCGATCCATTTCAACCACAATGCGCACGCGGTCAGAGGAGCCGACCCGCGCCATTTCGAGAAAGTCGTCGATGGCGTCAGACTCCAGATTGTTATCGCCATCCAGATAGACGAGCACTGTCCAATCGGCGGCGTTGGGTGGTGGTTCGCGAGTCGGTGTCGTGGATAGCGCAACGGGTGTAGAGCTGAAGGTGCCGCCACTGTTATTATTGCTGCTGTTGTTGCCACCGCCGCTACGGTTGAAGATGAAGATACCGCCGGCAATGGCTGCCGCAAGCACAATACAGCTAAACAGACTGCCAAGCAAAAGCCAGATTGGGAAGCGGCGAGACGAGGTTGATGGTGGCGGAGCGGGAGCAGGGTTAGGTGGTAATTGGAAACCGCCAGCAGGAGGCGACGATGGTTGCGGCCAGCCTGGCGGCGCTGACGGCATACCCGGTAATGGGTTGCCGGCTGCTGGTGGAGAAACGGATGGTGGTTGCGCCGGCCATGCTGGCGTTGGCGGGGTGACACCTGGTGGTGAGCCGCCAACTGGTAGTGTTGGTTCGACCGCTGCGCTAACTATCTCTTCGAACCGGAAAACTTCATCGCCGATGACAAAAGTATCGCCGTTACGCAACAGATGGCGTTGCACTCGTTGCCCATTAACCAGCGTTCCGTTTGCGCTTCCCACGTCAATCAGGATGTATACGCCGCTTTCGCGTCTAATCTCTGCGTGGCGACGAGAAGCTTGCTGGCTGGCAATGACCACGGTATTCTCGGGCAAGCGGCCAAAGGTCAAAATTGTGTCGCCGAGCTGGAATACTCGACCGGCCAATGGTCCGCTTACTGCCACTATGCGTGCCGTCATAGCTGCTCCATGATGCGTGGCCGGACACAAACACGATCGAATTGTAGCACGCGATCACTCCGTTGAACATAGGAAAAAGGTTACACCTTACGGCTGATCTCTGGCGATATGGGATAGAGTATACTCGCAATAATGTTCTATTCTGCGGTCATTGCATATATGGCTTTGCAATGCAGCAATACTCTGGCAGGAACGCCAAATCGCTCAATTGGCCAGGTTATCAGCGCAGGCGCATGGAGGTTCCCAGATGTTGGATGTGATTGATCAGGCGGTAGTTCGTCACGTGACCGGAATGAGGTAAATAGTCAGGTATAGCAAAGGAGCCGATCATCGTGCAGCGCAGTGAGTTTACCGTTGCCTCAGCCTACGCCTACGATCGGCGCAGCGTCGCTCGTTGGCTCATCTCGCATGTTGTCCGCTACTGGCCATTTGTGCTTGGCTTCTATCTCTGTTTCATCACAGCATGGGCCGCCTACTCTGGAGCGCAGGCGTTGATTGGACGAACTGCCGATGTGCTCAGCGGGCCGCCAGATTATGGCGCGCTCACCGGGCTGGCGCTGGCTGTGCTGGCAGTGATGGTGACCGATAGCGTCACTGCTTTGATTGGCAGTCTGTCAGCCGAGAATGTAGCAGCGCGGGTTGAGGCTGATGTGCGGCAAGAGTTTTACGAGAGCCTGCTCGCGAAGAGCAAAGCGTTTCATGATCGCCAGCGCGCCGGCGATCTAATGGCACGCGCTACCGATGATACCAATCTGGTAGCGAATATGATTGTGCCCGGAGCGACGCTGATCTCAGAAACAGTGTTAGGGATTGTGGTGCCACTAACTTTCATTTTCTTCACTGAGCCGCGTCTGATCGTGGTGCCATTCGTCTTCGTTGTCGGCTATATCGTCACAGCGCGCTGGTATTTGCGCCGATTGATGCCGGTGATTCAGCGTCAGCGTGAGCAGTACGGGGTCATGAATGCCGGCCTGGAAGAGACGATCAGCGGGATCGAAGTCGTCAAGGCGAGCGCGCGCGAGGCGCTCGAGCGCTCGAAGTATTTGCGCAACGCGCAACGTTTCCGCGATCTGTTTGTCGAACAGGGGCAGATCGAGGCGCGTTATCTGCCCCTGTTACTGTTTGGAATTGCGCTTGGCGCTGAGTTCTTCCATGCGCTCTGGCTCTACAGTGTAGGTGAAGTCGGTTTGGGGCAGGTCGTGGCCGTGATCGGGTTGATGAATGTCCTGCGTTTCCCGACCTTCATCTCTCTCTTCGCATTTTCGGTCTTTCAGGCCGGACTGGCCGGCGCGCGCCGAATTCTCTCGATCATCAACGCTGAGACCGACCTCGACGAGAATCCAACCGGTTATCGCGCGCCGCTCCGGGGTGAGATCGTCTTTGAACGGGTCAGTTTTAGCTTTGCTGCTCATCCCGGTGAAGAACCGCATCAGGTGTTGCGCGACATCTCGTTTCGGATTGCCGCCGGTCAAACCGTGGCAATCGTTGGCCAAACCGGCAGCGGCAAGAGTGCTCTGACCCAACTGGTCAACCGCACGTATGACGCAACTGAAGGGCGGGTTTTGATTGATGGGGTTGATGTGCGTGACTGGAATCTTGATGCGCTCCGTTCGCAGATCGGTAAGATTGAGCAGGATATCTTTCTCTTTTCGCGCACGATTGCCGAAAATATCGCCTTTGGCGCACCCGGCGCAACGCAAGAGCAGATTGAAGCCGCCGCGCGCGCTGCGCAAGCGCACGAGTTTATCAGCCGAATGCCTGACGGCTATCAGACGGTCATCGGTGAACGGGGCGTAACGTTGTCTGGTGGCCAACGGCAGCGAATTGCGCTGGCCCGCGCCTTTCTCGCCAATCCGCGCATTCTCATTCTCGATGACAGTACTAGTGCGATCGATAGCGCAACCGAAGATGAGATTCAGCGGGCTATCCGGCAGGCGCAACAGGGTCGCACGGTGTTGCTGATCACTCACCGCCTATCGCAAATCCGGTGGGCTGATCAGATTCTTGTACTCGATGGTGGACGTTTGGTAGCGTCGGGTACCCACGATGAGCTGTTGCGAACTTCGCCCCATTACCGCCGCATCTTTGCCCGTTATGAGCTTCCCGCTCTGCGCGCCGAACTGACGCCGGCGTCGGTGAAGGCAAGTCAATCAACTTGACGTAACGAGTTGGATGTCGATTGGTTTCGTCGCGCAGGGTGTAAGTTGTAGATGGCTGGAAACATCCAACATCTGGATCGGCAGAAAGGGCTGAACGCCTATGGGTTTTCTCTTTGATGGCCTCGACGCTGAAGGCTACGATCGCAAGTATAGTGACAAGGAACTGGTGCAGCGGATTCTGCGTTATTTTCGTCCGCAAGCCGCGAAAATGATCACCGCTGCTCTGATGATCAGCGCCACTGCCTTGATCGAAGCGCTCATTCCGATCTTCATTTCACACAGTATTGATGAGATCCAGACGGCGACATCACTCAATCAGGCGGCGTTACTGGCGGGTGCGCTGGCGTTGATCGCCTGTCTATCGTGGGTTTTCAACCTGATCCGGCAAACCATGTCGGCGCGAGCTATCGGGGAGGTCGTCCTGGCGCTGCGGCGCGATGCTGCCGACGCAGTGCTGGCCCGCGATCTCAGTTTCTATGATGAGTTTCCATCGGGCAAGATTGTCAGTCGAGTCAATTCTGACACGGCAGCATTTGCTCAGGTGATGACACTGACGATGGATCTGCTCAGTCGCCTGTTGCTGGTCGTCGTGCTGGTGGGCTATCTTGCGGTGGTGAGCTGGTCACTCACGCTGGTATTAATCGGGTTGGCGCCGCTGATTATCGGCGCAGCCCTGGCGTTTCGCTCCATTGCGCGCCGCGTGATCACCGCCTCGCGCCGCGTCAACGCTGAAGTGAGCAATCACATTCAGGAGACGGTTAGCGGTATCGGAGTGGCCAAGACCTTTCGCCAGGAGCAGGCGATCTACGCTGATTTTCTCGATGTTAATCAGAAGAGCCGGCGGATCAATCTGTATACACGCTATACGTTCAGCAGCATCTTTCCACTCCTCAACCTGCTGGCTGCGGTTGGTACGGCCATGCTAGTCTACCTTGGCGGTCAAATGGTCTTTGCAGGCGAATTGACAACCGGAACTTGGTTCCTGTTCATTCAGGGCTTACAGAGCTTCTGGTTCCCGCTGACCAGTATTGCTTCGTTCTGGAGTCAGTTTCAGCTAGGTCTGGCCGCTGGCGAGCGGGTCTTTGCGCTGATCGATGCCGAACCGCGAGTGGTGCAGCTTGATCGAGTTGATCCGGGCCGATTGCGCGGCGAGATCGTGTTTGATCGGGTAGATTTCGCTTACAAGCCGGACGAGCCGGTGTTGCGTCAGTTCAATCTGCATATCAGGCCCGGTGAGCGGGTGGCGCTGGTCGGGCATACCGGTTCTGGCAAGAGTAGTATTGCGAAACTCATTGCCCGTTTCTACGAGTTTCAGGGTGGTCAGATCCGAATCGATGGTCACGATATTCGTTGCCTCGATCTGAATGCCTATCGCAGTCAGCTCGGTATGGTGACGCAAACACCGTTTTTGTTTGACGGTACCGCGCGCGAGAATATTCGCTACGGACGACCCGACGCCGATGATGAAGCAGTGCTGGCAGCGGCGCGACGGGTTGGTCACGGTGACTGGCTGGCAACGCTGCCGGCAGGCCTCGATACGCCGGTAGGGGAACGTGGTAGCAGCCTGAGTATGGGTCAGCGGCAACTGGTGGCGCTGGCGCGGGTGCTATTGCAGGACCCGGCTATCTTGATCCTCGACGAAGCAACGGCTAGCATCGACCCGCTCACCGAAGCGTTGATTCAAGAGGGGCTTGACGAGGCGATGCGTGGACGAACGGCTATCATCATTGCGCATCGGCTCAGTACAGTGCGCGAAGTTGATCGGATCATTGTGCTCCGCCGCGGCGAGATTATCGAGCAGGGGACACACGATGAGTTGCTGGCTGCCGGTGGGCACTACGCTGAGTTGTACAACACCTACTTCCGCCATCAGAGTCTCGAATATATCGAAGCGGCGGGAAGGGTCAAAGTGTAAAGGGTATTGTGGTCAGGTGCAGGCCGGCGCTTCAGCAAGGCGGTTTCAGGCAAAAAAGAGCAACGTGGTCGCATTCAGAGCGACCACGTTGCCACTAAACCGGGTCGTAATCGGAGCCTAATCTGCGGCTGACCGCTCTTGCAATGATTGCAATGTCCAGTGACCACTGCGCATTGCCTGGATCGCCTGCACTGCCGCAGCCGCGCCGGAGAGCGTGGTCAGCGTTGGGACGCCGTAGGTGATTGCGGCGCGACGGATAGCGCCTTCATCGAAGAAGCTCGTCTTGCCGAGCGGTGTATTTACGATCAGGGCAATCTCACCATTCTTGATGTAGTCAACCGCGTTGGGCCGTCCCTCGTTTACTTTATAAATGGCCTTTACTTCCAGCCCGTGTTGCTGGAGGAATGCGGCAGTGCCGCTGGTCGCCAGTAGCTTGAAGCCGAGCGCAGCCAGATTGCGCGCAATCGGCAAGAGGGTCGCCTTGTCGCGGTCGTTGACACTCAGGAAGGCGTTACCGCTGGTAGGTAGATGATTGTTGCATGCCATCTGCGCCTTGGCGAACGCTTCGCCAAAAGTTGCGCCGCTCCCCATCCCCTCGCCGGTTGATTTCATCTCAGGGCCGAGCAGGGTGTCTACACCACTGAAGCGCGACCATGGTAGCACTACTTCTTTCACGTGAAAACGTTGCTCGCTCGCTACTTCTAGCCGGTAGCGCGGTGGGTTGACCAGCGCCGGATGCACAACGGACACTCGTTCGTTGTGCATCCGCAGCCGCGCGCCAGCCGCGCACTGCACCGCTAATTGCGCCCACGGGATTCCAGTCGCTTTGGCGACGAACGGCACGGTGCGCGAAGCGCGCGGGTTGACTTCGAGCACGTAGACGATACCATCTTTCATCGCGTACTGGATGTTCATCAGGCCAACAACGCCGAGCGCGTGGGCCAGTTGCTCAGTGTAGCGGCGCATCGTCGCGACATGCTCTTCTGCCACCATGTAGGTGGGAATCACGCAGGCGCTGTCGCCGGAGTGAACGCCAGCCAGCTCGATCTGCTCCATGATGCCCGCGATAACCACTGTCTCGCCGTCACAGACCGCATCGACATCCATTTCAAAGGCATCTTCGAGGAAGCGATCGATCAACACCGGGTGTTCAGGGGAAGCAGCGACTGCTTCCCGCATATAACGTTCGAGAGCGGCATCGTCGTAGACAATCGCCATTGCCCGCCCGCCGAGCACATAACTGGGGCGCACTACTACCGGATAACCGATCTGGCGAGCCACAGTCAGCGCCTCTTCCCACGAGGTAGCGCTGCCGTGTTCGGGAGCAGGAATGTTTAGCTCCTTCAGCAATGCGCCAAATCGGTCGCGATCCTCAGCCAGATCGATTGCTTCAGGCGCAGTGCCCCAGATCGGCACGCCAACGGCTTCGAGCGCTCGCGCTAGCTTGAGCGGTGTCTGACCGCCAAACTGGATAATGACGCCATCGGGCCGTTCTTTTTCTACCACGTTGAGCACGTCTTCCAGGGTCAATGGCTCGAAGTAGAGCCGATCAGCCGTGTCGTAGTCGGTTGAGACCGTCTCCGGGTTGCAGTTGACCATGATCGTCTCATAGCCAAGCGCGCGCAAACCAAAGACCGCATGACTACAGCAGTAGTCAAACTCGATCCCTTGACCGATCCGATTGGGCCCAGAGCCGAGAATCACCACCTTCTTGCGGTTGGTCGGCTCCGATTCATCTTCGCTCTCGTATGACGAGTAGAGGTAGGGCGTGTAGGCTGGAAACTCGGCGGCACAGGTGTCAACGCGATGGTACGTGGGACGGATGCCGAGTTCAAGCCGTCGCCGACGCGCGGCCAGTTCGGCTGACCAGCGCTCTGGGCCGGGGGGCACGCGCAAGAGATGGGCCAGTTGGGCGTCGCTGAATCCCATCCGCTTGGCCTGTCGCAACAGATCGGGCGGAATGGTATCGAGGTCAAAGGCGCGCAAGCGGCCTTCGAGATTCACAAGCTGTTCGAGCTGGCGGATAAACCACGGATCAATTTTGGTGAGAGCGCTGATCTGTTCAACCGACATCCCACTCTGGAGCGCGTAGCGAATGTAAAACATGCGGTCAGGGTGAGGAGTAATCAGCCGCTCGCGCAACCGCTCCGGTTCAATCGCATCGCGACCATCAGCGCCCCAACCGGCCCGTCCCTGTTCGAGCGAGCGCCATGCCTTCTGGAAGGCTTCGGGGAAGGTGCGGCCAATCGCCATCACCTCGCCGACCGACTTCATCGAGGTGGTCAACGTCTGATCGGCCTGCGGGAACTTCTCGAAGGTGAAGCGCGGAATCTTGACAACCACATAGTCAAGTGTCGGCTCAAACGATGCCGGTGTCTCGCGGGTAATGTCGTTGGGCAATTCATCGAGCGTATAGCCAACAGCCAGTTTGGCGGCAATCTTGGCAATCGGGAAGCCGGTCGCCTTCGAGGCCAGCGCCGATGAACGCGACACGCGCGGATTCATCTCAATCACGTAGATCCGACCATCAGTGGGAGAGACGGCAAACTGCACATTAGAGCCGCCGGTCTCGACGCCAACGGCGCGCAGCACGGCCAGACCCATATCTCGCATCCGCTCGTATTCACGGTCGGTAAGAGTCATCGCCGGAGCGACAGTGATGCTATCGCCGGTATGAACTCCCATTGGATCGATGTTTTCAATCGAACAGATGATGACACCGTTGTCGTTCCGGTCGCGCATCACCTCTAGCTCAAACTCCTTCCAGCCCAGCACACTCTCTTCGATCAACACCTGCGATACCGGCGAAGCATCGAGACCGCGTTCGACAATCGAGCGGAATTCCTCCATGTTGTAGGCGATGCCGCCACCTTCACCGCCGAGGGTGAACGAAGGGCGAATGATGGCCGGGAAACCGGTTTGAGCCACGACGGCCAACGCTTCATCGATTGTAGTGGCCGTGCCTGATCGTGGCACCTGTAAGCCGATTTCGATCATCTTATCCTTGAACCGCTGCCGATCCTCGGCGATGCGCACAGCTTCGACCGATGCCCCAATCAGCTCGACGCCATACTTTGCCAGGATGCCGGCCTCATGCAGCGCTACGGCCAGATTGAGTGCCGTTTGACCGCCAACAGTGGGTAAGATGGCATCAGGCCGCTCGCGGGCAATAATGCGTTCGAGACTGGGGACGGTGAGCGGTTCGATGTACGTGGCGTCGGCAAGACTGGGATCGGTCATGATAGTGGCCGGGTTAGAATTAACCAGGACGACCCGGTAACCTTCTTCACGCAACGCCTTACAGGCTTGCGTCCCGGAATAGTCGAATTCGCAGGCCTGCCCGATCACAATCGGGCCAGAGCCGATGATGAGAATAGTATGTAAATCGGTGCGCTTCGGCATCTTCGTTTCTGGCTCCTCTGGCGCGGGGCTATCGAGCGCGCCCCGCACGGCGCTGACTGATTATACAACGAAGTGCGGTTATGGTCAGGTGAGGTGGCATTCGGTCGATGACAATTGGGTGGAAATATGCTAGTATGGCGAGAAATATCCACGGATTGCGTTACGATGGGTCATTTTCATCCAGGGAATTATGAAACAGCAACGATACGTTGGTCGGGTTGTCTCGTGGAAAGGCGAGAGAGGGTACGGATTCATCAGTTTGGCAAATAATGAAGGTGACATCTTCTTCCACGTGAACGACTCTTTTAGTCGGGATTGGTTGCCACAAGTCGGCGAACCGGTCAGTTTTGAGCTAAAGCCTGATACCGACGGTCGGTGGCGCGCGGTTGAGGTCAGGTCGCTCACCAGCAATCCGCAATTTTTGCCCCCTCCTGGTATTGGCTTCGACGCTGTGCTGGCCGTTCTGGTGTTTGTTGCCCTTTCTGATCTTGCTCGGAATGGCAACCTTCATCGCAGCGTTGCCCATCTGGGTAATCGGCTGGTATCTGGCGACCAGCGTTGTGACCATCATGCTCTATGCGGAAGACAAGCAACGAGCCCGGCAAGCTGTGCGACGGATCCGCGAAAACACCCTGCATCTATGGGAGTTGATCGGCGGCTGGCCCGGCGCTATCATCGCGCAGCAGGTCTTTCGTCACAAACGCATTAAAGATCGTTATGTGTCGATCTTCTGGACGATCATTATCGCCCATCTGGTTGGATTGATCGGATACCTGATCTGGAGTTTGGGAGTGATAGGCAGGTAGGGAATAGTAGATGGCGGGCAGGGTGGGATTCGAACCCACGACAGCGTTGCCGCTGTACGGCATTTCCAGTGCCGCGCACTAGACCAACTATGCGACCTGCCCGCGCCATACGCGATATTACCATAAGGCGACGGGTGACGCAAGAGTTCACGCGCATCCTGCGAACCTCCCCGTTTTCCGCGCAGACGGTATTCGCGTCAACTTGCTCGCACTGCTGGCGGTCGCGCGAGGGTTGCATAGATGCCTGGATCACGAGCAATGATCAATCGGTGGAACTGCCCGGTCGCGTACCAGCGCTGCGAGCTTACGGCGTCTGCCCTGTCAGAGCCGCGATCACGCGATCCCAGGAGATTTCGGCAACAAGTGGACGGCCAGCGCTGCCCAGCCGCGCCGCTTCGGTCGCATCGCTTGCTAATCGGTCGAGATGGCGGGCAATCGCTGTCGGATCAGGCGGCGAGATAAGACCGTTCTCACCGTGACGCACAAACTCAAGCACTCCGCCGGCGTCGTCGGTGGTAATGACCGGTCGGCTCGCGCCAAAGGCTTCCACCGTCGCAAATCCGTAGTCCTCATCGACCGGCGCATAGTAGACGGCGCGAGCGTGAGCATACAGATTGATCAGTTCATCATCGGGAACAAACCCGCGAAACTCGACTCGTTGACCGAGGCCGAATTCGGCAGCGAGTCGCTGCAATCGCTCACGGTCAGGGCCGGTACCGGCGATAATCGCGCGCACTGGCGTAGTTGTGCGCGCCAGAGCTGCTAGCAGCAACTCAATTCGCTTGGCCCGGTCGAGGCGAGAAGGCGAGAGGATGTAGTCGTCGTATGGCCCGGCCCACAGCCGCTCGGCGTAGCGGCTCGGCGGGTAGAGTGGCGTACTGCTCAGGCCGTTAAACCGTTCCAGGCGATGGCTAACGTTGCGTGAGATGGTATAGCGCGCGCGACATTCACCAATGGCGCGGTTATCAATGCGAAAGATCTGTTCGCGCACGGCGCGATGAGATGGTGATCCGTCGAAGTCGCTGAGCGGCGTGCCATACCAATCGTAGGCCTGCCGATGCTGATGCACCAGCCAGAGAATCTTGCGCGGGTGACGGATCAGGTACGAAGGGAACTTGGTCGCAATGACCAGATCGACCGGTTCGCCGTTCACGTGACTGATGTCGAGCAGGCGCCACGCCAGCGCGCTATCGATAATCCGTTCGACTGGATGCCATTGAAAAGGGAGGGCAACTACATCGACGGTATGGCCACGGCGGCGCAACTCATCGCGCAGGCTTTCAACCAGATACTCGGCGCCGCCGCGCGTAAACGGCACCTGCGTCGCGCAGATTAGAATGCGGCTCATGAGGGTGGCACAGATTGTTGCAATTGAGCGCGCAAGGCGGACAGTTCGGCGCGCAAGGCAGCGTTCTCGGCGACCAGCAAGCGGATAGCGCGGGCAGTTGTGTCGTTAAAGGCGTTCTGCTGCTCAACAATCGGGTTGATATACCAGCGCAGATAACGTCGCACCACTTTATTGACGAACGCGATCACCTTTTCCAGCGGATTACGCCCCTCAAGCGGCCAGTGAGCGCTCACCACGCGGGTATATTCCAGCTCTTCCACCACCCGCTGCAACTCGCGTTCGGTTGGCGTTGGCTCGACAGCGGGCAGCGCAGCGCGTTGGGCGCGCACTTCGGCGCGCAAAGCGGCCAGCGTTGCCGCGACATCGATCTCTCCGCTCATGACACCCCCACACTCGCCCGTTTCAACAATTCGTTGAGCCGCTGTCCACGCACCTGCGCAATATCGTCCTGATACTTCAAGATCGCGCCTAGTGTATCTTCGACGGCCTGCGGTGTCAACTCGGTCTGATCAAGCGCAACCAGCGCCGTCACCCAATCGAGGGTCTCGGCGACGCCGGGCAACTTGTAGAGATCCATCCGTCGCAACTCTTGCACGACCAGCACGACCTGTCGAGCAAGGCGCTCACTCGCGCCGGGAACGCGCGCCTTGACGATCTGAATCTCTTTATCCAGCGCAGGATAATCGACCCAGTAGAAGAGGCAGCGCCGCTTCAGCGCATCGTGTACTTCGCGCGTGCGATTAGAGGTGATAATCACGGTTGGCGGTGTCTCGGCCCGAATCGTCCCGATTTCGGGGATCGAAATTTGCCAGTCAGAGAGAAGTTCAAGCAGAAAGGCTTCAAACTCTTCATCAGCGCGGTCAAGTTCGTCGATCAGCAGAATCGGTGGCTGGTCACCTCTGGCCTCAATCGCCTGTAAGAGTGGACGCTTGATCAGAAACTCTGGCCCAAAGATGCTCTGTTGCGCCGCAGTGTTTTGCGCGGCTCCTTGCGCCTCTAACAGGCGAATTTGCAGCATCTGACGGGCATAGTTCCACTCGTAGATGGTTGTGTTAACATCCAGCCCTTCGTAACATTGCAGTCGGATCAGCTCGCGACCCTGCATGCGGGCCAGTGTTTTGGCAATCTCTGTCTTGCCGACGCCGGCCTCACCTTCGAGCAACAACGGCTTGTTCAGCTTCAGCGCCAGAAAGATGGCGGTGGTCAGGGCGCGATCGGCGATGTAAGCGTATTCGGCGAGAGCCGCCTGCAATTCGTCGATCGAAGCAAATGAAGTATACGTCATACGTGGGCGCTCCACGGCGAAAGATAATTCCTGTTGTATTGTACACCGACTCGCCTTTGCGAATGAACAGCGCGGCAGGGCATTGGTTTACCGGTATTGACGAGCGATCTGGTGGGGTGACACGCCGATCAGATATTGCAACCAGAGCCAGAAATCGCGCAACAGTTGGCGCAGAATACCATTGGCGCGAAAGCGCCGCGCCGACGTGACCACCTCCGCCGGCACAACGTGGACGCGGGTATAGGCGCGGGCGCGACGGAAAAGTTCGACATCCTCAAAGAGTGGCCAGTCAGGGAAACCGCCGAGCCGCTCGAAGAGAGTGCGTCGTATCACCATACACTGGTCGCCATAGCTGGTGAGCAGCGAGTCAAACCACATCAAGCGAGCTGCCAGTGCCAGTAACCAATCAGGATCGTCGAACGAGAGCCGGAATTTGGCTACCTGAACCTGCGGATCGGCGAATAGGTAACGCAGCAGACGGAAGGCGTGAGCAGGCAGGCGGGTATCGGCGTGAAGAAACACAAAGATGTCACCGGTCGCGACGGAGGCTCCGGTATTGAGTTGTGGGCCGCGGCCACGCGGCGCCGCTACGACCTGCGCGCCGGCAGCGCGCGCCAGAGCAGGCGTATTGTCAGTGCTACCGCCATCGGCAACGATCACTTCGAGATCAGGATCGAGCCGAATGACCGATTGCACACAGGCGCCGATGTGGTCAGCCTCATTGAGGGCAGGAATAATGACGCTAAATGCTGGCAAAGTTCCTCCTTTCTCACCGTCTGCGCAGCAGAAAGATATACTCGTGTTTGAAGACATAAAAACCACCGGCCAGCGCTCGATAGCGCCAGAGTTCGGCGCTGCCGCGCTTGCCCAGGGTATCAGTGAAATTCTTGACGATGATACTCTTGAGACTAAAACCGCAGGCGCGGATCGTTTCCATCGCCTGAAAGCCGAGCGGATACCATTCACCCCGACGATATGTGTCGCCAATGACCAGCGCCAGATAGCGACCGCGGTCGAGCGCTGCCGCTAATCGTTCGGTAAGCAGTTTCAGGCGGTTGAGAAAGTCGGTAATCGTAGGCGCATTGGAGAGATCGCGCGGATCACTGCTGAAACGAATGATGTCGTGGTACGGTGGGTGAAGTAACACCAGTTGCGCACTCGTGGCGCCATAGCGAGCCAGCAGCGCCTGAAAATCGGTCTCGAGGCTATCGCCCTGCTCAATGGCGGCAATCGTTGGGTGCGTTGGTGGCTCAGCAGCGAGGAGCTGATGAACGTGATCTACCATCTGCGCCTGAAGCTCAATCCCGATCGCATGGCGACCGAGACGGCGCGCTTCGATCAGAGTTGTGCCTGAGCCGGCGAAGGGATCGATCACCCATTCACCGGGCCGGGTGTAGCGACGGATAAACTGGCGCGGGATTTGTGGAACGAAGTTCCCCCAGTAATCGGCACGATGAACGCCGGAGTTGTCGCGTCGTTCGATCAGCCAGAGGCTATCAGTCAGAATGTCATCGTACTCTTTCCAGCGATAGAGATCAATGTCGCTGGCCGGCGCAAACCGCTGCGCAGTCAGTGAACGGCGCAGGCGGCTGAGGTAATAGCGGGCGCGTTCGAGGGTCCGGGCAGCGGCAATTTGATCCAGTTCGGCCTGCAATACTTCCGGCGTAAAGTGGATCGCATCATCGCCAGACTGGCGTAGCCGGTCATCTGGATCGGCCAGTCGCCGGCGCAGTTTGGCTACACCGATGCGCAGATCAGCCAGAGTCGGCATGTCTAGCAGCGCATCGAGCGCCGCGGCAAAGGTGGCGCGGTCAATCTGCCACTGCGGCGAATCAGCATTGGGCGGCAACTGGGCCGAGGGCGCGTGTCCGGTCATCGGAAGTATTCCTGTCGGCGAGACGTTATCATGGTTAGTGTAGCACAAGATGTTTGTCATGTCATTGTGCAGCTTCTGGATAGCATGATTCGGTTCCGGCGATCGCGTGACGAAGATTTGCGAAAACCGCCAGGTTCGCGCGACCGCTCGCCGATACTCGCTGGGCCGCGAGAGCGAACATTCCTCGACTCGCCAGGGAAAGGTATGCCGATCTGGCACTGTCTGGGTGAAAGCATGGCGCAGTCTACCAACGGAAGGGATTGATCCGTTCTCGTATGATATGCGACCTGCGCAGTTGCACACAAAGTCTGCTGTACACTTTTGGGTGTGTTATAATAAACAAAGGTAAAGCTGAAACATGCAAGGATGGGCGTGTGACAGCCAGTGATACTCTATTTGCCATTGCTCAGGAGGTGCAGCGCTGCACCGCTTGTAATCTCCATCGTGGGCGCACGCGCGCCGTTCCCGGTGAGGGGCCGGCAGATGCGCGCATTATGCTGATCGGTGAAGGCCCTGGCTATCACGAAGATCGGCAGGGCCGCCCGTTTGTCGGCCCGTCAGGTCAATTCCTGACCGATCTGTTGGCGCTGGCCGGGTTGAGTCGCGACGAAGTATTTATTGCAAACGTTGTCAAGTGCCGGCCACCGCAAAATCGCGATCCTGAGCCTGCTGAAATTGATACCTGCACCAAATTGTTTTTGATGCGACAGATTGCGGCGATTGATCCGGCTGTGATTGTTACGTTGGGCCGTTATTCCATGAATCTCTTTCTGCCCGGCGAACGCATTTCGCGCATCCACGGCCAACCACGCTATGTGAATGGGCGATTGATTGTGCCGATGTTGCATCCGGCATCCGCTCTGCACCAGCCCCAGAATCGTCCGCTGCTGGAAGCCGATTTTAGCCGCTTGCCCGCAATTCTGGCCGAAGCCGAGCGTCAGCGTAGCAAGGCTGCGCCGGCCAGGCCAACGGTTGACGAGCCACCTGAACAGCTCCGTCTCTTCTGATCATTGGTCGCCAGTTACCGGTGATGCAATTGAACCAATGTCTCGAGTGTATCTCCTCTCGCCTGTCGGTCGGCGTGACAATCTATTGATGATCGTCGCTGCAATGCTCTTGTGGCTGCTGGCCCTGTGGAGCTTTTCTAACACGCTCCAGCTTAGCCTCCATCCGCTTCAATTTTGGCATGATCTGCTTCGCATATCGGCGCAACCTCCCGTCATCGAGCAGGTTGTGCCGGCGTTGTTCCTGCTCGTGTTGATTGTTGCAACGCCATTGCTGGTTTGGAACCTGATTGTCGAGTGGGGGGCTGCGTTTACAATCGATGATGAAGGCTTGCGCTACGAGGCAATCGGTGTCCGACTGCTCTGTCGCTGGAATGATGTGCTCGGCGCGCGTCCGCTTCCGGCAGTCGATGATGAGGTGATCGTCATCTCTTGCCGGATCGATCCGGCAGACGCGATTGTCAATCCGGCGCGGCGCTGGTTGCATCGGATGGCGCACGGTCGGCAACGATTGGTGATCGGTACAGGTGTCGAACGGCGTGCTGAATTGGTCTCGATGATTGAGCAAGCAATTGCCCACACGTCGGCTGAAGCCGGACAGTTGGAGCGCGCGCCGGTTGGTTAAACCTGTCGCTGGCAGGTCTGGGCTAGTCAGGGCGGCGTGATGCCCTGTCATCATACGTTTGTGCGGGTCAGGACGATGCCCGCTGGTTATTGTTGAACCGATTAGAAAGGAGCAAGGGTCGATTACGTGCCGGCCCTAACTGAAACCTATGGCCAAACAACGTCTCCGTGTGATTCCACTCGGTGGCGCCGGTGAGGTCGGTCGGAACATGTGGGTGGTTGAGTATGGCGATGATATTGTCATTCTCGACTGCGGCGTCATGTTTCCCGATGCCGACATGCTCGGCGTTGATCTCGTGTTGCCCGACATTACCTATTTGCGCGAGAAGACGGATCATATCAAGGGGATTTTAATTACCCACGGTCACGAAGATCATATCGGCGCAGTGCCACATTTGATCGCCGATTTGGGATTTCCGCCAGTTTACGCGACGCGGTTAACGCTTGGTCTGCTCAGCAATCGGCTGAAAGAGCATCGGTTGCAGGATAAAGTCACCACTGTGCAGATTACCGAGCGCGAGCCGTTTCAGGTGGGTTGCTTTACGGTTGAAGCATTTCACATTGCCCACTCGATTCCCGATGCAGTTGGTTTTGCGATCACAACACCCGCCGGTCTGCTTATCTACCTGACCGATTGGAAGCTCGACCATACTCCGGTTGATGGTCGTCCCACCGATCTCGAAAAGATTGCCGAACTTGGTAATCGCAAACCGCTGGTGCTGATCACCGACTGTGTGCGGGTAGAGTCGCGCGGTTACACGCCGAGCGAGGCAACCGTTGGCGAGGCGTTCGATAACATCTTTGCGACTGCTCCTGGCCGGATCATTGTCGCAACCTTTGCCTCGAATATCAGTCGCGTGCAGCAGGTGATTGACTCAGCCGAAGCCTACGGGCGCAAGGTGATGCTCGCCGGGCGGAGTATGGAGACCAACGCTCGCATTGCGTTTGAGCTAGGCTATCTGCGCGCCGATGAGGGAACGATCATTCGGCCACACGAGATGTCGGCCTATCCCGATGACGCGATTGCCATCGTCTGCACCGGCAGTCAGGGTGAGCCAATGGCTGCCCTCAACCGGATGGCAAACCGCGATTACCCTAACGTCAAGATCAAACCCGGCGATACGGTTGTGCTTTCGGCCACCCCCATCCCCGGCAATGAGGTCAGCGTCAATAAAGTGATCAACAATCTGTTTAAGCTGGGTGCCGAGGTGATCTACGGGCCGGAAGCGCGAGTGCATGTATCCGGGCACGCCGCTCAAGAGGAATTGAAGCTAGTGCTGGCTTTGTTGCGTCCCAGCTTCATCGTGCCATTCCACGGCGATTACCGCCATCTGATGCTCTACCGCAAGCTGGCTACCGGCATTGGCGCAGTTGCCGACAGCGAGCGGGTGTTGCTGGCCGAAGGCGGCACCATCATGGAGTTTGCGCCTGGTTTTGGCAAGATTACCGGTAAAGCGCCGGTCGGCTATATCTACGTCGATGGCACAACGGTCGGTGATGTGGGCAATGTTGTGGTGCGTGATCGGCAGTTGCTGGCGAAAGACGGCATGCTGATTGTCGTGGTAAGCATCGATAGCGCTACCGGCGAACTGGTCGCCGGGCCAGATGTCGTTTCGCGCGGCTTTGTCTATATGCGTCAGAGCCAGGATCTGATCGAGGCAACCAAAGAGACGGTGCGCGCTGCCCTTAACAGCAAGAATGGCGCCGGCTCGACTGTTGACGCTGCCTACATCAGCCGCAAGATTCGCGATGTGGTGAGCGAGTTTCTCTACCGCGAGACGCGCCGGCGGCCTATGGTGCTACCGATGGTAATGGAGGTGTAAACAGCAACAACAATGCGGCGCCATCCGGCGCCGCATTGCCGCATGATCGGCACGGTGATGACAGGTCGATTGCTCGTTGGGCCAGCGCCGTGCCGCTACGGATCGATCCGTGGCAAGACGATGCCGGTCTGCTTCTGGTATTTTCCTTTCTTGTCGGCATACGATACTTCGCACACCTCATCGCTCTCCAAAAATAATACTTGTCCGATCCCCTCGTTGGCATAGATCCGCGCCGGTAGCGGCGTGGTGTTGCTGATTTCGATGGTGACGTGCCCTTCCCATTCCGGTTCGAGTGGCGTCACGTTGATGATAATCCCGCACCGCGCATAGGACGATTTCCCGATCACGATACAACACACATTGCGCGGAATGCGAAAATATTCCAGCGATTGGGCCAGCGCAAACGAGTTGGGTGGAATGTCAACGTAGTCAGCCTGAATATCGACAAATGAGCGCGGGTCGAATTGCTTGGGATCAACCAGGGCATTGTAAACGTTGGTGAAGACTTTGAAGTGATCGGTGACCCGCATGTCGTATCCATACGAGGTCAGGCCATACGAGATTACGCCTCGTCGCACTTGATGATCCACGAACGGCTCGATCATCCCGTGTTCAAGGGCCATCCGCCGTATCCAGCGATCAGATTTGACCGGCATTGGGTTATACCTCCTCCTGCCAGAGTACAAAGGGTTGTTGTCTGGTTGAACGCATACACCGACGGCTTTTAGTCAGATCGATTCACGCTGCCTTCAGCGCGATCCAGCATTGCCCGATAGACTGCGACGTGACGGCGGGCAATGGCCGCTTGGGTAAATTCGTTCAAGACGCGCGCCCGCCCGCGTTGAGCCAGTTCGATGCGCAGTTCCGGCTGTTCAATCAGGCGGGTGAGCGCCGCGCGCAAGGCGACGACATCGCCTTCGGGAAAGACGATCCCGGCCTCACCGATCACATGCGGGATCTCGCCGCAGGTTGAACCAATAACCGGCACGCCACAACTCATCGCTTCAATCAACACGCGACCAAATTGCTCTTTCCAGTTTGACTGCGCGCGTGATGGCAAGACCAGTACATCTAGCTCACGCAGTGCCGCTGGCACTGCGGTGCTGCTCACGGCAGGCCTCAATTCGACACGTTGCTCAAGCCCCAGTCTGGCTGCCAGATGGCGCAGCCGCGGCCCCTCAATACCGTCCCCGATCAGGCGCAGGCGGGTATGGTCAGGTAAGCCAGCCAGGGCAGTCACCAGATCGGCTACCCCCTTTTCGGGTACCAGTCGGCCCAGGTAGCCGATAATGAACTGTTCTGACTGACGTGGCGTAGCCGCCGGTGAAAAGAGATCGGGGTCAACTCCAAACTGTGGAATGACGCTGATGGGACCGCGATAACCGTGCCGGCGAATGATAGTCGCGGCCTCTTGATTGCCGGCAATGGCGTGGGTGGCGTGACGCAGGTTGTAGCGTTCAAACCAACCGAATGGTGGCGGGTAGCGGCGGTCGATATTCGCCCAGTTATAGAAGCAGCAGCGCGCGCCTACCTCTACGCCGATCCGCATTGCTTGAAAGGTGGCCAGATTAAAACTTTCTTCATCGATGTGAAAAACGTGTGGTCGCAGTCGGTGAATGAGCGGGCGCAAACCGCGATAAAAATGGATGTGATGATGACCGTTGAAGACCATCGGCAAGGTCAAGAGCGTGTATCCCGCGGTAAAGCGCCGTTCCAGTGGAATCAACCCTACCCGTGGTTCGCGCCAGCCAGATGGCGCCAGCACCGTCAGTTCCACGCCGAGGCGCGCAATCTCCTCCAGCTTGCGCTGGTATGCGCCGGCGACCACGGCCTTTGAGAGCATGACAACACGCATACGGGGATATTCCGGGCAATTGCGCGCTTCTGGTCAATCCGCGTCGAACGGGTGTAGAAATCGCTGCACTTCTAGGCGATAGCCGTCGGGATCGCGCGCAAAGAAATGGTAAATGCGGTAGCGCGGATTCTCGCGCGGCTCGCCATCGGTGGCGATCCCGGCGGCAACTAAGCGCCGATAAACTGCATCGACATCGGCGGTAACGATAGTCAAAATCAACCGATCATCGACAATGGGCGGTTGAGCCTGTTGACACAGACCGAGATAGCCACCGCGCGCCACCCGATAGATGTGAATGCCGCCTTGATCGAGCGCCAGTGGCAGACCGAGGGCAACGCCGTAACAGGTCGCGCTCACCTGCAAGTCGGTCACCGGCACGAACGTGATCGCGGCGGCGTAAGGCTGCTCATCCATACCGCTGGGCAAACTCCTGCATAAACTGAGCCAGCGCTGTTGCCGACTCAACCGACACTGCATTATATAGCGAGGCTCGAATCCCGCCAACCGAGCGGTGTCCGGCCAGACCTACCATGCCGGCAGACTGCGCTTCACTCAGGAACTTCTTTTCCAGTTCTGGCGATGGCAGGCGGAAAGTAATATTCATAAGGGAGCGCGCTGCCGGCGCCGCATGACCGGCGTAAAACCCATTACTTTCATCAATCGCGGCGTAGACCATTGCTGCCTTGCGCGCATTGCGTTCGGCCATTGCCGTTAGTCCACCCTGATCCTTGATCCATTCCAGCACCAGATTGACCATATAGACGGCAAAGACCGGTGGGGTGTTGTAGAGCGAATTGTTCTTGGCGAACGTGGCATAACGCATAATAACCGGCAAATCTTTGCGTCCGCGCTCGATCAGATCCTGGCGAATGACGACAACCGTTACACCGGCGGGGCCGAGATTCTTCTGCGCGCCGGCATAGATGAGGGCAAACTGACCGGCATTGAAGGGCCGGGAGAGGAAATCGCTGCTCATATCAGCGACCAGCGGCGCCGGGCCGAGTTGCGGCAGTTCGGCTGGCCACTGCACACCCTGAATAGTCTCATTCGTCGTGATGTGCAGGTAAGCCGCCTGTGGATCAGGCGTGAATGAGTCTGACTCTGGCAAGCTACGGTAACCCTGGTCGGCTGTGCTCGCCAGCAAACGAGCCTGACCGAGGCGTTGCGCCTCTTCAAATGCCTTTTCGCCCCACGAGCCAGTCACGATATATTCGGCGAAGCCACCGGTGGGCAAGAAATTGAGCGGGATCAGGGCAAACTGCATCGAGGCGCCACCCTGCATAAAGAGCACCCGGTAATCATCGCCAAGACCTAGCAGCGCCTTGAGATTGGCCTCGGCGGCGGCGTTAATGGCTTCGTACTCCTTACTGCGGTGGCTCATCTCCAGGATCGACATCCCTGTGCCGTGATAATCGGCCAGTTCGGCTTGCGCGCGCGCAATCACCTCAGGCGGCAATGCTGCCGGGCCGGGATTGAAGTTGTGAATCATTGATCGCCCCCTTTAACCTTGCGTGCAGGCTGGTTGTAGCACATAGTATACTCGAAGAGGTAACGTGTCTGTCAGTGTGGAGCTGAATTGCAGATACTGCATGCGCTCCTGGTGATGCTAGAAGGACAGCTCTATGCGCATACTGATTATCGGTGGCGGAGTGGCCGGGTTGGTCTGTGCTCGCGCTTTGCATCGCGCCGGTTACGATGTCACGCTGATCGAGGCGAGTGATGGTATTGGTGGGCGAGTGCGTTCTGATTGCGTGGACGGCTTCATCCTCGATCGAGGCTTTCAAGTGCTTTTCACCGCCTATCCGGCGGCGCGGCGCCAGCTCAATCTGGCTGCCCTCGATCTGCGCGCTTTCGATCCGGGCGCGATTGTGGCCTGGCGTGGTCGGCGCGAGGTGTTAACCGACCCGTTGCGCGATCGTGATCCGGCAGCGTTAATTGGAGCGGCGCTTACCGGTATCGTGTCGCCTGCCGACAAACTGCGCACGCTGCAACTGGCGCTGCGCCTGCGCCGGCAAACGGTCGATGAGATTCTGGCCGGCCCCGACCGCGCCACACTGACGGAACTCAAGGCGCTCGGTTTCAGTGACCAGATGATCGATCGCTTCTTCCGTCCCTTTTTCGGTGGCATCTTTCTCGACCGCTCGCTACAGACCAGCGCCAAGTGCTTCCGTTTCAATTTTAAAATGATGAGTGATGGCGAAACCGTCGTTCCGGCGCGCGGCATGGGTGCCATTGCCGATCAGCTCGGAGCCGAGTTACTGCGAGCCGGCAAGGTGCGGCTCAACACGCGCGCGGTCGCGCTGCTCAACAACGCCGACCGGGTGACCGGCGCTCGATTGGATGATGGCAGTGAACTGCTCGCCGATGCGGTTGTATTGGCGACCCCGGCGCCTGAAACTGCGCGCCTGAGCGGATTGCCGATGCCAGAGGGAAGCCTTGGTTCTTCGTGCGTCTGGCTGGCTACCCGTCACCCTCTCTATCGCGGTAAAAAGTTGCTTCTCAACGCTGAGGATAACGCTTTTGTCAATACTCTGGCGCCGCTCAGCGCAGTTGCGCCCACGTATGCGCCCTCCGGCTGGCACCTCTACGCCGCTGCCATCCTCAGCGTTCCCGAAATCGACGACAGCACGATGATGGCCCGCGTGATGGTTGATCTTCATCGCATCTTCGTCAACGAAGCCGCAGCTATGACCACGCTGGCCAATGCTCGCATCTTGCGAGTTGATCGCATCCCATTTGCCCAATTCCCGCAGCCACCCGGCCTGCATCCCAATCTGCCCGATAACCGCTCGGCGCGGCGAGGACTCTATCTGGCAGGTGAATTGACTGAAGCCAGCAGCATCAATGCGGCAATTCTCAGCGGCGAGCGCTGCGCTGAGGCGATCCAGGTCGATCTTCCCCGATGACGAGAGCCGGTTGACGGGATATAATGCATCTACCTGCAATGGTTTTCAGCCTGGAAGGAGCGGCGCGTATGATCAACTACGGCAGCAAAAAGGAAGAGGGCGGCGCGAGTGAGGGAATTGGCGTAGCAATGCGCTCGATGAGCGAGCAGATTGGTCGGCAGGCCCAGGAGATCAAACGGCTGCAAGAGGCACTCGAAGCGGCGCAACAAGATGCTGCCGCGGCAGAGAAAGCGCGCGCGTCGCTGGCGGAAGCCGAGGCGCGGATGGCGCAAATGGAAGCCGAACTAAAGCGGTTGCAGGCCCAGCTTGCTGCCGCCACAGCTTCCGCTCCGACTGAAAGTAGCGGTGGCAAGAGCGTTGCCGGGTCGGGTGAGAGTGGCGGTATCGCTGGCGCAATCGCCGGCGCTTTGGGTGGGAGTGGCGCAGTAAAGATCGGCCCGGCGACCCCGACTGCGTCTCCATCGACTGACGGTGGCTTGCAGATCGGCGGCGTGGCGTATGTGCAGAAGGCGGGTGGTAAAAACCTGCGCCGGCGTCAAGCGCCCGGTCTCGACTCGACAGTGCTTGATTGCCTTCCTCCCGGCACGCAGTTGACACTGCTTGCCGGCCCGCAAGAGAAGGATGGCTACCCATGGTGGCACATCCGTACCAGTGATGGCCGAGAAGGATGGGTAGCCGGCACTGAGCTGGTGACAGAACCTGAGGATTGATCGGCTTCTTCCTGCGACGGAACAGTCGGGTTCGCGCATCCCCGGTTTGGCTGAGCTGAGCGCGCAAGGGCAACGTTTCTTATCCGGTGGGTAATAGCAAATCTCTCGTTCGGTGGGAAAGTGATTGAGGGGCGCAATGCTGCGCCCCCCAGTATTTCTGGCCATCAGGGATCGCGCCGTTATTCGTACCGCAATGCCTCAATCGGTGGCAACAACGCCGCGCGCCGGGCCGGGTAATATCCAAACCCAATACCGATAGCCGAAGCGAACGTCAGTGCCAGCGCAATCCCGATCCACGACACGCCGGTATTAATTCCGCTGACTGCCCCGATGATCCAGACGATCCCGATTGCTCCCATCACACCGATCAGGCTGCCGACCAGACTCAGAGCCACTGCTTCCATCACAAACTGGCCCAACACATCGCCGTCACTGGCGCCAAGCGCTTTGCGCACGCCAATCTCGCGAGTGCGCTCAGTCACGGCGACCAGCATGATGTTCATAATCCCAATCCCGCCGACCACCAGACTGATTCCGGCCACAACTGCGATGAAACCGGTGATCGCTGTGCTGATTGCAGATAGAACAGTCAAGGCCTGCGTTGGCGTCTGTAAATTGAAATCGTTGATCGCCTCTGCTGGAACGTTGCGCGCTGCGCGCAAGGTGCGCTCGATCACCGCAACCGCTTCATTGACTTGCTGTTCGCTCTGGATGCCGAGCAGGATACTGCTCATGCGCAAACCACGTCCGGGCAAATCGAGATCGCCGATCAGGCGCAGACGCATCGTGCTCACCGGAGTAAAGATGCGGCTATCAGTCGAAAAGGGTCCGCCATTCTCGCCGATGATCCCGATGATCTCAATCGGCTGGCCGTTGACTTCAATCGTCTGCCCAATCACGTTACGCAACGCCTCTTTGTCAGCGCCAAACAGATCGCGCGCGACCAGCCAGCCCAGTACACCGACGCGCGCTCCCTCTGCCTCGTCAGCCGCGGTTAGAAACCGACCGTAGAGCATCGGCGCGCGTTGCACTTGCGGGTAATCAGCACTGGTGCCGACTAGTAAGGCTTGTAGCGCGACTGTGCCGGCGCGTGCTTGCGTACTGACCGTGATCTCTGGCGCAATAGCGCGGAACAGATCGGGCCGCCCGGCAACCATCGACTCCAGTATCTGATAGTCTTTGACCGAGAGCAGGCCATAACCGGGCACGTCGCGCGCGCCTTTTGCTTGCGGATCGCCGGGTGTTACCGCGATCCGGCGCGTACCCAGATCGATGAACTGCTCAAAAACCTGGCCTTGCAGGGCATTGCCTAACGACAACACTGCCACCAGTGTGCCAGCGCCGATGATCACGCCGAGCATCGTCAGCAACGAACGAAATTTATTGGCGCGCAGGCTGTCGAAAGCCATTGCGATCAGTTCGTTGAACATACCATCTTCCTCTTTACACGTTCTTGTCTATCTTGATGCGCCGCAGATGTCGAGCGCACTGCCAGCGTTCGCGCGCAACGATCTGCGCTCGTCGCGCAAGGCAGGGCGCTAATCAGGCTGCCTCGTCGGTTGGGCGGCGCACCGGCACTGGAACCGGCTCGAGGCCGCGCGCGCGCTCAACCTCTTCCAGCACCTCGACACCGTAATACTCGCTGAGAATGTTATCGACCAGCCGTCCATCGCGCAGTCCGATCACCCGATCCATATGGCGGCCAATTTCAGGGTCATGAGTAACGATGATAATCGTGCGCCCCTGATCGCGGTTCAATTCGCGAAAGAGGGCCAGAATCTCGGCGCCGGTGCGCGTATCGAGCGCGCCGGTTGGCTCGTCGGCCAGGATGATCGCCGGATCATGTACCAGCGCGCGCGCAATCGCAACCCGCTGCTTCTGCCCGCCTGACAGCGTATTGGGCAGACTGTCAAGTTTGTGTCCAAGCCCGACCGCCTCTAGCGCTGCGCGGGCCCGCGCAGCGCGCTCGCGCGCTCCGATCCGCCCATACACCAGCGGCAGCTCCACATTCTTCTGCGCTGTCAGGCGCGGGAGCAAGTTAAAGTTCTGAAACACAAAGCCCAGTTTGCGGTTGCGGATGCGAGCCTGTTCCTGTCGGTTCAAGCGCGAGACATCGATGCCGTCGAGCAGATACTGACCAGAGGTCGGACTGTCGAGCAATCCGATCAGGGTCATCAATGTGCTCTTGCCGCTCCCTGATGGTCCCATAATTGCCACCATCTCGCCTTCGCTAATCGTCAGGCTAATATCGTCAAGCGCCAGGAACTCGCCGTCGCCGGTAGGAAAGGTCTTGCGGATGTTGCGAAGTTCGACAATTGGTCGGCCAAGGTATTCCGTTGTCACAGTAGACTCCTTGCTTGTGGGGGAAGTGACCGGTCGAAGTGAACGTGTCACTCCCCGTCTATTGGTAAGTTCAGGTGTTTAAGATCGATACACAACACGACGACATCAGTCATAGAGCGCGATGGCATGCGCATCAACGCACCACTACCTGCTCACCCTCGGCCAGGCCACTCTGGATTTCGACCATACCATTGGCGCGCAGCCCGACCAGCACCGACCGTTCGCTCAAGGCGCGCTGTCCGTTTTCTGCCACTGTCACCACATCAACCAGTGTCTTTGCGCCGACATTGCGAATCGCGGTGACCGGGATCTGCAATACGTTGCTTCGAGTTGCGGCAATAATCGCGGTTGTGGTTGTCATGCCTGGGCGCACCGGTTGACCGGCGGGATCGAAGGCGATGGTGACCTGGTACGCAGTCACCCCGCTGTTGCCGGCAGGCAACGGCTCAACATTGACCACTTGCCCGCGGAACGGCGGAGCATCGAGGGCGTCAACTGTCACCTCAACCGGTTGACCGGTCGTAACGCGGCTAATGTCAACTTCGTCAACCGTCACTTTGATCAGATACCGGCTCACATCGATCAAGATGATGGGCGCCTGATTGCCAACGGCTTCACCGGGCGCAACATCAACTGCAGCGACCACGCCGGCGAAGGGCGCGCGCAGAGTCGCTTCATCAAGCCGGATGCGCGCAGCTTCGAGCTGGGCCTGAGCCTGGGCGAGACGGGCTTCAGCGCGGGCTAGATCGCTGGCGCGTGGATCGGCGGTGAGTTGAGCCAGACGCGCCTGAGCCGCTTCAAGCTGCGCCTGCTGAACGACAATCGCGCTCTGGCGAGCCGCGCCGGTCAAGCGGGCCAATTCAGCTTCGGCGCGGGCCAATTGGGCGCGCGCAGCGGCTACGGTGTCGGTATTCGGCCCGGCCAGCAGCGCATCGAGATCGGCTTGCGCGCTGGCGACCCGCGCCTCAGCGGCAGCCAGACCGCTAATCTCATTCTGCACTGCCGTCTGATAGGCGATCTGCGCCTGTGCCAGCCCTGCTTCTGCGTCGGCCAATGCGCGGGCGGCGCGCTCAAATGCGCGCTCGAAATCGCGCTGCTCAGCTTCATTGAGCGAGCGTCCGCTGCGCGGATCGGTTCCTTTGGCTTTGACGTGTTCCCAATTCCAGTAGGCATCACTATACGCGCTCTGCGCATTGCGAACCACATTAGCCTGCGCTTCAATCCGGGCTTGCGCTTCAGATTTGGCTGCTGACAACAGCTCGCGCTGGCGCTCAAGTTCGGCTTTGGCCTGCGTGAGCGCCGCCTCAGCGCGCGCGCGCTGCTCTGGGGTTGGCCCATTAAGCAACTCCTGCAACCGCGCGCGGGCCTCTTCTACCGCTGCCTGCGCTGCGGCTACATCCGCCGGAGTCACACTCGCCTGGGTCTGGGCCAAACCAGCTTGCGCCGCCGCCACCAGCGCCGCAGCTTCCGCCTGCTGCTCCGGTGTCGCCCGTTCGCGCAGCGCCTGCAAATCGGCCTGGGCGAGCGCCACTGCCGCCTGCGCTGCGGCCACATCGGCCCGCAGTTGGCGATCATCGAGCCGTAACAATGGATCGCCAGCAGTCACCTGCTGCCCGACCGTTACCAATACCTCTTGCACCCGGCCAGGAATGGTCAGGCTCAACGCTGCCGTCTGATTCGGTTCAATCGATCCAGTGGCGTTGACGGTCAGACGCAGATCGCCGCGCACAACCGGCGCTAGCGTGACACCGGCAAGTGGATCGGTCGTAGAAGCGGTAGTCAATCGAACAATGACTGTCACGATAACGGCCAGTAGCAAGCCAGCGGCAATCAAGACCGGCCAGGAAAGACGTGGAAGACCGAAACGGGGGCGAGACTGGGGTATCGTACTCATAAGTTATGCTGCTCCTGTCAACGGATTGGGCGTGGCCCGTCTGCCAGCGCCATTGAGAAAAAGATCGACCAGTAAAGCCGGTGATACCTCACCAACCCAGCGCGTGAACGGATTGGTGGGCGTCAATTCGTGAAATGTCTCGCACAGACTGAGAAAGAGGGTCGCGAGCATCGTTGGCGCGAGATCGTTGCGGATGAGACCGGCAGCGCCGGCTTCACGCATGAGTCGGATCAGCGGCTCAAACAGATGCTGGTAGAACGCAGCGCTCAGCCGGGCGCGAGCCGCTTCACCCAGGTGTTCCATCATCTCATGGCGCATCACCCGCATATCGCCTTCGTACCCGTTAATCAGCAAGGTCGCGATGGCGCGCAACCGCTCGACGAGCGGAAGATCTGCGCTGACCAATTCGGCCAGCGGTTCACTCATTGTTATGAGGACGCGCAATCCCATCTGTACAAACAGTTCCTCTTTGTCACTGAAGTAGTAGTAAAGCGTGGGTTTAGTGACACCGGCGGCATTGATGATGTCATTAATCGAAACCGCTCGATAACCACGCTGCATAAAAAGGTGGCCAGCCACGTCGAGAATGCGTAGCGCAGTGGGGCTATCAATGATCCGCGGATCGAGCGTCAGGTTGAACTCTGTCATTTCAAAAGACCAATCTCATCTATTCTTACCGACCGGTAAGTAATATAGCATGATTGTCGAAGATTTGTCAATATCTTGCACAGATTTTGTCATGGAAAGCATTTCATGGGAAGCATTGGCGAGGTTCGATCTGGTCAACCGGGCGGGCTTGGCGCGTAGAGGACGCGCGGCTTGCCGCGCAGAGTGGGCGCATTGTGAGCTGTCATGATGCGATGCGGGAAGGGATCAGACCGGTCAACCGGGCTGGGTTGGCGTATAGAGCGCGCGGCTTGCCGCGCAGAGTGGGCGCATTGTGAGCTGTCATGATGCGATGCGGGAAGGGATCAGACCGGTCAACCGGGCTGGGTTGGCGTATAGAGGGCGCGCAGCTTGCAGCGTAGGGGAATTGTAGCTGGTTGTTGAGAGACCAGTCACACCGGCAAGCGCAACCGTTCATCGACGGGGAAGATGCAGGGAAGAGCGTCCATGATGACGGATCGGCGATTGAACCGGATAGAGGGATACCCATCCGCTCTGCGCGCATGCAAACCACCTGATATAGCTCAACAAAAAACACCGAACCCACTCCAGAGCCGAGAGTGGGTTACAGGTATCAGGACACTGCTTGCCAGGTTTCTATCTGATGCGCAACTGACGATGGCACAAGCTGTGGTATCGCAGCGCGGTCACCATCGCCTGTCAGAACATCGAGCGTTGACTGCCCCGCATTCGGTTAAAACACGAGCTACAGTAGACCGGCTTGGTGCCGCGGGGAACGAATGGAACGGTCGTTTCTTGTCCACAACTGGCGCACGTCACCTGGTAATTTACTCGCTCACGCCCAACTGGCGCAGTATGAGCAACACGATGACGCTCTGCCGGGGCACTCATTTGAGTCTTGCGCGCTTTGCGACACGATGGGCAACGCACCGGCTCATTGGTGAAGCCTTTGGCAGCGTAAAATTGCTGCTCTCCCGCTGTGAAAACGAAATCCATCCCACAATCCCGACAGGTAAGGGTCTTGTCTGCGAAGCTCATGGCTCGCTACTCCTCTAGCAGAACAACGAAGGGTTTATTGGGCCGGTGCGTAAGGCTGCGTTGCGTCCGTACTCGACCGAGGGGAGTCTCAGCGGGGGAGCGCTAGCGCGTACCAAATCCGAACCACTCTTGAATGTTGATTATACCAAATTTTTACTAACGCGCAAAACGGTTTTGCTATCCGATCGGACAGAAGCGTCTGACCAAACGTGAGCGATTGGGGGGTGGTTTGAAACCGGGCTCTGTCGCGTTGTTCATATTCTGCCGGCGCTAGGGGTAGAAGGATGTTGTGTCTCGTGATGACCTGCTTATGCAAAAGATCCAATCCGCTACTTGCAAACATTGGCAAACCTATCCATTGGCAGACTGAAGCAAGCTTGTTATCATACCGATGTCTAATGACTGCACAAATTGGTGATCGCCAGGATGCGTAGATTGCAAGGGGGTGAACACGCGCTGCGTGAGCATCATCTGCGGCGTTGCAGTATGAACCACGCGCGCCAGAGCGAGGAATCGTTTCAGGGGTGCATAACTGTTCGGAATTGCCTTCTCTTTTCACAAGTTCATAGCAAGGGCCACTGGTCGCTTGCGCGCGCGATGAAGCTGATTTGGCCTGCGACGAGGCAGAGGCAGATGGTTTGTGCATTTTTTCTAAAATCTCATGGTGTCTGAAACCATGGATTGCATGCAATCGCTGAGCAGCACTACGGTTTAAGGAGTTTTTCTCATGAAGCTTGCATGGCGCACAAAGATCGGTCTCGGTCTTGGTATTGGCCTCGGTCTCTGGCTGGTGGGTAGCGGACGGGCATTTGCGCAGGAAGGGCCAACAACGACAGAACTTGCAGTAGCCATGAATACGTTCTTCCTCTTCATTGCTGCTGCGCTGGTCTTCTTTATGCAGGCCGGTTTTGCGATGTTGACCGCCGGTCTGACCCGCTCGAAAAACACAACCAACATTCTGTTTAAGAACCTGATGGATTTCGTGATGTGCTCAATCGCCTTCTGGGCAGTCGGTTGGGGCATCGCTTACGGCACTTCAGCGAATGGCTTCATCGGCACCGACCAGTTCTTCCTCGCCAATGTTACGGCAGAGGGTGAGATTCCAGTGCTGGCAAGCTGGTTCTTCCAGGTCGTGTTCGCTGGCACAGCGGCAACCATCGTGGCTGGCGCGATGGCCGAACGCACAAAGTTTGTCGCTTATCTCGTCTACAGCTTCATCATCTCACTCTTCATCTACCCGGTTGTTGTTCACTGGGTCTGGAGTGGCGCCGGCTGGTTGAATACCTACAGTGGTAGCACTGAAGGGAACTGGGGCTTTACCGATTTCGCTGGCAGCACGGTGGTACACAGCGTTGGCGGCTGGGCCTCGCTGGTAGGCGCTATGATCCTTGGCCCGCGCCTCGGTCGCTTCGGCCCTGATGGCAAGCCGCGTGTCATTCCTGGCCACAACATGTCGCTGGCTGCGCTGGGCACATTCATCCTCTGGCTGGGCTGGTTCGGCTTCAACCCCGGTTCACAACTGGCGATTGCGTCGCAAGGTGATGCCGATGCGGTGGCGCTGGTGGCGGTGACGACGAACCTGGCAGCGGCGGCTGGCGCATTAGGCGCCCTCTTCACCGCGTGGCTGCGCTATGGCAAGCCCGATCTGGGCCAGACCCTCAACGGTGTTCTGGGTGGCCTGGTGGCGATCACGGCTGGTTGCGCCTACGTCGATCCGCTTTCAGCAATTATTATCGGCTTCATCGCTGGTCCGGTCGTTGTCTTCTCGGCTGAGCTGCTCGAGAAGCTCAAGATCGATGATCCGGTCGGCGCAGTTCCGGTTCACCTGTTCAGTGGCATCTGGGGAACGCTGGCGGTCGGTCTCTTCGCTTCAGTTCCTGGCAATACCGGCACGACTGGTTTGTTCTACGGCGGTGGCGCGACCCTGCTCATCTCGCAATTGGTTGGTGTGGTGGTAATCGGTTTATGGACGGTAGCGACTGCGGCGCTGATGTTCTTCGCTATCAAGGCGACGATCGGTCTGCGCGTGAGCAAAGAGGAAGAAGAGGCTGGCCTCGACATCGGCGAGCACGGCATGGTTGCTTACCCCGATCTGGCGGGCACTCCGGCGGGCAGTGGCGTGAGCGGCGCGCTGGCCAAGTAATAGAATATTTCCCCTCCTCCTTGCGCCCCCTCCTCCTGAATGGAGGAGGGGTTTTCTTTTGCGCTTAAGCGCAGCCTGTCAATGAGCATCCACTGCAAACCAGAATCGGTTGCGAAAACGGCGTAATTCTTTGAGAGCTAATCGCCCTAGCAGCGCAATCAACAGCGCATTCCCCAACGCGCGCGTGGCGTCCCATGCCAGCGAAGTCACCGTGTAGAAGATGAAGTATTGCTGGATCGTGGCCGTCAGCCCAGAGCCTGGCGTCCAGCCGAGCGAGCCGGCTGGCGCAAACGGCCAAAACCAGAGGTTCATCAGCGCTCCGAAGAGGAATCCCCACAGATAGCCGAAACCTGCCAGCATGGTCAGCTCGCCCCATCCCCCCGGTTTTAGACTGCGACCGAGCGGTGTCAGCAATCCGGCACTCATACCCATCCAGCCGCTGACAAACATCTGAAAGGGTAGCCATGGCCCTATTCCACCGGTGAGGAGCGCTGAGACGAGCAATCCCAACGCGCCGAGCAAAAAACCGAAACGAGCGCCGTACACATAACCGGCCAGGATGATCAAAAAGAAAAAGGTTGGCGAGTCACCAGGCCCGGCTGGCAGGCGCAACAATGCGACCACACCGGCGAGTACGCCAAGCGTAGCCAGTGCGCGCGTGTTGAGCCGACCGGCACTCAGTTCGGCAATCAGCAGGATCAGCAACGCAGGGCCGAGTATCGCAAAGAAGATTGGCGCAGTTGTGGCATGCGCTTGCTCAAATCCGGTCTCGGCGCGCCCCATGGCAAAAGGATAGAGAAACGCAATTGCGCCGAGCAAACAGATGAGCGCCAGAGCCAGATTGCCGGCCCATGCCGCCGGCTGGTTGTGGTGTGAAGGAGATGTGTTCATAGCCGCTATCATACCAAATCCGGTTGGGATGGTGTGAACCAGTGGATCGCCGCGTGCCGCCGCTGTAGATTGCAATTGTATGCCGATGGGGTGAGAACGAACAGAGACGCTTGCATGGAGCTAATGACATGTAATCGATGAGAGGTCGTGAATATTCAATTAAATGGTAATATTAACCAATTTACATGTTGACTTTTATCAATGTCGTGATAAAATGTTTTCAAGTCTGGTAAATATCACCATGTATCTGATGAAAGGAAGTGGTCGATGATGCGTGACCTGTATCACCACGAAACGCTCAGTGCTCG
>NZ_CAKZNK010000058.1 GCF_937129525.1 uncultured Chloroflexus sp. | reverse complement strand
GCGGCGTTTGCTGGAGGCAATTGCGGAAGTGCGCAATGCCTTGACCGGGCGTGAAACAGAGACACGGGTGGTGTAAGGGTGCTTTGCGTGCGGTGAGCGATCTGGTGTATAGGGTCTCAACAAGAGCAGACAAATCTATCAGGAAGACAAAGCTATTTCGTAGTCACAAAACGGTCACAAAACACTATTCGACTCCATGCTCGGTAATACTATTGTTTAGATAGTAAAAGTAGTGCATTTTCCAGTTTGGTCTGTCCAAGGTAGTTATTTTACTAATTAGAATCTCGCAGGATAAAGCAAAGTTGTAAATTTGGAATAAATGAGGCAAATTGCGACTAATCTCTTCTCTTATTCCCCTCTGCTTTGAGCTACCAATCGTAGTGCCAAAAATACTTCTTTCAAGGGTTGGCTCACTGCGCTATCAGGTTCGCCTAGTACGAGGTTCTGATAAGCATCTAGAAAGCGTTCGCGTGATCGATGAAAAAAGTGTAAAAAATGTCTCAAAAAACTTATACAATCAAAAATGTGAAATTCTGTACCTTCAGTTTTTTCATAACATTTCTCGGCATATAATTTAACGTCATCACTAATGACGTCGGTAGTAATGAAGATATAGTTGTGTATTCTCTCGGAAGTTGATGAAATCTTTTCAATAGCGCGATTGATGTCGTCAATCGTAACCTTCTTCATCTTCATTTCGTACACTGTTACAACACGTTTATCGTTTTCAAGGCATACTTCAACATCTCCAAGCGAGCCTGTTTGTTTATCAGCAGCGTTGTGGCTCTGTAATGGCAAGATGCGTTCTCCGAGTTTATCCTCCACAGAGTTATAGGCTGCGGCGACAATTAAAACAGGCAATCTACTCGAATTTTTACATTTGAGATGTTGTTCAATTAAGGCAACAATCTCTTCGGCTGATAAAGGGAGGGTATTTTCTGTAGAAAGCTCCGCCAACAGCGAATTTAATCGGTCTTGATGTTGTTTTTGCATCAGCAGTAAAACGCGCACCATTTCAGTTAACAAATTGTCTGCTGTTACTTTGTTTTGATGTACATCATCAAGGAGTTGTAAGGTGTCTTCGTAGATACTAGAAGGCCTTCCGGAAAGTTTTAGGCCTGTTTTAAGTTCGCGGTTTAAATTGCGGAAGGCAGGGGTCAGAAAAGCTGTGGTAGGGTTTAAAGGCAATCGATTCTCATGGATGAAACGTGTGATGTAATCTTCATCGTAGGATCGTCCGGAAAAGGAGTCGTTCGTCCCAATTTCAGTGTACGGTTTTCGGGGATCAACGCTGGGTTTGTGTATCTTTGCTAACATACAGGCCATAATGAGTCTCGCGCAAGCTCGATTGCTTTTCTCGCGACAAACATGCTCAACTCGTGAGCGAATGTCATCATTGTCAATAAACGATCGCTCAATATTGTTCGAGGCTTGCCGCAAAATATCGTTAAGAATTTCATCAGGTGTTTTCATAATCTTGTCCTAAAAAAGTCTCCCTGATCTGATTTCGTTCGGATCATAATTTGTCCATACGATCTCGGTTCTGGCATCTTTCGTTGAGTGTATCGTTCTTGTTGGCGCAATATGTTTATGCCACTTTGGCGAGGGATAAAGTTCTTGCATCAATGCGCAATCGTATCCAGAGACAGCGACAAGCCCTTGAACTGAATTTAACACCAGCGCTAATTCGCGATGCTCTTCATCACTCATTTCATACGCATAAGCTTGCTTATCACCGCGTGTCTCATGAACATATGGAGGATCACAGTAGAAAAGTGTTTCTGGCGAATCGTACAGACGTATGACTTCGATGGCAGGTCTGTTCTCAATTTGGACACGCAGCAAGCGCAAGGCTATTTCTGGTAAGTCTTCAATGGCACCAAGCCAACGCGAAACAGCGCCTGCCATGCCCGATCGACTTGTGTTTTTACAGTTTGCCCAACGTCCCAGAGTTGCAGATTGAGCAAGTCCGGTGCGCACTTGTCGAGCGCGCACATAAAATCTTCTCGCTCGTTCTATGGGATCTACATCAGGGTCAATTTCGCAAGCGATTGCAAACTCTTCACGTGAAAACGGCGTAAGACCAATCATTTGCATAAGTTGATCAGGCTTATCTCGCAACACTCGGAAAAAGTTAACCACCTCTCCATCGACATCGTTATACGTCTCTACGGGTGACGGTTCACGATTCAATAAAACGGCTGCTGAGCCGCCAAATGGCTCACAGTAGTGGTGGCAAGGCGGCAATAACGGCAATAGCCAATCAAGGTGAGAGTATTTACCTCCGTACCAGCCGAAGGCTATAACTCGCCTTCTGTGTTGTTTTATGATAGGTGATGACATAGCATTCCTTGCGCAGGTTTTCATCGTCTAAAACTTGACAGTTATGGTGAGCATGCACGCACAAGTACACGATCATGCGATGCATTTGTTGTGTTCGTTCACATCAAGTTACGCTAGCGAAGTAGAGCGCAGACCGCCTGTTTATGCGAAGCTATTACCTGTTATATCTATTCTGGCAGATGATGCTCGATACGCAGATCGCCTGAGCAGGATTGTTTGCTTTCTTGAACAGGGAACATGAGTAACTATCCGAACATTACTCATGCTCAATGCTCTTCACTCGCCCAATGTCAGCCGCAATCCGGGCCGCCATTGCCTCGGCCTGCTTGCGCGCTACTTCCGGCATCAGCGTCGCGCTCTCACGAGCGCGCCAGCACGCGGCAAAATGGCCATTACCGTAATCAACAAACGGCGGCTCCTCTTCTTTGCACTTCTGAATGGCAATCGGGCAACGAGTATGGAAGTGGCATCCCGACGGCGGGTTGAGCGGACTGGGAACATCACCTTCGAGAATGATCCGTCGTCGCTGCTGTTCCACCTTCGGATCGGGGATCGGCACTGCCGACAGCAAGGCCTGGGTATAAGGGTGCAATGGCATCGAGTAGAGTTTCGGTCCTTCGGCCAGCTCGACGACTTTGCCCAAATACATCACCGCTACCCGATCGGAGATGTGATTGACGACGCTCAAATCGTGCGCAATGAAGAGGTAGGTCAATCCCAGCTTGTCTTGCAACTCTTCAAGCAGATTAACGACCTGAGCCTGGATCGACACATCAAGCGCCGAGACCGGCTCATCGCACACCACAAAATCCGGTTCAACCGCCAGCGCGCGCGCGATACCGATGCGCTGGCGCTGACCGCCGGAAAATTCGTGGGGGTAGCGATTGGCAAAGGCCGGGTTGAGACCAACCAATTGCAATAGCTCCTCGACTCGCTCGCGGATTGCCCGTCCGGTGCGCAATTTATGAACCCGGATCGGTTCGGCGATAATGTCGCCGACCGTCATCCGCGGATTGAGTGAGGCATACGGATCTTGAAAAATCATCTGCACGTGGCGGCGCATCTGGCGCAATTCGTTGCCACGCAGTCTGGTCAGATCGGTTCCCCGGAACAACACCTGCCCGCCGGTAGGCCGGTAGAGTTGCAAAATTGCGCGTCCGGTCGTGCTCTTGCCACAACCCGACTCGCCGACCAGGCCGAGGGTCTCGCCACGCTTAATCGAAAAACTGACGCCATCAACCGCTTTTACGGTACCCACGCGCCGCTGAAAAATAATCCCGCGCGTGACCGGAAAATGCATGCGCAAATCTTTTACTTCAATCAATAGCTCGTGAGAGCGTTGCGCCAACGTTGCCATATCTCTGCCTCGCCTGTTCAAGCTGCAATATCGGTAGTCGTTTGCTGGGGGATAGGTGTTTCTATCGTGATGTCAAAGTGGCATGCTGCGCGATGATCGGCGCCGACGCTGCGCAGCTCCGGGGCACTGGTCAGACATTCCTCGCGCGCATAATCACAGCGTGGGCTGAAGGGGCAGATCGGCGGCAGATCGATCAGATTTGGCGGCAGGCCGCGAATTGGTTTCAGGCGACGACCCCGTTCTTCGTCGAGCCGGGGGATTGAGCGCAGCAGTCCTATCGTGTAGGGCATGCGCGGGTTGGCAAAGATCTCGTGAGTAGGCCCCTCTTCAACTACTTTGCCGGCGTACATCACTGTTACCCGGTCGGTCATCCCGGCCACCACACCGAGATCGTGGGTGATCAAAATAACTGCCGTGCCCAATTCTTCGCGCAGCCGGTTAATCAATTCAAGAATCTGGGCCTGGATGGTCACATCGAGCGCGGTAGTTGGCTCATCGGCAATCAGTAATTCGGGGTTGCACGAGAGGGCCATCGCAATCATCACGCGCTGGCGCATCCCACCCGAAAACTGGTGGGGATAGTTATCGAGCCGCTTACTGGCTGATGGGATGCCGACCATATCGAGTAGCTCGATCGCGCGATCACGGGCCTCTTTTTTCGTCAACTTCAGGTGTAGTTCAAGCGATTCGGTGATTTGCCGGCCAATCGTGAGCACCGGATTAAGGGAAGTCATCGGATCTTGAAAGATCATGGCGATCCGATTACCGCGAATGTGGCGCATCTCTTCTTCGCTGGCCTGCAACAGATCGTCACCGTCAAATAAAATTTGACCGCTGACAATCTTGCCCGGCGGGGTAGGAATCAGCCGCATAATTGAGAGGGAGGTAACCGATTTGCCACAACCCGACTCGCCGACGATACCGAGGGTTTCGCCTCGATTAACATAAAAAGAGACACCGTCAACTGCTTTGACGATGCCGTCTTGGGTCTGAAAATAGGTGCGTAAATCACGAACTTCCAGCAAGGGGGCCATACGGAGTCCTCTGTGATGTTGCCCTGACCTTAAGCCAGGCATGGCCGTTACATTGTTATGTTTACCTGTTCCGGTGCGGATATTGGGGATAGTACCACAGAAAACCGCTGCATGTCAAGGATTATAGCGATAGGTGATAGGCGATAGACGATAGCTGATAGGCGATGGGCGATTTGCGTGAAATGGTAGAGACGTTGCATTGCAACGTCTCTACCCTCTCTCTGCGGCCTCTGCGGTTCAATAGCCGATAGGCGATAGGGGATAGCTGATAGGCGACAGGCTCTCTGCGGTCTCTGCGGCCTCTGCGGTAGATCCACAGGCGATAGAGTCGAAGATGAAGCGAGCCGCTCTGACTGCGGCTCGCTCAGTGTCATTCACGCGTGGTTGATTGCCGTTACAGTATCTTGTCTCTTACCAGACTCTTCGTCCTGGTATGTCGAAGGTTGCTGTGCTGAGGATGTCCAGGATCGTCGGCAGGTAGTTGATCAAGAGCAGAACTGCTGCAACGACCACCCACACCAGCAGTCGGTCGAGAATTCTGGGCGCGTCTTCGGGGCCGGAGAGGGCTTTGGCGAAGGTCACTTCCGGCACACTCTCCAGCTTCTTGCCGCGGGTGATAGTCATAATCATGTTGAGGTAGTAGAAGATAGCGCTCACGAACATGATCAGACCACCAATCATGGCAAAGAAGAGGAAGAAGCGCCACTCGTCCTGCACGTAGGGCGCGCCGCCGATGTCAGTGCGTCGCGGCATGCCTCGCAGACCCAGTTCGTGCATGAAGTGTGAGAAAAGACCCATGCCTGCGAACCAGAGCCATGCCTGCGCCACACCCAGCCCGCGACTCCACAGCTTTCGTCCGGTCAGATACGGCACCAGCCAGTAAGTGATACCCATAAAGCTGAGCGCAACCGCAGTGCCCACTGTCAGATGGAAATGCCCCGAGATCCAGGCAGTATTGTGTACCACCAGGTTGATGTTGTACGAAGCATTAACCAGACCGCTGATGCCACCGAACGCGAACAGCATCATCGCCACCAGTTGGGCCGATACTTCCGGCTTACCCCATGGCAGGTTGAAGATCCAGGCAAGCCAGCCCTCGCCGCCGTGTTTGCGACCGGCGTACTCCAGTGATGCTACCACGTTGAAGAAGGTGAGCAGGCTGGGGAAGAAGACGCCAAAGGTAAAGATGGCGTGGACGAGCTTCCACATTTCGGAAATACCCGGGTCGGTGACCTGATGGTGCATCCCGATCGGGAGTGACAGGATCAGGAAGAGGATGAACGACACCCGCGCCATGGGGTCGCTGAAGAGCTTGCCGTTGAGATGGACGGGTACCAGTGTGTACCACGAAATGTAAGCAGGCAATAGCCAGAAGTAGACAATCGGGTGACCGGTAAACCAGAACAGCGTGCGCGCAAGAACGGGATCGGTTCCGCCGACCAGCCCCAACGACCACGGAATGACCAGGAACAGCATTTCGCTGGCCACGCCGATGGTGGAAATTGTCCACATCAACATTGTCACAATGGCCATAAATGCCGGCAGCGGCGTGCGCTGACCGGGGTTATCGGCCAGCCAGGCGTTGCGCGTGATGATCATGTTGACCAGCAAAAGCCAGGTGCCGGCAACCACCAGGGTCAGACCGATATAGAAGAGGGCATCGGCCTTCAGCGGTGGATAAAAGGTGAACATCACCGTAGCGTTATTCGTCAGCAGCGGGAATGCTGCTAACAGCAAACCGGTCACCATGACCCAGAGCGTGGCCCAGGCCAACCGACTGCTGGCCAGTGGTCGGTTGAGCGCTTTGGCGAAAATAAAAGTCAAAAATCCGATGATGTAAAACGTTGTAAAAACGAGCACATTGAGCACACCGTGAACGGTCAAACCTTGATAGTAGCCGCCAGGTAGAACGGGCTTGGCCGGGGTGTACAAATCAAGGCCGTTGTAGCGCAAGATCTGCAAGATCCCCATCAATCCCCCGACGGCAAGCGCCGCAAAGGCAATGAAAATATTGATGCCTGCGAGCTTGTGCTCGACACTCAGGTCTGAGCTCACCGCCATTGGGCGAGCGCGTGCTGCAATACTGGCCATGCAATCCTCTCCTTCTCCAGCCGAGCAATGGCTCCGCTCAGTTCACAATCACTTTGCCGAACATAACGTGGTGACCGGCGCCGCAATATTCGTGGCAGACGATCAGGTATTCTCCCGGTCGATCAAAGGTAGCAGTGACCCGAGAAATCTGGCCGGGAATCACCATCACGTTGATCGGCGCGCCTTCGATCTTGAAACCATGGATCACATCTTTGCTGGTGAGGATGAAAGTAACCTTCGAGCCAGCCGGTATCTCAATCGTATTAGGCGTAAACATAAATGTTTGGGCCGTGATGATAGCTTCATACCGGCCAGGCGCAAGTTCACGCAGACCGGTCTGGCTGAAGGTGGCATCGACGCCAGCAGCTACGGCGCTCACGCTGACCCGTCCGGCGGTTGTTGGTACCCGCACGCCAACCGCGAAGGCGGTGACCAGGATTGCGACCAGCATCGAGACTGGGATCGCGACGCTGGGCAAGATCCAGGCAACCTCAAACAGATAGCTGATAAATTTCTTGTCTCTCATGACGCCGGTATCCCTCCGTTATTCAGCAAAGTCAGGTAAACTTGCATCCACAAGATGCTGAGGGCGAGCAAGAACCCTAACGTGATGAAGAGCGCGCCGCGCGGCGGCTCATGATCGTCGTCATGCTCGTGTTCGTCGTCCGATGGGCGGCGGTAGCTTGACATCCTTTTCCTCCTTGAAGACTACTCTGGATAACACACAAATAGATGAGACGCTTCGTACACGAACCGCATCGCGCCACTACTGGCCATCTCGCGACTGAGCAGGTCGATGTCACGGAGCGCAATGGCAAGTGGCGGTCCTTCAGCCGGGTACGAGGTGCGGATCATCCCGCTGGGATCGATGAGAAAAGTTCGTCGTTCTGCATAGAGGTTGCCCGTTTCGTCAGCTTCGGTGTAGTAAACACCTAATCCACCGCCAACCACCTGCTTGACCTCACGTGGATCGCCAGTGACAAAGCGCCAGCTCTGCGGATCAACCCCAAGTTGACCGGCCAGCGCCGATAGATCGGCAGGGGTGTCGTGTATCGGATCGAGGGTGATGGTCAGAAAGATAACCTCGCTGCCCAATCGTCCGCTGGTTTGGAGGGCCTGGCGTAGTTCAAGTAAGCGCCTCGTTTGCTCGGCGCATGCATCGCCGCAGCGGCTGTGCATCAGGCTGACGAATACTATTCGTCCCCGTAAGTCGCTGTCGAGCAAGCGCGTGCCACGCTGATCGGTCAGCGCAAAGGGTGGAAACTGTTCGCCGCGTGGCAGTACTTTAACCGGACGGGCGATCACGAACCATAAGAAGATCGCCAGTAGAACGATGAACAGGACGATACCCGACCTGATCAAAAGACGTGGGGCGATTGCGGCTCGATCACTGAGCTGAGTTGTGGTTGACCTGATGGCTATTCCTGGCCGCATCTTGCGATCCGTCTAGCTATACTCGCTTGCAAGGCGAGTATACCTAGCGATCGGTCGTAGCGGAGTAAAGCGGTTATAACAAGCAGTTGCGGTCTTGCAACTGTTTGCCAGTCTATTCACAGTGAATAATGCCACGATATACAAAGAATAATGTCGCGATATACAAATAATTCCTGCTTTACCTGCAATGGCCGCTACATGGAATTGTTAGTGTTGCTCATAACTGGTCGCTTGCGGATCGGCCTTGCAACCGATAAATTTATCAGGCGTTGCCACCGTTAACGAACCGTGTTCAACATCGGGTTTGGTCGTTTAGTTGTCAACGCTGATGGTATGGCAAATATCGCTACCTTCCGGTTATCAATCCTTTACTCCACGCCGATAAACTCTCTCTGTTCTGGCGGTTTTTCCTCGTTACAATCGGCATGGCCGGTTTCCAGACGGCGTTTCGGCGCGCCGCAGTTAGATAATGCAAGGTCATTGTGGTATGGCACAAAAGCAAATTGTGGTGATTGGCAGTGGTTTTGGCGGCCTCAGTGCCGCAATCCGGTTGGCTGCACAGGGTCATGCTGTGACGATCCTCGAGCAGCGCGATCGACCCGGTGGCCGCGCCTATGTTTATCAGACCAGAGGCTATACGTTCGATAGCGGCCCTACCGTGATTACAGCCCCGTTTATGTTTGATGAACTCTGGCAGTTGGCCGGCAAGCGACGAGAAGACTATTTTACCCTTGAACCATGTCAGCCCTATTATCGCCTGTTTAATCACGAGGGGCGTTACCTCGAATACGGTGATGATGAACAGGCTTTGATCGAGCAGATTCGCTGGTGGAATCCGGCTGATGTTGAAGGTTACAAACGCTTCATTGCCAGCACTCGCCCAATTTTTGAGAAGGGATTTAGCCTTATTGATAAGCCCTTTCTCCATTTTGGCGATATGTTGCGGGTTGCGCCCGACCTGATTCGCCTGAAGTCGTATCAGAGTGTCTATCAGTTTGTTTCCCAATTTTTCCAGGATGATTTTCTGCGTCGCTGTTTTTCGTTCCATCCGCTCTTCATCGGCGGGAACCCGTTCGACGCAACCTCAATCTATGCCATGGTGCATTACCTCGAACGCAAGTGGGGTGTCTACCATGCTCGCGGCGGTACCGGCGCCATCGTCAATGCAATGGTGCGGCTCTTTACCGAACTCGGCGGTCGCCTCGAATTGAATGCTAAAGCGGTTGAGATTGTGATCGATGGTCGCCGCGCGCGCGCAGTCCGCGTGCAGGATGGCCGCCTCTTCCCAGCCGAGATCGTGGTTTCAAATGCTGATGTGCCGCAAACCTATATGCGCCTCATTCCGCCCCGCTACCGCAAAGTGCAGACCGATCGTCGGTTGCAGCGCTTGCGCTACAGTATGTCGCTGGCAGTCATTTATCTCGGAATCAATCGCCGCTACGACGATGGTCGTTTGGTGCAGCACAATATCATCTTTAGCGAACGCTACAAAGGGCTGCTTGACGACATCTTCAACCGCAAGCAGTTAGCCGATGATTTCTCGCTCTACCTGCATCGACCTTCGCACAACGATCCTACCCTGGCGCCTCCTGGCCACGAAGCGCTCTATGTGTTGACACCGGTGCCCAATCTGGCTGCATCAATCGATTGGACTGTCGCCGGGCCACGGTTGCGTGAGGCGATCCTGACGTTCCTCGAAGAGCACTATCTGCCGGATCTCCGCCGCCATATCGTGGTTGAGCACATGGTCGATCCGCGCTACTATCGCGATGCGCTCAATAGCTATCTCGGCGCCGGTTTTTCGATTCAACCCATCTTAACCCAGTCGGCCTGGTTCCGACCTCATAACCGTTCGGAAGACATTGAGAATCTCTACCTTGTCGGCGCCGGCACTCATCCTGGCGCCGGTTTGCCCGGCGTGATTGCCTCGGGCGCGATTGTGGCCAATCTGGTTGCCGAAGAGGCATGATAGTGAAGGCCGGGGACGCTGCGGGCCGTTTTAGCCCGGCGTACCCTGGTGTTTTGTTGATCGAATCATGTTGAGGGTCAGCCCGATGTAGAGCGCGGCTCCACCTGTTCCTGCTACGACTAATCCAACCACCAGTCCCGGCAGATCGTTTGTCCAGTTGTAGGGCGCCGCTGGTGTGCCGCCGGGAATAAGCTCACGTGTGCTCCACCAGAATAGCCCTGCGACCAGACTGGCGATCAAAGCTGTCAGCAATCGTCGCCACAGAGCCGGGTTGCGCCAGAGACCTGGCAACACCGGCCCCAATAGCAGCGCCAGCGCCAGTGCTTCGATCGAATTGGCGATACTGAACGCGATTGCCAGCCCACTCACATCGGCGCCGGCAATCAGCAGAGTGACGCCCAGGCCGAGATTGAGCGTGACCTGTCCTATTCCAATCAGCACCGGCGGCCAGGTGCGCTGCATGGCGTAGAATGTGCGAATCATGATCTCAGAGGCAGCAAAGGCCGGTAGTGCGAAGGCGTAGCCGGTCAGCGCGCCGGCTGTGTAGTTGAGCGAGAGGGTGTCGAATGCGCCGCGTTCAAACAGGGCGCGGGCCAGGGCAGGGCCAAGAGTGAGCAACCCTGCCGTGGCCGGCAACGTCAGCCAGAGGATGCGTTCTAGCGTTGTTCGCACTTCATCAATCAATATATTGAGCTGACCTTCCGCTACCAGGCGCGCAAGGCGTGGAAAGGCAACGGTGCTCAGGCTGAGCGCAAAGATGCCGTAGGGCAAGAGCATCAACTGATAGGCCCAGCGTAATCCGGCTAGCTTCGCGTCACCGTCAGGTAACCGGGCCGCAAGCGCCAGAGTGGCGACAATGCTCAGATGCGCGGCGGCTTGTCCGACAACTCGCGGCCCCATTGCTCGCGCCACTCGGGTTAGTTCGGGCAGGTTGCGGCCTAAATGAAGCTGGAGCCGCATCCCGATTGCAACCAGGGCCGGCAACTGAATGAGCAGGTAGCCGAGCGCACCGATCACAACCCCCCAGGCCATACCCCAGATACCGAGCCACGGCGCCAGCAAGGCCCCACCGATGATGCCGATGTTGTAGATGCTGGGTGCCAGTGAGGGCATTGTAAAACGATCACGGGCATTGAGCGCCGCCATCGCCAATCCACCCAGGCCAAGCAAAAGCGGTGAGAGCAGGAAAAGTCGGGTCAGGGCAACGATCAGGTCGAGAGTCGCGGGCGTAAAGCCCTGTCCGCCATAGAGGAACGGAACAATCCACGGCGCAGCCGCAAAGAGCGCAACGCTGGCGATCGCCAGCGCGATCAACGCCCACGTAACCACGGCGCCGGCCAGTTCCCAGGCCCGTTCTGGTTGTTCGCGCTCCCACAGCTCGATAAAGACCGGAATAAAGCTGCTGCCGAGCGCTCCACCGATGATAACCAGGTAAAGCAGATCGACCGTGCTGATAGCAGCGCTGTAAGCTGCCATATCGGCGGAGGTACCGAAGTAATACGAGGCGACAATGTCGCGGAGCAGACCGGTCAGACGGCTTAAGACGAAGCCTCCCATCACGATCAGGCTGTTGCGCTGAGTGCTGAGACGGCGCAAGACGGCGCGCAGTTGCACGGCTGGTATTCCTATGCTATACTTTAGGACTAGCGCGGCGAGCAAGCTCGCCGCTTCATGTGTCACATAACGCGCCAATTATATCCGAGGAGTTTGACCTTGGCGAACACAAAGTCGGCAAAGAAACGAATTCGCAGCGATGCACGCAAGCACTTGCGCAATCAATCGTATCGCTCGCGCGTCAAGACGATGATTAAGAAGGCCGAGCAAGCGCTGGCTAGCGGTGTGGTAGATGAAGCTGCGCTGCGGCTGGCTTACAGTACGCTCGATAAAGCCGCAGTTAAGGGCATCATTCATAAGAATAACGCCGCTCGCCGCAAGTCGCGTCTGGCTCAGAAAGCCAAGAAGGTAGCATTGGCTGCGGCAGCGCAGACCGGTTCGGCAGCTTAGTGAATTCGGTTCAGGCAAAGTCCTGATCGTTTGTGCTCAACATTGCCCGGCAGGGCCTGACCGCAAGGGGTCAGGCCTTCGTTTGTTGCCGGACTACCGCTCGGCGCGCGCCGGTTGTGTCTGACACATCTCGACCACGAAGAGTTCCAGCGCCGTTTCGGCCTGAATCTTCCCGGTCTTGATGGCGTGGTCGAGTTCCAGCAGGCGGTCGTGAGCCGCTATGAGTTCAGTGGCAGTGAAGTTTCGTGCCTGATCGGCTGCTTTCCGCGCCACAAACGGCTTTAGGCCTAGCGCGCTGGCAATGTCATCGGATCGTTTCCGCTGCCCGAGTAGTTGCTTCACATGCAGCAGAATCCGTATCTGACGCGCCAGCATAAACAACACATAGGAAGGCGCTTCGCCATCTTCGATTAAAGCGCGCGCGCCACGGAGCGCCGACCCCAGGCGGCGCCCGCTCAGATCGTCAAGAAAGGTAAAGAGATTCTGCTCTTGCTGATCGGTAACCAGCCGTTCAACCGCCGCCAGATCGATCCGCCCCCCTTTGCCAGCGTAATTCGCCAGTTTTGCCAGCTCGTTTGCCAGCAAGCGACTCTCGTTACCGGCCAGATCGACTAATCGCTGCGCGGCAGCCGGTTCAATCGTTACTTCGAGGAGCCTGGCTCTGCGCTCGATCCAGCGCAGCAGCTCTTGCCCGCTGAGCAGTGGAAATTCGCGTACCACGCCGCGTTTGCTCAGGTAAGTAAACAGCAAGTGACGGCGATCGACCTCTTCCTGCTCAACAAAGACAAGATCACAGGTCGCCGGCACACGCTCGCAATAATCGCGCAGCTCTTCGCGCGCTTTGCCGGCTTTGCTATGTTTCAGCGCATCATAGACGATCACCAGTCGCCGTTCAGCCAGAAAAGGATGCGCTTCACAGGCGGCTACCAGTTGCTCGATGGTCAATTTACGACCATCAAGCACGCTTATATTGAGGTCGGCTACCTCTGCCGGCAAGTGGGCGCGTAATTCGGCCAGCGCCTCGCTGCGCGCCAGTTCATTTGGTCCGTAAAGCAGATAGATCATCGTTCGTCTCAGACTCAATCTCAAGGGTGTGGGCAATCGCGACGATCAATCGCGCGGCGCGTTCTACCAGTTGGGGATCAAGTGAGGTTACCCCGTTCGCCGCTGCGCGGATACCCAACACGCGAAAGCCGCGTTGCTGCAAGGGTGATAGCAATTCATTCCGGACGGCTTGCGCGCGTGGTTCGAGGTCAATGACCGGATCGGCGCGATCTGCCGCCATTGCCAGACGGATCAGCAACGGATCCGCCTGCTCGTGCCGAAAGACACCTTCGCGACTCATAATTGTAAGCTGACCGGCGGTGAGCGGTCCCAATCCAATCATTACTGTCTGTTCGCGTTCAAACGGGTAACGCTTGATCAGGTCGCTGATCCCATTCTGGCTACAATGGGCAGCGCCAATGGCGACAGGCCACACTTCAACGTGGCGCAGGCCAGATAGTTGTTGTGCCGCGACCAGTAAGGTCGCCAGCGCCGCCAGACCGCCATCAGGTTGCATAAGCGGCACGGGCCGGCGAGTAGTCCAGAGTAACACCAGCGCGCCGATCAGCGCTCCTGATGCGAGCATCCAGCGCAAGACCGGCCACGAAGTGGCACTCACCGCAATAGCTATCGGTAGACTACACAGAGTCAGACGAGCAAAGAGACCTTCGCGGGTCGGCGCGATCAAACGGGTTATGCCGCGCCAGACTGGCGGAGTGTCCAGCGGAGCGAGCAATACCATGCGCCAGCGCGGTTGACCGGGACGTTCGGCAGTTGCGCCTTCGATCGGGCGGGCCGCGATAATGTTCTGACTCAAATGTGATTGCCGCCAGACTGGCAATGGGGTGTAGAGTGCATCAACCATCAAACATGCCATCAGCCCCAGCCCAATGATGATCCCACTAACCGGATGCCAGACGGCTAAGGCGATTGCTACCAGCAGCGCGACCGCAACCGACGCAAATCTGGCGCCGGGATGGGCGACTGTTGGCAATGGGCGCGTATCAACACTGAAGCCCGCCTGACGCAGGCGGGCATTGATCTGGGCTGCTGCCATCGCCTCTGCCGCTGAAGTTGGCAACCGCTGTCCGAATTGTGCAGTCAGTTCAGACAGAACTTCAGCGCCATCTGGTATACGAACCGGCATTGCTGCTCTGCTTGTCTACGGTGTTGGTGTCGGCGGTAATGGCGTTGCAGTTGGATCGGTCACAATCGGCGCCCTGATCGGCGTTGACGTTGCCGGCAACGTGGCCGGATTCTCCGGCAAGCCGGGCAATGGCGCATCTGGACGCCGACAATCGGTCTGACCAGGCAGACAAAGCAGCAACACCAGATCGTACCGAATGAACTGATTGCCAATATCACCGACGTTCTTTACCTGCGCGAAATAGAAGCCATCTACTTTGGGCGTAAACTCAATCTGCGAATCAAGCGTATTTCCACCCGGCATGTCATCATTGAGGTCAAGAATGCTTACACCGTCGCGGTCGGTCAGTACCAGCACTGTGTCAGCGCCAGCTACGGTGTCATTGTTCACCGTATTGGATCCGCGGTATCGGCGCGTGTCGGTGTAAATCACGTAGCGCTTACCTGCTTTGGCAAAGAAGGTCACCCAGTCAGCGTCACCGCTAGGGCAGAGTCGGCGATTCTCCTGCACTTCGTTCGAAGTGATCAGCCGGGCTTGTTCAGGCAAACCATCCGGCTCAAAGATGTCAAGACAGACCGACTCAGCCGGCGCTGGCGTAGGGCCATTGCTCTCATCGAGCAACACGATCACATACGAGTAATCAGTGCCACCGCGCCCGGCAGTATCGCGCACCTTGATATAGTAACTTTCATCTGCCGGGCTGCGGAAGGTAATTCTTGGTCGGGTATCGCCGGGATTGGGATTCGCCGGATCACGGTTATAAAAATCATCATTGAAAGCTACCCGATTGAAATTACTATCGAGTAATTCGAGCGACAGATCGATACCAGGTCGCATGACCGGCACATCAATCGTGTACACCTTGCCGGCAACGCCACCAAAATACAACCAGTCCTCATCGCCGGTGGGACAGATGACGTGTTCTTGCGGGATCTGCACATCGATTCGTTTAGCCTGGGCAGGGAAGTTGTCAGGCTCGAAGCCATCGGAACAGATCCCGGCAGGAGTTGGTGTGATTGTGGGTGACAGAGTCGGCGTTGGTGTCGGTGCATTAACCTGCACTACGATCCGAAATAGCGCTGTCGTGCCGGGCGCGCTGGCGCGAGAAGCCGTAATATCAATCACATACGTGCCGGGAGCGGCTGTGGCTGGAATGTTGTAGAAGAAGGTAAAGCTCTGGCTGCTGTTGGCGTTAATGGTAATAGAAGAACTTGGCGCAATCGTGACTGCCGGCCAGGTAGCCGGTGGCGTGGCAACGATATTGAACGTGTCGGCAGGTCCTTGATTGGTGAGGGTTGCAGTCACAGCTATTGAAACCTGGCCGGGTGTCCCGGAAGAATTGGTTGAAGTAGGATTCCAGATGAAATTGAGCTGGGCAAGTGGCGCAGCGATCACAGGAAACTGCTGGAGTGCCAGAAGGATAATGAGCAGTGTTGAGCACAGCGCCAGGATGATATTGCGGGTACGGACAGCGACTATCATGTTGCCTGCTGGCTCCCTGGGCATACAGATTGGTGGATCCGCGCTCATTATAATTCGTTGATAGGAAAGGTGTCAAACCTTTTGTGAGGCGTGAACGCTAACTGGTGTGGGTCGGCGGCAAGAATATCAGAACAAGAGAAAATATATATGATTAATATATCAAATATCTATAATTAAAACATCTATACTTTGAGTAAAGAGTTCGTTTCACGAAAAGTGACAGGTTACATTTACACTGTACTATAGCGGAGTATATCGCTATCAGGCGCCAGCACGGCGCAGGAGGGAACCATGGACATCACCATTGAATTCGTTCATGGCTGGCGCTTGCTCGCTCGGGTGCGTGAGCTGATCAATGAGCCGGGCGTCCAACGGTTGATCATTCGCAATGAGGACGGTGAAGACCTGATCGAGATCAGGGTTCCCGCTATGCTTGCTGGCGCGACGACGCGACCAGTACTGGCTGCCGTCAAGGCGATTGCCGACGAGATGCCGCGGGTGACGATCGAGATTGCGCGCGGTTCCGAACAGGCGCGGGCAGTGGGCGAGTCAGAGACGGACGAGGAGTTTGATCGCGCGATTGATATCGTTGAGCCGGTGTTTGAGCGGTATTGAGTCGGGTATCTGAGTAAGTGGCCTCACTGGCGGCGATTGCGCAATCCGCAATCGCCGCCTGATTGTTGCGTCAGAACAGTGATAACCAGGAGAAAGCGTGAGTGTAAGTGGCAAACGATAACCACATTGGTAAGCGCCAACTGCCAGCAAATAAGATTGCCGCAATCCACCATCCTGCTGTCGCGCTGGCAAAGATCGGTCTGGCCTGTCGAGCCTGGATCAGCCACGCAAGAAGTAACGTGCTACAGGTGATATGGATATTGATGAATCGACCATAATCGGCAGCGACTACAAATAATGGTATTGTTGCCACAATCGACAATCCCCACACCCCTCCGATCCAGATGATCGTTCCTGGTGGCAAGTATTGCCACAATCGATACCCGGCAATGGCAAGCAAGAGCGGGATCAGACTAAGTGAGCCGGTTATCAGGTAGACTAGAGTTGTTTCAGTCGTTGTGAAGTGCCGCGTGAATGCGATGCCATACCCGGTCGATTGGGCAAGAAACGTGATGGCGCCGAGTCGTTCGTTTTGATGCAGGCAATCGTAGGGCGCGCTTGACCCAAGAGAAGCGCAGATGGCGTCAATGGCGGCAGTCGTTGTCTGGGGATTGCGAAAAATGATGATAGCGGCAACAATTGCCGGTATCAAGGCGATGATGGTAGCCAGAGACAACCGCCCAAACCGTTGTTCAGCGCAGATAGTGGCAATCACCAAATAGGGCAGGAAGATGACCAGCATTTCGTGCGATAAGACGGCGAAGAGCGCGCCGACGCCAATGAACAACAGCAAAACTGGTGTGTATAATCTGGCAGAGCGCAGCCAGAGCAATTGAATGATGAACATGATAAACAGGAAAACTTCTTTGCGCACTCCAACACGTGGCCACTCCAGTAGCGGGAAGAGCAGAAAAGCCGGTGAAAACAGCAGCGTAAAGGCGATAACTGATCGTTCTGTGTTGCGCAGCAAGATATAAGCAAGCAGTAAAAACAGTGTAAAGACTCCTGTTTGGATCAGGATTGTCAGATGCGCCGGGTTTATCATCAACCAGCGACTGAGTTGCAAGATGATTTCACCCGGCAATCCCCGTCGCGTGAATCCACCCTGATAGTTGATCAGCCATTCACCGATGTGCCACTCGTCTGGTGGTGTTGCGTTTGACCAATGTCTGATACCATAATAGATTTGGGCGAAGAATACCCCACAAACCAGCCCAAAGATGAGGAGCGCAAAGATGCGCTGCCCGCGCTGATGATGCAGGCCGGTGGACCGTTGCATCGGGTTCATCGATGATTGGAGCTTTGTCTTCATGGCATATTACCGTAGCGTCACTGAACCGTCTCATTTGTGTCTTAATGCTCTCATACTATAGGCTTCTTATCGATCACTCCTCATTCTGGTTTGGTGATCAAACTTGCTCAATATGGTATACTATTATGTGCGCAACGAGCGCTCAGTGAGGAGAAATGCTATGTCTGCTCAGGCTCCCGCCGAACTCGATCTGGCGGTTGCATCGTTGATTATGGTGCGACCCGATGAGGATCGCGCCGAGTATGAAGAACAGTACGAGAGTGTCGCAGCCGTGCAGGATCAACTGCGCGAGGCCGGTATTGATATCGATCTGCTCAGCCAGCCCGGCGTTGAGGTCTGGGAGGGATCTATTGAGACGATGGGCGCATTGTATCAGTTGGCGCGCATGGCCGCCCATCTGGAGCGCGGCAATGATCTGGCTCCCATCATTGCCGATGGTCCGGTGCTCGATGACGATCTCGACCGCGCAGTGACCGATGTTTGGGATGAGCTGGTTCCCAGTCGTTACCGGCATCTGATCAATTTGCAGGGGATCAATAGCTATTACCTGCCGGTTGATTTTGCCGATCCGGTCTACCTGCCGTTTGAAAATGACGATGGCGAGGAGGATCAGGCCTTCTTTGGATCGTCAGTGCAGTTGCTGCGCGAATTGTCTGAACTGGCGCCGCAGTTGATCAAGGCTGGCGTTTCACCGCGTTCTGACGCTTTCCGTTGTCTTGAGTCGCTGCGCGAAGCCGCTCGCCAGAGCGTAGAATGCGGTTTGCCGGTTATCGTGTGGTAATGCTTCCATGCAGGACGTGATCTTTTTCGATCGGCGCCCGCAGTCCGACCGTGATCAGACGCCGCGTGATCGGCGCTATTACGTCTGGACGGTGGGGTGCCAGATGAATATTTCTGACTCAGAGCGGCTCGAAGCGGCGTTGCAGGGGGTTGGGTATAGCCCCGCTGCTCGCCCTGAAGATGCCAGCTTTATTGTGCTCAATTCGTGTAGCGTCCGCGCGTCGGCAGAAGAGCGGATCCTCGGCAAGCTCGGTGAGCTGGTGCGCGTCAAGCGCGCGCATCCCGATACGCGGATCGTGCTTTGGGGTTGTATGGTCGGCCCCAATAACCGCTCCATCTTCGCCGAACAACTGCCGATGGTTGACCATTTTGTTTCGCCTTCGGCAGTCGATGAAGTGGTAGCGCTAGCCCCCAATCCGATCTATACCCTCGACGAGCCGGCCTTGCCGGTGCGTGACTGGAGCCATCCGCCAGTCTCGGTACATGTGCCCATTCAGTACGGCTGCAATATGACCTGTTCGTATTGTGTGATCCCGCTGCGCCGTGGCCGCGAGCGTTCGCGCCCGCTGCCTGAAATTGTCGAAGAGGTGCAGCGGATTGTTGCCCGTGGCGCAAAGGAGATCACACTGCTCGGTCAAATTGTGGACTCATGGGGGCATGATCTTCCCGGTCGTCCCGAACTGGCCGATCTCCTCGAGGCGGTTGATCCAACCCCTGGCTTGCTCCGCCTGCGTTTCCTGACTTCACATCCGGCCTGGATGACCGATCGCCTGATCGAGACGGTTGCCCGCTTGCCGCGTTGCCAGCCTGAGATGAACTTGCCGGTGCAGGCCGGCTCTGATCGCGTGCTTAAACTGATGCGTCGCGGCTACACCGTTGCCCGCTACAAGGCGTTGATTGCGAAAATCCGTGCCGCAATCCCTGATATTTCGTTGACGACAGACATCATCGTTGGCCATCCGGGTGAAACCGAAGACGATTTTCGCCAGACGATGGAACTGTGCGCCGAAATCGGTTTTGATAAGGTGCATATCGCAGCTTTCTCTGCTCGTCCTGGCACCCGCGCCGCCGAACAAGAGCAGGATCCAGCGCTGGCTGTGCCGCCGGAGGTCAAAGAAGAGCGCCGTCGCCGTCTCGAGCAGTTGCAAGAGCGGATTGCAACCGAACGAATGGCTCGCTTCCTCGGTCAGACAGTTGAGGTGCTGGTCGAGGGTGAGAGCAAAGGGAAGTGGCGTGGCCGCACTCCCGGCAACCGGCTGGTCTTCTTTAGCCATCCTGCCGATCTAACCGGTCAATTGGTGCCGGTTAAGATCACTGCCACCAGTCCGTGGTCATTGCAGGGTGTGCCTCAACTCGATCAGTGGTCTCAGTGCTTAACGCAAGGAGAATGACCTTGTCAAAACAAGATGAAAAGATGCGGATTCGCCGCCGCTTGCAAGAGAAAGCGATTGAATTGGCTGCCTTGAATCGCTGGCAGGAGGCAGTTGATTTAAATCAGCAGTTGCTGCGAGTGAGCGAAGATGCAGAAACCTACAATCGGCTGGGCAAAGCATTGTTTGAGCTGGGCAAGTATGCCGAAAGCCATCGCGCGTATCAGAATGCGCTACGTATCAATGCTTCCAATCCGATTGCGCGCAAAAATGTCGCTCGCCTCGAAGCGCTGCTGGCGCGTGGCATTACCGAAGCGCCGGTCACTCGCTCGACCCGTCAGCAGGTTGATATGCGCATGTTTATTACCGAGACTGGCCGCACGGCCCTCACGACCCTGGTCGATGTGCAGCGTGGTCCGGCAGTTGATGCGCTGATTACCGGTGAAAAGGTTGAGTTGCGCGTCGATGGCCGGATGGTGTATGTGTTCGATCTTGATGGGAATCTGATTGGCCGCGTTGAGCCGAAACTGAGCCATCGTCTCGTCGAGTTGATGAATGGCGGCAATCGCTATCTGGCCGCAGTTGTGCAGTCAGACTCGCGCAATGTGCGGATTCTCATTCGCGAAATCTATCAGGATCCAAGCCAGCGCGGTCGGGTCTCCTTCCCCGGCAAGTTGGGTGAAGGCGCGACGGTGCTCTCCTCGTTGCGCTTTGACGAATATGAGGATGTGCTCGACGAGGAAGAGCTGGTTGAAGAACCAGAGACAATCGAAGACGATTTCATCGGCGGTGATGATGAAGAAGAGATTGGTCTCGACGAGATCGATCAGGATATCGCCGATGATGATGACAACCTCGAAGAATGATAGTTGCGCCGGTATGAGCGCACTAACCTGCGCTCGTGCCGGTTTCCCCTTGCGATCCGCCTTGCAGCTCGCTATACTACCTTTAGTGCGTGTTGTGCTGTATCCAATCTGGCTGGTTGATACCTGATCACAGTGCAACGGTGACAGCTTATTGCGTTGTGCGATTGGATGCACTCTTTGCCATCTACAAATCAATGTTGCGCCTGCCCGGTCGCGGCATGATGCTCTCGAGCCAGGCTAGAGGCGCGCGATCCATTCCCGGTGTACTGTTGCAGAAAGGGTAGACTATGAGCTTCCGTCTGCATGAAATCAATCCAGCGACAGTGTCGCCCGGCGCGCCAGCGCAACAGATGCCTGCAATCCCGCCACAGCCGACGAATATTGCGGAAACCGGCCTGTCGATGGGATTTTTGACCGATCACATCTTGAAGGTGATCTATTTTTCTGGCGCGATTACCGGCCAAAAGCTGGAAGAAACGATCAAGTTACCGTTTCTCGGCGTGATCGATAAGGTACTCGAATTCCTCAAGCTAGAGGAATATGTCGATATTATCGGCGCAGAAGGCGGTTTTAGCGAGCGGTCGTTTCAATACGTTATCACCGGTAAGGGGCGCAATAAAGTCCACGAAGTCATTGATCGCAATCAGTATGCCGGTCCAGCCCCGGTGCCCTTGCAACAGTACGTCGAGATCACGCTGCGCCAGAGCATCGGTGAGCTGGTGATCGATCAGGCAACCATCCGCAAGGCGTTTAGCCATCTGGTGGTCAGCGAGAAGATGCTCGATAAGATTGGTCCGGCTGCCAACTCGGCTCGCTCGCTCTTCCTCTACGGTCCACCCGGTAATGGCAAGACAACAATCGCCGAAGGTATCGCCAATCTGCTCGGCGGTCTGGTCATCATTCCTTATGCCGTAGAAGTCGATGGGCAAATTATCAAGGTCTTCGATCCGCTGAATCACCAGGTCGTGCAAGTCAACGAGGTTGGTCACGCCGAACTGCCACCGCCATCGCCGTTTGGCGGGCCGGTCGCTGCGCCCACTACGACCTATCCCGATGCGCGCTGGGTGGTCTGTAAGCGACCGCGGGTGATGGTTGGCGGTGAACTTGAACTTGCTCAGCTCGAGCTGATCTTCGATCCGATCTCGAAGGTGTATGAAGCGCCGTTCCAGATGAAAGCGAATGGTGGCCTGTTCTTGATCGATGACTTTGGTCGCCAAAAGTGTCGGCCCCAAGATCTGCTCAATCGCTGGATTGTGCCGCTTGAAAAGAAGGTCGATTTTCTGGCTTTGCAAACCGGCAAGAAGATTCAGGTGCCGTTTGACGTCCTGATTGTCTTCTCTACCAACCTTAATCCCAGGGACCTGGTCGATGATGCCTTCTTGCGCCGGATTCGCCACAAGATCGAAGTGCCTAACCCAACGCCCACTGAGTTTCGCGCTATTTTCCAGCTTGTGTGCAAGAGCAAACGTATCCCGTATAGCGATGATGGCTTGCGCTATCTGATTCAAGAGCACTACATGAAAGTTGGGCGCGATCTGCGCGCCTGCCACCCGCGTGATTTGTGCGATCAGATCCTGGACGAAGCGAAATACCGTGGCATTCCGCCGGCAATGTCGCGTGAGTTGATCGATCGTGCCTGCGAGGCCTATTTCGTCAAGCTCGGCTAAGGAGGTTGTGTCACTATGTCGCTGCTCAAACGTCTTGGTAATTCGCCCCAGCCCGAGCCTGCTCCGGCTGTTGCCACGCCCCCTCCGCCCGCGGCAGCAGTTGTGCCCGCGCCGCCTCCGCCGGCGCCAACCCCCGCCCCTGCCGCTCCTGCTCCGGCGCGGCCTGTAACACAAGATGCGACGCCGGTCAATGACCAGAAACGCATGCTCGAGTTGTCGCTCTGGATTGTTGACCGTATCCAGGCTTCGCTTGGCAATCAAACTGAATTGAAGCGCTCTCCTGAGACAGAGCGTCTATTGCAAGAACGCTTTGCGCGTATCTATCAGCAGGCAAATGTCAATTTGTCCGATCAAGATGTGAAAAAGCTCTTCGCCATGGTGTGCGATGAGCTGTTTGGTTTCGGGCCAATTCAACCCTTGCTCGACGATGATAGCATTTCTGAGATCATGGTCAACGGGCCATACAAGGTCTACATCGAGCAGAAGGGTAAGCTCAAACTATCAGATGTGCGGTTTGCTTCCGATGAACACGTAATGAAGATCATCGACCGTATTATTCGTCCGCTTGGTCGTCGCATCGACCGCAAGTGGCCAATGGTAGACGCGCGCCTGCCCGATGGCTCGCGTGTCAACGCAATTATTCCGCCCTGCGCCATCGACGGCTCAACGATTACTATTCGCAAGTTCTCGAAAAATAAGCTCAAGGTCGATGACTTGATCCGCTTCGGTTCGATGACCGCTGAAATGGCCGAGTTTTTGCGGGCCTGCGTCGTGTCGCGCTTGAATATCGTCGTGGCCGGTGGTACCGGTTCCGGTAAGACGACCTTGCTCAACGTGCTCTCGAACTTTATTCCCGAAGATGAGCGGATCGTAACCATTGAGGATAGCGCCGAATTGCAACTCGCGCAGGAGCACGTGGTTCGGCTGGAAGCCAAACCACCGGAGATCGACGGCACCGGTCGGGTGACAATCCGCGATCTGGTGATTAACTCACTGCGTATGCGCCCTGAGCGGATCGTGATCGGTGAGTGCCGCGGCGGCGAGACACTCGACATGTTGCAGGCGATGAATACCGGTCACGACGGGTCGCTGACCACGCTGCACGCCAATACGCCGCGCGATGCGCTGGCTCGTATGGAGACGATGGCGTTGATGGCCGGTATGGAAATGCCGTTGAAGGTGATCCGCGAGCAGATCGCTTCAGCCATTGATCTGATTGTGCAGCAAACTCGTTTGGAAGACGGTTCGCGCAAAGTTGCATACATTACCGAAGTGCAGGGTATGGAAGGCGATACCGTTGTGCTGCAAGATATTTTCAAGCTAGAGATCCTGGGTAAAACCGGTGAGGGCAAGATCATTTCTGAATTGCGCCCCACCGGTGTGCGGCCAAAGTTTACGCCACGCCTCGAAGCGCATGGCTTCAAGTTGCCGCCGAGTATCTTTGGCGCCCAGATTCCAGGTCAGCGCGGACGGTTCTAACCGGTTGATCGTTATTGCCAGGATGCATCGCGCGCGCTGGAATGTATAGTCTGCGCGCGTTCAAGCCTCCGTTGCAGGGGTGCTCACGCATCCTGGTGTTTTGTTGTATCTCGTACAATGGCGCAAAAAACGATGCAACTTCCAGTCATCATTGTCGGTGGCGGTTTGGGTGGTCTGGCCACCGCTGTCCGGCTGGCAGCGCAAGGCCGCCGCGTGATCCTCTGTGAGCAAAATGAGCGGGTGGGTGGCAAGCTTAATCTGCACCAGGCCGACGGCTATACTTTCGATACCGGGCCATCGCTGCTGACGATGCCCTGGGTGATCCGCGATCTGTTTGCGGTGGCCGGAAGACGGATGGAAGATTACCTCTGTTTAGAACAGGTCGAGCCAACCTGCCGTTACTTTTGGCCTGATGGCACACGCTTTGATGCCTGGCAACGGTTACCTCAATTGATCCAGGAGATCGAGCGGATCAGTCCGGCTGATGTCCCTAACTTCTTTCGCTTCATGGCTCACACTGCGCGCATCTACGACGCAGTAGCCGGCCCTTTTCTGTTGCGACCATTCGATGGTCTGCGAGAATTGATCACACCGACAATGGTTCGCCATGCGCTGCGAATTGATGCGCTACGCAGTGTTGATGCGGCGGTGCGTTCATTCTTTCGCAGTCCGTATTTGCGCCAGCTCTTCAATCGCTACGCAACCTACAATGGTTCATCACCTTACCTTTCTCCGGCAACCTTCAATCTGATCGCCTATATCGAGCTTGCCGAGGGCGGCTGGTATGTGCGCGGTGGCATGTACCAGTTGGCCGTGGCACTGGCCCGGCTGGCGACCGAGCTAGGAGTCGAACTCCGTGTGCGCGCTCCGGTGACTGAGGTCATCGTCGAGCGTGGTTTGGCCTGTGGTGTGCGTCTGGCCGACGGGTGCCTGTTACCCGCAGCGGCGGTCGTGATCAATGCCGATCCGCTGTATGCCTGCGAACGACTCATTCCCGGCTTTCAACGGGAAGCGAACCGGCTAGCCCGGTTTGACCCATCGTATAGTGGGGTGGTGCTCTTCCTCGGAGTTGAAGGCGACTTTCCGCAACTGGCGCACCACAACATCTTCTTCAGCGCCGATTATTCGGCTGAGTTTCGAGCTATCGTCCACGAACGGCAGCCCGCGTTAGAGCCAACAATCTACGTTGCCGCTACCTGTCGCTCGGATCCGGCCCACGCTCCCCCCGGGCATATGAACCTGTTTGTGCTGGTCAACGCGCCGGCTGATGATGGCCGGATCGATTGGGAGGCAGTGATACCGGCCTATCGTGATCACATCATTGCCCGGCTCGAAATGATGGGTTTGAGCGGTTTACGGCAGTCGATTCGCTACAGTCATCACTGGACACCGCGCGACCTGGCGCGGCGCTACAACGCTGCGTTTGGCGCTATCTACGGCCTGAGTTCTAATTCTCCATTGTCTGCGTTTGCCCGCCCGCCATTGCGGGTCAGGCGTGTGCGCGGTCTCTACTTCGTCGGTGGTGGCACCCATCCTGGCGGCGGTATTCCACTGGTGTTGCTTTCCGGTCAGGCAGTCACTGCGCGTATCGTGGCTGATCAGCCGTTGTAGCAAAAAGCTTTACACAGAGGCCATGATAGCTCGGCGAAAGTTAATCTGTTCTTAACGTTTTTATAGTCGATAGCAGGTTAAGTTGCGGTTTATCATCGTTAAGTTACGATGAATCTCTTGATTCTTTGCCTTTAAGGTGCTATGATTAGGCCGTAGCCTCGAGAGAACATCAGAAAGCAAAGGAGGTTTCGACCACTAACATGCAACCGGTACGCAAGCGTATCACCTCTATAGTGTAAAGAGTTAAGTGTGGGTGAATGGAGAGGTGATGCGTAAGTTCGGGGAAACGCCCTCATCGTAAATGTGTAAAGTATGGTCGATGAGTGGCGGGGAGACGAACAGACAAGCGCCGGATTACTGCTGAGTAATCGGATGCTGTGCGAGCGATACCGGTTGCTTCCCAAACAAACTCACCGCGTTGGGTAAGAAGGAGCTGCTGTCCCACGCTGGATGGTGAGGAAAATCCAATAGCAAAAGCTGGCCCGGCGCATAATTTGCTGAAGGCAGAGCAGCTAAAGGAACTGTGCGGGTAAGGTGGTTTGAAATCTTCTTGTAGCTCTGATCTACTCTCGAGGCGGTTGGTTTTGCTAAGGTCGTAGGCGGGTAATTAGGAAGTCAGGGTTATTTAGTCGCGATGCGGCAGGCAACTGCCGCATCTGCGTTTTTCATGACCGGTCATTCGCTTTGTCAAGCCATCGTCCAACCACCATCAACTGCGAGTGTCTGCCCGGTAATGTATGATGCTGCCGACGAGGCGAGGAAGAGCACTGCGGCAGCGACCTCTTCCGGTTTGCCCAACCGACGGAGCGCGATGATACCGACGCTCCATTGTCGAATCTCAGAGGGGATAACCTGGGTTAATTCGGTTTCGATCATACCGGGTGCGACGGCATTGACTGTAATCTGCCATGGCGCCGCTTCGCGGGCCAGGGCGCGGGTCAGGCCGATAATCCCTCCGGCAGCAGCGGCGAAGTCGGCCTGACCCGGAAAGCCGGAAGTGCCGTACAATGCAGCCAGATTGATAATCCGACCGTAGCGTTGTTGCATCATTGGGCGCAGCGCGGCGCGGCAGGTGTGGTATACGCCGGTCAGGTTGGTCTGTATTGTTTGTCGCCAGCGCTCGCTGCTCATAGCACTTAGTGGGCCGTAGTCGGCAATACCGGCGCTGTTGATCAAGATGTCCAGTCTACCCCAGCGCTCTAATGCTGCGTTTACCAGCGTATTGCCGCTATCGGTTTCACGCACATCTACCGCCACTGCCATTGCTTCGCCGCCTAGCGCTTGAGCGGCTGCAACAACCGCTGCGGCCTCGGCTTCATCGTGGTGATACCCGATCAGCACACTTGCGCCGTGACGCGCCAATCCGCGCGTGATGGCCTGCCCGATCCCGCCCGAACCGCCGGTAACAATTGCTACCTGTCCACTAAAGTCGATCATGGTTGCGTCCGTGTGCAGGGCGTGTATTTTTTGCCAGAGCGATGGTCATGGTAACAGATTTGCAAAACGTTTTTGGTTGGCGATCCTGCGCGATTCTTGTTCGGGATCTCTCAAAAATCTGCCATGTGGTTATGGCATCACCCAACCACCGTCGATGGTGAGCACGTGGCCGGTAATATACGATGCGCGGGGTGAGACGAGAAACCGGATTGCGGCAGCAACCTCTTCGGGGCGACCAAACCGACCCAGCGCAATCGCTTGCAGCGCCCAGGCCCGCAGCGTTTCTGGCACCGTTTCGACCATATCGGTTTCAATATAACCGGGGGCAACGACATTGACAGTGATGCCATCGCGGGCAACTTCACGCGCGAGTGAGCGGCTAAGGCCAATAATCCCGGCTTTAGCTGCCGCATAATTGGTCTGACCGACATTGCCGGCTAACGCCGCCAGTGAACTGACCGAAATGATGCGGCCATAACCGGCAGCCTGCATGATCGGTACTACCGCGCGACAACAGAGAAAGACTGAAGTCAGATCGGTCTCGATGACCTGTTGCCACTGTTCTGGGCGCAAGCGGGCCAGCGGCGCATCGGCAGTGATACCGGCATTGTTAACAAGGATATCGATTCGGCCCCAGCGTTCCATTGCTGCACTCACCATGCGTTGCACAGCCTGCTCATCGGCAACATCAGCCTGGAACGCAAGCGCATCACCACCACCGGCACAGATCTCTTCCGCCAGCGCTATGGCTGCCGTCGCGCTACGCTGGTAGTTAATCAGCACATGCGCTCCGGCAGTGGCCAGTTCGATGGTTGTTGCGCGGCCAATCCCGCGCGATCCACCGGTAATGATGGCGACCTGACCTTGCAATTCCATAACCGCCTCTACACCGGCTGCATGGCAGTGGTAAGTGTCCGCACATCTTCAAACGTGGCTACATTGATCAGGCGCGCGGTTGGCGCAATGCGACGGATCAGGCCGGTTAACACTTTGCCCGGCCCAATCTCGATAAAGGTCTCGACACCCATGGCGACCATACGTTGCACCGATGCAATCCAGCGCACCGGAGCCACCACCTGAGCCACGATTTCGCGCCGCACATCCTCGGCATTGTGCAATGGTTCGGCAGTGACGTTGGCGACTAGTGGAATATCAAGATCGCGCACGGTGGCAGTAGCTATGGCCTGGGACATACCTTCGGCAGCGGCAACCATCAAGGGCGAATGGAACGCTGCGCTGACTTTAAGGGGAATGACTCGTTTGGCGCCACGGCTCTTTGCCAGCAAGCTGGCATGTTCCACAGCGACAACACTGCCACTGATCACCAATTGGTCGGGAGCGTTGTAATTGGCGATGACAACGGTGCCGTGCATGTGATTATGATGCTGAAGTGCGGCGCTAACTTCCTGGCAGATTTGTTCCAGGATACCGGCTTCGAGGCCGATCACTGCGGCCATACTGCCTTCGTGGGCGGCAGCCATGAGTTCGCCGCGCCGACGCACCAGGCGAAGCGCTGTGGTAAAGTCGAGGGCACCACCGGCTACCAGCGCCGAATATTCACCTAGACTGTGGCCGGCAACCACAATCGGTGGTTCGAGTCGATCGCCAACCAGCTCGCGCATCGTTGCCAGCAAGGCCATACTGGTCGTCAGCAGCGCCGGCTGGGCATTCTCAGTGGCAGTAAGGTCAGCTTCCGGACCGCTAAAGCACATTTCACTCAGGCCGAAATCAAGTGTTTCATCCGCCAGGGCAAAGATTTGACGCGCCGCTGCTGATACATTGATCAGATCGCGGCCCATCCCGACGATTTGCGATCCCTGCCCCGGAAATACCCAGGCAATACTCATGGTTCGACCGCCTTTTCATTCTTTGCCGGCGCAGGTTACGCCCCCCATACGCACAGTGCCGGCATTCCACCTGTCTCTGCTTTGCCTCACCGTGTTCGACCACCGGCTATTGTGCCGGTTTTCCCCAACGCACCACCCCTGATCCCCAGGTTAATCCGCCACCAAATGCGGTTAGCAGGACATAATCTCCTGCCTTGATTCGATCCTGCTGGGCGGCTTCGTAGAGTGCAATCGGGATCGATGCCGCCGAGGTATTGCCATATCGGTCGAGATTGATCATCACTCGTTCCGGCGGAATTTCGAGCCGACGCGCAACGGCGTCAATAATCCGCACATTAGCCTGATGTGGAATGACCAGGGCAATATCATCGATAGTCAATCCAGCTTCCTGCACAACCTGCATTGCCGAATCGCTCATCTCACGCACGGCGTGTTTAAAGATTTCACGCCCATTCATATACACATACTGTCGGCCTGCGTCGATCAGCTCAGCAGTGAGTGGCATGCGGGTACCGCCAGCATCAACTGCCATTAAATCTTCGAGCCTGCCATCGGCACTCAGATTTGACGCAATCAGCCCAAGCGGCTCCTCTGTAGCTTCGAGCACGACTGCGCCGGCGCCATCGCCAAACAGCACACAGGTATTGCGATCATTCCAGTTGATATAGTGGGTGAAAATATCGGCTCCGATCAAGAGCAGGCGACGACTAAAACCGCTCTTAATCAGGCTGGTAGCAACCGTCAGGCCATAGACAAAGCCACTACAGGCTGCTGCCAGATCAAACGCAGTTGCGCGTGGAATTTGCAGGTTTGCCTGCACTGTGCAGGCGGTAGCCGGAAAAGGTCGGTCAGGCGTGCAGGTTGCTACGATCACGGTATCAATCGTCGTCGGCGCAATCCCTGCCATTGCCAGAGCTTCGCGTCCGGCGGCAGTCGCGAACGTTGAGGTGCTCTCACCAGGAGCGGCAACCCGGCGCTCGCGAATACCGGTGCGGGTGCGAATCCATTCATCAGAGGTGTCAATCCGTTGCGCCAGTTCGTCGTTTGTGACCAACCGAGAAGGCACGGCCATACCCCAGCCGATGACTGCCGCGTAACGTTCCCTGCTCACCCTCACGACCTTTCTACATCTGCTATATTCGAAGAGCTGCCGCACCGATTGTCTCGGCAGGCAGCTCTATGCCCGTCTTCCCTCGTTCATGGCCCTGGCTCACACACGCTCGATCAATTGGCGTCAATGTTGAGCACCTGCCGGCCCTTGTAGTATCCACAAGACAGGCACACACGATGTGCCCGCATCAATTCGCCGCAGCGCGGGCAATTTACCAGAACCGGCGGCGTCAGCGCCAGATGCCGTCGCCGGTTACCGCGCCGATGGCGCGAGACTTTTCGCTTTGGTACTGCACCCATAATGGTTACTCCTCAGTGTTGGTTGCGTTGCCTTTCTGCCCATTCACGCAGTGCGGCGAAACGCTCATCGACTAGAGTGTCGTCGTCCTCAAATCCTTCCGACTCGACCGTATAGTTCACCAGCTGGTCACGGTAAGCCGGCGCCACCGGATTCATCGGCAGATTGATCAGCGCATAGCTGCGAATCGCTTCACCGATATCGATATGGTGCAGCTCATCGAGCATAAAGGGATCATCTTCACCTGGTTGCGGCAGCCGGTGACCATTCACCACATCAACCACCGCGTAAAACTGATCGCTGAAATCGAGGTCAAGCTCGTAATCAAACGGTTCAAGCGAGCGCACACAGGTAAGCGTCACGATTCCGTGAACGGTCACCTGGGCATACACGCCAGCCGCCGTGCGCGTCAACCGCAAGCGTCCACTGATGTTACGCAGCGTCAACTCGTCATCGAGTCGCAGCGCTGGCTCGGTAAACGCAATATCGCGCCGCGCCCCCATCTCTTCGCGCAGCAGTTGTGCGAGATTAAACCGTAAAGCAGTCATAGCATTCACCTGTGGCGCGCCATTGGCCCCGCCACAAGCGCCAAATTATAGGCGAGAGGGCGGGAGATTGTCAAGCGCCCGATTGTCGCTGTTCATCGAGCGCGTGTAACCCGTTGCGCACACTTGTGAGCAGTTTGCTCAGCCGTTCATCGAGTTCTTCCAGCACTTGCCGGGCATACGCATCAGCGCCAGCGCGCACTTCAGCGGCTTCTTGCTCGGCCTGTTGGAGCAGGCGAGCGCGTTCGGCTTCAACTGCCGCCAGCAAGCCGCGTTCGCTCAACACCTCTTGCACCCGCGCCTGCGCGGCGGCGAGCAACTGTTCTTGTTCGGCGATAATTCGGCGCGCGCGCCGGATCTCTTCCGGAATAGCTGCGCGCATTTGGTCGATAATTTCGAGCGCGCGGCCTTCATCAATCAGTGTGCGGCCTCCGCTAAGCGGCAGACGAACCCCGGCAGCAATCACCTCTTCCAGATCATCGATTAAATCATCCAGCTCGATGGCGATCACCCCCTCTGCGCGAATTTTTCGCGTAACGCAGCCACCACTACCGGCGGCGCAAATTCCACCGGATCGCGACCGAGACTGGCCATTTCGCGCACGGCGGTCGAGCTAATATGGGCGAACTGGCGGCCAGCCATCAGCACGACAACTTCGATATCGGGATCAATCGTCTGATTGACCTGAGCCATCTGGAACTCGGCTTCAAAGTCGCTACCGGCACGCAAACCGCGCACCATAGCGCACGCGCCAACCTGGCGAGCAAATTCGACTGTCAGAATATTGTAGCTTGCCGCTTCAACATTGGGGAGATCGGCAGTGGTAGCGCGTAATAATTGCAATCGCTCTTCGGTCGAAAAGAGTAAGCGCTTCTGTGGTCGATCAAATACGGCCATAATCACCCGATCAAAGATGCGGGTAGCGCGACGAGCGATGTCAAGGTGAGCGTAAGTAACCGGATCGAAACTACCGGGATAGATGGCGATGCGCATACCTCACTCTTCTGATGCTGGTGGGGCCGTAGTTGTGAGTTCGTAGATTGAAAAGCACGAATCTCCGAGCCGGCGATATTTAATCCGGTGTAGACCAGGATATGAGTCGGCCAGTTCAACCCGCGGCGAGTGACCGACGATCAATAGACTCCCCGTTTTGCCTACACCACTGCTCGCGACAAGCTGCATGGTCGCCTCGATCCCTGGATCGGCATATGGTGGATCCATGATAATTATATCATAGCGTCCAACACCGCGCTGCCAGCGCAAAAAGCGATCCACAGGCATCTGGTGAATGCGCGCCTGCTGATCAAAGCGGGTATGGCGCAGGTTATCGGCAATAATTGAGCAGACGTGAGCATTACGCTCGACAAAATCGGCGCTATCTGCGCCGCGCGAGAGGCATTCAATACCGAGCGATCCGGTTCCAGCGTAGAGATCGAGCACGTTGCCGCGGATCGGTCCGTACCCTTCGAGCACTGAAAACAGCGCCTCTTTCACCCGATCGAGCATTGGTCGGGTGCCGAGGCCTTTGGGGGCTTTCAGCCGGTGTCCTTTAGCTTTTCCTGTGATCACTCGCATTGGCACTCACCGCAACGATAACGGATAGCAGACGGCCCAAATTGCGACCGTCTGCCGTAATGTATCGCTGTCAGCGATGGTCTGACTAGCGCTTGGTGTACTGAGGCGCCTTGCGCGCTCGCTTGAGACCAACCTTCTTGCGCTCCTTAGCTCGTGGGTCGCGGGTCAACAGACCGGCCTGCTTAAGCGTAGGGCGCAATTCGCTATCGTAATCAAGCAGGGCGCGAGCAATACCGTGGCGCACCGCGCCGACCTGCCCTGAGATACCGCCACCCTTAACCTTCACCAGCACATTGAACGTATTCAGGTGATTGGTCAAGACCAGTGGCAGCCGCAGATCGCGCTGAAACTGGTCGCGATTGCCGAAATACTCTTCCGGCTTCTTGCCGTTGACGATAAAATCCCCATTGCCGGGGAAGAGGCGCACTCGCGCAACCGCTGTCTTGCGGCGACCGGTGCCCTGATAGTAGCGTTTGCCTTCCATTCCTGTTCCTCACCACCTTATGCGCCGGGTTTGGCGCGTTGTCTTACCTGCGCGGGAGCGTACACGCTTTGCAGTCACTCACCCACGCTACGCTAACGTGGGATAAAAGGCTTGGGTTGCTGCGCCGCGTGCGGGTGGTTCGGCCCGGCATAGATGCGCAGCTTGCTCAGCAATCGGCGTCCGATGCGGTTCTTCGGCAGCATCCGTTTCACCGCCAGGCGCAGAATGCGATCCGGATGTTTGGCCAGCATCATCTTGTACGGCGTGGCCTTCAACCCACCCGGATAACCGGTATGGCGATAGTAGATCTTTTGATCCGGCTTACGCCCGGTCAAGACAATCTTCTCAGCATTCACCACAATGACGAAATCACCACCGTCAATTGACGGGGTATAGGTCGGCTTGTGTTTTCCGCGCAGCAGCGTACTGATTTGGGTCGCCAACCGGCCAAGCACTTTGCCGCTGGCATCGATGACATACCAGTCGCGCTGTACCTCTGATGGTTTCTGATGATAGGTCTTCACGGCACCTATTCCTCTTGTGCGTAGGACGAAGGCTGTGAAAGCTTCGTCGGACCAATTTGCCGTTCTAATGGTTCAACCCAGCGAATCAAGCCGGGTGGATAGCGCACTGCTGTCAAGGTTAAGCCATGCGCCGGAGCGGTAGGGCCGGCCAACCGGCGATCACGGCTGACTAACACCTCTCTAAACTGATCGACCGTCATCCGCTGACGTCCGACAAGCAACAGCGTACCGACGATCATCCGTACCATATGCTGGAGGAACGCATTGGCTGCTATGTCAATCGCCAGCAAGCGCCGGTCAAACCATTCCTGTTCGCTGATACGGGTCCAGTATATCGCGCGAACTGTTGATCGCTGCGCTGGTGTTGCCGTTGTAAAGGCGGCAAAGTCATGCGTCCCTTCCAGACATTTGAGCGCTGCGGTCATTGCCGGCACATCCAGCATTCCCGGATGATGCAATGCCTGATGGCGGAGTTGCGGCAACGGAACCGGCGCGCAATCCATCAGGTAGCGATATTCACGTTGTGTTGCGCTAAAGCGCGCATGAAAATCACTACGCGCTTCCCCCACATTCTGCACTGTCAGATCGACAGGCAGGTGGGCATTCAACCCGCGCCAGATGGTAGCCAAAGAGTGACTGGTCGCTGTTTGCACGTGCGCTACCTGCCCAACGGCATGAACTCCGGCATCAGTTCGACCTGCCAGCACAATCCGGCGCTGCTCCTGAGTGAGCGCTTCCCATGCGGTTTCCAGCGCTCCCTGCACCGTGCGAATATCGGTCTGCCACTGCGAGCCAGCAAAATCGGCTCCGTCGTATGCCAGCAACAGCGCAATGGTGCGCATCAGATCAACTCAATCAGGGCCATCTCGGCGCCATCACCACGGCGAGGGCCGAGCTTGGTAATCCGGGTATAGCCACCGTTGCGTCCGCCATATGTGGTCGGCGCAAACGCAAACAACTTGCGCATCGCGACCTTGCTGGCAAGCTTCGAGAGCGCCATTCGGCGCGCGTGCGGCGTATCTTCGCGCGCAATCGAGAGCAGATGTTCAATCTCGGGCTGAACAGCGCGCGCTTTGGCGAGCGTCGTCTTGATCTTTTTGTGTTCGATCAGGGCGATCATCAGGTTGCGGTAGAGCGCCTTGCGATGCTCATACGATCGCCCCAGCAATTTTCCGGCATGTCGATGTCGCATGGTCGTATCCTTTTAGCGCGATGCCCCATTAGCGGGCAATCGCGGAATGTAACCCCGTTCGATAAGTTTGTCGCGAATCTCTTCCATTGACTTCTGGCCAAGATTGCGCACCGACAAGAGCGCTTTTTCATCCATCTGCAATACCTGACCGATCTTGGTAATTTCAGCCCGCTTCAGGCAGTTATACGTGCGAGTCGAAAGTTCCAGCGTCTCAATCGAGGTATCGTAGATGCTGGCTGGAATCTCCAGACCATTGGCTTCCGGTTGAGCTTCCGGTTCGGCGACCATCCGGTTGAAATTCGCGATAGTGGTGTTGTAATGCACCAGGACTCGAGCCGCATAATCGAGCGCATCGACTGGTCGCACAGTACCGTTGGTCCACACCTCAATAATCAGGCGGTCGAAGTCAGTTGCCTGACCAATACGCGTATTTTCGACCACGTAGTTGACCCGCGGCACCGGCGTAAAGATGGCGTCGATCGGGATTTCACCCAGTGGCAGGATCCCACGCTGGTCGGCTGACAGATAACCGCGACCGCGTTCGATCGTTGCGGTCAGCTCAAACTGAGCCTGAGCGTGCTCGAGGGTGCAAATATAGTGATCAGGTTCAACGACTGCCAGTCCTTCAGGCAAGACCAGATCAGCCGCAGTCACTATGCCTGGCCCTTGTTTCCGGATTGTCGCGATTGCTGTTCCCTCATGGCGACCGCGCAGATGGATGCCTTTCAGGTTTAAAATAATCTCAACCACATCCTCGGTCACGCCGGGAATGGTATCGGTCTCCCGATAGACACCGGCAATGCGCGCGTGGGTAATCGCCGATCCGGGAATAGCTGTCAGCAAGACGCGCCGCAGCGCGTTGCCGAGCGTGTGTCCATAGCCCGGATCAAGCGGCTCGATTTTGAAGCGCCCAAAGGTCTCAGTCGTTTCAACAACCTCGATCTTTGGTTGAGCGATATCGAGCACTGCTGCCTCCCATTTCTTCGTTTGCGTCCCGCAGGTGGGAGCTTCTACCGGCTATAGAACTCGACAATCAACTGTTCGTTGATATTGGCCTCAGCATCTTCACGCCGCGGCAGCGACACTACCGTCCCCGACAGTTCAGCGGGGTTAAGGCGCAACCATTCAGGAGCGCGATGCTTGTTCAAAACGCCACTATCGACCAGGTTCTTGAAGTAGGTGCGGCTGCGGCTCTGTGGACGCACGGCAATTACCTGCCCAACCTTCACCGTGTACGACGGGATATTTGTCTTCCGACCATCGACAACGATATGGCCGTGATTCACGAGTTGGCGCGCTTGAGCGCGAGTGGTAGCAAAACCAAGTCGATAGACCACATTATCGAGCCGACGTTCAAGTAAGCTCAGCAAATACTCACCGGTGACGCCACTGCGGCGTGATGCTTGCTCGAACAGACGGCGAAACTGGCGCTCAAGGACACCATAGATAAATTTTGCCTTTTGCTTTTCGAGCAACTGTGTGCCGTAATCCGACGACTGTCGGCGGCGCGCAGCAGCGCCGTGCTGACCCGGCGGATCTGGCCGTTTATTAAGAATCCGCTGCCCTTTTTCTGTGATACCTACTCCCAAACGTCGGCTTACCTTACCGACTGGACCAATATATCGCGCCATAGGTTCCTTATCCTCATACTATCAAACTAACGCGCACAACGACAAGGTGCGCTTCTTTTCCCAACCCTGTGAGATGGGCGCTGGCGCAGTTGATCAATGCGCCACCGCAGTGGGCGTCCGGGAACAATGCCCTCCGGTTCCAGTTGCGGTCGTCTCACAAGGCAGAACAAACGACAATTCCAGCCAGCGGTCTACACCCGGCGGCGTTTGGGAGGGCGACAGCCATTGTGCGGAATCGGCGTCACATCAGTAATCGCCGTAATCTGCAAACCGGCGGCCTGCAAAGCGCGAATAGCGGCCTCGCGACCGGCGCCGGGCCCCTTCACAAACACCTCAACCGAGCGCATACCGTTTTCCATTGCCTTGCGAGCGGCATTTTCAGCCGCCACCTGCGCAGCGTAGGGTGTGCTCTTGCGCGACCCTTTGAAGCCACTTTGGCCGGCGCTAGCCCAGCACACCACTGCTCCCTGCGGATCGGTAATGGTGACAATCGTGTTATTAAAAGTGCTTTGAATATGCGCCTGACCCCGCGGCACATTTTTGCGTTCGCGGCGCTTACCGCGCTGGCGGGTAGTCGTGGCAGTGGTTTTTCCCTTTGCGGGCATGCCTTACTCCTTATCGCAACTACTTCTTCGTCTTCTTCTTGATGCCAATCGCCTGACCGCGGCGTCCGCGGCGGGTGCGCGCATTGGTGCGCGTGCGCTGACCACGCACCGGCATACCGCGCCGATGGCGCAGACCCCGGTAGCAGCCAATATCCATCAGGCGCTTGATATTCAGTTGCACCTCACGGCGCAGATCGCCTTCCACCCGATATTCGCGATCAACAATCTCGCGAATCCGGCCAAGTTCCTCTTCGGTCAGGTCGCGCACCCGGCGTTCGGGATTCACGTTAGCTTTTTGCAGAATCTCCATGCCGTTTGAGCGACCGATCCCATAGATATAGGTGATCGCAATTTCGATCTTTTTATTGCGGGGAATGTCAACCCCGGCGATACGTGCCATGCCTGTCCTCTTTGTTGCTGTAACGTTCTGCCAGCCTGAAGCGACCAGACAGAATCTCTCTCCTAGCCCGTAATATGCGGATATCGCAAGTATCCGTTATCCTTGCCGCTGTTTATGCTTTGGTGTGCGCGAGCAGATCACCCGGATCACACCCTTGCGCTTAATCACCTTGCAATACTCGCAGCGCGGCTTTACCGACGCTCGCACTTTCATGATTAGCCTCCTTGCGGCGGCGGACGCCGCCGTGCCGCGTCGCGCCCCCTACTTGTAGCGATAGGTAATCCGTCCCCGGGTCAGGTCATACGGCGACAGTTCGACCAGCACCCGGTCACCTTTCAAGATACGGATATAATTCATCCGCATCTTACCCGAGATGTGAGCCAGCACTTCGTGCCCGTTGTCGAGCTGTACCCGGAACATTGCATTCGGCAATGGTTCCGTGATGGTACCCTCCATCTCGATAACGTCCTTCTTTTTCGACATACCCCTCCTAACCTACGGCTGCGCTGGGGTCAAATAAGGACTCAGCGCCTTGAGCATTGCCTCCGTCACGAGCGCGATCTCACGTTGCCCATCAATTTCGTGCAAGATACCCTGACGTTGGTAGTATTCGATCAGTGGCATTGTCTGCGCGAAATAGACATCCAGACGGTGCTGCGCCGTCTCAATCGAATCATCGCTGCGTTGATAGAGTTTGCCGCCGCAGGCATCGCAAATATCTGGCCGATGCGACGGGAAATAATAGATATTAAAGATCGCGCCGCAGGTGCGGCACGTCTGCCGGCCTGCAATGCGGCGCAGCAGCACATCTTGTGGCACGGCCAGGAAGAGCACTGCATCGATGCGGGTTCCATCCCTGGCGAGCGCCTCTTCTAGTGCCCGCGCTTGATCCTGAGTGCGCGGAAAACCATCGAAGATGACCCCTGACGCGCAATCGGGTTGACGAATACGCTCCAGGATCATACGAATCACGACCTCATCGGGTACCAGTTCACCGCGATCCATATAAGACTTCGCCAGCATGCCTAATTCCGTTCCTTCACGCAAAGCTGCGCGAAAGAGATCGCCGCTGGCGACGTGGGTCAAGCCTGTTCGATCGGCGAGAGTTTTTGCCTGCGTACCTTTGCCAGCTCCTGGTGGCCCTAACAAGATAACGTTGGTCATGACTCGGCGCTCGCTCGTTTTCAAAACCGCACTCTACCTGGTGCAGTAGACCATCTGCCTGTCTCACAAAGACGCTGCCCAACCGGCAATGCCGGCGAGCAACGACTTGTATTGTACTACAACTTTCAGCGTTTGTGCGCAACGTCTACCGGGTCAAAAAGCCCTCGTAGTCGCGCATAATCAACTGTGCCTCGAGTTGGCGCATCGTATCAACCGCAACACCGACCACAATCAACAAGGCAGTGCTACCTAATCCAATCTGCACACCGGTGATCGACTGGGTAAGGAAAGGCAACACTGCAATCAGGCCAAGGAAGAGGGCGCCAGCGAGTGTAATCCGGTTAAGCACCTTCATCAGATACTCTTCCGTCTTTTTGCCGGGACGAATGCCGGGAATAAACCCGCCATTGCGTTGGAGATTCTCAGCCAGATCCTGTTGCGTAAAGATAACGACTGTATAAAAGTAGGTGAAGCCAACGGTCAACAGGAACAGCAAGGTCATATAGACGATACCGCCACCCTGCCCGGTTGGATTGAACGTGTTATAAAAGAAGCCGGCGATAGCATTGCCAATACCCTCGGCGCCCGGTCGATAGAACCACGACGCAACGATGCCGGGGAAGATGATAATGCTTTGGGCAAAGATCAGCGGAATCATACCGGCTGAATTAACCTTCAGCGGAATGAAGCTGCTCTGACCGCCGTAGACCTTATTGCCGCGCACTCGACGCGCATACTGCACCCGAATGCGGCGCTGACCTTCCTGGATCAGGACAATGCCGACGATAGTGAGCAGCGCAATTGCTATGAAACCGATCAGGCCGAGAATGGTGCTAAAGTCACCGGCCTGGCTGATCTGGAAGCCCTGAATGATCAAACCGGGCAACCGCGAGACGATACCGCCAAAGATAATGATAGAGATACCGTTGCCGATACCGCGCTCGTTGATCTGTTCACCGAGCCAGATCAACAGCATTGTGCCGGCGACCATCGTCGTCAGCACAGTAAAGGTAGGCAAGAAATTTGCGCCAAGATCGAAGGGTGTGCGGAACAACGATTGCAACGGATCGTTATTTGGATTGATAGTACGCTCGAGGGTCAGGGTCTGACCGTAGGCTTGCAAATAGGCCAGCGGAACGGTCAGCCACAACTGGTAGCGATTAAGGCGCAAGCGCCCCTGTTCACCCTCTTTTTGCAGCTCTTGCAGGGCTGGAATCAGCGGTTGCAGCAACTGCATGATAATCTGAGCGGTGATATATGGATACACTCCCATTGCCGCAACCGAGAAATTCTCGAGTGCGCCACCGGCAAACAGATTCAGCAATTGCGCCAACTGATTTGTAGCAAGGGCCTGGCGCAACTGTTCAAGGGTTACCGGATTGATATTTGGCACCGGAATATGCGCGATCAGGCGAAACAGGAACAGCATCCCCAGGGTAAAGAGGATGCGACGCCGAAGATCGGGCAATTGAATAGCGCGAAGGACAGCCTGCAGCATGTTGATGCTTCCTATGAGCGGCGAGAACACATTCGTTCTCGCCGCACTGACCAATTACGACGATTGGCGCGCGTTGCGCATGCTCGGATTTGGCCCACGCGAACGCGAGTGGCGTTCAACCACCCAGGTCAGATCGATCGCCTTACCCCCGGCTGCCTCGATCTTTTGGCGGGCGCTGGCCGAAAACTTATGCGCCTTGATCACCAGCGGCTGGTTCAGTTCACCATCACCAAGGATCTTTACCGGCAGGCGCTTGCGGCGCACCAGCCGGCGCGCCAGCAGTGACTCGGGGGTCACTTCAAGTTCAGCCGGCCAATCAACCAGACTGCCGACATTCACCACTTCATATTCGACACGGAACTTATTGGTGAAGCCACGCTTAAACGGCATTCGCTTCACCAGCCGGTTCTGTCCGCCTTCAAAGGTGCGGTAAGGACCGGGGCCGCTTCGCGCTTTCTGCCCCATCATGCCTTTACCGCCGGTCTTGACCTTACCCGAACCGTGGCCGCGACCGATCCGCTTTCGCTTGCGGCGCGAACCCTCGGCGGGGCGTAAATCGTGAAGTTTCATGCTTGCACCTCGTCCCCAACCTCTTCCACCTTTACGAGGTGCTGAATTTTAAACAGCATCCCGCGCACCGATGGATTATCTGGTTTGAGTACACTCTGATTCAAGCGGCGCAAGCCAAGCGCAGCCAGAGTTGCTTTCTGGTCACGCGCATAGCCAATGGCGCTCTTGACATATGTGACGCGCAGCTTACCCATCACGCTGCCTCCGTTTCGCGCCGCGTCCGGCGTTCCATCAGCTCTTGCGGCGTTAGATCACGCCGGCGCGCCATCTCTTGCAGCGAGGTCATCTCGCTCAGGGCCTTGAACGTTGCTTTGACTACATTTACCGGGTTGTTGCTCCCATAAACTTTCGAGAGCAAGTCTTTGATCCCGGCAGCCTCGACGACCGGACGCACACCACGTCCGGCGATAACGCCAGTACCGGGCGCGGCAGGTCGCAACATCACCTTAGTGGCCCCAAACTTCGTCACCACTTCGTGGGGAACGGTTGCGTGCACCAATGGGACGCGAATCAGATTCCGCTTGGCAGCCTCAGCCCCTTTGCGGATGGCATCCGGCACTTCGGCTGCCTTCCCCATCCCAATACCGACGTGACCTTTTCCATCACCGACCACAACGACCGTGCTGAAGCTGAAGCGGCGGCCGCCCTTCACGACCTTTGACACGCGGTTGATCTGGACGACTCGCTCCTCGAGCTCCAGCGTGTCGGGGTTGATACGTTCTCGTTTCACAGTTCCTCCGCTACGCTGCCCTTGGGCAACTAGAAGTTCAGACCAGCTTCGCGGGCCGCTTCGGCCAGCGCTTTCACCCGTCCATGATACTTATAGCCGCCGCGATCGAAGACCACCTTCGTAATCCCGGCCTGCAACGCTCGTTCGGCGATCAGCTTACCGACCAGCGCGGCCTCCTGGGTTTTAGTCAGCTCTGGACTACCACTCCACCCTTTTTCAATGGTGGAAGCAGCAACGAGCGTATGACCAATGGTATCATCAATCACCTGCGCGTAAATATGGGCATGGCTGCGGAAGACATTCAACCGCGGCCGTTCGGGAGTGCCCGAGACGCGCTTACGGATACGCTTATGCCGGCGAAGCCGGAGTTCACGTGGTGTTCGCTTTCCCATACAATCCTCAAATACTGTCGCAACGGAGATACCATCCCCCGTCGCTCGCTTGTTTCCGTTCGGAGCAGACAGACGCGAGCCGAAGCCAATCATTGACCAGGCATCGCCTGCGCAACTGACCTATGGCATTGTTAAACACACTCATGCCTGGAGAGGTCGCAGGCGTCAATACTAACTCACGCTGTCTGCGGATGTGCTGGCGAGAGGGCTGACGGCTACAACCGCAGCCCACTCGACTACTTCGCCTTACCAGCCTTACCGGCCTTGCGGCGAATCTTCTCTTCAACGTACTTGATGCCCTTCCCCTTATACGGTTCTGGTGGACGGAGGCCACGGATACGAGCCGCTTCTTCGCCGACCTTCTGCTTATCGATACCGAGCACCGACAGCGCCAGCGGATCGTTGGCCGACTTACGCTCACCGACGACATAGCTAATGTCTGGCGGCGGTTCGATCCGTACCGGATGCGAAAAGCCAAGGTTGAGCACCAGCGTCTTCCCTTCGAGCTGCGCGCGGTAGCCGACGCCATTGATCTCAAGATCCCGCTTCCAGCCCTGCGTCACGCCGACGATCATGTTATGGATCAGGGTGCGGGTCAGGCCGTGGAGAGCGCGGTGCAGCTTCTCATCTGAAGGGCGTTGAACGGTAATGACATCCCCTTCCTGCTTAATCAGCATATCGGGGTGCAATTGTTGAGACAGCGTACCCTTAGGGCCTTTCACCGTCACGAGGTTCTGCTCGCTGATGGTAACCTGAACGCCCTTTGGCACGGTAATCGGTCGTTTCCCAATTCGCGACATGATACTCCTCCGCGCGCGTTACCAAACGTAGCAGAGCACTTCGCCGCCAACGCGCTCGCGCCAGGCCTCGTGATCGGCGAGCACACCCTTAGGCGTCGACAGAATACTCAGCCCAAGGCCGCCGCGCACCCGCGGAATGTCAGCGCGCTTGGTGTAGATGCGCAGCCCTGGCTTGCTGACCCGGCGCAGACCGGTAATGGCCGGTCGGCGGTCGGGCATATACTTCAGGGTGATCGAGATAGTTTTCGTTGGTTTCCCTTCGTCGATCACTGTGTAATCGCGAATAAAGCCTTCGCGCTTGAGAATATCGGCAATCGCAATCTTCATCTTCGATGCCGGTATTGTCACCGTTGTATGGCGGGCCATGCACGCATTGCGGATGCGTGTCAGCATATCGCCGATAGGATCATTCACACTCACGGTATGCCTCCTCACAAGTCGGGCGTCAAAAAGAATTCCGATTGTCGCACAGCACTCACCAGCTCGACTTGACGACGCCCGGAATGAGGCCCTTCAACGCATGCTCGCGGAAGCAGATACGGCACATCCCGAACTTGCGGATATAAGCTCGCGGTCGACCGCAGATCTTGCAGCGATGATAAGCTCGCACCTTAAACTTTGGTGGCCGCTGAGCTTTTACGATCAACGACTTCTTTGCCAACGGAATACCTCCTCAAAGCGTTGAACCAGTTAGCGCTATGCGCGCTCTTAGTTCAAACTAATCACGAAATGGCATGCCGAGTCGCTTGAGCAGTGAATAAGCCTGCTCATCATTTGGCGCGCTGGTGACGATTGCCACCTCTAAACCACGGATTTTATCAATCTTATCGTAGTCGATGTCCGGGAAGACAATCTGCTCACGCAGGCCAAGGCTATAATTTCCGCGGCCATCAAACGAGCTGCGGCTCACGCCACGAAAATCGCGAATGCGCGGCAGCGCCAGCGAACAGAGCCGATCGAGGAAATCGTACATCCGATCACCGCGCAGCGTTACCATTGCGCCGATCGGCATCCCGGCGCGGAGCTTGAACGAAGCCACCGACTTTTTGGCCCGCGTCACCACCGGCTTTTGGCCGGTAATCGTGGCGAGGTCATTGACAGCAGCTTCAATTGCCTTGGCATTCTGCACAGCCTCGCCGACGCCGACATTGACGACAATCTTGACAAGGCGCGGCACCTGCATGATGGACTTGAACTTAAACTCCTCCATCAGAGCAGGAACGACCTCTTTTTGATATTTTTCACGTAATCGAACGGTCATGGCTCTTTCTCCAGGGGCTTGGCGTCAGCCCGCGCCGCGCCGGCCCTGAACAGACTACTTATCGATAATGGCGTCACAGGCCTTGCAATAGCGCACCTTGCGCGGGCGGCCCTTGTGATCAGTCTCTTCCAGGAAGCGCTTGCCGGTGCGTGACGCCCGCCCGCAACTGGGGCAAATCAGCATCACATTTGAGGCGTGGATTGGCGCTTCCATTTCGATAATACCGCCGGGACGACCGGGACCGCGGGGTTTCTGGTGGCGCTTGACGATATTCAAGCCTTCCACCACCACCCGGTTTACAGCAGGCAGCGCGCGCTTAATCTTACCGCGGCGCCCCTTGTCTTTGCCGGCGATCACCAGCACTTCATCACCAGTCTTGACATGCATCACAGCACCTCCGGGGCGAGCGACACGATCCGCATAAACTGCTTCTCGCGCAACTCACGGGCCACCGGGCCAAAGATACGGGTGCCGCGTGGGTTATTCTCTTTCCCGATCAACACCGCAGCGTTATCATCGAAGCGGATGTGCGAGCCGTCTGGCCGACCATACTCTTTAGCTGTGCGGATAATAACCGCCTTGACGACATCACCCTTCTTAACCTGACCGCCGGGCGTTGCTTCTTTCACCGATGCGACAATAATATCGCCGACCCGACCATAGCGCACCCGCGAACCACCGAGGACCCGGATGCACATGATCTCTTTGGCCCCGGTATTATCGGCGACCTTTAGCCGAGTTTGAGGCTGGATCATGGCTACGCCTCCTCGCCACGCTTAACAATTTCCACTACCCGCCAGCGTTTGGTACGGCTCAACGGGCGGGTCTCTTCGATCCGAACCACATCACCCACTTTGCAGGCATTCTCCTCATCGTGGGCGTGGAACTTCTTCGTCCGTCGAATAATCTTGCGATAGAGCGGATGGGGCTTGAGGTAATCAACCGCCACCACCACCGTCTTATCCATCTTGTCGCTGACGACACGACCAACCTTAGTCGTCCTGCGCTTTTGCTCTACGGTCATCATGCTCTGCTCCATAATCCGTTAGCCGAGCTCAGCCTGCGCCAGTTCACGTTCGCGCAAAATAGTCAGGATGCGAGCAATCTCCTTCCTGACCTGATGTGGCCGAGCGGTATTGGTCAGCTTACCGGTTGCCTTCTGAAAGCGCAGATTAAACAACTCGATCTTGTACTCGGCCAACTTTGCGCGCAATTGCGCATCATCGAGGGCGCGCAGTTCACTCGCTTTCACTGCTCACCTCCCCGGTAGTTGCTGCCATTGTTCCCTGCTCTTCGCGGTCGATCACCTTGCACTTGACGGGCAGCTTTTGGGCTGCGCGGCGCAGTGCCTCTTGGGCGATCTCTTCGCGCACGCCGGCCAGTTCAAACATAATCCGACCGGGTTTAACCACGGCGACCCAGTGATCGACCGAACCCTTACCGCCACCCATACGGGTTTCGGCTGGTTTCCGTGTGACCGGTTTGTCTGGAAAGATTCGGATCCAGACCTTGCCACCACGCTTAACATAATTTGTGATGGCACGACGGGCGGCCTCAATCTGGCGGCTCGAGATCCAGCTCGGTTCGAGCGCCATCAGGCCATACTCACCGAACACGACATTATTGCCGCGGTACGAGAGGCCGGGGCTACGCCCTTTCTGCATTTTGCGGTACTTCGTGCGCTTAGGCAGAAGCATTGCTATTCCTCCTCGACTGGCGTTCACGCCGTTCAGGTGTGGGCGCTACCGCCGCCGGCTGTTCGACCTGTGCTCGGGAGGGCTGATTGGGGAAGACATCACCCTTGTAAATCCAGACCTTCACCCCGATGCGGCCATAGGTCGTATGGGCATGCACCTGCGCATAATCAATATCGGCGCGAAGCGTATGGCGCGGCACGCGGCCTTCGGCCTCTTCGTGAACGCGCGACATCTCGGCGCCACCGAGGCGACCCGAACAGCGCACCTTCACGCCTTGCGCCCCTAGCCGCATAGCGCGCTGGACGGCCTGTTTCATTGCGCGCTTATAGCTTACGCGCCTGGTGATCTGCTCACCGATGCTCTCGGCCACCAACTGGGCATCAAGTTCTGGCTGATTAATCTCTTTAATATTCAGCTTGATCTTCTTGCCCGTCTTGCGTTCCAGCGCGCTCTTCAGCGTATCGACATTCGTACCACGCTTGCCGATAACGATACCGGGCTTGGCCGTGTAGACCGAAATCTCGATCTTATTGGCCGAGCGCTCAATCTCGATCCGCGACACACCAGCGCTCTGCAATTCTTTGCTAATCAGCTTGCGCAGCTCGATATCTTCGTGGAGTTGGCGGGTATACTCTTCGCCGGTAGCGAACCACTTCGACTGCCAATCCTTGATATAACCGAGCCGGAAGCCAATCGGATGTACTTTGCGCCCCAAGCGAGCCTCCCTCTTCTAGTACTCCGACTTATCGGCCACCACCACAGTGATGTGGGTGGTCGGTTTGCGGATGCGATTTGCCATTCCGCGTGCCCGCGGCATAAACCGTTTCAAGACCGGGCCCTGGTCGGCATAAATGGTCTTGATGTACAGGTTTTCGCGATCCATATCAAAGTTGTGCTCGGCATTCGCGATCGCTGACTTCAGCGTGCGGGCCACTTCACGCGCCGCTTTTTGCGGCATATAGCGCAGAGTCGCCAGCGCGCGGTCAACCGGCATTCCGCGCACAACATCCATCACCAGGCGAACCTTTAGCGGCGAGATTCGCACATAGCGGGTAACAGCTTTTGCTTCCATTGCTCTTCTCGTATTGCTACCCGACGCATCATTACAAGCGTGCTATTCTACCACGTTTTTGGCATGATGCCATCGGACCTAAGCGGGAGCTACTTCACTTTCCCGCGCTTATCGGCCTTCTTGCCGCCGTGGCCGCGGAAGAAGCGGGTGGGGGCGAATTCGCCTAGCTTGTGTCCCACCATATTTTCAGTAATGTAGACCGGCACGTGGCGGCGACCATCGTGAACGGCGATGGTGTGGCCAATCATTTGCGGGAAGATGGTCGAGTCGCGCGACCAGGTGCGGATCACCCGTTTTTCATTGGCCTTGTTCATCGCCTCGATCTTATCGAGCAACTTAATATCGACGTATGGCCCCTTCTTTGACGAGCGGGACATAGTTCCTCCTCACAGGGTGCCGGGCGACACCGGTTGCCGCCCGGCGGTGCAACATTACTTGCGCCGACGGACAATAAAGCGATCGAAGCGCGGATTGTGGCGGGTTTTGACACCGCGGGCCGGCTTCCCCCACTTTGTCTTCGGCGTGCTCATTCCACGCGGAGCGCGACCCTCACCACCACCGTGGGGATGGTCGCGGGGGTTCATTGCGGCGCCACGCACTCGTGGCCGGCGACCGAGCCAGCGCGAGCGACCAGCCTTGCCAATCCGAATGTTCTGGTGATCGACATTGCCGACCTGGCCGATAGTGGCCATACAGCGCACGTGGATCAGGCGCATCTCACCAGAGGGCATGCGGACGGTGGCATAATCGCCTTCTTTTGCCATCAACTGTGCGGCAGTGCCGGCAGAGCGTACCAGTACGCCACCGCGTCCGATTTCCAGCTCGATGTTATGGATCTGTGTACCGAGCGGGATCGCGCTGATAGGCAGCGCATTCCCAACCCGAATTTCAGCGTCGGGGCCGCTCATCACGGTATCGCCAACCTTCAGGCCGAGCGGAGCGATGATATAGCGCTTCTCACCATCAGCGTAGGCGAGCAGGGCAATCCGGGCGCTCCGGTTAGGATCGTACTCGATGGCCTGAACTTTAGCCGGAATACCGAACTTATTGCGCTTGAAGTCGATAATCCGGTAGAAGCGCTTATGACCACCACCGCGATGGCGCACGGTAATGCGGCCCTGATTGTTGCGTCCGGCCTTCTTGCGCAACGGTTCGATCAGGCCTGGCTCAGGCCGCTTCTTGGTAATCTCCTCGAAGGTCGAGACCGACATATTGCGGCGACCGGCTGAGGTTGGCTTGTAGATACGTACTCCCATACACTATCTCCCTTGTGCAGCGCCGGCTCTTCAATGCGAACCGGCGCTGGTCGCTGCTTTCCGTTCAGCAACGACGTTAAGCGCCGAAGATCTCAATCCGATCGCCTTCGGCCAACGTCACAATCGCCTTTTTCCAATCGCGGGTATAGCCGACCGACTGACCACGGCGGCGGCGTTTGCCGCGCACGTTCATGGTATGCACCTTGGTGACCTTCACATTAAAGATGGTCTCAACCGCGCGCTTAATCTGCGGCTTGGTCGCCTCACGATGGACCTCAAACGTATACTTGTTGAGTTCCATCAGATTGGTATTTTTCTCGGTGATCAGCGGGCGGATCAAAATATCATACGGCGTCAGCATGGTTTAATCCTCCTGCGCCGGCGCCGCCAGACGAGAGCGTTCGCCGAGATAACCTTCCACCACCTCAACGGCTGCTTTGGGCATCACGATGTGGTCGTAGACCAGCAGATCGCGCACGTTGAGATAGTGGGCCAGCAGGGTCTTTACCTGTGGCAGATTATTGGCCGATCGGCGAACATTTTCGTTCGCCGGGCTTTTGCTATCAATCACGACCAATGTCTTCTTGTCGGCGAGACCGTGGGCCTTGAGAAAGGCGACAAAATCTTTGGTGCGCGGCTGGGCGAAAGTCAGTTGATCGATGAAGCGAATCTGACCAGCCGCAAACTTTGCCGACAACGCCGAGCGCACACCGAGCCGACGCATCTTGCGCGGCATGGCGACGCGATACGAGCGCGGATGTGGGCCGTGAGCAACACCACCGCCCTTGTGATGCGGCGCGCGGATCGAACCCTGGCGCGCGCGACCGGTGCCTTTCTGGCGGTAGAGTTTGCGCGTCGAACCTTTCACTTCACCGCGACCGCGGGTATTGTGTGTGCCGAGGCGGGCATTCGCATGTTGCATCAACACATATTGATGCATCACCGGCACATTTGGCTCAATGCCGAAGATGTAATCACTCACCTCAATGGCGCCCACCTGTTCGCCGGCCTGATTGTAGAGTGTTGCCTGCATCGTTTTACTCCTCTAGCCCTTCACCGCTTTGCGGATCTGAAGCAGGCCATTGCGGGCGCCGGGAACGGAGCCCTTTACCAGTAGCAAATTCTGTTCGGGCAGCACTTCGACCACCTCCAGGTTCTGGATGGTGACTCGTTTCCCGCCCATACGACCGGCCATGCGCTGGCCCTTCCACACTCGACCGGGCGTTGTGCCAGCGCCGATCGAGCCAGGCGCGCGGTGGCGGTCACTCTGACCGTGGGTCTTTGGCCCGCCACGGAAGCCGTGTCGCTTGACAACGCCGGCGAAACCGCGACCTTTCGATGTGCCCGAAATGTCGATCTTCTGACCGGGCTTAAACAGTTCAACCGTCACGACCTCGCCGGGTTTGTGTTCCAGCGGATTATCGGCGCTAAACTCGCGCAGATAGCGCAGCATAGCCCCACCTGCCGCTTTCAGATGACCCTGCTGTGGTTTTGTCAGCTTGCGCGGTTCAACCTCTTCGTAACCGAGCTGCACCGCGCTGTAGCCATCGCGTTCAGGTGTGCGAACCTGGGTGACGATGCAGGGGCCGGCAGAAATGACCGTCACCGGAATGGCCATTCCCTTCTCGGTGAAGTACTGCATCATCCCGATTTTGCGTCCTAATAAACCGTGAATCATTGATGCACCTCCGCAGCATGCGTCAGAGCGCAGCGGCTGCCTTTCTGGCACGCGCGATCACTGCTGACCAAGAACGAAGTTGTCTCAGTGAAGCGGCGCGCCTGGTTTTCTTCTACAGCTTTATCTCAATATCGACACCAGCCGGCAGATTGAGTTTCATCAAGGCGTTAATCGTTTGCTGGCTCGGGTCGAGCACATCGATCAATCGCTTATGAGTTCGGATCTCAAACTGCTCTTGCGAATCTTTATCGATGAATCCCGATCGAATGACGCTGTAGCGCTCAATCTTGGTCGGGAGCGGAACCGGACCGGCGACGAGCGCGCCCGTCCGCTCAGCAGCCTCGACAATCTGACGCGCAGACTGATCGAGGATCTTGTGATCATACGCCTTGAGGCGAATACGAACCTTTTGCTTTGCCATCTTTTTTCTCCAATCAACGGGGACGTGGGGAAAGGCCACGTCCCCGTTCCTGGCTTATATGCTGCCTAATCAAGGATCTTGGTCACAACACCGGCGCCGACGGTGCGACCACCCTCGCGGATGGCGAAGCGCAAGCCTTCTTC
>NZ_CAKZNK010000057.1 GCF_937129525.1 uncultured Chloroflexus sp. | reverse complement strand
GATAGCCGATAGCCGATAGCCGATAGCCGATAGCCGATAGCCGATAGCCGATAGCCGATAGCCGATAGCCGATAGCCCCTCTGCGCGCTCTGCGGTCGATAAACGGTATAATGAAGGCATTCCGCTGTGACCCGGGTTGTTAACAGCCAGCAACTAATCATGGCCTTCAAATGCAGCGCCTGATCGCTACGCTCGTCACCGTTATCTTGCTTATCTCGCCAGAATCGCGGCTGCCGCTGGCAGTGGCGCCGCTCAACCCACCACCGATTCGCGTGCCTGCCTGTCCGCAGCCGACGTATCCCCATGCTCGAGCGCTACTGGATGTGTTGCCGCAGGCCGGCTATGACTGCACCGAACAGATTGCAGTGGCGCTACGGCCACGAGTCGACCGGGAACACGTCGTTGCGCTGTTAGACATTGCCAATGATCCAGCGTTCGATGCGCGCACTCGCCGCAATGCTTTGCGTATTCTGGGTCGTTTGGCCGAGAGCGGTAGGGCGACTCGCGCGCGCGAGATTATGAACCTGATGCAGGCTGCAACTCAGACTACGGCGCTGAACCTGCTCGTCCGCGATCACGACAATTTTCTGCTGCAAGACGCGGTCTGGATCCTTGACGGCATCTATTACCCGAGCTGGGCTGCCGCCTCAGCGCTCGAACGAGTAGCGCTTGCCAATGGTTACGCGCCGGCACTGCGTTACCGGGCTGCCCGCGCCCGCGCGCGGTTGATTGCGTTGGAACGGGGTCCGCCTGGCGACGCGACCCGGCAGTTTATCGCCACTGCGCTCGCCAGTGACGATCCTGGGGTGCGCGCGGCGGCTGCCGAAGCGATTAGCTTCCTGCGTGACGATCAACTGGGTGAATGGGCAGAGTGGCAGCGTTTGGTGGCTGCCGCTATCGCAGCTTCGCCACCGTTACAGGTAGCCGCCGATAGCGGAGATCCACGCGGCTCAGCGTTATTGACCTTCCTTGAAAGCACTCCAACCGAATTGACTGCGCAGGCGGCGCTAGCGCGCGCCGCCGATCGGTTGGCCGGTGAATGGAACACCGCGCCTCGTTTGAACGCTCTGCGGTCAGCATACGAAGAACTGGCGCTCCCGATCACAATTGCCACGCCGACCGTCTTGCTCCGCGCCGGCCCTGCCGACACTGCCGGTAGCGCTACGCTACTGACCGTGGTCGAAGATGCTTACCTACAGGCCCGGCGGCTGCTGGGATCGGCAGGCGCTGCGCCGATCCCTGACGAAGAACACCTCCCGCTGCGAGTGCTCATCTTTCCGTCCCAGGCCGCTTATCGCGACTATATGCGCGCATTTACCCCATTCACTGTTGATGCTGATGGCATCTACGATGCGCAGCAGAGCACTCTTTACAGCTATCGGCGCGGCGTCGGGCAGACAGCCAATACGCTGGAAGAGACCCTTCGCCACGAGACGGCCCACGCGGTTACAGCGGCCTACCTCTTTCCTGGTTCGTGGTTGACTCCTGGCTACCACGCTGAACCAAAAGGCTGGTTCGACGAAGGCTTCGCCGAAGTCCTGACCGCGCAAGCGCAACCAGATGGGCCACTGCAACCACATTCCCGCCATCTCGCCACGATCTGCGCCGCGCCACTCAAACCGGCGCTAATCGACTTGGTCGCGCGCCGTGATGGTTACGACCAGTACGGCAGCTTCGACTACCCGGCAGCCTGGGCGCTGATGCATTTTCTCCTTACCGAACGACCGGAAGCCGCCGAGACTTTTATCGCCGCATGGCGCAATCAAACGTACCGCTTCAACGATTGGCCCCGGCTCGGCGGCTGGCCTGATTGGAATGCTGCTGAAACTGACTGGCACGCCGCTATCGAGCGCTGGTGCGCCCAACCTGCTCACACAAGCGAGCGTCAGACCCCGGATCGCATATTGCCAGATCCATCAACATAGGCGTAAGCCATGCGTGGCGTATTCCAGGCCAGCCCAACCTGACCGGCTGGAGTGAGCACAATCACTCCACCCCGACCGCCGGGTACCAGTTCGGCAAGCAGATGGATCCCACGTTCAGCCGCCACCTGCGGACTCATCCCATCTTCGAGCAGCTCAACGACACGTCGGGCCAGCGCCACCCGGGTAATCGACTCTCCCCAACCGGTGCAAACTGCTGCGCCGACCGAGGTGGCGTATAGGCCGCAGCCGATCAGCGGCGTATCACCAACCCTTCCCGGTAGCTTGAAGGGTGTGCCACCGGTGGAGTTCGCCGCCACCAGGTCACCATTCCGATCGAGCGCGATTGCGCCCACAGTGTCATGCCCGCTAGATGGCGGCGGTGGCACAGCGCCGCCGGCTTTCCATTCCAGCCACAGTTGCCGTTCGCGCTCAACGATCAGCTCTTCGTTGGCGCACAGCGACATCCCGGCAGCGAGAGCAAACTCCTCGGCGCCTGGCCCAACCAGCATCGTTGCCGGGCCGGTGAGTACATGACGGGCCAGGGTAATAGGATTGCGAATGCGGCGCAGGCCGGCAACCGCGCCGTAACGCAACGTTTTGCCGTCCATCAACGCGGCATCGAGTTCGACTGTTCCGGCGCTGGTGAGCACCGAGCCGGTGCCGGCATCGAAGATTGGATTGTCTTCCATCACCCGGACGGCAGCTTCAACCGCATCGAGCGCGCTACCGCCAGCTTGCAGAGATTGCCAGCCGGCGGCGCGGGCCGCTTCGCAGCCGGCCACATGCGCCGCCACCTGGTCATCAGGAATCGCCCACGCTCCACCATGCACGATGAATGCCATCAATGAATCGGTTGCCACAGTTCACCTTCCCTATCAGCCTCACAGCTACGGCGTCGCATCTGCGCGAAAACAAAACCGCCGCCATAATGGCGGCGGCTGGTACCTGGTGGAGCCAAGGGGATTCGAACCCCTGACCTCAACACTGCCAGTGTTGCGCTCTTCCAACTGAGCTATGGCCCCGAGCTGGTGGAGGTGAGGGGATTCGAACCCCTGACCTCGACAGTGCGATTGTCGCGCTCTTCCAACTGAGCTACACCCCCGCTCACGCCGTGTTATCTTACCACGACCGGCAGCGGATGTCAAACGACTTTTGCTGTATAGAAACCTTGCGCCACAACTGCAACCTGGCACAAGAGCGCGGTTGAGTCACATTGACTGCGGCGCGTAATTGCCGCAGTCAATGTGACCTCATTGGCGCCGAATCTACACGGTCACCGGAAAATAGTTGGCAAGTAAGTGCGGAAAGCTCCGTTCACCACCAGTGGCCCAATTGCGCGGGTATTGCCGGCTGCGTCACGAGCTGTAACGTAGATGCGATAGGGGCCTTGCGCAGCCAGCGGCACGACATACTGCCACTGCCCACCTTGCAGATCGGCAGCGCCGTTTTCAACCAGCCCATCAGGGCGCTCAACCCGCACGGTGATGCCAGTCACTCCAACAGCGTCGGCATACGTCCCACCAATCACGACGCTGTTGGCCAGAATGGTCGGGGTCGATTGCAACGACGCCAGCAATCCCGCCGTAACGGTTGGAGCCACCGTATCGATCACATAGGTGAATTGCCGGGCCAGACCGCGATTACCGGCCAGATCGATGGGTGTTATACGGAGTTGCTGTTCGGCCTCAGCCACTCCCTCGCGAACCGGCAGGGCATAGCTCCAGTTGCCATTCTCATCAACCGCCACTTCTTCACACTGGAAACCGCGACCGTCGTTCTGATTGACGCAGATCTCAACGGCCAAAGCGTAACGTTCATCCTGCACGCGACCGTCAAGCTGCACCGTTCCAACACTGACCGAACCCATCCCCATGCGCGCAACACTGGCATCGCTCAAGATCAGTTGCGGCGCATTCGCATCCACGACTAGATCGACCGGATCACTCCAATCGCTCGTCTGACCACCAGCGTCAGTAGCGCGGGCGCGCAGTCTGACCGACGTTCCATCAGCCGGCGCGCCAATGTTGACTTCACATTGCCATTCGCCATCGTCTGGCGTCGGATCGGTGCATAGCGTGATCGCGGGCGCACCCGTGCCCACTTTCACTTCGAGTTCAATCTGCGGCACATCCGACTCGTCCCACGCTTCCCCGATAACCGTGACGATGCCGGTTTTTACGTAGGAGGTTGGATCGTTCATCGCCACGTACACCGGCGGTTCGATGTCAACCGGATGATCGGTGAAGAACCAGTCAAGTGCGTAATCAAGGCCGGTTGAGTCATCGTGGAATGAGATGTCCGCCGTGGCCCATTCTTCATCCTCACCCGCCTCGCGCGCAATCTGGCGATCGACAATGCCGACAAACGTCGCCGTTCCACTGGTATTCGGCGCAATCGTGCCCAGGTTCAAAAACTGTTCGTAATAGGGTATACCGTTGACCTCAACGCGATTGCCATCCGGCAGGCGCAGCGCGCCCCAGTTGACAATCCATGCCCGCACATTTTCCGCCGGCGCTTCACCCACATTTTCATAGTGGATCGTGTAGGTGATCACCTGGCCTTCGAACAACGGCGGGTGCAGGTTGTCGATTTCCGTCAACCCGATGCTGCCCACATGATTTGACTCGTCAAGCAACTGCCCTTGCTCGTCGATCAGCTCATCGGTAAAGATCGAGTAGATCGATCCGGGTGGCGTGGACGTGATCCTGAAGCGCACATCGGCAACAACCTGTCCCGCGCCAGGGCAAACTCCATTGCCCAGATCATCCCATGCGATCACGTTGGTTAACGTGACCTGGTTCTCAATCTCTTCACTGCTGCGGCTGTTGAGCACCTTTGGACTGGTGAGCGGATTGTTGGCCGGCATTACGGCCCAGGTGCGCAGACTGTCCTCTTCAGTGGCATAGGCAACGAGACGCATCGGTGTACTGGCCGGATTGACAATGTTCAGCGTTGCAAACGGTAGATAAGCTTCAAACAAATCAGGTTGAGCCGCATCGCTCCACGCCTGCCACGAGCCGCTCACCGCAACCCAGTTTGAGCCGTTCCAGTGCAGCAAGCTGATGTTCTGGAGATCGTCAACCCGCAGCAGATAATCGGGCGCAAATCCGGTCGGCAACCGCAGGTCAGGCTGACCGGCAGGCATACCCTGAGTGTAGACAGCACCAGCGCCGCCGGTAGCAGTGTCGAGATAGATATAGAGATCCTCGCTCACGCCCCAGATTGCGCCCTGCCAGGCCAGTCGCATTGCGCGATCATCCCAACCGGCGTAGAGCCGTTGCACCGCATGCGTCGCGGCCAGCTCGCTCGCCCGACGGGCCAGCGCGCTGTTCTGTCCAATCAAGGCGCATGCGCCATTGATCCAACCTGTAGCAATCGCCCGTTCCGGCGCGGTTTGACCCGTTTGCGAAATAGCGTCAGGCGTCAACGCGGTATCGTAGATGATCGGGCCAAAGGTTTGGATGCGCAGATTACCATTTGCATCCTCTTGCGCGAGATGGGCGTAGAGAATGCTTCCTTCGGGCGGAGCTGGCAGATCGTGGCTCCCCGCGCCGGCGCTGTACGGCGTTAACGTAGCCAGATTCGGTTCACGCTCAACGCTCCAACCGGCGCGGAAGGTCACCGGGTTGGCATTATCGCTTCCGGCTGCCCACTCCATCCGCAAACCGGCGCCGCTGTCGCGCACAATGTCGCCTTCGCTCAATGTTCCGCCGCCGATAACTCGCAATGTTACGGTTTGCGCTGCCGGTGGCGTTACGTCTACTGTCATCGGCTGATCATCAGCGCTAATCGTTCGCCCGGCTGCGTCAGTAGCGCGCAGATCCATCGTGAATGACCAGTTGTCAGGATCGCTGGGCGGGTCAATAATCGGTACCCACCAGCGTCCGCCGATGGCGGGATCGGGCGTTGCGGCAATCCAGGTACTGCCGTCGAATGATGCCTGCACACTGGTGATAACGCCGGTATCTGACACCTGAACGGGCAAGGCCAGCGTATCGCTCAATGTATTGGCAGTGGTTACCACCGGAGTGGCAAAGCCGATGGCAGTTGGCGCAGCCGTATCAACGAACAGGGTGATCGCGCGCGTGACGAGACGATTGTTCTGATCGGTGAGCTGCACTTCGAGCGCGTAGCGTCCCTCAGCCGGCGGTGTCCAGGTTGCGCTGAAGGAGCCGGTGGCATCACCTGCCCAGTTCTGTTCGAAGATCTGGCCGCCATCTATCAGAACGCGCACTCGACTCAATCCGTTATCCGCTCGCGCATTGCCTGCTATCGAGATCGCGGCAAGGGTCGTGTGAACATTACCGACCGGTGAAGTCAAGAGCAGATCGAGCGCCGATGCGGGTGGCGTGATTGATTGCGGCGTGCCGCTGCCGTTGCGCCCAAGTGTATCCTCAGCGGTTGCCGTGCCGCTATAGGTTATGTGCCCATTCACGATGTAGGTCACATCGCGCCCGTAGAGCAAGTTTAGTTCGTCGCCAAGCCGTCGCCAGGCCGGAGGCTGATAGTAAACCAGCTCGTCGTTCTGCTCAAGAATGGTGCCGCCAGGCGTTGGACAGTTCACCGTTTCGCTGGCAAGGTTGATGTCGCGAATCTGGCAGGTGATCGTCGTGCGAGCAAGCGCGCCGCTCCCCTGCTGCGCTACCGTCACCGTGACCTGCGGCCCCCGCAGATCGACCATACCGCGCCAGACGATCAGGCCATCGCGATCCAGCGCGCGATTGCCGAGCGCGTCAGTTGCGCGCATTGCCAGGGCATACATCCCATCGAGAGATCCTGATACCGGCAGATTCCATGCGCTGGAAGCCACGCCAGGCGTAGCCAGAGCGACACTTTGCCAGACGCGATCAGCCGCCGCGCGCAGATAGCTCACTTCATCTGCCGCAAGAGCGTAGTCGTACAGATACATTTCGTCGAGCTGGCCGGTAAAGCCACCTAGCCGACTATCGGCAGCGGGCAATCCGCCAGCCGCGCACGGCGTTGTCGCCGCCACAACGCCATCGTCATAAACGGTCAGCGCCGCGCCATCATATGTAGCCGCTACGTGTTGCCAGCCGGCGCCGGTGAGCGTAAACGAGACTGCGCACGCGCCGCTATTGCCACGCAACTGCGCGCTGGTGGTAGTCAGCTCGAAGTAACCGGGCTGACCAGCCTGGCCTCGTTCAAAGATACGCTGCGTGCCGTTGATCCAGGCTGCCACACCAAAGCCGCTGAGGTCGCCAGACCAATCGGCAATGACCAGGGTCTGGGTATTGTTCATTTGCAGGCCCTGCCCGATACGCCCATCAGTCACTACCTGCGGACAGGTTGCGCCGCTACACGATGCGATCAAAGCCGCATCAACTGCATTGGCAAACGCCTCGCTTCCAATCGGTTCTTCAAACTGCAAGCGCACTGCTGCCCCATCCAGCGCATCGGCCTGTTCGAGCGGCAACCAGACAGCTTCAACGGTTTGTACGCCACTCGCCACTGAGCCGGTATCGGTAACAAGACCGGTCAGCGCCAGCGTCGTGGTGATGCGTTCACCCGGATCAGAAGTCATCGCCAGCGTTGGCGGGGTTGCATCGAGACGCAGCAGGGTTGGTCGTTCAATGGTCTGCGCGTTACCGGCTAGATCGGCAGCGCGGAGCGTGACGGTGTAGACGCCGGTCGGTGGCGTCACCCTGCCATCAACCCCACCGCCGGTAGTCAGACGGTAATTGTGCTGCCATGCGCCACCACTGGCCGTCACCTCTTGCGCCAGACTGGTTACTGCATCGGCGCTGGCCGGCAACAATTCCAGCGTGAGCTGCGAGCTACCGCTCGCCGCGTCACTCAAACTACCCGCCAGCGGGAAGATCCAGCCGCCGCGCGCGTCGAGCGCAGGTCGGGCGATCGCCATCGGAACATCCGGCGTTAACGTCAACGTCGGCGGAGTGCGATCGAGCAAGAAGGTGACCGGCGCGCTCGGCACTCCCTGATTGCCGGCGGCATCACGAGCGCGGACACGCAATGTGTGCGAACCTTCAGGCAGACTGCCCATATCGATCGTGGTTGCCCACGTTGCGCCGGGTGATACTTCCTGCCAGGCGCCGCCATTGAGACTGATTTCAACCTGTTCCACCGGATTGGTGTCGGTAATCACTCCACTGACAACCAGGCCGCTACTGGCGTTGACTGCCGGCACATAACTGCCACTGGTGAGCGAAACGATGCTGGCTACCGGTGGCGTGTTGTCAACTATCAGTCGCAACGGCGTTGGCAGGGTGCCGCTATCGAGCAGATTAGCCTCTTCGCCAACAAGCTGCGCTTGCAGCGCGCCGATCTGCGCGCCCCCATCGCTCAGCCCTGCCGGCGCAATCACGCACGGCTGGCCGGTGGCGCATGCCAGCGCCGGGAGCAGGCCGGCAGGCGCGTCGCTCAACCAGGCAAAGCGTTGCGGCGCGCCGAGCAAGCGATTTTGACCATCAATAGCCTGATAGATCAGATGCGCGCGATTGTCGATCCGCGCGCCGGCGGCGACGACAAAGTGATCGGCAGCCGCCGCCACCACCGGACGGGTCAACGCTGCATTCCCATCTGAGAGTAGCATCGCCTCGTCAAACACAGTCGTCCCAGCCAGGAGCCGACCGACCACCGAACCGTTGCGCGCATAGACGGCCAGGGTTCGTCCGAAGGCTGCGCTATGGGCTAGCGCGGGCAGCGTTTCATCGTCAGACGTGGCTGTGAGTTGAGTTGGCGCGCTTGCCCCAACACTGTCGATCCGTGTTAGCCAGATGTCGCGTTGCGACGCCGCGCCACGCTCGTAAGCGACAACGTATGTCTCGCCCGCTGCCACTGCCGCTACCGCGCTACCGGCCTGCATATTGCTATCCAGCGTGAGCTGCGAACCGCTCAGCGCGCCGCCAGCAGTGATGCGCTGAGCGCGCAAGACACCATTATCGATCCAGGCCACCACAAAATCGGCGCCATTGCTGGCAACTGCCGGCGCGACACCGTTGCCGAGATTGATCGGCGCCGCAGCCGAACTACCGGCAATCCGCGCCGCATTGATCGCGCTGCCATTCTGCCACGACACCAGGCAGGCGCCGTTGAGACAGGCAACCGACGGTCGCGTACCGGCGCCAACATTCACTGGCGCCGGAAGATTGTTGGGCTGGGCGGCAACAAACCTGACCTGGCCGCCACTCGCCGTTACCAGCGCGTATGGCGCGGCTGCGCCTGGCGAGGCTGCTACCGCCGCTGCGCTAACGGCAGCCCCGGTTTGCTCCACAAAAGCTGGTTCCAACCAGCGCGCCGTCTGGTTACCACCTACACTATACTGCGCAACTGCGTCAAGCACGAATGGGCCTTCGGGCGCGTCTGCGGGCACCGTCAGATTGGTGACAATGCTCTGCTCTTGTCCTGGCAGCAACTCAAACGACTGCGCCGGCAGGCTGGCGCGGGGAGTGTTTACCCAGACCGCGCCCCGCAACGGACGGCCATCCGGAGGAAGGTAGCGCAGCGTTACCGTATACGTCAATGACTGACCGGGATGGACAACAAGATTGTCATCGCTGACCGTTGGGAAGACACCAATTGGCGCCTGCGGCGAAACCATGGTTGTCGGCGCGCTAGACGGTGCGGCTTCGGCCACTGCCGCCAGCGCCATCTGCGCCCCGACTTCGGCTTGCGGCAGGGCGCGGTTGAACAACCGGGCCTGAGCGAGCACGCCGATGAAGCGCTGCGGGGCGTACTGGCGATCGCCCAGACGCAACTCGTTCTGACCCCAATCGACATCGCCAATCGCGCCGGCCCCGTAGTACGTATGCGCCGGATTGCCATTCAGGTAAGTCGTAATCGTGCCGCGATTGTAGGTAAACGCCACGTGTGTCCACTGATTGAGTGGCGCAATCGCGCCGGTATTGATCCAGACCCAACCCGGATTGGCATTGGCAAAAGCCCACTGGATTGTGCCATCGGGGAAGCGAGCAATTTCATACTCACCTTCGCGATTGATCAAGATGCCGTTTACATTGGCGGTAGGATAGATCCAGACCGCAAATGTCATCTCTTCCGCCATGCGGAAGCGCTCATCACTGATCACCAAAAACTGGTTGCCATCGAAGCGGGTGCCGGTTCGCCCCGCCAGCGTTACGCCGGCAGTAGGACAAACGCCAGCCGGACAACCGAAGGCGACTCCGCCGGCCACGTCAGCAAACGTGGCACTCAACGGCCAGTCGCCAACGCGCGACCGGATCGCGACCGAACCACCCTGATTGAGCCAAACCGCATCCGAAGCGCCATCGCCACGCGAGTCGGCTGCTAACGGACTGGTGCGGATCAGCAGCGATCTGCCGCTGACTGTAACCAACTGACCGTTGATCTCTTGCGCGTCGCTCAAACCATCGCCATCGGTATCGACGCGGGTGGGATCAGTTCCCCAACGCGCTTCGGCCAGATCATTCAAACCATCGCCATCGGTATCAGCCACGCGCGGGTTGAAACGCATCCCCTCGTTAGCGCGCTGCGTCTCAAAGGCGTCACTCAACCCATCACCGTCACTATCCCAGGCGCCATCATTTGGATCGGCTTCGCGCCGCAAGCCATCAAAGTCAGCGTCAGGCAATGCCGGGAATGGCACATTGCCACCCCAATTCATGCGCGTGAATTCATCAAGTGTCGCCGGGAAGACATCAAACACTACGCTCTCGGCTAACCGGGTATTGTAGCGTTGCACATCATCATAGGCGCCACACCAGAGAAAGATACAACGCTTGTAGGGCAGGTTAAACGCTGTATTCATCCACAGCGCCGTTGAATGATTGATTCCTGCCGGGAAGGAGAAATCAACGTGGCGCGGATACTCACCCTGAATCGGTGGCCAGCCGGGTGAGACACCCAGATATTGCTCGTAGGTTGCCAGTGAAGCCTCCCCTGAAACGCGCTGTCGCGCTTGCCAGTCATTCCAGGGATTGCCAAACCAGCGATTGCCGATCCGGTTGGGATTCCAGGCCAGATTTGGGTAGATGATTGCGCTGAAACGCAGCGGATTCCAGGCGGTCATGCCTGCGGCAGGATTAATCAGGCCGAGATTGGTGTTACCAATAGTCGGGCGAACAGTTAAATACCGCGACTCGTCAACTACAAACCGGGCAATCTGCTGAAACAGCCAGGAAGAGAAGGAGGTTGCCCGGCCCAAGATCAACGAGAGGAACACTGAGAGAATAGCGTCAATGATCGTGATCACGGCCACGATGATAAAGCCGACCTTGGGAATGAACGTCAACGCAGTGAGGAAGACAATCCACGCCACTTGCAAAACGGTGGCAATAATCAGTTGAGCCAGCGCCACTCCCGACAACTGATTCGAGACGGCTTCATAGATTGCGAGGCCGATTGTCGCCACCACCAGCACACCACCAACAAAGATCGTGAGCGCAGCCGAAGCAGCCGTAATCTTCTGCAAGCCAAATTTGGCAATCAAGGCCAGATCGATGCCATTCTTGACTATTGTCGCCACCGATGAAGTCACGTGAGCGACCAGTTCCATGCCACCATTCAGCAACCAACGGTTGAGTTCAGGCGAAATCTGGCCGAGTTGCGCCGTCGCTGCCAGAATCAAACCCGTGACCAGCGCGGCAACTATCGCGCCCTGGATTGCGTCGCCGGCTTTGGCTTTAAAGCTGGTCATGAACCGGCTTGAAACAGCCCATGCCGCCGCAGCGCCGCGAACTGTGCTGATTCCCAGCGACTTGACTACGCCACCGATCATTTTCAGCACCGCGTTGGTATCAGAGCCTTGCGCCGATCCCAGCGCGGCAATCGCGTGCTTGAGCGCGCCGTCTCCTTGCGTTGCCAGCGCGGTGTTGATTTGGGCCAACGACGCATCGGGGCTGGCAAAACCGGCCATTGGCCGCTGCTCGCCATTTGCCACCAGCGCCATCACGCCCTGAATCAATACTGCCAGATAATTGCGCAAGACAACCAGTTGTCCTTCGCGAGTCTCAACGTCAGAACTGGCCTGTGCGTTATGGCGGTCAATAAACCGCTGAATCGTCTGTGTCGGCGACAGCGCGCGCCAATCGCCGCCGCTATATTCGTAGCCGGTCAGACTGAGATAGTTGGCAGTCTGCAACAACACCGCATCCTGCCCGCTCCAGGCCAGATTCATCGTCAAGACGGTATCTGACCACCACGCATTACCGCTACCCAGACTATCCATATTCAGCGCGCGGAAGGTCTCACTGCGCGCATGCAGGATTAACGGCTGATCCCAGGCCGGTATCTGCAACAGCAGATTGCGATTGAGTGTCGCGGCATCGCGCGCCAGACTCAGCGTATCGCTGCGGGTGTAGGCGCTGGTCAGAAAGATATTGGGCAAGCCCCAACGTTGCTCTGCCGAGACACTGCCGTTGCTCAGGCGATGGAAACGGCTGGCAAGCGTTGCCGGCGACAGATCGGCCCGCGCGCGCATAAAGCTCTGGTTGAGACCGTTAATCAACCCCAAGAGCGCATCGTCGCGCAACACTGCGTTGCCCTGCGCCTGCGGATCGGCTGCCAGCAACATGCCGCTTACGCCGTGCTCTTCGCGCACCTGAATGCCGGTGAGAAACCACGGTTCGCGGTCGTAAACATGAATCACACCCGGCTGATCGAAGCCATCCACATCATTCTTCATCTGCACTGCCCACACCAATCGCGCCCGATGCGCGTTGCCCCACGCCGGCGCGCCCTGGTAGAGCATGCGACCCGAAAACGCCACGCGCTGACCGGTCTGGTTATCGGTAACCAGACTGAGCGGCACATATGCCACAATCGTGCTGGCATCAGACTGGCGAATCGTGATCCCCTGCGCGCTCAGTAGCGGCGACGAGAGATTGCCATTGCCGTTGTTGGTGTAAGGTGGCAGGGTAGCGAACGAATTGGCCGGGATCGTGATTTCCAATAAAGGCAAGATTTGGATGTCGTCGGTGCTGTAATTGCGATCCTGTACCTGCCCGGCGCCATCATGCGGCCAATCGAAGCGGCTCTGTGCATACCAGAGCTGAACGGGGTTCTGCGGACGCACCTGAATATCAACTGCTACCAGCCGGTTCGTGGCCAGATTATCGAACTTGAGCCACAAAGCGCGGTCGCCGTTGAAAGCCGACTGGTTGATAGAATGAGTTAACGGCGAGAGATCGAGCCGATCTGGTACACCATCGTTATCGTCGTCGTAGTCAAAAGCGTTAGGCGTGCCATCGCTGTCGGTATCGCGCGCTTGCAGCGCATTGCCAACGCGGATAACTTCAAGACTATCCAGCACGCCATCGCGGTTTGTATCCTGGGCAAGTGGATCGAGCTGCCAGTCGCGTCCGTTGTAAGCAAAACCAACCGCCTCGGCGAAATCGCTCAAACCGTCACTATCGGTGTCGCTCTCGAGACGGTTTGTGCCGAGAAACTGCTCCTGAAAGTCGGTCAGACCATCGCCGTCGCTATCGCGACTATCTTCGACCAGCGTTGCCGGCGCGCTGCCCAACGCGGAGGCGGCCTGAACGTTGAGCGCGGCCAGGCGCGCCGGGCCATCGCCGGCAACTTGCGCATTCGTGCCGAGTAAAGCTTCCTGAGCGTCACTCAAGCCATCGCTATCGGTGTCGGTCGTCGCAGCGCCGCGCGCCTCGCTCAGCAGCACATCGGCGATCAATCGCGCCGACGCCACTCCAGGCGGCAACTCCACTTCGCTCGATTGCGCGCGCTCCAGCGCTTCCTGTGCCTGTCGCTGCTGCGCAATCTGCCCGGCCACTTCAACCTGCATCGCATGAACACGCTGCGCCGAGAGCAAGGGGCCGCCAACCAGCGCCACAATCAGCGCCGCAGCCAGCATATTGGCTAATCGCCGCGAACCTCGCCAGCGGATCAGAAGAAGAGTTGCGCTCAATCCGGCTACCAATGCAATCGCAAACGGCAACACCACGTCGCTCATCGCCTGCAATGATACGAGCCACTGTTGCCAGAACAACGGCAACTCACCCGGCGGCAAAGGGCCAAATCCGGCAAAATCCATCATCAACTGAGCGCGGCTGGCCGGTTGGTCGCCACTGGCCGGCATATTCAGATGCAAGATTTGGCGCACCGGCAACCCGCTATCATTCACCCACACTTCGCCCGCGCCCCGCAAGCGCGTATATTCCTCGGTGGGACGCAACTCGACGCCGGGGGGCAACCGATTGGCCTGTTGCAAGGCTGCCTGCTGACGCTCGCGCAGATAGCGTTCGAGCGCAACTCCATCAAGCTGGAAAGCGTAGCGCGTGACCAGGCGACCATCTACCTCCTGCGTGCCCAGCAACTGCACATCGCGCGCCGCATTCAAATACCCCAGCGCATCACCACCAGGAGCGTAGAGATCGCCGAGACCACTATACTCTTCCCAGGCGCCCTCTCCCTGGCGAAGCAGCGTTTGCCCGGCAGTGATCCGCATAGTCACGCTGCCCTCGCCGGTCATAACATTCCCACCCTGCGTCCACAAACGCAGCTCGGTAGTCTCTTCCGGCAGATTTGCCTTGCCTTGCAGGTAAATTTCCTGGCTTTCCGGCGGGCGGCCAGCATTGACCGGCGAAGTGACCGGATCAGTCACAATCGTTGCCGTGGCCTCGAACCGGTACGTGCCGGTGCTAAGGGCGCGTTGCCAGGCGGCGCGAATGGGATCGGGATTGACAACCGGATAAAGACGCGCTGCAATCAGCAGCAAGAAGAGCGCAATCAACGCAATGGAAAGAACGAGGAAGAAACGGCGTTGCAAACGCATAGTGGCAACCTCCAACATGTCTGGCGATGACTGGTTAGGCGACGAAACTGTAGCGAAATGACCGGGTATGATGGGGCGCGACTTCCTGAGAGTTTCTTCGGCTTTTCACGGCGCCTGATCGCAGAGCATCTGCCAGCATGGCGGAGAAAGCTGAAATACACTCTTTTACAAACCTGGCAGGAAGTATGGTTCATTCCACCCGCCAGCATAACGATGATCGATCGAGAGTGAACTCCTTTCTGGCGCGCGATGATCGAGGCAACGAATTCCTTGTGAGCAAGCGTACTATATGTAGCGTTACAAAAACGTTACAGTCCGTGTTGCATGATGCTGACCGCGCAAGAGAAATCGTTGTCTGTTGAAAGCCGGCCTGCTTTTGCTACTACGGCTCGCGTTACCTGTCATCCCGAAACTGACTGTGAGGAGTTCAATGCGATTCGCGCTCGTTATCGTCACGATCGCCGTTCTCGGCCCCGTCGGCTGTGTCTCGACAATGCCGTCCCCGACAACACCAGCGCGCGCTCAACGCCAGCTTCCAATCCAGGCGCGCTGGCAGATCCAGTACAGCGGCGATCTTTTGCTCGACCTGGATGTTGATGTCTTCAATCTGGACCTGTTTGAGACATCAGCCGAAACAATTGCCGCGCTTCACCGCCGCGAGATCTTCGTCATGTGCTATTTCAGCGCCGGTTCGCGCGAGGACTGGCGCCCTGATGCGATGCTGTTTCCACCGGAGGTTTTGGGAAAAGAGCTGGCGGAATGGCCAGGTGAACGATGGCTGGACATCCGACACATCGAGGCATTAAAGCCGATTATGCAAGCGCGACTCGATCTGGCCGTGAGTAAGGGTTGTGATGGCGTTGATCCCGATAATGTAGATGGATACAAAAATGACACAGGATTTTTGTTAACTGCCGAAGATCAACTGTCTTACAACATCTTTCTGGCAGAAGCCGCCCATGAGCGCGGATTGCTGATCGGCTTGAAGAATGATCTCGAACAGATCACCGATCTGCTACCTTATTTTGACTGGATTATCAATGAAGAGTGCTTTTCTTATGCGGAGTGCGAGTTACTATTACCCTTTGTAAAGGCGGGCAAACCTGTGTTCGTTATTGAATATGAACTTGATCCATCGGCATTCTGTGCGCAAGCGTTGCAGATGAACCTGAATGCGCTGCGCAAACATCGCGAGCTTGATGCCTATCGAACTGATTGCCATGCATGGTTGCCAGAATCGCGATGATTATAGTTTGATCATTTTCCTTGACAAAGCCTTCTCGTCATTGCTATACTTTGTCTGCATTCTCCGCGTCGAGCAATATGGTTGCCATAATACTTTCCCACGTTACTCCCGTCACTCTGCTAAAGAGTGGTTCACCACACACCGCAGATCGTCTCTTCGAGAAAGTGTTGTGGAACAAACAACGAAACCGGCCTGAGAATGGCAGTACATTCGACCCGGTGATCGGCAAGCAGGGACGATATTCGCAATTTTCAGCAAGGGAGTGATCACGTGGCAAGTCTCATGCAACTTTTTGCCGGCGCTAACTTCCGTTTAACGATCCAGCGCTATTGTGACGAACATGGATGGCGGATCCACGACCTGAATGATCGCAGGGCTGTGCTCAGGTTTACCATGCAGTCTGGCAGGAGCCAAACGCTGTACATTATAAAGTACGAAACGACGCTTGAGTTCTCTGTGCCAAGCATGTTCGGTTTTGATACTATCGATGCAATACCTCACTATATTTCGACCCTGTTATTGAAGCGAAGTTCACAGAAGAAGTTAGGTTTTTGGTGTATTGAGGAAATAGGTGGTAAACAGGTTTACTCGTGTATGCATAATGCCGAGATGCAGCTCATCGATAGCAATTACTTTGCTGCCCTGGTGCAAGCACTGGTAACCGAATGCGATGAATTCGAAGGCGTGATATTAAAGATGTTAAATGGATAGCGTGGTAACTGCCGCTACCAGCCCAACTTTACAGGCATGTTGTTGAGCGCAGTTGCGTCGGTTGCAACAGCTCGCGGTCGTGTCGATGCAGTGACGGCTATGCGTGACACGCCAGGCGCTAAATGCGACGCGCCACGCGCCGATAGACGCTTATCACCTGTTCGACCAGCCGCTGCGGCGCAAATCGTTCAGCAATGGCTCGCCAACCACCGGCAATGATCCGGCTGCGCAGGGCCTGATCGTCAAGCAGGCGCAATATGGCCTGGGCCAGCGCCGCTGCGTCGTTGTACGGCACCAGTAAGCCATCTTCGCCATCACAGATCAGCTCATTGATCACCGGAATATTGGTGCTGACGACCGGCACTCCTACCGCCATCCCTTCCAATACCGGCAGACCGAAGCCCTCATACCGCGAAGGAAAGGGTAATACTGCGCTCGCTCGCAGCAACGCCAGTTTTTGCTCTTCACTCAATGTGCCGAGGAAATGGAGATTGGCAGTCACGCCTAGCTCGCCGGCCAGTCGTTGCAGTTCGGCCCGCTGCGCCGGGTTATGGGTAACAAAGACAAAACTGGCTTGTGGATAGCGAGCAATGATCGCCGGCATCGCCGATACCAGCAGATCATAACCTTTCCGTGGCGTCAACTGGCCGATATAGGGAATGATCGGCGGCGTGAACGACCACTCAAGCGGTGGCGCCGGCCCTTCCATGAACGCCATGTCGAGCCAGAGAGGCACTACTGTCATCGGTTGACGAAATCCGAGCGACCGTAAGACTTCCGCTTCGTGTTGCGAACAGGGAATGAACTCGGTCACTTCGCGCAACGGATGATGAATGGCATAGTTGCGCCAGTGATCGCGCCAGCGTCCATCGCGTAGACCGCGCCCGATCAGTTGCGGCAACGAGTAGATCAACTTTTCCGGACGCGCGCGCGACTCGTAAGGTCGTTCACGATCATCGACCAGCCAGCGGTCGTGATAGGGGCCGAGCCACGTCCACACCACCGGCACCCCGCGCCGACGCAACCAGCGTACCGCTTGCAGGGCCAGCACATTGCGCGGATGGATAACATGAGCCACGTCGGGTAGCGGCCATGATGACAGCGTTGCAATCGTCTCGCGCCCCGGCCAGAGCTGAGGTCGTACTCGCCGGACGTGAATGCCGTCGATCACTTCGCTCCGCTCGGTCAGGCCGAGATGCGGTTGATCGGGTTGCCAGTAGGTCAGCGCCATGACATCGTGGCCGGCAGCTACCAGCGCCTGCCCCAGCGCGCGTTCAGGCCAGTTGCGAAAGTGTCGGCTTACACCACCGAGACCGATGATAAGGATGCGCATAATGGTAGAGCAACATTGACGCTACCGATTGCCAGTTCACGAGCCACGTTCATTTGCTGCAAACGCTGAAACCGGTTCAAGCACCGACCGGTACACCGCTTCGATCCGATCAACCACCGCCGGCCAGGCAAACTGGGCCGCCCATACCGGCGCTGCCGCGGCCATTGCCGCGCGCCGATTCGGATCGGCCAGCAAGGTGTTGATTGCCGCAGCCAGAGCCACCGGATCGCGCGGCGGCACGAGCAGACCGGTCTGGCCATCGGCGACAACCTCAGGAAAACCGCCAAATCGCGTAGCCACGACCGGCAACCCACACGCCTGCGCCTCTACCGGGCCAATTCCGAAAGTCTCACTGGCATAGCTGGTCGCCACCAGCAGATCGACACTGGCATAGAGGCCCGGTAATTGCCAGCGCGGTACGCTGCCCAGAAAACGCACTCGCGCGCTGAGGCCGAGTTCTGCGGCGATGGCAGCCAGGCGTGAACGATCTTCACCATCGCCGGCGATCAGCAGAATGGCTCGCGGAATGTGGGGCAAAGCGCGAATGGCAGTTTCAACCCCTTTCCAGGGTTGCAACCGCCCCACAAAGAGCAAGAGTGGCGCATCTGCCGGTAGACCTAATCGTTCGCGAAACGTAGAGTCTGGTGGTTGCGGCTGGAACATGCCAGTATCGATTCCGTTAAAGACGACCGTTGGCGTAAACCCGTAGCGCCTGGCGACGGTCTGCGCATTAAAACGCGAGCACGAGACTGCCGCATCAACCCTCCCGGCCAGCCAGCGATCGCCACGATAGAAGTCTTCACCATGACAACCGAGAATGACCTTTGCGCCGCTAAGTCGGCGAGCCAGCAACGCCGGCGCCAGATCGTAGGGTTTTTGCAGATGAATGATCTGGTAGTGGCCGCGAATCAGGGTGGGCAGCGCTGGAATTGCCATGGTGAGCCGTTCGAGCAATTTGGCTTCCGCATAGGCGCGTCGCAAGAATGGAAACGATTGCCAAAACCGACGCGATACGAACGGGAAGGTGAAGACCCGCACACCCGGCGCCGGTTCACGCCGTTGACCCACACCGCCGAAAATATCGACCGCATGCCCGCGCTGCGCCAGTTCACGCGCAAGATCCCAGACAAAACTCTCAACACCGCCGATTTTGGTCGTGGTTGTCAGGTTGTAGAGCGCAATTCGCATCATTTACCAGATGGTATAGAGCGTCATCTTCATCAGGGTAAAGAGCGCCAGCATCAGGCCAGCATAGATTGCCAGTCGCCAACGCTGTGTGTCCGCTGTTGCGCTGAGCGCGTGATAGGCTACCAGCACCGCTGCCAGCGGGTACGTAAACATCCAGATCCGTTCGACTTCACGGTTGAAGAGGCCGCTGAGCCACATACCGAGCACCAACCCGCCGAGCGAACCCAGCAGCGCCGCCCACCACGGCTGCCAGCGTTCGCGTTGCGCGCGCAGGTAGAGCGCACTCAGCGCCATGAGCGCCCACGGGGTAAGAAAGACCAGATACGAAACCAGGTTGGCCGCGGCAAAGCGCAGATAATAGTCGTAACTTGGCGGCAGGAATGGCGTTGCCGGCGGCCCGTATTCGCGGAAACGATCCATCATCTCGCCCATCTCGCCGTTGATGAAGGTTGCCGTCCGCGAGGCGCTGATAACATTAAAGACGGTCGCAAGGTAGATGAAGAGGTAGATGACGACAATCACCCCTGCGGCTAACGCTCCCTGCCGAATAATAGCGATCAGCGCGGCTCGCCAACCAATCTGCGGCCTGTGACGCGCTAGCGCAAAGATGGCTGCGGTGACACCGAAGAAGAAGAGTTGTGTCGCGGCATAGGTCATGAAGAGCGCTGCGGCGATCAAGCAGCCGGCCAGGATTGCCATCGACCGGCGCTGCGGCGACTCAAGCGCCAGAAAAAAGGCAGCCGCGCCGGCAGCCAGCAAAAGGCTAAACACGCCATCGAGCGAAGTGACGCTGTACATCATTTGCCCAGGGAAGAGAACCGCCAGTATGCCACCGGCTAACCCCAGTCTGGCATCACCCAAACGCCATCCTAACCAGACTGCCACCAGCGGGATCAGCGCGCTGAAACCGATGGTGATCCAACTGGTCGCGACCGGCCCAGGCCCCAAAAATTGCTCGATCAGCCAGAGAAACAGGATCGCTCCCGGCGGATGAGTGCTGCCATGCACCGAGAGGGTGGGCGCAATTGTCTCGAAACTGGCAATGAATCCTATCGGATCGCCGGCCACCTGCGGTGTATCGCGCAGGTATTCATACGGACTGTCGCGAAACAGCGCAATGGGCGCGTCAGGGCCATGCACTGCAATGTCGAATGCTACCGGTAGTGTCAGCGCTCCAACCAATACGTACATGGATACCGGCACCAGCGCCAGCCGACGCTGTAACAACTGCCAGCCTGCTCCAAACCACACAAGCGCCAACCCGATCGGTACCACCACCCACCAGGTTGGCGATGGATCGACTCGTGATTTGAGCGGCCAGACGCCACTGTGTCCACTGATTTGCTGCAAAAGCCAGAAGGCGATCAGAATGGCTGCACTCCAGAAGATGATCCCGCCGGCAAACCGCCAGCGTTCATCGCGCCAGGGGAACCAGCGCGTCCCCAGCAGACCGGCTACGCTCAACCAGAGACCAACCACCGTAGGTAGCGACCAGCGCAGTGTGCCGGCGCCAAACGGGATCAGACCACCAATCAGGCTATAGCTGATCAGGCCACAACCGACCGTGACGATACCGGTCGCAACGAATGAAGGCACTCCGCTCAGATGCAAAAGCGCCAGCCAGCCCAGAGCTAAAGCCAGGCCGACACCAATGCTGCCAAATGAAGGAACAATCGTTCCAGCAGCCGGAAGTGGCGTTAAACTTACGCCGTATACCGGCACCCCCAACCAGCGTGGATTATTGGGATCGCGCACTGCATTGCTCTGAATATTCAGACAAACCTGCGCGCCGATCTGCTGATCGACACCAGTCAAGAGCGTGTAACGGCGTAGCTCAGGCGCCAGCGCAACTGTCACTGGCGCGGCGCGACCGGCGCCAAGGGTCACCGTTTCAATGCCTGGTGAACGGGCATATGCGCCGGCTATCCGCGCAGTCACCAGACTGCGTGGGGCCAAACCCAATTCCTCGAAACAGACCTGACTTTCGCCGTCCGTCCAGCGGAAATCGCCTGAATCGCTGGACTCAACCTGATTGAGTCCGGCAAGCAACCAGCGACTCGCGCTGGCGGGCGCAATCGTGAGTGATTGGCCGGTATTTGCGATCAGCCAGTTGACTCCGATCACAATCAAGGCAATCGCGAGATATGCCGCCAGCGCGCGAGCAAGGCTCAGACTGCGCAGTTCAAGACTCGCAAACCGGATTGATGGAGACAACTGTGCGTGACGATCCATAGATCTTGTCTTCCTACACCAGACGGCGAATGAGACCTGGAAAGGGGAGGCGCCACTTCAACACCTGCTCTCGATCAGCCGGATCAAGACCGCCGAACAGACGCAAGGCGAGCAAGAAGGTGAACGCTCCTGCGCCGGCCAGGCCGAGCAGTTGCGTCGCCAGGCCAAGCCGGGTTAGAAGGGTCACATCGCCCATCGGTAGGTCGATTAAACCGCGAAGACCAGCGACAACGACGGTCATCATCAGCGTCGCTGCCGCTACCCGCAGGGTAAACCGCCATGGCCAGCGCAACCCGAGCAGGCGCATACCGGCCAGCGTTGACCACAAACCAGCCGCAACCCGCGCCAGACCGAAGGTGAGCGCCATACCTACCAGCCCTAACCAGGCCGGGAGCCAGAGGGCAAGCACAATGACCGTAATCAGCGCAACCAGCCGCGAGGCAATCACAACTCCCAGCCGCTCGTTGACCATCAGCGCATTATGCGCCGTGGTTAGCATGCTCTCACCGAACAGACAGGGTGTCAACACCCACACCACCGGCGCGGCAGCCAGATACTGCGGACTGATCACCAGCAAACCGGCTTCCGCCAGCAAGATCAGGCCAGCTCCACCTGGAACCATCAGCAGCAACTGTAACCGGATCAGCGACTGATAAGCGCCATTAGTCGTTCCACCCTCACCCTGGCGGACACGGGTAAACAACGGCACCTGCACGCCAACCATCGGTGTATACAGATAGCTTAACGCCATGCGCGCGAGCAAAGCGCCGGCAGCCAACAACGACACATCACGAATATCGCGGTTGAAGAAATTGATAAACTCGAAGCTGGCAATAAAATCGGTCGCCGTCATCAGGTACGAGACGGCGGCGTAGCGAGCGAAGCCGGGAGGAAATGCGCGGCGCAAATCACGCAGTCCTTCGCGGAGATCGGCCAGAATCCCCGATCCGGCTTCGATATTGAGACCGGCCTGCAATCGCCAGACCTGCCAGCCGGCCAATGCCACTGCTATCGTCGGCGCGGCCACCATCGCTACCAGCACTCCCAAGATGTCCCAGCGATCGGGCAAGGCCAGAATCGCGATCACAACCAGCACTTGCGGCAGCAAGCCAGCGGTCAAGGCGATGCCATTCCAGGCCTTTTGGCGAAAGAAACTGCTCAGCACCGCCATGAGCAGGTCATAGAGCGCGCCTAATCCAAGCAGAATGACGATGGCAGCAATAATCAGCCAGTGAAACTCGGCTACAAACCGACTCAGCTCGGCGCGGGCCGCCGCCTCCACGGTGACATCGCCACCGAGCAAACCTTGCAGGTAACCTTCGATCTGGCGGTGACTTAAGGCCAGACCGATTGCAATCACCAGCAAAATGGTCAGTTGCAATCCGGCAACCAGCAAGAAGAGACGACGCGCTGCGCGCGCGCCGCCGGCCCGCTCAGTCTCTGGAATGTATTTGGGCAACGCCCGCGCAATGCCCAGATCGAGCGCCGTGCCGAACAGATTACTGGCGCCGCGCACCAGCGCAATTAACCCAAAACCGGCTTGCGAGAGCTGGTTTAACTTGACCAGTGTCGCCACCACTTCGGCAAGTAACCGCAATGGCGCAAACAATGTGTTCCATAACACCGCTCGCGACACCTGCGTCGCCAACGACGGACGTGGCGCCGTCATGCGCCCTCCTTGCGCAGATCAAGTTCAAACATACCGGTGTAGTAGCTGCGCTGGATACGATAGGCCGCCAGTTCAAGCCCAACCCGGCGCAGCAGCACCCGGATCGCCTGGCGCAACGGACGACGGCTGACCAGTTTGCCGGCCAGCAGCGCCTGTTCGCGCAGATCGGTGACTGTAAAGCCGAGTTGGCGGCAAAGCTGCACCAGTTCCCGGAAGTGGAAATAGTGCATCGAGCTGAGCCGCTGCATATCACGGAAGGCCGCCCCTTGTTTGGTGCGACCGCGCATGGCAATGAGCGTTTCCGCCAGCGGACGAGGCAACCAGTTGATTCCGCGCATATGGTAATGGGGATCGATCCATGCGCGTCGATTGATCGCCGTGATCAGCGCGTGACCACCCGGTCGCAGCACACGAGCGATTTCGCCCAACACTGCAACTGGATCCTGCACGTGTTCGAGCACATCCCACGCTACCACCAGATCGAAAGCGGCGTCAGGCAGTGGTAGCTTCTCGCCAGCGGCATTGATGATCGGCAGATGGAGACGGTAACGAGCAGCGCGCAACCGAATGATCTGGCAATATGCCGGATTATACTCACAGGCCGTCACCTGTGCCCCCGCCAGCGCTGCGGCGACGGCAAATCCACCCATACCGGCGCCGAGATCAAGCAACCGAGCGCCCTTCAGATCACCGATCACGGCCCGCGCCTGCGCCAGACGTTCGGTCTGATAATGCTCTTGACGGAGACGACGCTCACGCCAGGCGGCAAAATCGCGTCGCCAGGTCATATGTTGCAGCCACGGATCAATTGCCGCAGCCAGTTTCTCATCGATAACTTCAGTCATAGCTATGTTTTAGTCAATTCCGCCAGCCTGACCATCATCGGGATCAATTCCCTTGAATCGGCGAAATGCTAATCCGCATCACCCACAACCAGAGCGCGCTCCCCAGTGACAGCGCCAGCGTTGCCAGCACTAGAAGCTGCCCCCATCGGCGCGCCCACAATCGATCGGCCATGATTGCCCATGCCAGACAGATCACCGGAATGAGATAGAAGAGCTGCTTATCAACCATCGAAATCCGGTAGCCGGCTAACAAAAAGAGCAGCGCCACCGTTCCCCACGCCGAGACGACCAGCCAGAGTAGCGGTCGCGTCCGCATGGCCCAGTAGCCCGGAATGAAGAAGATCAGCGGAATGGCCAGACCGTAGTAGAGATAGCGGTTAGGCCAGAGGTGATAACCCAGGTGCGGCACAAACGACCACAGGTATTCGTGAAATGGCGGACGCGACACGCCAACCGTTTCCGGCCCACGGGTAAAGACTGTCGCCATATAGGGCAGAGTGCGCTCCAGGATCGGCTGAAAGTACTGACCGTAGTAGATCGCAATCGCCAACCCGATAGCCATGCCAGCCGCGATCCAGAGGGGTTGCAAACCGGGCAGCAGTGTCCGCCACTCCACTCCTCGACGCGCATTCAACCAGACCAGCGCAGTGAACACGATCAGAAACACACCGGTAAAGACGCCGGTTACCGTATAAACCAGGAAGGCCAGCACTAGCAGCGGCACAAACCAGAGTTGCACCCGCCACTCTCCCAATCGATCCCACGCGAGCAGGATAGTTGTCTGTACCAGCAGATTGAGCCAGAGACCGGCAGATGTCGGCACATTTCCCCAGATATGGAGCAGGAAGGTGACCGGCAGTACCGCGTAGGTGACAGCGGCCAAAAATGCCACCCGCTGACTTAGCCCGGCCTTGAGCGCGATGGCAGCGATCAAAATGACCCGTGACATATCCATCAGCAAGCTGACAAAGTTTGCCGTCGTCTCCATCGGCCACGGAAAGATAGCGTAACTCGTCGCCAGAATGTGGAACCAGGGCGAATAGGGAATTACCGGCGGATTCACGCCCCATTCAGCCACCGGCATGGTCGTTTCGTTAAGCGGACTATTCACGCTGTAGTACAACGGCAACGCGCCATCGTAGATGATCCGCCGCGCTTTGTCCATGTGCCAGAACACATCAATCCCAACAAAATAGGGAAAGATCATTCCGATAGCTTTGAGCCAAAATCCGACCAGGAAGACGATCAACAACCCGGCAGTAAATTCGGGCGAGACGACAGCGCCGGTTTGGCGCAACAGCCAGCGGGTTAGCGGGCGCAATATCAGCGTCAACGCCAGACTGAGGATAGTCAGCGCAGCCAGACGGTCAATCATTTGACCGCTCGGAAAGCGGAAAGTTATCAGCGCCCAACCGCCGGCAATCACGGCAACGATCAGCCCAACAGCCGCCCAACTGGTTGGTTTCAACAACCAGCGCCGTTGATCGAGATCGGTTGTCAACAACGCCAGACAGGCAAACAAGCCAAGCACGGTCAGTAGCGATAGACCAAGCGCAACCGGCGGCGGCGCGATCACTGACAGGAAGGGGCTATCTGCCGGAGCCACGGCAATGTCGGCGATGAGTACACCGAGCGGGCGCGGATCACGAAACGGATCGGCCTGCAACGTCAGATTGAGATCACCACCGCTCATCACTGCCGCCGGCACCAGAATGTGCAAACGACGGGATTGCGGCTGTTCGGGAAGCCGGGCCAGGAAAACACCGTTGGCGCTGAGCCGAGCATTAACCGGCGAACCGTCAGGATGGGCAATCACGGCATCAAGTCGCACAATCCAGTTTCCTTGTCCCAGCCGGGGAAAACGGATCTCACTCTCTTCGGCGCTCCAGCGATAGGTGCGAGCCGGCGCTATCTCAACCGCCATCGGCACACCCGGCGGTGGCGCCGGATCGCCGACCAGCGGCGATACCAGCTCGAAGGTCAGCGCAGGTGCGGCAGCAATGTGAGCCGGAATCTTGACCAGCATCTCGGTATCGCTGCGTCGCGGCATTTCAACCCGGACACCATTGACCGCTCCCGCCGAGTTGCGGCGCAAAATGGTTGGATCGGCGTCAGGTCGGGCAATAATCCGCCCCAGCCAGACCCCCTCGCGCCCGCCGGGAATGGTGACACTGGCTGCGCCGGCAGGCCATTCAAACCGCTCAAATGGCCCCGCAGCGTCAATCTCGCGCGCGTTGAAGTTGACCAGAAACGGGCCATCGCGGTTGTCTCCAATGTCAACCAGCACCAATGGGCGGATCGCATAACTGGCGATGAGCGTGATCACGGTCGCAATGACCAGCCACAGCGCCGGGATCGCCACGGATGGTAATCGTTGTTCCTGCGCGCTTGCGGCAGCCCGCAAATTGATTCGTTTGAGCAAAGAAGAAGTCATTACACGCATAAGGTTTATGTGCGCAGCAAAGAGTAGCTACGCGGCAGTTGAGCTATCGCCGCATTGTACCATGCAAACTCCATGCTATAATCACGCGCGGCATCGTTCGCCGGGCACAAGCATGATACAGATTGTCGTTGGCATTCTTCTGTTACCAGTATTGATCTATGCGCCGGGATGGGCGTTGATCCGGGCTATCCCGCAATTTGGCGCGCGCGATAGCCTCGAACTGCATTTCGAGCGCTGCCTGATCAGCGCACTCTGGAGCGGCTGGCTGGCACTGGTGTTGAGCAGCCTCGGTATCTTTTCGCTCTGGCTGCATCTGAGTATAACCCTGGCTGGCATTGGCGGATTGCTCTGGCTGGCTTCCCGCCAACCGGCGCCACTCCCACCGGCCCCCCTCAACCGCCGGGTAGCGTTGCTCTGGGCAGCAACCTTACTGACTCTTACCCTGCTGGTCGCCCGCCCCTTTGAGGTCGTTCTGGGTGTGCGCGATGCCGGAGTCTATGCGGTCACCGGTTTTGCTATCGCTCGCACCGGTAGTATTGTCCAGACTGATACGATTGTCGCCGAACTGGGACAGGCCCTGCAAAGCGACGATCCGGCAATCCGCGAGCCGGCAGCTCAGGCGGTAAGTAATTTTATGATCGGGCAGGCCCGCGATCGCTATATCGCAACGCGATTGCGCGCCGCCGGTTTTCTGATCAACGAGGGTGAGCTGGCTCAGGGTCGGATTGTTCCCCAGGGTTTCCATCTCTTTCCGGCCTGGATCGGGTTGCTCACCGCCGCCGGCGGCCCATTGTTTGGCCTGTTTGCCACCGGCTTGCTAGGAATTTTGGGGGCATGGAGCGCAGGCATGCTCGGACGACGCCTGGCCGGGCCGTGGGTGGGTTGGCTTGGAATGCTGTTGCTCGGCCTGAATGCAGTGCAGGTCTGGTTTTCGCGCTATTCCACCGCTGAAACCACTGCTCAATTCCTGACGTGGGGCGGCCTGTACTTGTTTGCGCGTTTCAACGACCGCACCCTACCCGCGCCAGGCCGGATCGCCTCGGCGGCGCTGGCCGGGATCGCCTTCGGCCAGGTGGCGCTTGCGCGTATCGACTTCTTTCTGCTCGCGCCGGCGATGCTATATCTCGGGTATTGTTGGCTTACCCGCCGCTGGCAACGCGAACAGACTGCTCTGGCATTGGGCATGCTGGCAATGCTGATCCACGCTGCGCTCCATATCATCTTTATTGCCCGCGCCTACTTCTTCGATACCGGTTTTGCTCGTTTTCAAGATTTCGCCATCACCTCATGGCTTGCGTTGCCCTTCCTTACCCCAGCAGTGCGCGAGTCGTACTTCACATCCAGATTCAGTTCACTTGACGATCCATGGCGAATCTGGGTTGAACTGGCATTGATCGCTCTCGCGCTGACAACGCTCGTGTTTCTGCGTCGAAACAACCTGATCTTAGCCCTCGAACACCGGCTGGTTGCCCGGCGACAGCGCTGGCAAAATGCGATTGCGATCGGTCTGTTACTGCTGATCGGCTGGGCCTACTTCGCGCGTCCGCAGATCATCGACGCCGATCTGCTCTTTAATACCCGCGGCGGATGGAATGATCCCCTTACCCGCGATCCGGAACTGGTGGCTGGCGATGTGCGTCGCGGTGTGATGACACCTGAGGAAGCGCGTTTGCAGGCAGGGGTAGTGTTAACCGGTCGGCCCTGGGAGGCCACACCCGATCTGGCAGCGACAACCGCGCTGCGAGCTGAGCTGGCCGCCACTCGCGGGCCATGGCAGGGGCCGTTCTCCAATCAAACCCTCAACTGGCTGCGCGTGCAAGGCTACATTGGGGCGCCGATCCGGCTGCCACTCGTGCTCTATTACCAGGAATACCGGACAATGAACTGGTGGCAACGCCTGCTGGCCGATCCCAGCACCTTTACCAGTGATCCGGCGCCGGTGCAACCCAAAGAGCTGATTCCACTGGCCGGCCTGGTGCGCGTAGGCTGGTATCTCTCGCCGTTAGGCGTCATTCTGGCAGCTATCGGCTTTGCGCTCTGGTGGCGCAACGGTCTGTCAACGGCAAGCTGGCTCTTCCTGACGGTCGGCTTTCTCGGCAGCTTTTTCTACCTGCGCCAGACGTATGGCACATCCGAGCAGACCTACATCTACATCTTGCGTCGATTCGTGCCTATCGCCTATCCGGTCTTTGCCCTCAGCGCCGCGTATGCGCTGGCGGCGCTCGCCGGCGCCTGGCAGATCAGGCCACATGCTGCCCGCTGGCGACAAGCCCTGGCTGCTACGCTGGCTGGCCTTTTAATCCTCTTTTTGGGCTGGACGGGACGCTACTATTTTGTCCACACCGAATACGCTGGCGCGTTGGATCAGGTCGAGACGATTGCTGACTACTTCATACCCGAACGTGACATCGTACTGTTGCGCGGTGGCGCGCCGATCTACAGTGACTCGCGCGATATTCCCGACTTGCTGGCAACACCGCTGCGTTTTGCCCACGACATCAACGCCTTCACCGTCAAGAGTGTTGCTACTGCGCCGTATGCCGCGCTCCTGGCCGAACAGGTCAGGCGCTGGCAAGCCGAAGGACGTAACGTCTACCTCATGCTGAGCGCCAGCGGCGGCAATCTGGCTTTACCCGGTTTTCAGTTGACGTTTATCGGCGAGGCAGCGCTCGATCTGGCTGAATTCGAGCAATTGACCGACCAAAAACCGCAAACCGTTTCCCGCCTGACTCTGCCTTTTGCCATCTACCGGCTCGATCCGGCGGCGGTGCCCGTCGTTACTACGGATCCACTTCCGATTGAGCCAGATTCATTTGCGGCCCAGCTCACCGGTTTCTATCGGCCCGAACAGAGTCGTGATGGCTGGCAATATAGCTGGAGCAACGGTGAAGCTGTCTTGCGGTTACCCTGGCCGACCGGCGCCAACCGCCAAACCATTGCAATCGAAACAGCCGGTGGGCTGCGCCCAACCCACCTGGGATCGGCGAGGCTCTGCATCAGCGCGCAGGTGGAAGATCAGCTTTGGCCAACCACCACAGCGCCGATTGTCGAGTTAGGCTGCTATGAACTCCTGCAGCAGCCGACAGTGTTGCGCGTAACTCTCGACCCGGCGCAACTCCCCCCTGCTGATACCGGCACGATCCTCCTTCGTCTCACCGGACCGGCATGGATCCCGGCTGCCGAAGACTCCCGGCTTACCGATCGGCGCGTGTTGCATCTTCAGTTCCTGCGCGTATGGGCAGAATAACCAACACCGGGACGACGCGCCGCGTCGTCCCCTTTACGAATAGATACCCAATCCTGCGCTTGTACCGGCTTAGATCAGCTTTACCAGCGTTTTCACGTTCTGCTCAATCGCGCCACCTGTGTACATCAGGGCGCAAATTCGACATATGATGCGTTACTGGCGCCGCGCTATGGGCGTCAAACTGCTACTTCGCTGCCACTGTCGGCGCTTCCAGAAAGAAGCGACCCTCAGCGTCATCGTAGGCAAAAAGTTCGGCATAGCGCCCCCATTCCAGCGCAATATCGAGCTGACGCTCGGCTACCTCTGAGGGAAATTCCGGCTCGAGCGCCGTCAACAACACCTCCCAACGCAGCGACTGATTGTCGGCGGCAGCAATCATCCGCAGCATCCAGCGGAAGAAGGGCAACCGCCGCAAGCGCGAGGCGAAGATCTCTTTGCGGGTCTGAATGCTGGCTTCGGCAAAGGCTTCGCCCAATGGCGTCAAGATCAGGTTGCCGCTCTCAACCCGGGCAAAACCGAGTAGTTCAACTGCTTCAATCAGGGGCAACAACTGATCAAGATCCAGTCCTAACTCATCTTGCAGTCTGGCAATCGGATCGCGCTCATCATCTGTGGCATTGGCCTGCTCCAGCAAACCGGCCAACGCCGTCACCGATACTGCCGGCAAGAGGCGAGTCTGGCCACTCTGTCCCGGCTCGGTGCCATACTCAACTGCCTCCGGCTGCGTTTGTCCGGCCAGCACCGCATACACCCGCTCGACCAGCGCCGCGAAGGCGTCAGATTTGCGGTCACGCGGATGGGGAAGGGGCACCAATACTTCGGCAATCACCCGACCCGGATTCTTATCCATGACCACAATCCGATCGGCCATGAAGACGGCCTCTTCGATATTGTGGCTCACCATCAACACGGCGCGAATCTTAAGGCTGCCGCCTGTCCACAACTCCAGCACTTCACCGCGTAATGCCTCGGCGCTCAACACATCGAGCGCGCTGAACGGCTCATCGAGACAGAGCAATTCGGGATCAACCGCCAGCGCCCGGGCAATGCCGACTTTTTGCCGCATGCCACCCGATAACTCGCGTGGATAGGCCTGCTCGAAACCATCCAGGCCAACCAGATCGATCAACTCGACGGCTCGCCGGTGAGCGGTAGCATCGTCAACCCCTCGCGCCTTGAGCGCCACTGCCACATTCTCTTCCACTGTCAACCAGGGGAAGAGGGCAAAGGTCTGAAAAACGATCGTGGCATACGGATTCACACCGTCCAACGACTTTCCGCGATAGCGCACCAGCCCTTCGCTCGGACGGTTGAGACCGGTGATGATGCGCAACAGGGTACTCTTGCCGCAACCTGACGGGCCAAGCAAGGCGACGAACTCGCCCTCGGCGATTGTCAGATTGACATCTTGAATAGCCGTAAACTGGCGCGCTCCCCGGCCATAACGCTGGGTAACCCCCATCAACTCTACCAGCGGTTTCGTTTGACCGCGCTGCATAATATTACTCCTTACTGGCTCTGAAAACCTCAACTTGCCAGTTATTCCATCCGGTACTTCGATTCGGCCAGCCGGTACAACCGTCGCCAGACCAGTCGATTGATGGTAACGACTGCCGCAATCATCGCCAGCGTCGCCGCAAACAAACCGGCAAAATCGCCGGCGGCGGTTGCCGCAGCAATTTGCGCCCCGATGCCAAATGTCTGATACGTCTGCTGATTAAACACGACATACTCGGCAACGATGCTGGCATTCCACGCCCCACCGCTGGCTGTGATCAGACCGGTGATCAGGTAGGGGAAGAGACCGGGTAAGATCAGGATACGCCAGCGTTCCCAGCCGCGCAATTGCAAGAGTTCGCTGGTAAAGCGGAGATCCTGAGGGATGGCCGCAGCGCCAGCAATCACATTGAAGAGCACGTACCATTGCGTGCCCAGCATCATCAGCGCAATCGCGGCCAGATTTAATCCGCCCGGAATGGCAATCAACGCCAGCACCAGCACGGGAAAGAGCGCCGTTGCCGGGATCGAAGCGGCAATCTGCACAATCGGCTGCAAGACTGCTGCCGCCCGTGGCCGCGTGCCGATATACACTCCCACCGGCACCGTCCAGAGCAAGGCCAGGGTCGTTGCGGTAGCAACCCGCAACATCGTCGCGCCCACGCCAAGGATAATCGATCCCCATTGCGCGATTGATACCTGAAGCAGCAGTTGGCTCCCGCTCCAGACACCCCATGCTATGATCAGTACACCGACAACTGTCAGCACCCAGCTCAATGCCGAACGTCGCTGAGTCGAGTTATCCAGGAAAGGATCAGGCGCAGGATGCTGACGAAAGACGCGCCCAACGAACTGGTCGATGCTGCCGGCCAGACGACCAAACCATTGCGACAGCGCCGACTGCCGGATCAGATCGTAAAACCACGACTGCGCCTCATCATCATCGCGCCCAATCATTTCCAGCCGAAACTGGCTGGCCCAGGCCAGCAGTGGCCGCCATACAAACTGATCAAGGGTGACGATGACGATCACCAGCGCAAGCAAACCCCAACCAATCGCGCCTATATCGCCACGGTCGGCTGCCGTTTGCAGAAACGCGCCCAGACCCATCAGGCGAAAATCGCGCTCTCCAAGGGTAAAGATCTCTGCCGCCATCAGGAAAAACCAGCCTCCGGCCCAGCTCATCATGCTATTCCAGACCAGGGCAATTGCGCCGAACGGAAATTCGAGCGTGGTGAAGCGCTGCCAGCGCGAGAATGAGAAGATGCTGCTCGCTTCGCGCAACTCGCGCGGTATGGTGGTCAGTGACTGGTACCAGGCAAAGGTCATGTTCCAGACCTGGCTGGTAAAGATCAGCACCACCGCCGTCAGTTCGACCGCAATCGCTTCGGGCAGCACTGCGCTCAAGCTGAGCAAAACCACCGGCAAAAACGACAGGATCGGCACACTCTGCAACACATCGAGCAGCGGAATCATAATCCGCTCGGCGCGCGCGTTGTAGGCGGCGATATAACCGTAGATCAAGGTGAACAGCAACGACAATCCGTAAGCCAGCGCCATCCGACCTACCGAACGCAGCGCGTAAAACGGCAGCGCGCTCAGCGAGAGATCGATATCCGGCCCCTGTACGGTAGCCGGCGCCCCTTCGGCGGCAACAATTGCCAGCGCCAGTAGCCCGATCAGGATGAGCAATAGCCAGAGATCGGCGCGGCTAAAGAGGGAGCTTTTTGGAAGATCGGGGGTAAAGGTGCGTGGTTTGAACATAGTTTTACTCCCTCTTACGATGCCAGACCCAGTAACCACGTTGCCAGCGAGAAGTAGATCAATACACCGCCGATGTCTGACAATGATGTGACCAACGGGCCGCTTGCAGTGGCTGGATCGAGGCCGAAGCGACGCAGCAGGAACGGCAACGACATCCCGATCAGACTTCCCATCAAGACCAGCACCATCATGGTGAGCGAGACCACACCGGCAACTTCCCAGCCTACCCGGATGACACCAAGCACGCCAACGGCAAGCGCCATAGAGCTACCCAGTAACGCGGCAACCAGTAGTTCTTTGAACAGCAATCGCCACCAGTCACTCGCTTCAATGTCACCGGTTGCCAGCGCGCGCACCGTCAACGTCGCCGATTGTGAGCCGGCATTGCCAGCGCTACCGATCAGCAGGGGCAAGAAAAAGACCAGCGAGACCACAGCCGCGATAGTCTCTTCAAAAGCGGCAATAGCGGCGCCCGAGAAGACATTGACAAATACCAACCCCACCAGCCACGGCACCCGCTTCTGCACCAGTTCCAGGACCGGCACCTCGAGATAATTCCCGCGTAGCGGTTCTATTGCTGCGCTGCGATGGAAATCTTCCGTTACTTCCTCTTCAGCTACATCGATCAGATCATCAAAGGTAACGATACCCACCAGCACGCCGTCGGAATCGACGACCGGCAAAGCCGGCAGGCTATAGCGACGGAGCGCTTCAACAGCCCGCTCGCGATCATCAAACGCAGAGAGCACAACATAGCTCTCATCCATCAAACTTCGCACCGTCTGCGTTGGCTCAGCCAGGATAAATCGGCGCAATTCAATCGCGTCAAGCAAGCGCCAGCGTTCATCGGTTACATAGATGACATCAATCGTTTCACTATTCCGACCACGGTTGCGGATATGTTCCAAAGCGCGCGCAATCGTCCAGTTCGGGCGCACTGCCACATAATCCGGCGTCATCAGCCGCCCAACACTCTCTTCGGGATAACCGAGCAACTGACGCGCTTCACGCAAATCTTCCGGGCTGAGCAAGTTTAATAACTTTTGCGTTACCTGTCCGGGCAACTCTTCAAATAACTGCGTGCGGTCATCAGGGTTCAGGTTGGCGAGCAGCAGGCGGGTCTCTTCCTGACTCAGGCTCGACAGCAACTCGTACTGATCATCGTGTTCGAGATATGAGAAGACTTCGCCAGCTAATGCGCGCGGCAAGACGCGAAATACCAGCATTCGTTCGGCTGAAGACAATTCGCGGAGCAGATCGGCGATCTCAGGAGCAGGCCAGCGCGAGAGCTGCTCGCGTAAATCGAGCCAGCGCTGTTCGGCAATCAGTGCCTGTACCTCATCGAGGCGGGGAGTTGGAAAAGTGGTCATTGTCACCCCCTCTGCATCTTGACAGCGGCGCAGGGGTGACGACAACCATACAGACACAATAATGCCCCGGCGGGCAAGACCTCACCGGGGCACGTTCTATCGAAAAGGCGCTATACCTATTCGTGCCGGCACACCATCCCGATGAGGCCGGTGTATGTATTGATTGTTATCACCACACTTTGCCGCTGACGAGAATGACTACTGTCCATAGCGGTTCCGTTCCTCATCGTTGTTAACCAGCGCCTTACAGGCTTTCCTAACTATACGTCTGAAGCAGCGATTTGTCAATTCAACGTCACCGGAATGAAGATCTGATACGGCGGTGTAGTGCCGGTTGCTGGCGCTGTTGGGGTGCGCGTCGGCGTGAGCGTGGGCGTTAGCGTGCGCGTCGGCGTGGGCGTTAGCGTGCGCGTCGGCGTGGGCGTTAGCGTGCGCGTCGGCGTGGGCGTGGAAGTGGCAACCAGCTCAATCGTATCGCTCGACTGATAGACAGTTGCGCCACGCCGCACCTCGACAAAGACGGTGCGCATTCCCTGACCGGATGGGATCGTCCAATTCATTGTGGAAGCGTAAGGCATCCACTCCGTCCAGGTGACGCCGTCGTTACTCAGCCGCATCTGCTCGGCCCACCCGCTGCCGTAGATGTAGAGCTGCACCAAGGGCGATGTCGTCGCCGCCGCTTCGCCATTAATCACGACCGGATAGGTGTTGAAGCGACAGCCAAACGCTTGTGACCAAAAGCTTTTATAGGTCGTATTGCTCGCGTAGACATAGCCGGCACCGATTTCACATAAGCCATCCCGCAGAATATTATCTCGATGCCCCGAACTATTCATCCAGCCATCCAGCACACTGGCCGGCGTCTGATACCCTGCCGCGAGATTTTCTGCCGCGATTGAGTAGTTATACCCGAAATCCCGAAATCGACTGCCCATAGTTCTACCCAGCGCATCGGTATGTGAGAGCAGATTGCGACTGGCATTGTCTTGCGCGATATACATTGCGGCAGCCTGTAACTGGTCATTGCGGCGAAGCGGTGACAGGCCGTTGGCCATCCGAATTTGATTCGTCAGCTCGATGACTTGCTACATTAGATCGGCTTGCGCGTCAAGTGGAGGTGGCGGCGCTGGCCAGAGGATTAGACAAAGAACGAGAACAACGCAAAAAACAGAGCAAAAACGCATATCCTTCACCTCACGAATGCCGGTATACGTTGCTTCTACAATAGCAAACCAAGATGACTCAAACATTACCTGTCAGAGCAAATTACTTAACCTCCAGTAAAGCGTTACTTCTCGCAGTCGGTGTCCGCGCGGAAGACAATCCCGCATCACATCCATCCCGCATTTGCCGGAGCGTATCTCCACCGCCATCGCACAGCAGCGAAAGACCCTGCTCGCAACCGAATCTGCGCGTGATATAAACCAACGGCGGGACGCAGAATTGCGTCCCGCCAGACATAGTTTACGTTCCTGATATTACTACCAGCTTCACTGCGCCGGGTTCATTCAGATCATGGCGCTAACCAACTGTCACCGAAACAGCAACAACCGTAGTCCGTTCAGCACCACAATGATGGTACTCCCCTCGTGACCAACCACGCCGAGCGGCAATGGCACACCGATGGTCAGAGTCGCGCTCACCAGCACGACAACCACGGCCAGCGCGAAGGCGATATTCTGCCAGACCACGCGCTGGGTCCGGCGGCTCAGGCGCAGCGCATAGCTAATTGCACCTAAATCATCGCGCATCAAGACCAGGTCGGCAGTTTCGAGAGCGGCATCTGTTCCCGCTGCGCCCATGGCAATCCCCACTGTCGCTGCTGCCAGTGCCGGCGCATCGTTGACGCCATCACCAACCATCGCGACCGCTCCGTAGCGCTGACGAAGCTGTTCGACAATGCGGAGCTTATCGGCAGGCAAGAGGCCGGCATGCACCTCGTCGATACCCAATCGTCGCGCCATTGCCTCAGCCACCTGCGGATTATCGCCAGTGAGCATTACGATCCGCTCGATCCCGGCGGCGCGCAACTCGGCAATCCGCTGCGCCGCATCAGGACGTTCGCGATCCATGACGGCAACCAATCCCAGCCACTGCTTGCCGCGCCTGACCAGCAATACGCTTCCCCGCCCTTGCCCGATCAGTTCATCGGCGCGAGCGAGTAACCCGGCAGGCACAATAACGCCTGCCTCGGCAAACAGCCGTGGCGAGCCAACCAGTGTCTCAACGCCATCCCACATCGCCTTGACCCCCATACCGGTCACGGCGGTGAATTGATCGGGAGGCGCAATCGTGATGCCACGCTCTTCGGCGGCATGCAAAATCGCGCGCGCAATCGGATGCTCTGAAGGCTGCTCGGCGCGAGCCGCGACGGTCAGCAGTTCCTGCTCATCAATATCACCTTCCGGCACCAGATCGGTCACTACTGGTTTGCCAAAGGTAAGGGTACCGGTCTTGTCGAAAGCGATCACGCGCACCTTGCTCAGCTCTTCCAGATGCACGCCACCCTTGAAGAGCACGCCGCGCCGGGCGCCGGCAGCAATTGCGCTAAGCAGTGATGCCGGCACGCTAATGACCAGCGCGCAGGGTGATGCAACCGTGAGCAGCACCATGCCGCGATAGAAGACATCGGCAAAGGCAGCGCCGGTAAGCGCCGGCATCGCCAGGATGAAGAGGGCTACGGCCACAATCACGCCAATCGCATAACGCTGCTCGAAATATTCGAGAAAGCTCTGCGAACGCGCTTTGCGCGCCTGTGCTTCGCTCACCATTGTGATGATGCGGGCCAGCGTGCTCTCATGTGCCGGTTTCGTTACCCGCATCGCAATCGCGCCAGTCTGGTTGAGCGTGCCGGCCAGTACCGTCATGCCCGGCGTCTTCAGCACCGGCATTGACTCACCAGTGATAGCCGACTCGTCAAATGCGCCACTCCCGCGCTCGATCACTCCATCAAGCGGCACGCGATCGCCGGGATGCAGGGCTACCACGTCACCAACCTGTACCTCCTCAACCGATACCTGGAGTTCGCGTCCGTCACGAAGTATGGTAACCGTATCGGGGCGCAATTCCATCAAAGCGCTGATTGCCTGCCTGGTGCGCCGCATCGCATACGCTTGTAGCACATTGCTGAGCGAAAAGAGGAAGAGCAGAATGGCGCCTTCGGTAAAATCACCCAGGTAGCCGGCGCCGAGTGCCGCCAGCACCATTAAGAGATCGACCTCAATTGACCAGTGGCGCAGCGACTCGATAATAGTGCGAGTGGCGTAAAAACCGCCAAAAAAGTAGGTTGCGAGATGAACGGCCAGAATAACGGTATCAGGCGCACCGATCCCTTCTAACATAAGACCGGCAATAATTCCGATCAAAGTCAACGCTACAAAGGCCGGTTCGAGGATCTCGTCATTTAGCCACAGCGTCCATCGCTGTCGGGATGTTGTATTGGAAACGGTAATCATGCTCATCTCCTCTCTGCCGCTGCGCTAACCGGCTACGCCTGCCGCTATCCTGTCTGGCTGAGCCTGGCAAATGCCCGCGAGAAGATTTCTTCGCCACGCTCACCGCTCGACCTACGAATGCAGCACTTGCCGATCTTCGGGGTCAAGTCTGGCTAACAGATCATCACCGAGACGGGCAAAAATTCGTTGGGCGAACAGCTCCATCCAGATAAACTGGCGCGCGATCAAGACCATATTGCGATTGGTCGTGACCGTGGCGGTAGTAGACAGATGACCGGATGCGATCAGAAACTCGCGCTCGTCAGCCACAACGATCAAGGTTTCGACCATCCCATGCAACTCGGTCTCACGTTTGGGATGACGCACCACCTGACCAAACGAAAACGGCGCTTCGCCGGTGAGAATGACGCCGAGCGCCACGCCACGCGCATGCGCTGCGGCCAGCGCCGGGTAGAGCGCTTCAACGTCGGCATCGGTCAAGACCAGCATCAGCTCGCGTTCGGCGCCCTCGATCAGATCGCGCGCCGCAGCCAGTGCCTCGCGACGACCGCTAAAGTTCCACAGCCGGTCGCTCTCTTCGTGCCGAAAGAGCGGCATCAACTGGTTGCGCAACGTCTCAGCCCGCTCGCGCGCTTCACGCTCGTACCGATCAAGCAGAATCGCCGGCGAGATCGGACGGTAGAGCGTCGCTTTCTCTTCAACCGACTTCAGTACCGCGCCGCGCGCTTCTAACCGCCCTAACGCTTCGTAGACCATCGAGCGCGGGATACCGGCCATCTTGCTGATCTGATACCCTGTGGATGGATGCTCGCTCAGCAACGCCAGGTATACACGCGCTTCATATTCGGTTAGCCCCAGCGCAGTCAATTGTTCTAATAGATTCGCGTCCATCATAGTTGTTCATTTCCGAACTACTAAAAGTGTACCACTCTCCACGAATTTCGTCAAGGCGATCTTTGTAAATTCGTCTACCAGCCGCAGACGAAGCGATGATGCAGCATGCCCCAAACCGATCCCGCTGATGATCCCGGGCTGCCAGCCGGTAGAGGTAACTGCGACGCCGGGGTCTGTCGCAATGCCTCCGACAGAAACGCTCGCAACGCCTGCCAGGCTTCGCCAGGCGCGCCGCCGGCATTAATTGACTCGATGCCACCAACAAAGGCATGCGGCTGATCGGGAAATATCAGGAAGCGCGTATCAACTCCGGCAGCTTTCAGGTTGCGTTCAAGCTGCTCGACTTCGCTGAGCGGGATCGAGGCATCAGCTCCACCGAAGATCCCCAGCACCGGCCCGCGGATCTGGCCCAATGCGCCCGGATCGACCGTCGCCATCCCGTAGAAGATACCGGTTGCCGCAATCGCCGGGTTGTGCAGCGTGTAGAGCAATGACATACGGCCACCGTAGCAAAAGCCGATTACAGCAATCTGATCGGCCAGCACATCAGGCCGCGCCGTCAGCCATGCGAACACCGCATCAAGATCGGCCTGCACTTGTTCGAGCGGAGTTGTGGTGACCTGATAGATGGCGCGAGGAATCCACGTTGTACTGGCGCCGCGAAAGGTGTCAGGAGCCACCACCAGATAGCCATCGGCGGCTAACGCAGTGGCTTTTTCGATGATGTCGGGACGCAACCCCCACCACTCGTGGATCATGATGACGGCTGGATGAGGGCCAGGAGTGTCCGGTTGGGCGACAAATGCGCGAATCGGGCCAGCCGGGCCGGGAATGGTGGTATTGGTGAGCGCGGCAACTCGCCCACTACCGATCAGGGCGTCAAATGGAATACTCAATAACAGGCCGCCAATTGCCACGGCGATGACCAGACCGATCCAGCTCAAGATGCGCTTCCACCGTTGCACGCTCATCCTCCGGGTGTGTTCTGACAATCGAGGGTTGTGGTTGCGACAAATAACATGAGCAGGTTGCGAGATGCCGCTAACTCGCAACGAGCCAGCCTAATAGCGATTGTAGTCTTTCTACAACCTGAAGTCAAAAGTTGTGTACTCAAACAATGCCTGACAGCCACCAGGCGCAACTCTTGCCATTGACAGCTTGTCGGCAATCGAGTATACTTTGGGGCGAAATGACTCCGTAGCTCAATTGGATAGAGCGTCAGCCTCCGGAGCTGAAGGTTGGTGGTTCGAGCCCACTCGGAGTCGCCAGTACAAAGATACCCGCCCTTATCGGGCGGGTATTTCGTTCCACATCGGCAGCGCCACAACTACCGGTTATCATCGAGCAAATGAGAGCAGACTCTCGCCATTCAATCACAACGTTCCGGTCAAAATCACCTCAACCTCGCCCGGCGCAGCAGCGTCGGTCGGTTCTACCGTTACCATCACCTCAGTATAGGCATTGACTTCGCGCGGCGCCGTAACCACCAGTGTCGCCAGACCGGTCGCATCGACGTGAAAGGTTCCGGCGGCAATCCGCTGCACGCCATCACTCAACCAGAAGCGGTAAACACGATCAGGTTGTAACTGCGGCAACCCACTAAACACCACAACGGCCTGCGCTTCACCGGGATACATGTACATTTCACCTCGCGCTGTCAGATCGGCGCGAGTCGGCAACAATTCGCGGGTAGCCACACCCGGCGCGCTGACAAACGAAACCAGCAGTCGTTCGTGTTCAATCTGTTCATTCAGGCGGGCAATCTGTTGCTCAGAGCGAGCAAGTTGCGCCGCCAGTTGCGCCTGTTGCGCTTCACTATCCGTTACCGCCTGACGCAAATCCCGCACTGCTGCCAGCAATTGCTGGTTCGTTGCAGTCAAGGCTGCAACCTGGCTCTGGAGAGAAAGGGTCAAACTACCGAGAAACACCATCACCACAGCGAGCGCGGTCAGCGCTGCCGGAACCAGCCAGCCGGCGCGTCGGGTCGGATTCGGCGATGCCCCGCGCGCGCGTTGAGCCTGGTCAGCCGCAATCCGCGCCATAAGCTGCGCGCGTACCCGCTGCGGTGGCGACACCGGCGGCGCCGCATACGGCAGCAACGCCACCGTTTCGCGCAACTGTTGCAGTTCGGCGCGTGCCGCAGGGGAACTGGTTAATAGTTGATCAAGCGCTGCCAGATCGGCGGGGTCAAGACTGCCAAGAGCAGCCGCAGCAAGCAGCGCTTGTTCACGTTCCTGATCTGAGTCGTGCATTGCTAACTACTCTTCTAGTGATCGATTGCATCTATGCCATAGTGAAGCAATGCCTGCTTCAATTTCTGCAAACCGAGCCGAATGCGCGTCTTGATAGTACCCAGGGGGCTTTGCAACTGATCGGCAATCTCGCGCTGCGACAAACCACCGAAATAGGCCAGCTCAATGACTTCACGCTGATCAGCCGGCAGATCAGCCAGCGCGCTGGTAATCAGGCGGCGACGCTCAATTTCCAGCGTTGATTGTTCAACATCTTGCTGCTGATCGGGCACATTTGCCAGCGCCTCTTCACCGTTGCTTGCAGAAGCTGGACGCACTTGCCGCCGTCGCAGCTCATCGATGCAGAGATTGCGGGCAATACCAAACATCCAGGGCAGGAACGAATTGCCGGTTTGAAAGGTTACCGCTCGCTTCCAGATGCGCCAGAAGGTTTCTTGCACCACCTCTTCCGCTGGCTCAGCCGTGCCCAGCATCCTGAGCGCCAGACCGTATACTACTCGCGAGTGCCGATCATACAGTTGCGCTAACGCTGCGCTGTCGCCAGCGGCGACTAATTCCATTAATGCCTCGTCACTCAGCCGGGTCAAACGAGCCACATCATGCGGTTGGGCCACAGCCAACCTCTCTCAGATATACGCACATCACGCCGGATTGGATGCCTTACAACGCTGTGATGTGCGAAGATTCCTCGCGCCTATTATACACGCCTCGTACCACTCAGGTAAAATATCGCCTGTTGTCAGGTGAAGATACCAATACCTCGCAAATTATGGTACAGTTATATTGAATCGAATTCTTTGCTTGACAGCCGCAATGAATATGTTATAGTTCAGATTGTGGCGAATATCACAAGGTGACTATATTTCACCTTATCCTCTCTGGCAGGCGCGCCACAATCGCCGGATCGTCGTCGCCTCCGGCGCCAGACCGGCTCGGCGATCCTAGGAAGGAACAGCCGCATGGCCGGCTACCAACCGCAATTGAACCCATCAGGGCCGGTGACAGTGCCCGAGACGCGGGTAGTAACAAATGGTTATCACGTTACCGGAGAGCTGCCACCGCAAACCGCTGGCGGTCTGGCCGGCATCTTCCATCGCGCCGGTATCCTGGCTGATCTTGGCGCAATCGAGCAACGCCTGCTCGAACGCACAGCCTCGCGAGTAGCCGTGATTAGCGCTGCCGGCGCGCATACTGTGCGCTCAGGTGGCAAACGCCTCCGCGCTGCGCTGGCCGTGCTTGCGGCCCATCTCGGCCAATACCAGCTCGAGCGCGTATTGCATCCGGCGGCAGCCGCCGAACTGATCCACGCTGCATCACTTGTTCACGACGATCTAGTTGATCAGGCCAACCGCCGACGCGGCCAGATTACCGTTCATGCCCGCTGGGATAACGATGTTGCGCTTATGGTCGGCGACTACTTTTTTGCGCTCGCTGCCGCCGAGATGGCGCTTAGCCCCGATCCGCGCATCATTACCTTCTACGCCGAGGCAGTGCAAACTATCTGCGAAGGTGAACTCAGTCCGGTGACTGTTGCCGAACCATTTGACCGCGCCTTAAACCAGTACCTCTACAAAACCGGCGCCAAAACCGCCGTGTTGTTCGAAGCAGCGTGCAAAGCCGGTATGGTCGCTGGTGGCGGCAACGATGAGCAGGTGGCAGCCCTTGGTCGCTACGGGTACGATCTCGGCATGGCATTCCAGATTGTCGATGATGTGCTTGACTTTATCGGCGATGAGCGGACGATGGGCAAACCAGCCGGCAATGATTTACGACAAGGCACCATCACGCTGCCGCTCATTTACGCCACTGCCGCGTCACCCAGCCCGCGCCTGCGCGATGTCTTACAGGAAACACCACCAGACGAAACTCTGGTTGCAGCCGTGATTCGTGAAGTTATCGACCTTGGTGGCGTCGCCGCAGCGCAAGCTGAAGCCGAACGTTACATCGAGCGGGCAATTGCGCATCTCGACATCTTCCCGCCCTCTTCGGCTCATCAGGCATTAGTTGAGATCGCTCGCTTCGTGATCGAACGCGCGGTCTAATCTGAGCAACAGTATGGGCGATGCCAGGCATCGCCCATATTTCGCCATTCACTGCATTCACATCGAAACGGGTTTCAGCCACGTTGACGCAAAGCATACTGCACGCCGTCGCGCAGGTCGGCACGCGTATCAATCGAGCCGAGATCTACGCCGAGCATGGCCAGAGTCTGCGCGACATCGGGACGAATACCGGTGACAATCATCTGCGCGCCAAGCAACCGCACTGCGGTTGCGCATTGCAAGAGCGCCTGCCCGACCTGCGTATCTATGACCGGCACACCGGTGACATCAAGCACAACTACTCGAGCCTGACGCTGCTGCACGTGTTGCAACAACGTCGCCACCAGTTTTTCCATCCGCGCGCTGTCAAACGCGCCGACCATTGGCGCCAGCAAAACCCGCGACGCCACTTCCAGCACCGGCGTTGAAAGTTCGGCCAGCAACGCAGACTGCGCCGCAATCACCTCTTCGCTGATCGCCAACTGCCGCCGCAACTCTTCTGCCTGCTTGATGTCGGTAATATCGATCCGCAAGCCAACCGTGCCACCATCGGCAGTGCGACGCTCAACGATCCGTATCCAGCGCCCGTCAGCCAGATGCTGCTCAATCGGCTCTAGCTCAGCGTGCTGTCGCAATCGCTCGGCTACCCACTCATCAACTCGCCCAATTGCCGCCGCATACTGGCCACGCTCGGCGCCCAACCGAATGAACTCGGCAAACGGTCGCCACGGCGTAATTAGATCGGCACTGATCGCGTACAGCTCGCGATAGCGGCGATTGCAAAAAACAATTCGATCTTCGGCGTCGAGCAAGAGAAAGCCCTCTTCAAGGCTGTCAAGCGCGTCGAGAATGACGTTAAGCTGTTTTTCTGCTGAGCGCTGAACGGTCAACAGCGCCGTAATATCCACTGCCTGCGCAGTCAGCGCAGTTTCACTACGCCGAATGACCACCTGCGCATAACGCGACCGATCGCAGCGCAACGGCGCGGCAAGTGACAGGGGCGGATCGCCCGCCAATAACACCCCAACCCATTCCCGCGCGGCCTCACAGTCACGATCCTCCCAGGCCAGCAGTTGCGCGCATGCGGCAATCAAATCATTCGCAGATTCGCTCGTGCCACTCCATTCCTGCCATATGCGATTACGCCATACCGGCCCCCCCTCTGGCGCATAGACAGTTGGCAACGGTAAGGCATCAAGGATTGCCAAAAGTTCATTGCTCATCGCTTCCTGCAGTCTGATACAAGAGATGTAGTTGCATTATAGACCTATCGGCTATCGGCCCTGCAGTCTGGGACAACATCCCTCGACAACGCGGACGTCGTTCATCCAGGGGGAAACAGGGGCGCGGCTCCTCATACGCAGTATACTCAAAAGCGGCAGGCACGCAAGCCGTACCATTCGCATTGGCCGAGCGGCAATGTGGTTTCCGGCTGCGATGATATGGCCAGTGGTGGCGACCCAGGTGACCCCGTTCAGGAATCTGATGTTACCCTTGACGCGCTCCATCGCCAGCGCGGTCAGAGTGCGCGCAAGGGCGACCCCGTTCAAGAATCTGATGTTACCCTTGACGCCGCGCCGTTCGCGCCGAAAACCAGATGGACAGGATTCGCCGAAGAAGGCCGGTGAGGCCCTTTTGGGGTTATGCAGCAGGCGCCAATTGGTCTCAAAAATGGCTTGTTTGTTTCCCGGAACGCCGTGTTAGTCCGCGCTTTGCAATGTCTTCTCAATCTCTCGCTTGACGTGTGGTAGTCGTTCTGTTATTGCCTTCCAAACCAGATGATAGTCTACGCCAAAGTAAAAGTGGATTAACTTATCTCTCATGCCCGCCATTTCTTTCCATGGAATTTGGGAATGCTTTTGGCGTATCTCATCGGGTATCTGCTTCGCCGCTTCCCCAATGATTTCAAGTTTTCGCATGACGGCACTGGTGGTCTTATCGTCTGCCTGGAATGTCTCCAAGTCCATTCCTGAAATGAAGCCTTCTATGCTTTCTATCGCTCTCAGGCTATCCTTCAAATAAAGGGTATAATCTCTCATACAGTCACAACCTGTTGCAGGACAGATTCTCGCAATTCTGCGCGAAGGGCTTGCTTGGGGACCACATCTACCTGACGCTGGAATATTTCTTCTAAATACAAAGCCAATCCAATCAAATCAAATAAATCTGCGTTCTCTTCAAACTCTGCCAGCAAGTCAATGTCACTGCTTGCATCTTGTTCCCCACGAACGAAAGAACCAAACAGGCCGATTTCTCTGACCTTATAACGCTCAACGATGATGGGTTTTAATTCTTTCAACTTAGCTACGACATCTTTTGCATTCATAGGTACATTCCCTTGTGCAATTGTGCCATCTGTCGGCGGGCTAACGGCTTGGCTCACTGGCAGCGAGCCGACAGGCGAAGCCATCCGTGTGCAACATCCCTCGACTGCGCGGACGTCGTTCATCCAGGGGGAAACAGGGGCGCGGCTCCTCATGCACAGTATACTCAAAAGCGGCAGGCACGCAAGCCGTACCATTCGCATTGGCCGAGCGGCAATGTGGTTTCCGGCTGTGATGATATGGCCAGTGGTGGCGACCCAGGTGACCCCGTTCAGGAAGCTCTTCCCCCCATGCAGCCGGGCCTGCCGAATTTCAAGCAGGAGGTACCCTCATCAGCAAACTCGGCCAACCCAAGGCACAACTGGCGGCAGCCCGTCCCTTCGCTTCGATGACCCGCCTCAACCCGAACGCTGCCAGCGTAGACATCGGCGCCCGCGAAATCCGGGTTTGCGTACCGGGAAAAGCGAACACCGGGCTGGCGCGCTCCTTCGGCGTCTCCACCCCCGACCTGCAGACAATCGCCGCCTGGCTGAAAGAACACCACATCGAGACGGTCGCTATGGAAAGCGTCAGCGTCTCCTGGATCCCGCTCTTCGAGACCCTGAAAGCGGACGGTTGTCGCTGCCACCTGATCAGCGCCCGTTCCCGCAGGCGAGCGCGACCCACACAAACTGGCGGCGCTGCGGGACTATCGCTGCCAGAAGGACGAAGCAGCGATTGCCCAGGCGCTGACCGGCGCCTGCGCCAGGAGCATCTCTTCGTCCTCAAGCAATCCCTGGCGATGTACGACTTCTCCACCCGCCAGATCGAAGCCTGCGACGCCGACATCGAGCGCGCCTACGGGACATCCGCAAGCATCTCAAGCGCATCTGCGGCGCAGCCGTGACCGTCATTCACGGGCTGGTCGTCTCGCCGGTTCAGCAGGCCGTCATAGAGACGGGAACATGTCCAGGTTCCCCACCGAAAACCACGTCTGCTCCTGGCTGGGGCCGGCTCCCAAGCGCGAAATCTCGGGCGGCCAGACACTGCGTAGCGCCACGCTCACACGCGCAACCGCGCCGGGCAGGTCTGTTGCAAGGCAGCCACCTCGGTCATGCGCTCGGACTGCGTCTTCAGCGTCTTCTATCGGCGGATGAAAGCCCGTCTCAGCCCGGACAGGCGGCGGTGGCCACGGCGCGCGTCATCGCCCGGGTGTACTGCCGCATGGTAACGTACAAGATCGAATACCAACCCGCCAACATGGAGGCCTACCAGCAAAAATACCGCCACCAACAGGTGAAATCCCTGCAAAGAACAGCCGCCCGATGAGATTTCCAACTCACCCCGGCCTGAATGAGCTGTTTCCCAGGAAGAGATGCATTTGCATTATAGGGCAGAGCAAACATCCTTCAACTGCCAATTCCAACAGATTGTACTCGCCGCGCGCATAGCAAGTGTGGTATAACCATGATAGGTATGCAAAATGTGTGCAAAACATTGACAAAGGAGTTTGCCATGACTCTCACTGGAATGCATGCGCTGGTAACCGGTGGCGGCAGAGGTCTGGGACGAGCCAGCGCCCTGGCATTAGCCCGCGCCGGCGCCGCTGTTTCAGTGCTCGCTCGGAGCGCTGATGAAGTCGCCGAAACTGTCTGGCTGATTGAAGAGCAAGGACAGTCAGCGCTTGGCCTGACCGCCGATGTGCGCGAGAGCAGTCAACTCAAGCAAGCTGTAGCTCGCGCTCACGAGCAATTCGGCCCGATTCGAATTCTGGTTGCCGCAGCCGGTATCGGCCTGCGCGCGCCGATTTACGAGACCAGCGAAAGCCAATGGGACGCAGTTATCGACACGCTGCTCAAAGGCGTCTTTCTCAGCGCGCGCGCCGTCATCCCCCAGATGATCGAAGCCGGCGGCGGCAATATCATCGTCATTGGCGCTCCCCTTGAGCGCATCGCCGTGCCCGGTTTCGCCGCCTATTACGCCGCCAAAGCCGGAGTTGACGGCCTGGCGCGAGTCATGGCGAAAGATCTGCGCCGCTTTGGGATCAACGTCAATCTGGTGCATCCCGGCGGCTTTGCCGACACCTATCTGGTGCGCGCGACTGTGCCCGAAGTGCGGAGCGGTCTGCTTAGCCCTGATGAAATTGGCCCGGCAGTGGTCGAATTGGCCGCTCTACCACCGCGGAGCCAGACCGGACAGACTGTCGATGCCCACGCTCGAAAATTGGCGCAAAATTAACCTGTTCAGGGTATTGACAAAATCTGTGCAAAGATCGAAAATATACACATCCGAAATCTTTGAGGAGGCGTATATCCAGATAGAGAATAATCGGCAATCCTCAAAGAACCTGAGGCCCGCGTCGTCGCCACCGACCGGAGACAAGGAGTACTGCCGTGAAAGCCTTCCCCCAAAAGCACGTAGCCGACAATGAAATTGAACCGGACGAAGTCAGTGAGACAACCGAACTCGATGCTGAGTGGGACGGCGATGTTGAACTCGTTGCTGAAGAAGAGCTTATCGATCTGAGCGAAGAGATCAGTGACGAGGTCGATATTGAGCCGGTTGAAGACTCGGTTCAGCTCTATTTGCAAGAGATCGGGCAGGTACCGCTTTTAACTGCCGAAGAAGAGGTAGAGCTGGCCCGGCAGTACAGCCGCGGTAAAGAGGCGCGTCAACGCCTGCAAAACGAGCAGTACACCAGCGAGCGCGAGCGCATGCGCCTGGAAATGGAACTGGCTCGCGGCGAAGAAGCGCGCCGCCGCCTGATCCAGGCCAATTTGCGCCTCGTAGTGAGTGTGGCCAAGAAGTATATCGGTAGCCCGATGGCATTTATGGATCTGGTGCAGGAAGGCAATATCGGCCTGATGCGGGCAGTTGAGAAGTTTGATTACACCAAGGGTAATCGTTTCAGCACCTACGCTACCTGGTGGATTCGCCAGGCAGTGACCCGCGCCATCGCCGAACAGAGCCGCCTGATCCGGTTGCCGGTTCACCTCAGCGAATCCATTGTTCATCTGCGCCGCGCTATCTACCGGCTCGAACAAGAGCTAGAGCGCGAGCCGACTGCTGAAGAGCTGGCTCACGCCCTCAATATGAGTCTGCGCAAAGTGAAGCGGTTGTTGCGTGCTTCGACCCAGCCGATCTCGCTCGAACAACCGCTGAACAACGAGCAAGAGGGACGGGTGAGCGAAACCCTGGCCGATGAGTCGGTCGCGTCGCCGATGGAGATCGCCGAACAGAATATGTTGCAGGCCGAACTAACCGCCGCTCTCAACGAGTTGCCCGAACGTGAGCGCAAGATCTTGCAGTTGCGCTATGGCCTGCTCGACGGTCAACGTCGTACCCTCGAAGAGGTCGGCGCAGCCTTCGGCATCACGCGCGAACGCACCCGCCAGATCGAAGCAGAGGCGCTCCGCCGCTTGCGCCACCCCAGTGTCGGTCATCGGCTGCACGGATATTTGGATTAGCCAGAGCTGACTGTTATCGACAAACTGCGCAGCGCGCTTATCATTAATAACGGGCGGCGAGGATATTTCATCCTCGCCGCCTTTGGCTTCAATACTGCGCCGGTTCCTTCTCAGGCAAGGGTTCGCGTCCGTAGAGGGCAGTCAGATAGGCCAGATGATGAGCCAGGTCGAAATTGAGCTGGTCGGGCCGCATACGCCATGCCCAATTACCTTCGGCCCGTCCCGGCAGGTTGAGCCGCGCCCACGAACCGAGACCCAGCACATCTTGCATCGGGATGATCACTGTATCGGCTACCGACATCAAAGCAGCGCGAATGAAATCCCAGGCAATGTGCTCGTCGCGCGCTCCTAGATAGTCACGCACACGCTGCCGCGCGGGTTCGTTGAGCGATGACCACCAGCCAACCGTCGTGTCATTGTCATGCGTGCCGGTATAGACGACCAGATCGCGCGTGTAGTTGTGCGGAAGGTAGGCGCTCGTCGCGTCACTCCCCCAGGCAAACTGCAATACTGCCATCCCCGGAAAACCAAGATGACGGCGCAGCTCATCCACATCAGGAGTGATCAGGCCGAGATCCTCGGCAATAATCGGTAATCGCCCCAACGCTGCCCGCACCGCTTCAAACAATGCTGCGCCCGGCCCGGGGACCCAACGTCCGGATAACGCCGTCTCTGCCTGCGCCGGCACCTCCCAGTAAGCGGCAAAACCGCGAAAGTGATCAATCCGCGCAATATCGACCAGCTTGAAGAGCATGCGGAAGCGTTCGATCCACCAGTCGTAACCGCGCCGGGCCAGCACATCCCATCGATACAGCGGATTGCCCCAACGCTGCCCGGTTGGACTGAAATAATCAGGCGGCACACCGGCAACGACCGTCGGATGACCGGTATCGTCAAGGTAAAAAATGTCCGGATTCGCCCACACATCAGCGCTATCAAAAGCGACAAAGATCGGCAGATCACCAATAATCTGAATGCCACGCTCATTGGCATAACGGCGCAACGATGCCCACTGAGTAAAAAAGATCCACTGCAAAAACTGATGAAACCCCACCCGGTCGGTGAGTTGCTGCCTCGCAGCAGTCAACGCGGCTGGATCGCGACGAACCAGCGCCGGCTCCCAGTGATTCCACGGCGCCCCCTGGTATACCTCTTTCAGAGCCGCAAACAGCGCGAAGGTATCGAGCCAGGCTTGCTGTTCGGCGCAAAACTGCTCGAACGCCATGCGCTGCGTCGCATCTGCATGCGCCATAAAGCGGGCAAATGCCCGCTCCAGGCGAGTCAGCTTCCACGGGATGACGGCGCCGTAATCGATCCAATCACCGTAAGCGCCCGGCGCGCCATGCAATGCGCTTTCGTCAAGCCATCCTTCCCTTGCGAGCTGGTCGAGCGAGATAAGCAGTGGATTGCCAGCTAACGCCGACAGACCGGCATACGGTGAGTCGCCGTAACTGGTCGGCCCCAGCGGCATAATTTGCCAGCGTCGCTGTTTGGCCGTCACCAACCAATCAACAAATCGATACGCCGAATCGCCAATATCGCCAATTCCGCCACGCCCCGGCAATGCCGAGGGATGGAGCAGAATACCACTGACCCGCCGATCGTACATGGTGTCACCTCAATGAGCGCTCATGAACTATTTTGTTGTATTTGCAATTATAACACAAGAAACAATTTTTCAAGCATGAAGATAGTGCCCGCCTGGTTGAGCTATGGTTATCACCCCCTGACCAGTTCCGACATTTCACCGGTCGTTATCACACCCCATTCCGTCAGCAGACAACCCTTTTCACCATCGCCGATTCATTGCCGCTGCGCTGCGCCCGCGCCAAGCTACCATCCCCCGCGCTGAAGAACCGGTTCCGGCGCCGTTTCCACCCTGACAACGGCGCAAGAGATCGTCGCAGCTACACAAACACTCCTGGAATGACAATGCAAACCAAGAGGGGAATGAATTGATCTTGACGGTGTGAGCCAGGCGTGGCGTGAGCGCACATCGGCGGCGAGGTGGCCAGGCAACGTTGCCAGCCACTCTCTCAGGCAAAGGATTGAGGCGCGGTTGGCATTCGCGCCTCCCGACCTCTCATCACGACCCACTCCGGCGGCGTGTCAACCCTTTCAGGCATCGCATTGCTGCCGGAGCCGCCGCAGCCGCGAGATGATCAATATGGGGTAAGGAACAGGAATATAGTTATTGGCACAGAGACGACCGCACCCTCTCTGCGCCCGAATCTGGCTGACCAGACAAACCCACTACCTACAAGATCCGTTTCCCCAATGCCGACAACGTTAGCTCAACGGCCAGCTCAGCAGTCGCATTGCGTTCGTCCAGAATCGGGTTCACTTCAACGATGTCGAGGCTACGCAGAGCGCCACTCTCGGCAATTAGTTCCATAGCCAGATGAGCTTCGCGCGCTGAGATGCCGCCATTGACCGGCGTGCCCACGCCAGGCGCTTCGCGTGGATCAACCACGTCGAGATCAAAACTGAGATGAAAACCGTCAGCCGCTTGCGTGGCGATGGTCAGCGCTTGCTCCATGACTGCGGCCATGCCACGACGGTCAATATCGTGCATCGTGAAGACCGTCACTGACGCAGCGCGCAGCGCCTCTCGCTCTAGCGGATCAAGATCGCGTACCGCAATCAACACCACCTGACCCGGTTCAAATGCCGGCACACGACCAGCAAGGCCGGTAAGCAACGGATGGCCGCGCCCGGTCAGCACGGCCAGCGGCATGCCATGAATGTTACCGCTCGGTGTTGTTCGCTCATCGTTGAAGTCGGCGTGAGCATCGATCCAGATCAGGCCGAGACGGCGATAACGGGCGCTGCCACTCGCCGAACCGATAGCAATACTGTGATCGCCGCCCAGAATCAGCGGTAACATCGCTTGCGCAGCAACATCGGCTACCAGATTGGCAAGATGCGCGCAGACCTCCGCAATCGGTTCGAGGTAGCGAAGGCGGGAATCGGGTGGCGGTAACGGCGTTGTCTCTACCATCGGCGTTGCCAGATTGCCAAAATCGATCACGTGATGCCCCAGCTCACAGAGCCGCCGGCTCAAACCGGCATACCGGATCGCGCTTGGCCCCATATCAACACCGCGCCGCCCGGCCCCCAGATCGATTGGCACGCCGATGATAGCGATTCGTGATCCCACGGTCATGGAGTAGCCGACTCCTCTTGCTCATTGGTTGCCAGCGGCAACGGCTCCGGTGGCCCAAAGAACACCTCCAGCACTCCATTGCGGAAGTATGCTCGCCGCGCCGGACGCTCAGCCAGCGTGGTCGGGAGCAACATATCGCGACGGAAGTTGCCGATCTCAATAAACAACTCGTCGCCGCGCTTCGTCATCGACACCTTGCCGATCTCAACATGAGGCAGCGGCAAGCGCAGCACATATTCATCACCTTGCCTGACGATCTCTTGCGTCTTGCCGATGAAGTGTACCTTGACCGGATCATCCTCGCCGAATAACTGCTGCCCGACCATTGCCAGATCTTTGATACCGGCCAGATCTCGCGCATAGTAGGGACTTTCCCAGATCGGTAGCGGGCGGAAGAGATCGTAAACCATCTGGCGATAGCCTTGCTGGATTCGAGCCAGCTCCTGCATAAACGCGCCCTCGACCTGATCCATCGGTAACACCCGGTTGAGCACAACCCCATCAACCGGATAGCCAAATAAGGCCAGATAGGTCGAAGCCCGTTGCGCCTCTTTAATTACCATCCGCTCAGGATTGACCACCAATCGGTACGAGCTGATCTGCGGATCGGTAAGCGTCGCTCGCAACGCCTCCACACCCTTGGTCAATCGTTCGAGCTTGGCAAAGACATCGGTTGCCGGCACCAGTTGCTTGACCAGCGGACGCGCAACTTTTAGCGTGGTTGGTTCCCAGTCCATCACCCGCGCAGCGTACCACTGAAAGGTTTCCGGCATCGTCAAGAGCCGAACTGTCTCGCCGGTTGGCGCAGCGTCAACAATCACCACGTCAAAATTGCCCTCACGGGCCTGCCGCCGAATATGCAGAAGGCTGACAACCTCTTCCATGCCGGGAATGATTGCCAGTTCTTCGGCAGCTACTTCATCAACTCCTCGACGGCGCAGGAGATTGCTCAGGTATACCCGCAACTCGCCCCAATGTTGACGAACCTCATCGAGTACGTTAATCTCTTGCCCCCACAGTCGTTCTCCGATCTGGGTCGGCAGCGATCCCAATGGAGTATCAAGAGCATCGGCCAGACTATGCGCCACATCAGTGCTTACCACAAGTGTGCGATAGCCAAGCTCCGCCGCGCGCACTGCTGTCGCTGCCGAGGTCGTAGTCTTGCCGACGCCACCCTTGCCGAGATAGAGGATCAGCCGCATTGATGCATCCTTTACCTGTCTGTCGCCATAAAGAAAGTCGCTCTTCTTACTGATGCGACGCCGCATCAATTGTATATGTTGCAATTCGCCCCGTCAATTAACTATGGTACACTACTTCTCGATGATACCTGATTATCGTTGCTACATCAAGGTGTAAGGAATAGCAGTGCTTTCTGATCTCTTTCTTATTCGTCACGGGCAACCTGTTTCCAATCCAGCCATCCCGTATCAGTTGCCACCAGGTCCCGATCTCTCCGAACGTGGTCGTGCCGAGGCGCGACAGGTTGCCATCTTCCTGGCCGACAAAGGCGTCGAGTTGCTGCTGGTGTCGCCGTTCGCGCGCACTACGCAGACGGCTGAGGTGCTGGTTGATGCGCTTGGCTTACCGGTTACATTCACAACGCTGGCGCAAGAACATGCGCCAAACGAGTCATTCGAACAGGTGCGCGCACGCGCCCGCGAATTGCTGGCCGGCTTGAACGATTCGCCGTATCAACGAGTTGGAATCGTGACGCACGGCTCGCCGATCCGCGCTCTGCTACTCGAACTTAGCCATGATCAGATCGATCTCAGTAAACACGTGTATCACGGTGGTAATCCTGCGCCGACCTGCGGAGTCTGGCAGGTAACGTTTAACCACCAGCGCACTTGCCGATTTGAGCTGGTCTTTAAACCATCGTGGCAACCATGATACCCGGACAATCTTTGCAACCGCGCTGCGCGTTGAGTGCCAAATGCAATTATCCTGCGGAGGAATGCTATGACCAGTCTCGATCAGGTCGTTGCAACGTTTGCCTCCCACTTGCGGAGCGCGCGTCATGTGGTCACGCTCACCGGCGCCGGCATCTCCGCCGAAAGTGGTATTCCGACCTTTCGCGATGCGCAGACTGGGCTCTGGTCACATTTTAACCCCGAAGAACTGGCTTCACCAGCCGGCTTTGCCCGCGACCCGGCCCTGGTCTGGCGCTGGTATGCCGAACGGCGAGTCAAGGCCTGCGCCGCTCAACCCAATCCGGCCCATTACGCGCTCGCTCAACTGGCCGATCTGGTGCCGCAATTGACCCTGATTACGCAGAATATCGATGGTCTGCATCAGCGCGCCGGTAGTCGTAACGTGATCGAGCTGCACGGTAGCCTCCACCGCGCCCGCTGTACGGTTGATGGCTCAATCCATTCAACCTGGGATTACGAGGAAGAATTGCCTTGTTGCCCGAATTGTGGAGGGTTGTTGCGCCCCGATGTGGTCTGGTTTGGCGAAATGTTACCACGCGCAGCGCTCGAAACGGCCTGGGCAGCAGCGCTCAATTGCGATGTTTTTATGTCGATTGGAACCTCCGGTGTCGTTGAACCGGCGGCGTCCTTGCCACGAATTGCCCTCAGTCGCCACGCAACGGTTCTCATCCTCAATCTCGAACAAGAGACTGCTGCCCGTCCTCCCCTCTTCACCATTTATGGCAAAGCCGGTGAGATGCTACCGCAACTGGTCGCGGCAGCGTTTCATCAATAAAATAGTGCTGTCGAATACACAATACCCTCTCCAATGCTAGCGGAGAGGGTACACCCATTCGTTTCAGAATGGGATACGGTCGATCTTGATCTGACTTATTGCATCGCCGTCGTCGCCGCCTGACGGAAGGCGTCAACTGCCGCATCGATCACGCTTTGCGGATTGCCACCCGCCGAGGTCACAATTGCCCGCAACGTCTCACCATTGCGCAACCGCGACCGGATCGTTGCCACATCGAGACCAGTCTGATCGGCGGCGGCCTGGATCAGCCAGCTCAACGCGCTCCGCTGCCCAACCTTGATAGCCCGATCGGATACCTGCGCGCCCAGCGTTGTGTCATTCACCAGCGTCGTAGCCCGATCGCGAATCGTGGTCAACATCTGATCTGCCGCAGCCTGAGTCAGCCGTCCGTTGAGCACAGCCTGATCGAGGCGGGTCTTGGCGGCATCAACCACAGTTTGCACCAGGGTATCGCCGCTGCTACCATTCGCAGCCGCAATCTGGGCCAGGCTCTTGCCATTTTGCAACTCGGTTTGGATAGTAGCAACGTCAAGCCCGGTCAATGTGCTGAGGGTACGCACCAGGTAACCAACACTCACCATACCGACCCCGCGCCAGCCACCGCCGCCGCGTCCTAACCCCAATTCAGCCACCGCCGCATTGGATACGGTCGCCTGCGCTGCACTTACCAACGTTGGCTGACTCCAGAGCAGGCTCAACGCCAGAGCTATCCCAGTCAGACTGCTGAAAAATGCTCGTTTCATTCAGTCTCCTCCTCGTGTTCGTATTGCTGGAACGATGCACTGCACGCTCAGTGCTGCTTGCAATGTACAGCCACACTGTGAAGAACTAATGAAGTAGTAATGAGAAGACTTTGCAGGTTGCCTGCAACAACTTGACGCCGGCAACGTCGTATAGGCAGGAACGAAGAAGCCTGAATACCTCCAAGGAGTAACTTATGACAACCAATCGTCTCACCCGCAGCGCAACCGACAGCATGATCGGCGGTGTCTGTGGCGGCCTTGCTCGTTACTTTGGCATTGACAGCACGATTGTTCGCCTGATCTTTGTGCTCGCTGTATTGAGTGGCCTCAGCCCGCTCATCTACATCGTGCTCTGGATCATTATGCCGAAGGAGGAGTTGCCTCAAGTCACGCCACCGATGCAAGATCCCACCGGTGAGTGGAAGTATGATCCGTACACCGGCCAGAAGCTGCGATAACCTGCAACGCGGTAGGAGAGAAGCGGTAGCCTGATCAGGTTGCCGCTTCTGCGCATTGACGCCACCGCGCCGGTATCGTATCATTCATCACATCTTCCGGTGGTCTGAGCTGTTGATATTGGTTATGAATCTGCCCCCAACTGTTGCCAATCTGGTCACCACTGCGCTCGGTCACCCAATCGAGCGGGTTGATCTTCTTGGCGGAAGTTTTGGCGCGCACCTCGCTCGCATCACCGCTGGCGGACAACGTTTCGCGCTCAAGTGGGCAACGCGCGGCCTTCCGGCAGCGATGGTTGCCGCCGAAGCTCACGGTTTGCGCACACTTGCTGCGATCAATACCATCCGCGTGCCGACCGTCATCTTTGCCTGTGAGGCTGACGCACAACAGCCGGCCCTTGTCCTCAGCGAATGGATTGAGAGTGATGGCAAACCGCTCGATTCAGTCCAGTTAGGCGAGCAATTAGCTGCGCTCCACCGTTGCGCCGCGCCAGCCTACGGCCTTGACCGCGACAACTTTATTGGCGGCACACCTCAACTCAACGGCTGGATGGACGACTGGATCGCCTTTTTTCGCGACCGCCGCCTGATGCCGCAGATTGAATTAGCCAGCCGCAATGGTCGCCTGCCATCGTCGCGCCGCCAGGCGCTCGACCGGGTGCTCAACCGGCTCGAGCAGTGGCTCGACGGCGTTCCGCGGGTTCCTTCTCTCATCCATGGCGATCTCTGGAGCGGTAACGTGATAACCGGTCGCGATGGAATGCCAGTTGTTATCGATCCGGCCATTTCGTACAGCGACCGCGAGGCCGAGCTGGCCTTCACCGAACTCTTCGGCGGCTTTTCAGCTCGCTTTTACGCCGCTTACCAGGCAGTCTGGCCGCTTGCGCCCGGCTATCACGAACGCCGTGATCTCTACAACCTCTACCATCTGCTCAACCATCTCAACCTGTTTGGCGAAGGTTATGGCGCGCAGGTTGATGCGATTGCGCGCCGGTATGGCTGAGCAGCATTTCTGTCTGGCTGCAACGCATGAACGCATGACAAACTGTCAGCCATTACCTGAAAACATTCGAGAGCAACCGGCGGTTGCTCTCGAAATTGTTTGAGCCTGCGCATAACAAGCAATTAGCGCGTCTGCTTCTGGGTTTGCGTTCGCTTGCAGGTGTTTATCCCAAATGGCCAGTAGAGCGGACACACTGCAAACGCTGCGGTGGCAAACATGATCAAGGCGAGAAAACCACAGATAACCTGTAACCAGAAGATCTGACCGAAAAGCGAGATCAGCCCGAACACCATGGTTAAGACAAGACGAATATCACGATCAAGTGTGCCCACATTACGGGTAATCATAATGGACATTCCTTTCCCTCAACTTTTCTTCGTGTTTAGAATAACAATCTTTCTACAACATGTCGGTGAAGATCTCGCCACTTGATGTAACAGTTACTTACCGGTATTGTGAGGCAATGAGAGCCGGAATATCGGCGCGCGGTTTGAAACTGAAACAGAGTGGCTGTTGCGCTGACCAGTCGGCTAAAGCGATTTGAGCGCAGCCGCTACCAGCGAAAGGTGACACTTATGCTACAATAAGATTGTTTCGCCGAAGTATTGCTGTGGGGAGCTATGAAGGACGAAACTACCGAAATGCCTGCCGATCAGAACGATCCGTTTGGTTTGGCCGCCGTGCGTGATTTGTTGCAGTTGCTCGAACAAAGTGACGTATATGAAATTACGATCGAGCGAGGAAATGCCAAACTTCATGTCAAGCGCGGTCAGGCGGGTGGTGTAATCTACCATTCTGCCGCTTTACCCGCTCCACCAATGAACACACCATTGGCAACTCCATTGCCAACCACCCCCATTACTCCTTTCGTTCAGCCGCCACCAGCGCCCGAAGGGCCGCCCGTGGAAATGCCAGCCGGCCATACTATCACAGCGCCAATGGTCGGTACATTCTACGCGGCGCCATCGCCTAAAGACAAACCGTTTGTGCAGGAAGGCGATGAGGTGCGGGCCGGCGATACTGTTGGCATCATCGAAGCGATGAAGATGATGAATGAGATCGAGAGTGATGTGGCCGGTCGCGTTGCCCGCATCCTCGTGAAGAATGGACAACCGGTTGAATATGGGCAGCCATTGATGGTGATCGAACCGCTCTGATGCGCGCTTTTACTGTATCTGACCTCAATAATGCCCTTCGCAAGCACATTGAAGGCGAGGGTTTGTTCTTTGATCTCTGGTTGCTGGCCGAAGTGACTGAATTTCGTCGCTACCCGTCAGGGCATTGTTACTTCACGCTCAAAGACGAACGGGCCAGCATTCGCGCCGTGCTCTGGCGTAGCGCCGCCGAACGTCTAACCATGCTTCCGGTCAACGGTGAAGCAGTGCTAGCGCACGGCAGGGTCGGATTCTACGAAAATCGCGGCGAGGTGCAGTTCGTGGTCGATCAGATGATTCCAGCCGGCACCGGTCTGCTGTTCGAGCAACTCGAAGAGCTGCGCGCCCGGCTGGAAGCGGAAGGTCTCTTTGATGACCGGCGGAAACGACCGCTGCCTGCTCTTCCGCGCCGAATCGGGATCGTTACCTCACCACAAGCCGCAGCGCTGCAAGACATTTTGAATATTCTACGGCGTCGGTATCCGCTGGCCGAGGTGCTGCTCTCGCCTTGCCTGGTGCAGGGTGAACTGGCACCGGCCAGCATTGTCGCTGCTTTACGCCGCGTCTACCTCGAATCGGTTGATCTCGTGATCCTGGCCCGTGGCGGCGGCGCAAGTGAAAATCTGGCTGCATTCAATGACGAACAGGTAGTGCGGACACTCGCCATCAGCCCGGTTCCGGTGATTACCGGTGTTGGTCACCAGACCGACACTACTCTGGTCGACGCCGTGGCCGATGTGCGCGCGCCAACACCTTCAGCCGCCGCCGAGCTGGCCACGCCAACCATCACTGAACTGCATCAGCGGGTGCAAGAGCTTCGTGCACGGGCAACAGCAGCTATCCAGAACCGTATCGCCGAACAGCGTCGCGCAATCAGCCAGCAGATGATTTCACTCCAGCGTAACCATCCGCGCCGTCGCTTCGACTCTGCTCGCCAAACGGTTGATGAGCTGTTACGCCGGGCAAACCGCGCTTTCGAACGAGGGCTGCTGCTCGAACAGACCCGCCTGCAAGGGTTGCAGGCTCGTCTGATCGCGCTTAGTCCGCAGGCAACCCTGGCTCGCGGTTATGCGATAGCGCAACGAGCAGATGGGCAGGTTGTCACCGATCCGGCCCACACCCAACCCGGTGAACGCCTCTTTCTGACCTTGCGCGCCGGCACATTGCGCGTTGTCGCGGAGGAAACCAATGAGTGAACCAAATGCCGTTGAGCAGTATGAAACCTTGCTGGCTGAATTACAGGCAGTGGTTGAGCAGCTCGAGCATGGCGAATTGCCACTGGCAGAGGCCCTGCGTCTTTACGAACGTGGCACTGAGCTTGCCGCAGCCTGTCAGCAACTGCTCGATGCAGCCGAGCTGCGCGTTCGTCAACTCGACAATGCCTGAACGGAGCACCATCAGCGATGAGTGTTTTAATCGCAGAACAGGTTTACCAATACCCGCTACGGCGGCGCTTTTGGCGCTCGATCATCGGAAGCCTGCTCATCGGGATCAGTTTGCTCGGCGCAGGGTATCAGCTTCTGCGTGGTTTGGTCACGGTGAGCGAACCCTTTGCGCTCTGGATGCGCCGCACTCCTGGTCTGCGCTCAGTTTATGATTGGCTGTCACCATTGCCGGTTGACCTGCAGGCATGGCTACCGGAAGCGTTCGTTGGGTTGCTGTGGGCCGCTGCCGGTCTGGTAGTCGCGCTCGTGTTGCTGAATGCGCTGCCGGCTATTCGCGTCAGCCCCCGAGGTTTGTTGATCGAGTTTGCCGGCGGCTGGTTGCCGGTAGCCTGGGAAGATTTGCAGACAATTCACGTTACCAGTGACCAGGCAGGTCAGCGATTTGTGTTGCTGGTCATTCCGACTAAAACAGCGAAACGCCTGACCGGCTGGCATCGTTTGTATGGATTGATCTACGGAGCCACGCTGCGGCCATCATTCCTGATCTCATCAGCAATCGAAAACTTTGACCATTTGCTCAATACGATCGTGCAAGAAAATAGTCGCGCGATTCGCGGTATCGAAGGCGCTCAACCAGTCGTGATCGACGAGCAACACCGTTCATGGCTGTTTAGTCTATTTTTGCGCGGCGCAACTACAACCGAACCGTTGCCGACAGATGTGAGTCTCCCCCCCTTGAGCGAACCGGATGTGCGGGCTGTGTTACCGGTGTTTTCCCCGGTTCGCCTGGGACAACTCGCGCTGATTCTGCTTATGCTCGGCGCCGGCCTATGGCATTACCGCAGCTACTGGGATCGCGCGTTAACGTTACTCTTTCCAGACTTGCGGAGCCATCCGTCATTCCTGTGGGTAAGCCAGTATTCCCCTTACAACGCTATTTTCAACGTCTATCAGGGTGTTAGCGTTCCACTCTTTGGCTTTCCTGACCGACCAGATCTGCCGGCGCCGATTTGGCTGCTGATCGCAGCGCAATGTATGCTGGCAATGATGATTATCGCGGTAGCGATACTCTGTGTTGCCATGCCGCTGGCCGCTACCACCGGGCAGGAAGGAATTAAATTGCGCTTCTTGCCCCGACCTTTACCCGCTGAACGTTCTATTCCCTGGAGCCAGATCAGTGCCCTTAAAGTCATTGATCTGGGCTTCAGTCGTAATGTTGCCTTTGTCCAATCATCCCGCCTGCCCTGGCTCTGCCATCTGATCGGATTGATTGTTTGCAGCCGCTGGATCCCAGGAACGCTGCTGATTGGAGCAATGAGAAACTTTCCGGAGCTGATCGAACGGTGCGCGGAGCGCTTGAGCCATTTGCCGCCGGTCAACGATACTCCGCGTTTTCAACCGACGGCATTTGCGCCTAACCTGCAATTGATCGGCCAACCGGTCGCAACGATCAGTGCGCTGGAAGCGGAACTGAAGACGACCAGTGGCTCGACGGCATCGTTACTGTGGGCGGCAGGGCGAGCAATGTTTCTGGTATCACTTCCGCTGGGGCTGATGTTTTTTATCCCTGGTGTCATCGATGGTGATCGCTGGCCGGGCTGGGGAGCGATTGTGGGCGGGATTGGTTTCACGCTGGCCGGTCTGCTTGAATGGCCGCTGATTGTGCTCATCTCAATCATCATCCATGGTGATTTGGCTAACGATCAGCATCAATCGCACATCTTCGCCTTTTACCCTCTCGCGCAGATGCCTCGCATGCTGTTCATGCTTTTGGCCGTCGGGTTTATAATTGTCAATCTACCGTGGCTTGCCGCGATTGCCTGGCTGGCTTCACTTGCTCTCGCCTACTGGACAACCGCAGCGCTCTGGGTCAGGGTGTATGAGTGGGATGGAACGCAGGCCATTGCAGGCGGTCTGATGCCTGTGTTCTGGCAGATGTTTGTGATGCTGACGTTCTGGTCATTGTTTTGAACCAACAGGAGCGCGTATACGCAATCTCAACCGCCATCTGTCAGATGTATCGAAGGGCGAGGCAATAAACTGGGTGAATTCTTGTCACAGCGCTGAACCCGGGTACAGTTCATATTCTGAACACGAGGAGTTACGCAATGGATCGCACACGCATTTCCACCGACGCCGCGCCGGCAGCGATCGGCCCATATTCGCAGGCCATCCGGGCCGGCAATTTGATTTTCGTTTCCGGTCAGTTGCCGATCAATCCGACCACCAACGAGATGGTTACCGACGACATCGGCGCAATGACCCGGCAGATTTTCGCCAATATTGCCGCTATCTTGCAGGCAGCAGGCAGTTCGCTCGACCGGATCGTGAAAACGACCGTCTTCCTGGCCGACCTGAATGATTTCGCCGCTATGAATGCCGCTTATGCCGAGCATTTTGGCGATGCTCCACCGGCCCGTTCGACCGTGCAAGTTGCCCGCCTGCCGCGCGATGCCAGGATCGAAATTGAAGTGATTGCACTAGCGTAAAGCGATTGGAGTGCGTTACCGACTCATCAGTGCGCAAGCGTAACCAGCGCCGCCGATTTGGGACGAAATTGCGCGCATCTTTTGCCACTGTCGCGCGGTTTATCATGTAAAGCCGAACGTCAGGGGAAGCTGATAAGCATGCGACAGCAACTGAGGTACCTTATCGTTCTCATCGGGGCGCTGGCGATCATAGCGTGGACTCAACGTTCTGATGGTCGTCTGCATGTGATTGTCCTGCCGACCAAGGGTGATGCCATCCTGATCCGCTCACCCAACGGCGCTTTTACGATGATTGACGGCGGAGGCAATCCCACCGATCTGGCGGTGGAGCTAGGCGCGCATATGCCCTTTTGGGAGCGCAAACTGGCTGCGATCATTTTGACTCGCGCAGCCGAACAGAACACACCAGGTCAATTGGGCGTCTTACGGCGGTATCAGCCGATGTTAGCCCTGACAACAGTGATACCCGATGGTGAATGGCATGATCTGCTGAGCGCATTGGCAACGCCGGTTCACCGGCTACAGGCCGGCCAGCAAATCAACCTTGGCGGCGCGCTCTTGCAAGTATTAACCGCTACCGATGGCGACGAAGGTGGCGCCGTATTGCTGATTAAATACCGCGCTACCCGCATTCTGATCCATACTGGTGGCAGCGCAGGCGATAGCGCACTTGCCGAGCTGGCCGGACAACACATCGATCTGCTCATCTATCCGTGGCAACGTCCCATCACTGTCGCAGAAATCGAGCAGCTTCGCATTCGCGCTGTCGCCTTCAGTGACGGCTTTGAAGCTGCTGAACCGGCGCTCCAGAGCTTCCATGAACGGAAACAACTCGCGCCGTATCTGTACCATCCTGAACTTGACGGCACGATCCATCTGGTCAGTGATGGTCAACGCATCGCGATCACAACCCAACTACCATGAACAATCGTCTCAGCATCGTATTGTTACTTATCGGTGCGACTCTCACGCTACTTGGCATCGGGATTTGGCTCTGGCGTCGTTTCTATCGCGACGATCCGGCCAATGCGGCGCGACGCATCTTCAAGAACAGCGCCATCACCTTTGGCCTGCGTTTGTTTGTGCGCGGGCTTGATACCGTGATCCTGTTTTTGCTGGTCGGGGCGCTTGATCCGGCTGCGCTGGGCGCTTACAACACCGCCGCGCTGCTGGTAGCCCAATACCTTGCCACCTTCACCGAATTTGGCCTCGGCATTCTCCTCACTCGCGAAGTAGCGCGTCATCCCGATGCCTCCCGTCGCCTGTTTGGAGTCACGCTGGCACTCCGCCTCATGCTAATCTTTGGCGCTGCCGCTCCAATTGCATGGCTTGTCATCAATGGCTACAACGTCATTGGGACACTTGGCCTCAGCGAACCATTAACTGCTGAAGGTCAACTGGCAATCTGGATCTTGCTACTCACGCTTGTGCCAGGCGCTTACAGTGGCGCAGTTACTGCTCTCTACAACGCTGCCGAGCGGATGGAGGTGCCGGCTGTGATCGAAGTGTTGACCGCGCTACTCAGTTTTCTGGCCCGGATCGGCGTGCTCGTGCTGGGTTGGGGGGTCATCGGGCTGGCATGGGCAGCAGTGCTGGTCAGTTCGATCACTGCGCTCATCTTCTTCGGTTTGCAGGTACGCAGCTTCTTCACCCCTGCGATCAGTTTCGATCTGACGGCAATGCGCGCGTTGATCCCACAAGCCCTGCCGTTAATGCTCAACAATCTGCTCAGCGTCATCTTCTTTCGCTTCGATCTCTTCATCGTGCGCGCCTTCGGCGGCAGCAATGCCGATCTGCTGGTACAGCAATACGTCTTACCCTACCAATTGCTCAACATCGCGCTCGTACTGCCACCAGCGGTCACCTTTGCCGTCTTCCCGCTGCTGGCGCGACGAGCCGGCGGCGCGCGCAGCGATCTGGCTTTTGCCCAACAACGAACGCTGCGGCTCTTGCTCTTCCTCGCTTTCCCGCTGGCAATGGGAATGAGCTTGCTGGCCGACGATCTGGTCTGGATCTTCGCGCGCCAGCGTTTTGACGAATATTTGCCCTCAGTCACGGTGCTGGCCATTCTGGCCTGGTTTCTACCCCTCTCTTTTGTCAACGGATTGTTGCAATATGTGCTGATCGCGATCGGACGCCAGACTACGATCACCCGCGCCTTCATCATCGGCGCTCTCTTCAACCTGACAGCCAATCTCATTGCCATTCCGCTAGCCATACAGTTTGGAAGGCCAGAAAATGCCTTGCTGGCAGCGGCTATTATCACCATTGCCTCGGAAGTGGTGCTTTACACCATCTTCCGCCCTACCCTCCACCGGGAAAGCTTACCGCCATCCATCCTGCGCCTGATGTGGCAACCGGCGTTAGCCAGTCTCGCCATGGCCGCCGCAATGCTGCCGCTGCTCATCTGGTTACCAAGCTGGATCGGCAGCCTGAGTGCTATTGTGATCGGATCGGTAGCGTATGGTGTCGCCTTATGGCTAAGCGGAGCAATCGGAGCCGATGAGCTGGCCCTGGTGAGACGGATAGCAGGACGGGCAACGTAAGCGATTCCTCCCCCTGCCCCCTCCCCGCCCACCACTACACTTAATCTACCGCAGAGATCGCAGAGACCGCAGAGAGATTATCGCCTATCAGCTATCGCCTATCGCCTATCCGCTATCCCCTATCCCCTACTGATCTACCGCAGAGATCGCAGAGACCGCAGAGGAATTATCGCCTCTCGCACACCGGGGTAGAGACGTTGCAATGCAACGTCTCTACCTCCTCCCCGCCCACCACTACACTTAATCTACCGCAGAGATCGCAGAGACCGCAGAGGAATTATCGCCTCTCGCCTATCCGCTATCGCCTCTCGCCTATCCGCTATCGCCTCTCGCCTATTCCGCTATCGCCTCTCGCCTATCCGCTATCGCCTCTCGCCTATCCGCTATCGCCTCTCGCCTATCCGCTATCGCCTCTCGCCTATCCGCTATCGCCTCTCGCCTATCCGCT
>NZ_CAKZNK010000056.1 GCF_937129525.1 uncultured Chloroflexus sp. | reverse complement strand
CCTACCCCAAATACCGGACGCTCGATCCGCTGATGGGCAACGTAATGAATCCGAATGGTAAGCGGGTCGTGCGTGCGAAAGGTGATTCGCTCATTGCCATAGCGATCAAGGAGCTGAACGCGGGTAATCTCAACTTCGCGCGTCCCCCGGCGCATCCGTTGACCCCATTCCTCATCAACTTTATCCCGCTGTTGCTCAAACTCTTCGCGTTCACGCTCATTAACTGCGGCCAGATAGGCATCAACGACTTCGCTCGCCGGACCGTAGGCCTTCATTTCGCCATGGTCGAGCCAAACTGCCACATCGCACAGCGATCGCACAACATCGAGCGCGTGCGAGACGAAGACAATCGTTTTACCGGCGCGGCGAAAGCCGTAGATGCGGTCGATGCATTTGCGCTGAAAGGCCTCATCGCCCACCGCTAGCACTTCATCGGTAATCAGAATGTCGGGATCAACAGCGGTCGCGACGGCAAATGCCAGCCGGGTGTACATACCCGACGAATAGTGCTTGACTTCGGTATCGAGGAAGGGGCCAATCTCGGAAAATTCGATAATCTCGGGCAGCTTGCGGATCATCTCTTTGCGGCTAAAACCCATCAGCGAGCCGTAGAGAAAAACATTCTCGCGCCCGCTCAGTTCGGGATGAAAGCCACTACCTAGCTCAAGCAGGGCAGCAATTCGCCCTTGTGTCGAAACCCGTCCACTGGTTGGTTCGAGAACGCGCGTCATCAACTTTAGGATGGTGCTCTTGCCGGCGCCGTTGTGTCCAACCAGACCAATACTTTGCCCCTCTTCGACCGCAAAGCTGACATCGCGCACCGCCCAAAACGCCTCCGCAGGCGGCATCCCGCGGATCAGGCCGACAAAACGCTCCTGGATCGTCGCCGCATTCTGGCGCCGCACGAACTGTCGCGACACTTTATCGAACTCGATTACGATGCTCATAACTCTTCACCGAAGTGGCAACTCACCCGCTGGAAGACCCAATAGCCAATGGCCAGCACAACCAGGCTGGTCACCCCAACGCGCAACATAGCGCTGAGGGCAGGCACTCCTGGCGTTGGAATCAAGCCGACCGGCACGGTATTACCGTAGATGATTTCGCGGTAAAACTCAATGATCGACGCCAGCGGATTTAACCAGCGAATGATGCGGGCCGCCAATCCTTCACTGATGGTGCTAAGCGGGTAAATGATAGGGGTGAGAAAGAACCAGATATTGATCACAATTCCGATCAGATGCACAACATCACGGAAGAAGACGGCGCCCGCGCCAAGCAAGAGGGCCAGGCCGGCGAGAAAGATGGTTTGCAAGACCATAATCACCGGCAGATAGGCGATAGTCCAGCTCAGATTGAGACGGCCAAGCGTAGTGAGTTGCACCACTACGATGACCAGAACCATCATCGGCAACGAGAGAATGAAATTGAGCAGGCTAGAACCTACTGCGACCAGTGGTAACACTTCGCGCGGGAAGTAGACTTTTTTGACCAGAGCGGCATTGTCGATGATGCTGCGCGTGCCGTTCAATACGGCTTCAGCGGTGTAGTTCCACGGTAGCAGACCGACAATCACAAACACGGGAAACATTGCGATCCCGTTAGGCAAGAGAAAACTAAACACGATCACATAGACCATCATCATGCCTAACGGAGCAATTTGCGTCCAGAGATACCCCAACGTACTCCCTTTGTAGCGGGCACGCAAATCGCGCAACACCAGATTGCGGATCAGTTCGCGGTATTGCCATAACTCTTGCAGTTTAGGCAAGACATTGGCGCTACGATCGAACGCAATGCCACCCAATCCGAGGGTTGCGCCAACCAGCGCAGCCAGCGCTATGAGCGGCAGTTCGTAGCGAGGCTCCGGCGCAGCGGGCAATGCCGCCGGGATTCGATAGGCGGCGCTAACCTGATCGGCGTTAAAACGAGCGCCAGCTTCGCGAATCATATAATTGATCGCAGCCTCGATCACTCGCAACTGGGCAATGGTGCGATCACGCGCTGCAAGTTCTCCGGCTGCCGCCGGATTGGTCGCCGCGCAGGCGCCGAGCGCTTCCTCGCGAGCCGCAGTCGCTAACCCGGCGCTGCCGCAGAGCGCATCGAGGGTGGCATTGCGCGTGTTAATTGCAAAGCGCCAAAGATCGTAGCGCGATTCGAGCGCGCGCGTGACATCGCTGATCTCTTCGCCAGACAGACCGGTCAAGGCGCGCGGAGTGCTGAACGGTTCGATGGGCCGCGACAGGGGCAAGGCTTCTAAACGCAGAATCTCACGCAACAAGCCAGCAAACCGATCATCGGCGGCAGGTGGTTCACCGTTGAGCGCCTGCCAGAGCTGCCAGCCCAGCATATTGCGCAAGATCTCGCGCCCACCGGCAGCCCGAATCTGGCGCACCAGCTCGGCGGCGCCTGCATCCGCCAACGCCTTAGCCTCAACGGGGTTGCCGGCAATGCCGCGCACCACCACCTCACCCGGTGTCTGCAACAGAAATTCTACGCGAAAATCGGGCAAGCCAAAGCGGACATCGGCGCGCGCCAGGGCATTGAGCCGCAGTGCCTCGGTAGCATCGGCAATGGCAATATCCATGCCGGTCAAATTGGGCGCAACCGGTTGATAAATCGGGCCATAACGTCCGGTATCAAACCGCACCTCGGCCTGCGCGTAGTATATAATCGGGCGGGTCAGGATGGGGGGCAGCGCGACGCTCAATGCGCCGGCAATACACAGGATGAGCCATAGCCACTGGTACAGCAGCAGCGCGCCGCGCCGGCTCGCCAGCGCATTGCCGATCGCGCGCCAGCCGGTTGTTTGCTTTAGCGGCTGCTTGATCGTGTTGGCCACAAGGTCACCTCGGTAATCTGACCGGCGGCAAGATCGATCCGCAACCATCCGCTTGTTTGCCACTGCTCACGCGGCAGCAGCGCGCCGTTAATTGCCACATCGGCAGTGCTTGCCGGTAGATCGATCATTAATCCGGTGAGCGAGTAGGGCGATTGGTTGTGTAGTTGATACCGCTGAGCGACATTGCCACCCCTACGCTCAGGCGTTGCCACCGGTTCGGTTAACGTCGTAATAGCAAGCATCTTCAAGGCAATCTGCCAGCCGGCAATTTCGCTCAGCGGGGCGACCCAGATGTCACCCCGTCTGACGGTATAAGATACCACATCTTCCCATGCTGTCTGTTGATCGACGCTCGTCACTTCTTCGGTATGCGCCCAGATATCGATCATGCCACCCACTGCAACTGTGTGCTCAATCTGGGCTATCGCCAGTTTTTGCCGGGCCGGAGTCAGATAGAAATCAGGACAGGCAATAATGCGGCCTTCGCGACCGGGTAACCAGCGACAGTGTGGATCGCGGATCAGACCACGCTCATCGACTGGGAAGAGATTGTAGGGGCCATAATCACTCAGGCGAGTCACTGAGTGGATCCCGGCCTGTTCGATCACATCCCAGTTGGCATCACTCATCCCGGCGCTGCTGCTCCAGGGAAACGCTAGCGACCGGGCATGGGGGACACCGCGTTCGGCGGCGACCATGTTCCAGGCTTCAATATCAGCCCGCCACGTTGCCACATCAGCGTAACCACCGTACAGATGGCTGAAGGTATGACTCTGAATCTCGTGACCGGCGGCTAATAGCGGCTCAATCTGGTCACCGAAGTACCACGCCGGATCGGTGGCAACGGTGCCATACGGGTCATCACTAAACCACGGACGCGCCATCCATCGATCACTGCGCCAACCATTGGCCGCCGAGGCCCACGGAAAGATGGGGTCATCCATAAACCGACGTTGCTCACGATTGCCCATCAGAAAGTTATAGCCGGTGGCATAGTAGGTGGCACGCGCGTTGTACCGATCAAAGATTGCCATGCTCGTCAGCACACCAGTTCGCATGCGCAGGCCGCGCTGGATCGGATCTTCGTCAGCGCGTGGATCATCGACCGAGCGGGAATGAACCAGACCACCCATCGCCGTTTCCCAATCAAACGTGAAGGCTACTGCCGCGCGATATCCTTCTGGCCACGGCGCAATGGTTAAAGGCAACGCCAACTCGGGTGGCTGGGCTGATGGCAATGCATGCCCCCCCTGTTGCAGGCGCGGCATATCGAGATAGATCCGATCGTCAGATGATGGCTCGATCCGTATCCGCAAGGTACGAGCCGTTGCCGGAGCGCGCGCATGACCACCAATGATCGACCAGCCTGCCGGTGGCCGTTCTGGCGTCCATAGCGCAACCGGCTGCCATAGTGTCACAGCCCGGTCGCGCGCCTGACCCTGTTCGTCATACCACTCAAACACCAGTCGCACTCGAGTTGGCGAACGCAGCAGCGAGTCGGTCAGGGCTGCGATGGTAAAGCAATAGGTCGCGCCAGGTTGCACAGAGACCGGCGGCGTCTGCGCATAGTTGGCAATACCGATCAGTTGCAGACCACGCCCGTCGCCATCGAGGTCAAATCCCTGTCCGTCAACTGCCGGGCCGCGCAATTCAACCCCGCCTGCGCCGCGACTCCAGCCGTCGGGCAGACCAGAAATTGCACCGACGAGAGCAAAATTGGCGTTGGGAAGCAAGTTGAAATTGGTAAACGGCGGCGAGGCGCAATGTTCCAGGCGCTGATTGATGAACAGGAACACACCTGCCGCACCGATTATCCACGAGAAGAGAATAGCGCCAAAGGCAAACCGACGTGAAATCATTGGCTAGAGGCACAATACATTACGTTTAGTGCAGTCCTGTACTGCGGCTGCATTGTACCATAGATATTCTTAACTGTTCGTTGCTGTGTTGTTGCCTGACACACTGCGCCAAATCTGCTACAGTGACAACGCGGATGATGGCGGCATGTGAGCGGTTTCAGGTTCCCTCAATTGACCGGCAGGAGCATTTATCTTATGCAGGCAACAGCAACAACTTCGATCAACGAGCGACACGTCACCGTTGATGGCTTCCGGTTGCGCGTCTTAACAGCCGGACAGGGGCCGACTGTTTTGTTGTTACACGGCTTTGTGGTTAGCGCCGATGATTGGATCCCAACCATCCAAACCCTGGCTGCCGCCGGCTATCACGCCATTGCGCCTGATGCGCTCGGCTTTGGCGCGTCGGATAAACCGGGAGGAGCAGCTTACACGCTCCGCCGTTATGCCGATCTGAATGCCGGCTTACTCACGGCTTTCGGGGTCGAACGAGCCGCAGTGGTTGGGCATTCGATGGGTGGCAAGCATGCGCTGGCGACCACGATCATCCATTCCCAGCGCGTCGAGCGACTGGTCATTGCCGATAGTGAAGGATTCATGCAGTTACCACTCTTCATGCGCAAAGGTGGCTCGATACCTTTCCTCGGTGAGGCGATTGTCGCAATGTCGGCATTGCCCGGCGTTGTGCGCATGCAACTGCGCGCCGCTTTTGCCGACCCCGACCGCTACATCACTCCTGAGCTGGTGGCGCGGGGTACAGCCACCCTGCGCGATCCGGCAATCCGACGCACAATGGTATCGTTGAGTCGGTTCTACGATGCCAATGACCTGCGCGGGAGCGGACTATGGTCACGCCTGAATACCATCACTCAGCCTACCCTCATTATTTGGGGCAAGGAGGATCGACTCTTCCCGGTAAAGTATGCCTATGAAGCGCAACGCGCTCTCCCGCATGCCCGGCTCGAGATTATCCCTAATTGCGGCCACTTCCCGATGATCGAGGCGGCTGACCGTTTCCATCAATTGTTACTGGATTTCCTGGCCACAACCTGATCACATGGGACACCGATACCGGGCAGTCTCACCTGACCGCAGGCTGACGAAGATCATCAGTCTGGACAACAGCGCGGCCCAGTCGATAATTTGCCAGCAGAGCCAGCGCCAGTGCGCTTAAGCAAATGGCTGTTACCCCCGGCCAGCCGGCTATCTGCCAGCCCAGGCCGGGGACGACTCCGCCGAGCGTGCCACCGAGATAGTAGGCGACCAGGTATAATGCGCTCGCCGCGCCTTTTGCCTCTATCGCCAGACGATTGACCAGGGCCGGAGCAATGCCCTGGGCAACGAACATCCCGGTACAGAGTGTCCACAATCCCAACGCGATTGCCGGCAGGCTGGCGACAAGCGTCAAACCGATACCGGCCATTGCGATCAGCAATCCGACCGCGATCAGGCGCGTGGAAGAATAGCGCGCCGAAAGCGCTCCTGCCCAGGGCGACACGATCACGCCGGCCAGATAGCTGATATATGCCAGAGCGACGATTGCCGGTGGCAACTGAAATGGCGGCGAAGTCAGATAGTAAGGTAGATAGGTGAAGACCCCGAGAAAGCCGAAGAAGAGTGTGCCACCGATCAGATAGGCGTAACGGAGATAGGGATCGGCAAGATGGGTAAACATTGCGCGGTATGCCTGCCGCCAACCTGCCGTCGTCGCCGGTGTCTGGCGATCGCGCGGCAGCATAAAGACAAGACTCATCCCACTTGCTAATGCCAGACCGGCAAAGACTATAAAACTGGCCCGCCAGCCGAAGCTATCGCTGATCAGACCACCAACCACTCGCCCACTCAATCCACCGGCAACGTTGGCTGCAATCCAGCCACCGACAGCCCGTCCTAACTCACCAGCCGGAAGCCGATCGCCCAGATACGCAACTGCGACGGCAGTCAGACCGGGAATACACAGGCCCTGCAATCCTCTTCCCACCAGCAAAACGATAAATGATGGCGCCAGCGCGCAGAGCATTGTTGGGATGGAAAGGAGCAGCACACTGCCAACCATGACTGGCCAGCGCCCAAGTCGATCACTCAGCGGACCTGCCACCAGCGAGCCAAGCGCAATCATCACCACCACTACTGACACACTGAGACCGGCGGTGACCGGCGCAATTCCGTATTCAAGCGACAACTGGGGCAGGATCGGTTGGGTCAGGTACATCGTTGAAAAGACGATCACGCCAGCGCCGTAGAGCGGAATAAGCCACCGATGGCGAGGCACAGTGACAGTGGTCATCAGGAACGCTCCATTGAGGGTGATGACAGGGTACAGCAAACACAAAAGCGCAGAGGCTTTCACTCGCCTCTGCGCTTCGTTGCGCCGGTTGCGCGTCTGCGCGCGCTCACGCCTCATCACCCTCCCACAAAAACCGGGCAAGATCGATCAGATAATTGTCGTCAACCACAACTCCCTCAGCCTGCAAGCGCGCGCGTTGCTCATCGGCAGCGTAGACATTACTGATGCGACCGGCCCGATTGATTACCCGCCACCATGGTACCACACTATGATGGAGCAGCGCGTGGAGGGCGTAGCCAACCAGGCGCGCCTGTCCGGGGAGACCGGCCAGAGCAGCCACTCGCCCATACGTGCAGACCCGTCCCGGCGGAATCTGGCTTACAACTGCATAAATGGCCGAATAGGGTGAATCAGATTGAGCGGATCCGTCCATACTATCAGGCCAAGCGACCGCCATCGACTGCCAGCGTAGCGCCGGTCACAAATGATGCCTTCTCAGAGCAGAGCCAGACAACGGCATTGGCAACTTCTTCGGGTGAACCAAGGCGACCAATCGGCTCACCCTCGGCAAACTGGGACAGCAGTTCAGGATCACCTCTGGTGAAACGGTCGATCATTGCAGTATGAATGGTGCCGGGACAGATCGCATTGACGCGAATCCCATTTCGGGCATACTCAAGAGCGGCAGCTTTGGTAATACCAACGATGCCGTGCTTACTGGCAACGTATGCCGATACGCCACGCGAACCCGACAGCCCGGCGACCGATGAGGTATTGACGATTGCGCCGCCGCCCTGTTGCAGCATCTGCCGGATCTCATACTTCATGCACAACCAGACGCCCTTGAGGTTAATATCGATCACCTGATCCCACACCTCTTCGGGATAGTCAACCAGCATTGCCTGCACACCCTCGATACCGGCATTATTGTGGGCAAAATCGATCCGACCGAAGGTGTCAACCGCCTTTGCAATCAATTGTTCAACATCGCCACGCTGGGAAACATCGCAGCGCACAAAGATCGCATCGGTATTCAATTCCCGACACAAAGCGACCGTCTCTTCACCACCGGCCACATTGACATCGGCGACAACAACCTTCGCGCCTTCACGAGCAAACGCTAACGCCGAAGCGCGCCCTATCCCGGCTGCCGCGCCTGTTACTAGCGCGACTTTTCCGATAAACGGTGGCTCCATTAGTCTCCTCCTCTAGCCAGTCTCTGCATCAGTATGATACCACAATGGGATGATTATTTCGTTGCGCAATAATTGGCGCCGACACGGTGGCGGCGCCATCCCGAAAAGAACGATCATCGGGAAGCAGAACGAGAGAGGGATCCGCGCCATTTGGACAGGCACACCGCTGCCGCGCCGCCATTCGATGCGCATTGACATACCGGCATCGCGGCAAGCAAAACACTCTCTTTCCCGAGGGGAAAGAATATCATCTCTCACTATTTGACATGAGTCTGTATATCAGGTACGGTATAACTATGTACCGCGACGACTACATTCTCAGAATGATCGACCAATTCGGTGCGATCATTCGTCATATCCTCGGCCTGTACCGCAACGGTCAATCGCCGCTGGCCCGTATTGCGATCGATAATGCCTACCGCGACCGTCTCGGCGTAGGTAGCGATCAGGTAGCAGCGTTGAGCGTTCAACAGTTGCTGGCGTTACTACGATTCCACGGCGTTGGCGAGGATTGGCGGAGCGAAGGAGCCTTTCTCGTTGCATTGCTCACAGTGGAGTCGCGCCTGCTCAGCGATGATGGGGCAGAGGATGCTGCGGCGATGCGCGCCTTACTGGCGTTACAGACTCTGATTGAATGCGCGCTAGCCGCGCCGGAACCACTTCCAGCTTATACCCCTACGCACAACGAACTTCTGGCGTTATTGCAGCATTACATTGTGCCAGCGCCAACTCTGGTTGCGCTGCTCGCTCTTTGTGAACAACAGGGTGATCTTGCGCGTGGAGAAGACATTGTGCATGAATTGCTTGCCCGTGATCCCCGGCGCTGGCTGGCAACGGCGCGCGCGTTTTATCAACGTCTGCTGGAACGAAGTGACGCGGAATTGACCGCCGCCGGTTTGACGCGCGCCGAAGCAATGGTCGGTTTGGCTGAGCTAGACAAGATTGCCCCGCCAGCCAAACCGCCAATGGCATAGGGTATCGCTCTATGGCCGCGTCTGCGCGCTTAATCAGGCGTTAGATCAAGCGTCAACCGCCACCGATGGCACGCCGGTCAGAAAATTGGCCAGCATCTGCTTGCCACCCTCTGTCATGATCGACTCGGGATGGAACTGAACACCCTCAACCGGCAATAAACGATGACGCAACCCCATAATAATTCCATCTTCTGTCCAGGCGGTCACTTCAAGTTCAGGTGGCAAATCATCACGCCGCACAATGAGTGAGTGGTAACGAGTAGCTTTGAAAGGCGACGGCAACCCGGCAAACAGACCCTGTCCATTGTGATAGATGAGCGATAGTTTGCCGTGCATCACCAGCGGCGCGCGCACCACTGCGCCACCGTAAGCCGCCCCGATAGCCTGATGACCCAGGCACACGCCCAGGATCGGGATCTGACTACCCAACTCACGAATCACGTCCACACTGATCCCGGCTTCAGCGGGAGTGCAGGGGCCAGGACTGATCACAATGCGATCAGGATGGCGCGCTGCCACTTCAGCCACCGTCACCTGATCATTGCGCACCACCTCAACGGTCGCGCCTAGCTCACACAGGTATTGATAGAGATTGTAAGTAAACGAGTCGTAGTTATCGATTAACAACACGCGCATGATCATTCTCCAGCACTGGTGGCGTCACCGCCTGTTCACGCTCATCCTGTGTCAAAATTCTTCCCCTGGCCCGCGCCCGGATCAATGCCTCGACACAATCCGCGTCAAATTCGGTTCCGGCGCCGTTACGCAACAAGGCAAAAACCTGATCGATTGGCATGGGTGGTCGGTAAGGGCGATGGCTGGTCAGGGCATCAAACACGTCGGCGACCGCGACAATCCGGCCAAACAACGAGATTTCCTCGCCACTCAAGCCGAGCGGATAACCACGACCATCGAGTCGTTCGTGATGCTGCGCGAGCGCCGTCCACGAATTCCGCAGCAGTTCGAGTTCGAGCAGACCATTTTCGCGCAAAAATTCGATCCCGTAGGTAGGATGACGCCGCATCTCGGCAAACTCTTCTTCAGCCAGGCGGCCTGGCTTCTTGAGGATCTGGTCAGGCACCCGAATCTTGCCAACATCGTGCAGTTTGCTGGCCACGCGCAATTGATAGATCTGCTCGCGCGGCAAACCAAGTTCCTGAGCAATAGCCACCGAATAATCACTGACCCGCTGGCTGTGACCGCGAGTATAGGGATCCTTCAAATCGATTGCGCCGGTAATTGCATCAATGATGCGGGTAAACAGACTATCAGTTTCGCGATAGAGATCGGACAATCGGATCACCGTGGCCGCTTGCGCAGCCAGGGTCTGGAACAGCGCCACATCTTCAGCCGAGAAGGGGCGACCGTGGCGCGGGTTAAGTGCCTGCGCGCCACCGATGATCATGCTTTCGACCTCGCCTCGTTCGCCACCGAGCACGATCCGTGGCGAACGCAACGGCACACAGATGATTGCGCGTGTATGAAAGCCGCTCCGCCGGTCAAGCCCCTGATAAAAGCGATGATCCTGGCGGACATCGTTGACTACCACTGTTTCTCCGGTTTCGATCACGTGGCCGATAATTCCCTGACAGCGCGGCACACGCAGCGCTTCAACGCGCTCACTATGCTCACCGCCGGCAATATGCAACACCAGATCGTCGCGCTCGTGGTCGATGAGCCAGATCGAAGCCGCCTCTACCTGGAGCAGGTCGCAGGCATGGTTCATGATGCGGCGTAGCAACTCATCGCGTTCGAGCGTGGTAGTGAGTTGCGAGACAATCTCGACCAGCGCCTGCTGGCGGCGTTCGCGGCGCTGCGCTTCGTCAAGCAAACGCACCTTCTCTACTTCGGTCACCAACCGCGAAGTGAGCAGTTCGATCAAGGCCAGTTCCTCTTGCTCGTCTACCGCCTCGAGTGGCAAATTGAAGACCTGCACGACACCAACCGGCTCCCCGCGTAGCATCAGTGGAATGCAGAACATCGTGCGCAGATGTAATGCGCCCATCTCTCCTAGCGAGCGATTCCAGCGCGGGTCATTGATCACATCGTGAACAAAAACAGGTTGGCGCTGTTGCAATGCATAACCGGCCAGACCGGTATCGGCAGGCAATCGAACGCCAAGTAACGACTCTCCGGCAGGACTACCCTTCACGACCTTAAAGATCAACTCGTTGCTAACGGAATCGTACAGGTAGAGCGTACCGGCTTCTGCCTCGGTAATTTCGATAATCAAATCGAGCAGTTGCGCGAGCAGATCATCGAGCTGCGTACTGGATGCGATCTGATTGGCGCGTTGAATGATGGCAAGGTATTGTTGCAATCGCGTTCCCTGGTCAGTCATTCCCCCCTCCTAATCGCGCTGAGCCAACGCTCCCACATAACGCACCAATTCCTCAGCTTCGCCGGCAAGCGCCACCGGCATTCCCGCTTCCGCGGCGATCCGGGTCAGGGTGTAATCATCAATTGTCCGTTCACCGGTATAGTCGAACATGACCCGTGGAAGTAACGCCCGATCACAACCGGCAGCGCGCAAAGCGGGGATCACATCCTGCGCGGTGAGCAACCCACTCACCGTCACCGTTTCGCCGAAGAACTGATTGACGACAGCCACTACCTGTACTGACAGGTGTTCTATCCGATTCAGTCGCGCTGCAACCTGTTCCATAATCGGTGCAATCAACGTACCGCAAACCAGTGCCAGTCGGGTAGGACGGGCAATACGGGTTGGCAGCCTGCGACGCGCACGCATCCAGCCATCAAGAAAATCGCGCACCATGCCAACGCCATTGCTGTATTGAGGCATATCGTCGTAAGTTTCAGCGGGGGGAATTGGCCGGCCAGCTAGCAGATAGAACTCATCGGAGGCATAGACCAGGTGCAGACCAAATTGTTCATAGCAACGGGCGCGGTAAGGCTCAATCAGATCAATCACTGCCGCCGCTTCGGTCGGAGTATAACAACGCAGCGGCACATCAGTCACCGCGCCGAGACGGGAACAAAAACCCATTGCCGGATCGTGTAGCGATTGCTCACCGGTGCGCAACGGGATCGGCGCTAGCGGATCTTCCCATAGCGGCTGACGCTCCCAATTGGTATCGATCCATTCAGGGGTTTCGTGGACTTGAATTGCGGCCCGGATTGTCTTGGGAGCTTTGCCCTCAAAGCGAAATTTGGTCAAACCGACCGGCACAACGGCAATCGATTCGACCGTCGGATGCAGCGCGATCAGGTCTTCGATGCTTTGACGCAAAACCGCGCCATCATTGACCTGTGGGCAGGCTACAATCTGTGTATGGACCCGAATTCCGGCGCGACCGAGCCGTTTGATCTGTTCGCGTACATCAGGCACGTCACGCTTCCCCAGCATAATCGCGCGCCAGAATGGATCGGTAGCATGAACGCTAATGTGCAACGGCGAGAGGCGCTGGCGCTCGATCCGTTCCCAATCAGCTTCAGTCAGATTGGTAAAGGTGACAAAATTAGCATAGAGAAACGACAAGCGGTAGTCATCGTCTTTGAGATAGAGGGTTTTGCGAAAGCCTTTCGGCATCTGGGTCAGGAAGCAGAAAGGGCATTTATTATTGCAGGTGCGCAACCGGTCGAAGAGTGGCTCGGTAAATTCAATGCCTAAATCGTCATCAGGGTCTTTCTCGAGCGTAATTTCTCGCTCACAGCCATCAGCGGCGCGAACGAGCAATGTTACACGCTCTTCGGCGATAGCAAAGCGGTAATCGATAACATCACGCAGGCGTTGGCCATCGATGGCAACAATCGTATCACCGGGGCGCAAACCGATCTGCGCGGCCAGGCTAGCGGGCGCGACACTGGCAATTACCCCACCCTCGCCGGTAATGCGCCTGACATCAGGCTGATATTCCACAATAACTCCTCACTCAGAATCAGTAATAGCAAATGGGTGAAAATGTGTTATTTTTCCAGTTTACGACTTTTTATTGTACCACAAACGTTACGAAACTACGCGATGGTCAGGGTTGACAGAGGCAGGTGAGGGCAGTTGAAGCGGCAACCGAACGCTAAACGTCGAGCCTTGCTGCGGCGCACTGACGACCACAATCTCGCCACCCATTGCCTGGCAGAGCCGCTGACTGATGGCCAGACCCAGACCGGCGCCACCATACCGGCGTGTGATGCTGTGATCTGCCTGCACAAAGGGCTGAAACAGTCGATCCAACTGGTCGGGCGAGATTCCAATTCCGGTATCGGTAACATCGATCTGAATCTGATCTGGTGTGGGACGATAACAGCGCACCTGAATCTGACCCTGCTCGGTAAATTTACAGGCATTCCCCACCAGATTGAGCAGCACCTGACGCAAACGCATCGGATCGGCCATCATCAGCGGTAGATCCGGTTCAATCGAAACCGTTAAGGTATTCTGTTTCTGGCGCGCCAATGCTTGCGCTGTCGAAGCCACATCATGTATCAGGACTGACAAACTCACCGGCTCAGGATGAAGATCCATCCTGGCCGATTCAATGCGGGCAAAATCGAGCACATCGTTGATCAGATTGAGAAGATGACGTCCGGCATTTATGATGCGCTCAACATCACGCGCCTGGTTGTGCTGCCCCTGATGCTTCAGATCGGTGAGCAGAAACTCGCTGTACCCCAGGATAGCAGTCAGTGGCGTGCGCAGCTCGTGGCTCATTGTTGCCAGAAAAGCGCTCTTCGCCTGATTGGCCGACTCGGCGGCTTCCTTTGCCTCCTGCAAAGCCTGAGCAGCGCGCTTGAACAGCGTCATATCACGCAGCACAAACATTCGCCCAACCGGCTGACCAGAACGATCACGCAGCGTAGAGCAAAGCAGATCGTAGGTCAAATCACCATTAGCATGTGGCTGAATGACTTCAAACTGACCTTCGAAACGATCGCGTATCTGATCGCGTAACCAGGCCGGCGCTACTTCACTCCATGCCCGTCCGGTGATATTTGCCTGTTGGTTTACGTCTAACAGCGCATGCGCTGCCGGATTGAGATCGATAATGCGATCCTGCATATCAACCACAATCATCGCATCGGGCATCTGATCGACAATCATTTCGCGGGCTGCCGGCAACACATCGAGGGCCTTATAGCGTTGCATCGCGACGGCGAAAGCAATCCCGCTGAGCGCAAACGAGACCGGAGTAAAATCGACCTGGGGAAGCGGACTCTGCCCGCTCACAAAAAGGATACTGGCTATCAAGGGCAATAATGCTCCGATCAGGAGGCTAAGCGCCTGCGCCCGATAGAGCGCGCGGCTGCGCCGCACCTGATCGAGCATCAAGATCGTGCCGATCAGCACCATACTGTAGGCGCTGACCACATTGGCGTACCACAATGGCCCGTTAGGACCCTCTAATACCCACAACCCATTCTTGTAGACCAGCTCAACTGAAGGCCACATCAACCCATGCCAGGAGTTTGTCCACGCCCCGGCCAACATCAAACCCTGCACAGTTACCAACCCAACCACGACAGGCTTTGTGAGCAGATGCGCGCGATTTGTGTAGAGCAGAGCGAAAAACAGCCAGCATAACGGCACGCCAACCACAGCAAGATACTGAAGACTGATGAGCAAAGCTTTCCCGGCTGTCGTGGCATTGGCCAGTTCGAGCGCATTGCCGAGCGACCACCAGATCGTGCAGAGCATCATGCCAAGGAAAGCTTGCGCTACCGGCAACCGGCGGTATGACCAGGCCCGCGCATAGACAAGCGTTGCCAGCGCTGCTGCGGCCAGCGGTAACAGGATGTACGGGGTGAAGTACCACATAGCCAGATTTGAGTTCACGATGCCATATTGTGCCTGCGGCATAGCCGTCCTCAGCATAGCACAACTTGCTAACCAAACGAAACCAGAGTACAATACCACCACTGATAAGTGGTGATAATAAATCTTAGATCGATGATTGATCGAACGCTCGAGCAACTGATGGCGCTAGGGCTGAACCGCTACGAAGCAACTACCTACCTGGCCTTGCTTGAACATCGCGGTTTCACGCCAGTGCAGGTAGCAGCGCGCGCTGGCGTGCCGCGCCAGCGCATCTACGACGTGCTCGCCTCACTCTGCGCGCGCGGATTGGCAATCGAGCGGCATAGTGACGGTCAACGGCGCTACTTTGCGGTCGATCCAACTGTCGCACTCCCTGCACTCCTTGATGAACGTCGTCGTCAGTTCGAGCACGAGCAGGCTGCGCTGGCCGACAGTATGCACACCTTGCTGGAATCGCTCTCACCTGTCTTCACCTCCGGCCACAATCAGATCGACCCGCTCGATTATGTTGATGTCTTGCTCGACCGACGGCTGGTCGTGGAACGAGCCATTGATCTGGCGCGCAGCGCCGAGCGCGAGATTTGCGTTTGTTTCAAGTTGCCACTCCTGGGCGACCGCGCCGCCAACTTTGCCGAAGTCGTCGAACCGTTGCAGCGTGGCGTTCGTTACCGCGCGCTCTACGAACGATCAGCCCTCTCCGACGCCGAATTGCGCGCATGGGTCAGGCAGTTTGTCGCCTGGGGGCAACAGGCCCGTGTTGTTGAAACCTTGCCGCTCAAAGTCAATTTGTATGATCAACGTATTGCCTTGCTCTCTTTACACGATCCGGTGACCGGCACTCTGAGTCTGACTGCGCTCTGCGTCACCCATCCCAACTTCAGCGCCTTTTTGCAAGGCGCGTTTGAGCAATTGTGGCGCGACGCCGAGCCATTTGCAAATATGGCAGCGGTACCTGAGGCATAACACAGTATTAGCAAGGAGGTGTCGCATGAATTCCACCGATCCACTCGATCTACTTGGGATTGACTACGTTGAGTTTTATGTCAGTAACGCGCGTCAAGCCGCCCACTTCTACCGCACCACACTCGGTCTGCGGCCAGTCGCTTATGCCGGTCTCGAAACAGGCGTTCGTGACCGGGCAAGTTATGTGCTCGAACGGCGCAAGGTACGGTTTGTGTTGACGGCGCCGTTGTTGCCCGATCATCCCATCGCGCAGCATATCGCTCACCACGGTGATGGCGTCAAAGACATTGCCTTGCGGGTGCGCGATGCCGCAGCAGCCTTTGAAACGGCTATCGCCCGCGGCGGCATTCCGGTGCAGCCCCCGACCGAATATGTTGACGAGCATGGTCGGTTTGTTAAGGCCACCATTGCCACCTACGGCGATACCGTTCACTCATTCATCGAACGAGAGTCGTACCAGGGCGTGTTCATGCCCGGCTTCCAGCCGATCAACGAGCATATTCCGGTGCCTGAAACCGGTATCGCGGCTATCGACCACATCGTTGGCAACGTTGAGCTAGGGGCAATGAACCGCTGGGTTAACTACTATCGCGATGTGCTCGGTTTTAGCCAGTTGGTTCACTTTGACGACCACGACATCAGCACCGAGTACAGCGCGCTCATGTCGAAGGTAATGCAAAACGGAAGTGGTCGCATCAAGTTCCCGATCAACGAACCAGCAGAAGGTCGGCGCAAGAGTCAGATCGAAGAGTTCCTGGAGTACTATGGTGGGCCGGGTGTGCAACATATCGCGCTGGCAACCGGCGATATTTGCGCAACGGTTGATGCCTTGCGCGCAGCCGGCATTCCGTTCATTTACGTGCCCGACACCTATTACGATGACCTGGAGACGCGCGTAGGCAAGATTGATGAAAGCCGTCAGGCGTTGCAGGAGCGCGGTATTCTGGTTGATCGCGACGAAGAGGGTTATCTGCTGCAAATCTTCAGTCAGCCGCTTCAGGATCGACCCACTCTCTTCATCGAGATCATTCAGCGTAAAGGCAGTCGCGGCTTCGGCAAAGGGAATTTCAAGGCGCTCTTCGAGGCTATCGAGCGCGAGCAGGCCAGGCGCGGCAATTTGTGACGATCGGGGTTGCTTACTCTGCGATGAGGGGCTGGTTTCATCAACTAGCCCCTTCGTCAGCTATCGCTAGTTTCACGCAATCGGTGGTTGGACACGCAGCAAGATTGTCACTCCTGACCCTTCTTCAACCATTCCGCGCAAACGATAGACCACTCTTGTTTTGCTGAGCCGGTCATTGACCGACAACGGTATCGTTTTTCAGCCTGTGCTGATGAACAAAGCTTCATTCTGCGCCAACCGGTTTGCTTCCCTGCCATCATCATCTCGCGCCGGGCAGGCTGACTACTTGCCCTCTCTTCGCCTTCGCCAATTCGCGTCAACCGCAACTATGGCATGTCACCTTGCCGGTCAGGGGATGCTCCTGATCTACCGATCCGCGTGCCGGGAGGCACATTGACGATCACCGCTTCCTCGTCTTCGCTATGAGCGGGCAGAGCGAAAGCGCTACCGGCGCTGCCGTGAGCATGATGATGATCAGCATCAGCCGGTTTGAACTCTCCCAGCAGGCTGGCCCGTCGAATCCGTCGCTCGTACTCACGTTCGATCACGGCAACCAACCGTTGCCACCAGGACTGCTCGTTCATCGCGACTCACCTCCTTAAAAGGTGGATTTCTTCTCTATCCAGAATGACAGTATATCAGCAAAGATTTAGAAGATTGTCACTTATATCGGTCATCAACTACCGTTACAATACTCATAGCAGATATTGTCTGCAATTCATCGCGGAGCATAACGAGTCTATGGCAGGCATCATACGGTTTTTACGGCATAACCCCAGAATACGACGCGCGCTCGGCATCGCATTTCTGGTGATCGGCGTCCTCGGCTCGCTCTTCCCCATTGTGCCCGGCTGGCCCGGCTATCTGGTCGCTATTGTGTTACTTGGTCGGCGTGACCGCTTCCTCCGCCGGTTACACCTGCTGGCCCGCTTTGCGCTCCGCTGGCTTCGCAAAGCGCCGATGCCACATCTGCGCGGGATCGGACACTGGTTGTCAGGCCAGTATCTTGAGTTGCGTCGCGCAGTGGTGCCGCGCCTGATTGCGTTTGAACGCCATCTCGACGGGCCTTAATCACCTTTCAACCGCCGACCCAAGGCCCACCCCAATATCAAGCCACCAATTGTCAGCAACACCACGGCGACTCCGATACCGACCAGCAGATGTGGCCAGCCAAACGAGCCGCCGCTCCATAGCCAGGCGAGCAGCGCAGGCATACCAATCAGCAATGCCAGCGCTCCTGTCAAGCTGATAATTGCCCGCGCAACCAGCCAGATCCGTCGTTTCAACCTGCCATCCTCTGCGCGAGCGCCGCCCGCGCTGCCGCTGGCACGTTCGTGATAATGCCACTGGCGCCCAGCTCAGCCAGTTGCCGCAACTGTACTGGATCATCAACGGTCCACACATTCACCTGATAGCCAGCTCGCCGCGCGCGGGGCAAGACCCAGGATAGACCCGGCAGTCCGTGGTAGGGATGCCAGGCGGTGGCAGCGATGCGACGGAGCGCGCCGAACGGCCAGAATTCGCGCCAGCGAATATCGGGTCGGTACGAGCGTACTCCCATCAGATAGCCGCGGGCAATCGCCACGTCAACGGCTCGCAGTTCGCGCAGTGCCTGTTCGTAAAAGGATGAGACAATCACCTGTTCGGTCATGCGAAATTCACGGAGCAACTGCGCGCAACGAACCGCCATTCCCGGCTTTTTCAGTTCCAGATTAAGCGGCATTGCCACGCTACGCGCCCAATCGAGAGTTTCGGCCAGGGTTGGGACACGCTCGCCGCCGATGTCAAGGCGACGCATCTCGGCCAGCGTCAGGCGCGCAACCGGATCGGCGCGGCCATTCCAGCGCGCCGTATCGTGATCGTGAAAGACGACAATTTCGCCATCAGCAGTCGGTTGCAGATCGAGTTCGATCATGTCGGCCTGCTGACGATGGGCCAGTTCAAACGCGGCCAGCGTATTTTCAGGCGCCTCGGCGGACGCACCCCGATGGGCAATGATAAGCGGCGTCATACGTTCCTCTACTCGCCTTGCCTGACGCAAAGGCAGGTGTGTCAAGCGTATTCCAGGTACCTTGCACAGCAGTGCCAGTTTGTGATCACAGGCGCGACTCTGATGCACAGGATACCATACCCATTCATGCCGATAGCGGGGCAAACTGCCCCGCTATCAGTATCGCCGCGCCAGGGTTTGGCGTCAATTTTCCTGGAATGAAGCGGTAGACACCACCTACGATTCATGATCTGACTGGACTACAGCCAGATCGGGATGACGGGCTTCTTCGGTGAGCATTGGATGCAGAATCCGCTGCATAGCCATTACATGAGCACAGGTACCCCACATGCGGAAGAACGAGCAATTGCATGCCCAGTGACCATCATGAAGCGAAACCTCGTGATCGTTGTTACCGCCGTGGAACGTTGCGCGCAGATCGCTGAATTTGATCCGCTCCGGTTCAGCGGCATAGCGGCGGGCCTTCTCAATTTTGCCGATCAAGTCCGAGTGCATAAGAGACCTCCTTTGTCTCACGCCCGGAAAACATCAAGGGCGGCTACAGACATCGGTCTGTACCGCCCTACACACACCACCACTGTGTTGTCACACATGTTTTCATAGCCGGCCTCCGTACTGGAGTTTTGCCGTTCTTAACACAATCTTATTATACGACCCGGCTTCACCCTCCGTCAAGCATGACTTCAACGCGGTCCAGAGCGCGCTATCCAGCGTTCTGATCGGATAAATTGATGACAGGTCGCAACTGGCGACAGTTATCATTCGCCAACCGTCGCCCGCATGCGCTCGGCCAGGTCAAGAATCCGCTGACCGTATTCGGTGCCCGGAACGGCCCAGCGCCCGTTGAGATCGGTGATTGTCACGGCAACACCGCGCAGACTTGCCGGCAATGGTCGCCGGAAGAGGGCATAGTCGATTAACTGTTGCTGATACGGAGTGCCGTCGCCTGCTGGCAACGCATAGGCCAGCAACCGACCCAGGTGAGCTGGAATCGACTCGCCAACCCAAGAGGCGAAACTGAGACCGGCTCGCCAGCGCTGGATGCTCTCATCCCAGGCCCAATCGGGGCCGGGTGGCTGGTCAGGCGTCCCTTCACGAATTTCGCCAGTAACTCCGATTCCTGCCGGATTGCGCCGCGGCCGCTGGCACCACCACGAGGTGAGATGACCGGTTTCGTGGGCGCATTGGGCAATCGCCAAAAACCAATCGATGCCGGCTGCATCACCCATTTCGGCATACCCATTAACGATCACTTCCACGTCGTAGGGGGTGTAGGCCGTGCTGCGCGGCGCTAACCAGGCGATAGCAGCGGCGGCAGTTCCGGTCGGCGGGCCGAGCAAGACGCCCGGCAGCGGCGAACGGGCCACAAAGGGCAGGTACGTGGTATTAAGCTCTGGTTCTTGCCCGCGAACAAAATGGCTGCTCAACGCAGCCAAACCTACTCCAAGCAGGGTCCGTCGCGTCAAACGGGTTTTCATGGCGTTTCTTGCAGCAGAGCGCGAATGTCTTGCGCGTAGACTTCGGCAGCGGTTCCATAGGGATAAACGATCCGCAGCCGACCATTTTGATCGATGAGATAGCTTGCCGTGCTATGCGCAACGCCATCGCTTCCGTGATGCTCGTGACCACCGCCATGGCGATAGGTTAACCCATACTCCTTACTGATCCGGCGCAGCGTGGCATCATTGCCCTGCAAGCCGATAAATTCCTCACCAAAGCGCTGGAGATAGGCGGCCAATACGTCAGGGGTGTCAAGCGCTGGATCAACGCTGATCAGCACAAAACGCATCTGCACACCCTCGGAGCCAAGTATATCGCGGGCGCGGCGAAATTCGCCGAGTGTGATTGGGCAGTAATCGGGACAGCGGGTAAAGCCAAAATAGAGCAGGACGGGATGCCCGCGCAGATCGCTCAGACTCAGCTCACCACCAGAGCTGGCCGGCAGGCGAAAATCGCTCAATGTTGCGGGAGGATCGATTATCGTGGGCGCGGAGGAAGAGGTTGTCGGCGCGCCAACAAACGCGCAGCCACCGAGTAACACCAGCCAGAGCAAGAGCCATCGCTGCATCGTGTTTTCTCCAACGAAACAGGGCACGATCGCATAACACCATCGGTCGCACATAAAAACCGCCACCATGCGTTAAGCCCGACGCAAAGGCGCGGCGCAACCCGCGCGCAACATGCGAGCATTAGCGCCCCACCAGCGGCATAAAAGAAGCATAAAGCCGATCCACCACCAGCAAACGAACCGGTACAGTCAGGCGAAAATCGTTGTCCGGCGCAGCGAAGATGATCGTGCCATCGTAGACGCCATTGGTCAGGCCTTGCTGATCAACACTTACATGCACCATACCATGATCACTGGTTCCGGTCAGCCACGGCGCAGCCTGGGCTACATACCAGTTCGGCTGCGCGCAGGAATGAGCGAAAGTAAGCGGCGCCGGCAGTTCAGCATTCCGTTGCGCCAAAACGATTTGCTGGCGGAAGCTATACCTGGCAGACGCTTCCTCCAGCGCAGTAAATGCCGTTCCATCAGTATAGCGCACCCACACACCCTGCCCGCGATAGTTCCCTCCGGGCACGGCAAAGGTGAGTGGATCGCTGATCGGCTGAGGGGCGGTGAAGATAGTTACTGCATCGATGAAGACCTCAGTGTTACCGCTGCGCCAGAATTGAAATATCAGGAAATCGTCACCACGGCGGTATGTAAAGGGCAACGCAAACTCTTGATACTGTCCGGCAGCCGTAAAATCACTGCCGCGCAAACGCAGCAAGCCATATTCCTCGCCACCTCTAACGCTGAAACGGGCCACTTCCGCCGAACTGGTATTATCGGTCACTTTGAGGCGGATATAGGCCACCAGCGGCTGATCGGCAAAGGTTACAGGCCGATATTCAAACACCCAGGCTGAACTCTCCATGTTGTCCAGACCGAGCCGAAAAGCGTGACCACCCCACGCCATTGGATCGGCTACCCGCTCGCCGGTGCCCCACAGCAGCCTGAAGGTGGAGAACGTTTCATCGACCAGCCAGCCCAGACTAAACTGGACCTGCGAAAAGGCAGGATGGGCAAGCCCGGTCAGGGTTACCGCAGGTTGCCGATCGCTCAATGTGGCGGACAGCTCAGTAATGGGAAACTGCGATCCGAGATAGATCGTATCGCTGACAACCTGAGTGGCGCCTGCCGCATCACGAGTCTTGACGTAGACGGTGCGCCAACCCTCTCCTTCAGGCAAACGAACCCGAGTTTCCGTCGCAAACGGTTGCCAGCTTGCTCCACTAAAACAGGAATTGGTCGAAATCATCATCTCGGTCGCCGGCCCAAGCGCGGCAAAGCTACTTTTCGCTTCCCGTTGATAGATGTACAACGCCACATCTGGATTGAGCGTATTCGGAGCCTCGTGCTCGATAACGACCGGCGCGTACACCGGATCATTGCCAAACTTCTGCGCTATATAGCCGCGTCCATCGCTCTGGCGACGGTAGTAGCCAAGACCGATCTCACGATGATCGGCATTCAGCAGATTTGCCCGATGGCCGGGACTGTTCAGCCAGCCATTGATAGCTGCTTGGGGCGTTGCGTAGCCACAGATGGCATTCTCAGCGCCGCTGCGACCAAGATATCCAAACAACGGCGCTCGATCGCTCGGCCACTGCCCATTGGTATCCTGATGACCGCAATACGGTGCGCTGCGATTCTCTACCGAATCCCAGGCAAACCAGCGCGCCGCGTGAGTAAGTTGTCGGTTCCAGCGCAGTGGCGGCAAATGCTGGTTCCGGCGCGCCAGATTACCGTAGTAGACCGTCTGCGCCTCGTCGAAGAGAAGATCAGGAGTTTGGTTCGCGGGGTCGATAGCCAGCGCAACTGTTACCGGCGTAACCAGCATCACTACCAGCGTCACGGTAAAGACGACAAGCTGGCGAGGCATAGCGTTTTCATCCTGTTTAAGTATTGGTTGCCAGGCCATGATGCGCGCTTCATCTTCTGGGTATGATACATAAAAACGAAACAGCAGCAATACCAGGAATGGATCAAACAGGTATCAAATGGCAAAAAGTCGTTGCAGGCAAGATCACTTTGAACTAACTAATGATTCAGAGCGAACAACAACCGGCATTGCTGGATAGCCGCGCGTATCATACACATAACCACTCTAAAAGGGTAAAACAGCAATGCGGATTGAGACGAGACTTATGCCCATCGCAACAAATTTCGATACCGACAACCGCACCTATCGCCAACTCCTTAGCAATGGTTTGACCTACCAGATTCCGACTTTCCAGCGCGATTATTCGTGGGGCGAGGAAGAATGGGAAGACCTCTGGCGTGACATCCTGGATGTTCTGGACAAGAAAGAACCTGCCCGTTACATGGGTTATCTCGTTCTGCAAACCACCGACAATCGCTCATTTGCAGTTATCGACGGGCAACAACGACTTACCACGTTGAGTTTGCTGGTATTGGCAGGAATGTCATTACTCAAAGAACAGATTCAACAAAATCATAACGCGGCATACAATCAGAAGCGCCTCGATCAACTGCGCGCCAGTTACATTGGCTCGCTTAACCCGGTGACGCTACAATCGTACAACAAACTATCGCTCAATCGAAACAACGATCGCTACTACCGCGACTATCTGGTGACGCTCAGCGATTCGTTGCCTCAACGCGGATTTTCTGCATCGACGTTGATGATGCGGAAAGGTTTTCTCTGGTTCAAGCAAAAACTACAGGAGCGTATTGGCGGCAGTATTGACCCAGGCATGGCACTTGCCGAAGTTATCGAGCAGATCAGCGATGGTCTCTTCTTTACCGTAATCACCGTTTCAGACGAACTCAATGCCTATCGTGTATTTGAAACGCTCAACGCCCGTGGCGCGCGCCTATCTGCCACCGATTTGCTCAAGAATTATCTCTTCGCAGTGCTCGCGTGCTAACGCTGGCGAGATCGATGAGCTTGAACGACGCTGGGATAATCTGGTTGACCGATTAGGGAGTGAAAGTCTACCCGATTTTCTGCGCCTGCACTGGAATAGCCGCAATGCATTTGTTCGCCATTCTGAGTTATTCAAAGTCATCCGCAATCGTATCACCTCAGCCGCCGATGTCTTCACCCTGCTTCGCGAGATGGATGAAGACATCGACACTTACCTGGCGCTTCACCAGCCAGCAGTCTCTCAGTGGGACGCTGATTGGCAACGCAGCGCGCAAGAGTTGCTCCTGTTCTCAGTGCGACAACCTTACCCGATGTTGATGGCGGCAAAGCGCCGCCTGTCCGACGCAGACCTTGGCGAACTTCTGCGGGCGAGCGTGGTTATCTCCTTCCGCTACAACGTTATCGGTTCACTTCACCCTGGCGATCAGGAGCGCGTCTACAATACCGTTGCGCTTGCCATCCATCAGGGCGCCATCACTACGCTAGCCGAAGCAATCAACGCACTCCGTCCAATCTATCGCAGCGATGCAGCCTTTCGCGCCGATTTCGCTGAAGCAGCATTAAAAACAACGCATGGTCGCAAGGCCAGGATCGTCCGCTACATCCTGGGCCGCCTGGAAAAGCAGGTGAGCGGGCAGGATTTTGATACCGCTTCTGCGCTTTACACCATAATCGCCAGAAAACGGCTGGGAAGCGTTCGCCAATCGCGATCTGGAAAGCTTCATTTTCCGGCTGGGCAATATGGTTCTGATTGAGACGAACCTCAACCGTGAAATGGGTAACCGACCGTATGCAGATAAACGACTGATACTCCAGCGCAGTGCATTTGCGCTAACGCGCAAGCTGGCAGAAGCGAATGACGAATGGACGCCTCAACGTCTCCTCAATTGGCAGCAGCAACTAGCCCGCATTGCTGCTAGTGTCTGGCGGATCGACCGGCTATCTGCGCGATAACCGGCGCTGTAGCTCGCGGGGAGTGGTAACAGTTCAGCACCAATCACACACCTGATGCACTCATGCCAGGTTGGGCAAAAATGTGAAAGCCGTATGCCAGCCTGGATTGTAACAAGCATCTTGCAATCTGACAATGCATTTCTTCTGAAGAATACGTTCCTGGCTTTAGTATATGATTGATTGTCAAAGCGCTTAAGACCGTGAATCGTTTGGTTCACGCGGGGCGAACTGGAAAAAGGGCGGGGCAGATAGGCTCACCCGCCAGCACTCCAAGACCATACCTTCGACAAACCGAGGGCACGAAAAAGGGCCGCACCAAACCGGTTACAGCGCGCGATACCGCAATCAGGGCAGGCTTCGCGCCTGCCCTGATCACATCGACTATCAATGACCGGTTATACCAGCCTGATCAGGTGATAGTTCTTGCGTCCTTTGCGCAACACGATAAACTGTCCATCAATGCTGTCGTTGATGGTCAGGCGACGCGCCGCGTCGGCGCTCTGCACGTTGTTGATGTAGATGCCGCCGCCTTCAATCGCCCGCCGCGCGTCGCTCCTGGAAGTGGCGATGCCACAACGAACAAGGGTGTCAATCAACGCGACACCCTCACCGGACAGCTCGTGGCGAGGCAGGGTGCTCGAAGGCACATCTTCGAAGATGTCGGCCACATCTTCTGCGCTGAGACTTGTCAACGCGCCACCGAACAGCGCCTGTGACGCCTCTTCAGCGCGCGCCAGCGCCGTTTCACCATGCACCATGCGCGTCACTTCGCGCGCCAGTCGCTGCTGCGCGGCGCGGCGTTCAGGGTGTTGGGTTACGCTCTGTTCCAGTTCCTCGATCTCGGCGGCGCTTAGCCAGGTAAAGTACTTCAGGTACTTGCCGACATCGGCATCATCGACGTTGTACCAGAACTGGTAGAAGCGGTATGGCGATGTGCGCTTCGGATCGAGCCACACTGCGCCCGATTCGGTCTTGCCAAATTTCGTGCCATCCGCTTTTGTCACCAGCGGGTAGACCAATCCATAGGCCCGTTGCCCAAACGCGCGACGGATCAATTCAATACCGGCGGTAATGTTTCCCCACTGATCACTGCCGCCGGCCTGGAGTTTGCAGCCGTGGTGCTCGAAGAGGTAGGCAAAGTCGTAAGCCTGGAGGAGCATGTAGCTGAACTCGGTGAAGGAGATACCGGTTTCACTTGCCATCCGCGCTCGCACCGAGTCTTTCGCCAGCATGTAGTTGACGGTCAGGTGTTTGCCAACATCGCGCAGAAAATCGATGAGTGACAGGCGGGTCAGCCAGTCGGCATTGTTGAGCAGTTTGGCAGAGTGGTCACCGGCGTTGAAGTCGAGGAATTGCGCAAGTTGCCGCTTGATCGACTCAACATTAGCCGCCACCTGTTCTTTGCTCAACAGAGGGCGCTCATGCGTCTTGCCGCTCGGATCGCCAATTAAGCCGGTGCCACCCCCGGCCAGGGCAATCGGGGTGTGGCCCCAGCGTTGGAAGCGCGCCAGGGTGAGCAGGGGGAGAAGATGCCCGATATGGAGGCTGTCGGCACTGGGATCGAAGCCAATGTAGAGTGTGATCCGCTCGCGGGCTAGCGTTTCTTCGAGGCCGTCACTGCTCTCGTACAGCAAGCCGCGCCACCGCAATTCGTCCAGGATAGTGGTCATACGCCTGCAAATGTCGCTTAACGAAATACTTTTCGTCGCTAGCATACCAGCAACAGAGCCAGTCGTCAAACCTTCCCTCTTCATACCCTTGACATCGGCGCGTGATTGATGCTATCATCACAAACGACAAACGATCTTCGGGGCAGGGTGAAATTCCCGATCGGTGGTATAGCCCACGAGCGTGTTGAGAGGCACGCAGGATCCGGTGCAACTCCGGGGCCGACGGTTACAGTCCGGATGTAAAGAAGATCCAGATATGGGCAACGAATGGCGCAGTTGATGAAATGTGCCATGCTATCGTTGCTATGGCAGGCAGGCTGGTTTCCTGCGCTGCTCTCGTATCTGTCCCCGAAGAGCGTTCGCTCGGCGGGGTTTTTGATTCCCGCCTCGAAAGGAGACAGATGACGATGCAACAGACACTGCCGATGACTACTGCGTCCCCGCGCGCGAAGACACTGCGCCGCGTTGAATTGCCGGCGCTCGGCCTGCCGGTGACGTTGCTCACGCTCTTGATGCTCTGGCAGGCACTGGTCAATATCAGTGGCTATCCTCCCTTCATTCTGCCCTCGCCGCTGCTGGTCGCCACTCGTTTCGGGCAGGCGCTGAGCAGTGGTCTGCTCTGGCAGCACACTGCCGCCACTTTGAGCGCGGCGCTCGGCGGTTTCGGGCTGGCTCTGCTGGTCGCCTTGATCCTTGGCTACATCCTGGCCCATCTGCGCTGGCTCGAACAGGCGCTCGCGCCGGTACTGGCGGCGAGTCAGGCGATTCCAGTGGTGGCCGTAGCGCCGCTAATCATCCTCTGGTTTGGCGCCGGTCTGTCGGCGAAGGTACTGGTGGCGGCGCTGATCACGTTTCTGCCGATCCTGATCAGCACGATTGTTGCCATCCGCAGCATTCCGCGCGAACTGATCGAGATGGCTCACATCAGTGGCGCAAACCGCTGGCAACTGTTGCGTTATGTCGAAGCGCCACTGGCGCTACCGGTGCTGTTCGGAGGCGTGCGAACCGGCCTGGCACTGGCGACCACCGGCGCAGTCGTCGGCGAATTTGTCGCCGGTCGCGTCGGGTTGGGGGCGCTGATCAATATCGCGCGCGGCTTGTTCGATACACCGTTGATTTTTGTATCGTTGATTACGCTGGCGCTGATTACGCTGACATTGTACGTGCTGGCAGTGGCGCTCGAACGCATGCTGGTGCGCTGGGAAGCGTAACTCGCCGCGCAATCAATCCGTTTGCAAATTGTCTTTGTGAGGAGAGGTATGAAGTTGCTACGTGTCATTCTGCTCGCAATCCTGACTCTGGCCATCTCGGCCTGCGGCGCAACCTCAACCACTGCGCCCACGCCGACCACTGCGCCGACAGCCGAGACGCAGCCGTCGCTTCGCCGGGTTACCCTGGCAATGTCATACATTCCCAATATCCAGTTTGCCCCCTACTACGTGACAGCCGCTAAAGGGTATTACGCCGCCGAAGGGATTGAAGTCGTTTTCGATTACAACTTTGAGAATGATGTGTTGCAGCGGGCAGCGACGTGGCCGGCCAGCGGGGTCGAGTTTGCCACCACGAGCGGCACATCAGTGCTGCTGGCGCGGCAGCAGGGGATCCCGGTTAAGACGGTCATGACGCTCTATCAGCGCTTCCCAATTGCCTTCTTTGCCAAGAGTAATGTGCCGTTGCAGAGTGTGAACGATTTGCGAGGACAGACTATTGGTATTCCGGGTCGATTCGGCGAGAGTTTCTATGCCTTGCTTGCGGCACTTTACGCTGGTGGTATGAGCGAAGCTGACATCACCGTACAGGAGATCGGCTTTACTCAGGCAGCAGCCGTGATGGAAGACAAGATTCCGGTAGCGACTGGCTATGCGATGAACGAACCGGTGCAGTTGCGCGCGCAGGGGGTTGAGGTCAATATGCTGCTGGCTGCCGACATCTTCAATCTGGCAGCCAACGGTATCGCGGTGAGTGAGGCGCTGATTGAGCAAGAACCGGATCTGGTGCGCCGCTTCGTCCGCGCCAGTCTGCGCGGTCTGGCCGATACGCTGGCTAACCCGGCTGAAGCGTTCGATCTGAGCCTTCAGTTCATTCCCGAAGCGCAGCTTGGCGATCCTGAGCTGCAACGCAAAGTGCTGGAAGAGAGCCTGCCCTTCTGGCAAAATGAGACTACCAGGCAGTATGGACTGGGTTACACCGATGGCAATCTCTGGGTCAAGACCGAGGAATTCATGCGCGCAGCCGGCCTCTTGCCCGGCCCGGTCGAAGTTAATAAGGCCTTCACCAACGAGTTTCTTCCGCCTGCCTATTGATACCGGTCACATGCCAGCTTGACCGGGTGCAGGTCACGAAGTGGCCTACCCTGGCGGGACACAGCGCTTGTGTCCCGCCTTGCTATGACCGAACCATAACCAGCGCATCACGCACTGCGACGACGGCCAAACTGGAAGCCACAGATCCATCAACTACTCAGGCCGCATTCCGCGCAAAAAGAGTGTAATTGCCTCGGTAACCATATCTGGCGCGGCAATCGCCTGCGCTTCCGGTTGATTGAGCACGTTGCGCGACAGGAGATAGGCAATGATCGGCCCAACCAGCAAGCGCGCTGCCACATTTGGATCGGTGCGGCGCAGGCGACCCAGCTCCATCTGGCGAGCTAAATAGGCAGCCATAGCATTAATCGCGCGACCAGGACCGATCTCGTTGATCATTTGTGTCAATTGAGGATGCCGCAACACTTCTCCGATCACGATCTTCCCAATCGCGATGGTGATCGGTTGATCGATCGCCTGCGCCAGCCGCGCGCCGAGCCGAGGCAAGGCGATCTCTGGCGCTTCATCGCCGAGCTGCTCAATTGCGTCGATCAACGGAATGAGTGGCATCCGCTCGCGAATTACCTGATAAAGCAGATCGGTTTTATCTTTGAAGTAGTGGTAGATCAGGCCGGGTGAGCCAATCCCGGCAGCGCGCGCGATGTCGCGATTGGTCGCCCGCTCAAACCCAAAGCGAGCAAACACTTCGAGCGCGCCATCGATGATTTGCTGACGCCGATGCTGAAATTCATCATGAAGCGGCATACAACCTCGTAGTTTAGCGCTGACCACACAAGATCTGGCACAGGAAAGACCAAAGCGCTATCAGGGCGCCTCAATGGTCACCGTAGCCGTCATATTCCAGCGCAAACGCGGATCTGATTGTAAGAGTTCGATAACTGTAGTATAGACCACTTCACCTAACCGATCGACTCCATGCGGATAGATGGCCTGCACCCGTCCCGGCAGGGACAGACCGGGCAATGCATCAAACGTCACTGTCGCCGTCGCGCCGGTAGTAATGCGTGCAGCGTCGATTTCGTTCAAATCTACCGTTTCGACATGCCAGGCGCTGAAATCACCGAGCAAGAGCGCCGGTGTCGTCGGGCCGGCCAGCTCACCGGGGTGCAGCTCAATCTGAGCGACGACACCAGCAAAAGGTGCGCGTAAGTTCAATTTATCGTATTCCAGACGGGCCAGTGCCAACGCCGCTTCGGCAGCAGCCACATCGGCCTGAGCCTGCGCCA
>NZ_CAKZNK010000055.1 GCF_937129525.1 uncultured Chloroflexus sp. | reverse complement strand
CGATCAGTTCAGTGCGCGGTGATCCAGGCGTAAAGACGGTCAGATCCACGCCGAGTGGAATGACGTGGATTGGACGAATGACACCGCTGGCGACAAACACCTCACGCCCCCAGTGAGTTGGCGTCCAGACTTCATCCATCAAATTAGCCTGCGCCACCCAATCAACCGGCAAGCGGTCGGTCTCGAGCATGGTAAAACCGATCCGGTAAGAGCCACTATTTTTACAGAACAGCTCACCGCGACCGTACACAACCTGCGGCACATTGAGGCGAATTGGCAGCCGTTGCAGCGCGCGAATGGCCGGTGGAACAACCCCATACGCGCGCTCAGCAGCGTCGGCATCAAACAGATAAAGTGGCCGCACTGCTATACCGGCATCAGACAGCGCAGCAACGATTGCGCGCGATGAGCTGCTATAACCGGTTGGAGACGCAAAGGTTGAATGCCAGACAAGATCGGTCATAATCGCGCCTCAAGCGCAGCAACCTGCTCAGCTAACTTCTGCCGCGCTGTTCGTTCAGCATCCAGATGAGCGATCAGGCTCTCAACAATTCGGGTCAGCGTCGCGTGGGTAGCATTGATCTGAGCGAGTTCTGGCTCACACAGTTTCCAGGCCAACCAGCGGCGCAACCGGGCGATGAGCGAGGTTGCTGGTGGCGGAGTAATCGCCCAATAAGCATGCAACATCTGCACCTGTTCAGCCAGATACCCATCGCGGAGCAACAGCTCACTAATCTGCGCCAGTTGCTCAAAGCTCACCGCCGGACTATCAAGCGCGCGGGCAAGAGCGCTGACGAGAGCTTCACCCTCTCGCGGTTTGACCAGAATGGGGCCAATGTGTGGCATACTTCCTCTCGTTATTTACTGAAATAATGCAAGATGATCGCGAATCCAGCCGACCATCCGCGACACCCCTTCACCGACTGAAATCTTTGGATACCAGTCCAATTCCTGGCGAGCCAGGGTAATATCGCTAATGTACACTGGCTGATCGCCAGGCCGCCAATCACCGTAACGCACCGGAATCGCGCGTCCAATCAGACGACTGAGCATAGGCCCGAACTCAGCCCAGATCGACAGCGCATTCTGCGGTCCACCACCAATATTGTAGATGCGTCCGCTCACCTGGTCGATGCGCTCAAGCGCGGCCATGTAGGCAGCGATCAGGTCATCGACATACAGCATATCGCGCACCTGCTTGCCATCACCGTAAATAGTAATCGGGCGTTCAAGCAGGGCAGCAATAGCAAAATGGGCGGCCCAACCCTGATCTTCGACCCCAAACTGGCGCGGGCCATA
>NZ_CAKZNK010000054.1 GCF_937129525.1 uncultured Chloroflexus sp. | reverse complement strand
GGCCTGGAAGCATACCGCTTCAGTGGCAATAACTTCGCGCTCGATGTGATCTGGTCGGTTGACGCAACGACGCGAACGATCACGTTGCCACAAAGCTCGTTTATTGCCGCCTACCGGCGCGATGGTTCGCCGCTGACGCCGGCTATCTCCGGCGGAAATGTCACGCTCAATGTTGGCTTTGAGAACATCTATCTGAAGCGCATACCATAAGTTGTTGGTCTCGTTGCCGGTTTTCTCTTGACGCGACTACCTCGATCCGGTACACTGTTTTTGAACACGAGCGGCGGCGGGCAATCAGCTCGTCGCCGTTATTCCTCTTCTCTGCTGGAGTGTAGTTATGCTGGCGACAACGCTGAGTGATATCTGGCAACAGATTGCTACCGGTATTTTTGACCCGTTATTCACGGTGTTAGTTTTTCTCCTCATGCTCAGTTTGCTGGTCTTCGTCCATGAACTCGGTCATCTCTGGGTTGGATTGCGCATGGGGATTAAAGTTGAAGAGTTTGGGATTGGTTTTCCACCGCGCGCATTGGTGCTGTTTGAGCGAAATGGCATCAAGTATACTTTGAACTGGTTGCCGTTAGGCGGTTTTGTGCGTTTTGCCGGCATGGACGGCGAGAAAGATGCAGTGTATGGCGCCGGTAGTCTGGCCGCAGCTCCGCCATGGCGCAAGATTCCGGTTATGCTGGCCGGGCCGCTGATGAATTTCTTCCTGGCGGTTGTCATCTTTACCATTCTTTTTGCCACGATTGGTATCCCAACCCCAACCGGTCGGGTGGTGATCAGTGATGTCTTCCCCAATACACCGGCTGCTGCCGCCGGTTTTCGCTCTGGCGATGAGCTGGTGCGGCTCGACGATCAGTCGACTGTCGATGAGCAGGTCATCCGCGAAGTGGCGCGCAATCGATTGGGGACAACGATCAAAGCGGTCGTCTTGCGTGACGGCGCCGAAGTGACGCTCGATGTGATCCCTGGGCCGTGGAAGGCGCCTGATGGGCGCGAGTTTAACGCCGGCTTTGGCTTTAGCTACGAAATGCAAACAATGAACCAGCCGGTTAACCCGATCGCCGCCATTGGCGCCGGGTTTATGCATAGTGTTGACCTGACCGGTCGGATGATTATGATGCTGGCCGATTTGCCGGCAGCTATCGCCGGTCTGTTCAGTCCCACTCCTCCCCCAACCGGCGAACCGCTTGGCCCGATCGGGATCGCGCGCGCCACGGGAGAAGTTATTCGCCAGCCCGACGGTTTTGTCTCGTTCTGGTCATTGACCGCCGTGCTTAGCCTTAACTTGTTTATCCTTAACCTGTTGCCGATCCCTGCCCTCGATGGCAGCCACATCCTGTTTGCGCTGATTGAGTGGGCGCGGGGCAAGAAGCTGCCTCCTGAGAAAGAGGCACTTGTGCATGCCTTCGGCTTCATGGCGCTGATGGGTTTAATGGTGCTGTTGACCGTTAATGATGTGCTAAACGCGGTGCAGGGTACACCGATCTTTGGTCGCTGATGGATATTATTCGCGCGAGTGAATTGGGCGAGTACGCTTACTGCGCGCGCGCGTGGTGGTTGCGCCGGGTTGCGGGCGTCGAACCTGACGGCGCTGAACGACGCGCAGCCGGCACGGTGAGCCACGCGCGGCATGGAAGGTTGGTGGTATTCAGTCAACGTCTGCTCTGGATTGGTGTTGGTCTGCTGGCCGGTGGAATCGGTCTGGTGATCTGGGCAAGCTAATGGTTGGCTTAGGCATCGTTCTCATCTGCTGTGCGCTTGGCATACTGGTATTGGCGGTCTTCCTGCGCCGGCGTAGTGGGCTGCCCTGGGCGCGCGTCGTGGCAGCCGACACCGGTTTGCGCCGTATCCCCGAACGACCACTGTTCAGCGCGCGGCTGGGTCTCACCGGCAAGCCAGACTATATTTTACAGCATGGTCAGACACTGATTCCGGTCGAGGTAAAGCCAAACCGACGCGCTTCGCAACCTTACCATTCCGATCTCTTGCAACTGGCCGCTTATCTGGTATTGTTGGAAGAGATAACCGGTGTTGCGCCGCCCTACGGTCTCCTGCGTTACGCTGACGAAACGTTTCAGCTACGCTACACAAGCGCAGTTCGTGAAGAGGTTTTGACTACGCTAGCCGAGATGCGCGCATTATTGACGGCAACAGATGTGGCGCGTAGCCACGATGAAGTGGCTCGTTGCCGCGGCTGCGGCTTCCGTAGCCGGTGCGATGACGCTCTGGCCTGAGCGATACTGAGACAGGACTGAAAGTGGAGTGAGCATAGCAATGGATCTCACCTGTGATGATGTTATTTCAGTCATTGCCGAGCATCTCGCCGGACGAATTTCGCGGGCGCAAGTGGCGGCATGGGCGTTTGATCAGTTTTACCGGCTTGAACAGGACGAGCTGAACGTACCACCCGATGAAGAGGCAGTCATACGCGATGCGCTCGACGATCTGATGTTTGCAGACGATGAGCCGTTTATTTTGAGTGAAGTTGAATTACGTCAATTAATGGATCGACTGGCACAGGTATGAAGATACAATCACATCCCCGCTTGCGCGGCATGATGATTGGCGACGAGGTTTATTCATACCACTACCATCTGGCTGCCCGCGTGGCCGACATCTTTCCCGCCGCCGTTTGTGTCCGGATCGGTGTGCTCTCGACCGAGACGCCATTGGAGCTGAGTCAACTGCCACAGTTATGGCGAGCCGACGAGATAGAGAACCTTTCGGTATGTCGCTACTGTGGTACGCGCGATGATGTGCAGGTAGTGCATGAAAATGGTATTCCTTTTCGGGTGTGTAACCAGTGCCTGGAAGCGATAGGCGATAGGCGATAGGCGATAGGCGATAGCCGATGGGCGATAGTTGATAGGCGATAGCCGATAGCTGATAGGCGATAGCCGATAGCTGATAGGCGATAGCCGATAATCGCTCTGCGCTCTCGGCGGTTGGATCAATAGGCGATAGCGGTACTCTCCAATACCAAAAAACGAAGAAGGGGTCACGCTGTGTGCCCCTTCTTCTTATTGCTACCAACGCGCTTGTGTTTATCGCCGCTCGCGCAACCACTTGACAAGTTGCCATCCGCCCGGCAAGGCCGAAGCTGCAAGCGCGATCTTGATCGCGTCGCCGATCAGGAAGGGTAACACACCCTTGAGCAGCGCGTTTTCAGCCCCGATGTAGAACGCCAGCCACGTTGCCCCGATCAGATAAATGACCAGCGTTGCCAGTGCCATTGCCGCGACCGCCGTGAAGAAGTTGCGATCCCAGCCACGTGTCGCTAACCAACCGGTCAGACTTGCGGCTAGCGGGAAGGAGATGAGGTAACCGCCAGTCGCACCGAGAATGTGGGTATAACCTGCTGCGCCGCCGGCGAAGAATTTCAAGCCAATCGCACCCTCAACCAGGTAGAGCAGTAATGAGATCAAGCCCAGACGCGGGCCAAGCAGGCCACCTACCAGTAAAACGCCAAGTGTTTGTCCGGTAATTGGTACCGGCGAGAAGGGTAACAGCGAAATCCGAATTTGTGCGCTTAGCGCCACAAACAGACTCCCCAGCACTACTAACAGCGTGTCGGCAACCAATGGATAGGCCAGCCAGCCACGGCGCGGCAAAATCGCCTGCGCCAACGTCTCGGTTGTGGTCAATGTCCGGTTCATGACACCTCCACCATATAAACTAAATGCGCGTGACGATATAGAGTATAGCCGATCCAGAAACAATGTA
>NZ_CAKZNK010000053.1 GCF_937129525.1 uncultured Chloroflexus sp. | reverse complement strand
GTCAGAATCAAACGCTCATCGGCAATCGCTATGCCATCTGGAGCGTTGTCAACCAGCAACTTGAACGTTTGCAGCTCCGCTTCCTGCCGGCGCAGCGCCGTTATGTCTTCGTATATACCAAGGACGCCGATGACCACGCCATTGCGCTGCAACGGCGACTTACCGGTGCGAAGCCAGATAACCGAGCCGTCGGCCCGCTGTAAAGGTTCCTCGATTCCGAAGCGTGGCCCCGACTCCATCACGGCGAGATCATCGCGACGGTAGTCGCTCGCCCGATCGCGCCACGGGAGATCGAAATCGGTCAAACCGATCACCTGTTCATAGGATTGCAACCCACAATCTTGCAGAAACCGACGATTGCAACCAAGAAAGCGACCTTCGCGATCTTTCCAGAAGACTGCTTGCGGCAGGTTGTCAATCACCATTTGCAACCAGGCGCGGCTCTCCTGAGCGGCGGCGCGGGTCGCGTGCAGCTCGCCAATATCGTGGGCAATTGAATAAATCTTGACGATCTGTCCCTGCTCATCATAATGCAACGACATTGCCCACAACAAATGGAATACTCGCCCATCGCGATGCACTGCCCGGTTTTCTACCATCACCGAACGTCGGCCCTGCTGAGTCCATTCAAGAAAACCCTGTTGCATCACTTCCCGATCATCCGGATGGATGAAATCGAGCGCGTCCCGTCCGATCACTTCTGCTGGCGCATAGCCAAAATAGCGCTCAGTCGCCGGATTCACGTAGGTAAAAACGCCGCGCGCATCCACTTCAGTGACGAGTTGATCGGTGGTTTCGACGATTTGTTGATAGCGTTCTAACCTGAGCACTTGTTCGCGCAACCGGACATTTTCCGCCATAAGCGCAGCCATATCGCCTGTAGCCATACCGATGCTCCTGTGGATAAACGCTAACGGATCAGGTTTGTGGACAAACTCAATGATTTTGAGTATATCAAACGTGAATATTCACCGCAATTGGATGTAACGTCTTTTACGGTCAGGACATCGAACCTCAATCGCGATCGGTTTGTGATCTTCAGTACGCTTTTCTAAATTGAGTGCGCTAAAGAACGTCTCTGTCAATGTCGCCACCCGGCGCCAGAGCGCCATCACAACCCATCAGTCAGGCATACCCGCCAGCCGTGTTGTCTGTGCGTCGCCACTGTTTGGTCACTACGCGGGCGAGCAGAAACTTGATTCGGATTAGAAGTGTGATAAGAGCTGGCCACGAAATGCGCCAACCGACCAGAACAACTACGCTATGCGCGCAGGCTCGCGAGCAAGACATAGAAGGTCAACCCGTGGATCTACCCGTTGTCAGCGTCACTTGCCAGGCCCGTTCACTCATCGACAGAGAAAATCGATTAAGTCACGCTTCGCGATCCAGTGACCACAAACCACTTCCCAGCTTAATATCTGCCGTGCCCAGATATGCCAGTGTCAACTCCCACGATACGAAGCCCCCTTAGATCGAAACGGTGTTTCAGCAACTTATCAGAATATCCATCGTTGCAAATCAGCGCCCTCACTTTATACAGATCACATGTTCGTTACCTGAACAAGCCGGTTCACTCCTCGGTTTAGGCAAAAACTCTTGACAGTTCTGGTCATCTTAACAAGGCGAAATGGTGAAATGAGCCACTCCAATGGCTAGACTGCGCACCATGTACCTGTCGCTATTGACAAACTGCGCAAAGTATATTACTATTTCTATACTTTTGCGACGCTACGCTGTGATTGATGATTCCGTTCACACACAGTGTCAACGCCGATGAGAAGCTGAAGCCAGACTGATACGTAACTGATAACGCCTCCCTCAAAAGTCAGCTTCGCTTCCCAAGCTGTTGACCGTCAGCCCCACCATGAGCGTGGATATAACCCAATAATCAGGCTGACCGGTCGACAGACAGAAAGAGGAAAGACGCTCCATGATTGAGCTACATCACGATCGCTCAGGTGATCTACTCCCGCTCGAACTGCAACGACTTCGTGAACGCGCCGTTCACTATCGGAGTAGATACAGGCAACGCTCGCGACCATTTGCCACAATTAGAGCTATTATTCCTTCTACGCCAGATTTGCAACGCTGGCTCAGCCAACTTCCCTCCCGCTATCTACTTCATTCCGTTGTCTCCCTCTTCTTACCAATTGCCCTGCTCCTTGGTCAATTGCCATTGCGACCGGCGCAGCCAACGCCAACATTGCCTACCGCTGTGCCATCTGTCGCTGAGGGAGATGTGCCGCTCATCATTCTTGGCCCAATTAATCTTGACCTTGCGGCTACCGGTGAGGAAATTGGCGACCCACCGCTCTCTGATGAGGCGTTACCGGTACCATTGACCATCGTTTCCCGCAGCGAAGTGACAGCGCCGCTTATCGTACCGGCAACGATTGTGGCCGATGTGGTCAAGGTGCGCAATGGCCCTGGGCTGGCTTATGATGACATTGCCCGCCTCACTGCCGGCGCAACTATCGAAGTTGTTGGTCGCCATGGCGAGTGGCTCCAATTCCGCACGACAGACGACCCAAGCCTGCGCTGGATTGCTGCCGAGCTGGTTGATTTGCCAGAAGCAGTCTTCTATAACCTGAAACCGGTAGACGATGCCGCCATTCCCCCACCACCACCGCCGAAGGTAGCGACTGTCCGCGAAGATGGGCTTAACCTGCGTGATGGCCCTGGCACGAACTATGTCAGTATGAAGCGGTTGACTGTCGGTCAGGAGTTGTCACTGGTCGAACAGTATAATGGCTGGTTCCTGGTCGAGACGGGTGGATTGTTCGGCTGGGTAACGTCTGAGTTCCTCAATATCGCTCCCGGTGTGGTCGAACGAGTGCCAACCGCAGTGACAATCCCCGATCCCAATCCGCCACTGGTTGGTTCAGTGCTGGAAAACTCGGTGAATCTCCGCAAGGGCCCTGGCTCTGCGTATGATCGGATCGGATCGGTCAACGCCGGCACTGAAGTTAAGTTGCTGGCCCGCCATAAGGATTGGTACCGGGTCGAACTACCTTCTGGCACGAAGGCATGGATTTATGCCGAATTGCTGGGTGTTACGCCGATGGCAGCTCGCCGCGTACCCTACACCAACGATATTCCGGCATTGCCCAACCGCAACCGGCTGGTCAGCAATGGCCCGGTCAATATTCCGGCCAGTGGCGACGTGGCCAGCTATGCTGTGCAGTTCGTTGGCTATCGCTACGTTTGGGGAGGTTCCAGTCCACGCACCGGTTTTGATTGCAGTGGTCTGACATCGTATGTCTATCGCCAGTTTGGCGTTAATCTCCCGCGCAGCGCCGCCAGTCAGTTTAATACACGCTATGGCGCTCTGATCGGGAGCATGAGCAATCTGGCTCCCGGTGACCTGTTATTCTTCGCAAATACTGGTGGTCGCCGTGGTATTTCTCACGTAGCTATCTATATTGGCAATGGGCAGATGGTACATGCAATGACGCCAAGGTATGGCGTGCAGATTTCGGGTATCTGGGGATCGTACTGGACAAGTCGCTTTGTAGGTGCGATTCGGCCATATCGCTAGAAAAACGATTGTTTATCAGGGATCAGGGGCGACACCAATGTCGCCCCTGGTTCATTTCACTACCTCGCTCAAGGCCACAATGACCGCACGCGCCAGATCAATCCGCATCAGCCAGTTGCGCGGATCGGCATCAAAGCGATCTAGCCATGCCTGTGCGCCACCCAGGATTGCCACTTCATCGAGATAACGATCGAGAGTTTCAAATTCGAGACCTTCAGTTGCGCGATACACTAGCTTCAGCCCTGCCTGCTGCGCCAATTGCAACCAGGTACAATCGGCGCCGATGCTGTCATCTCGACTGGTCGTGACGATAAGTTCGGCAGCCCGTCGCGACAAACCGCGCGCTGCCGCCATCACGTCCCATGCCTGCCCGGTGATCCGCGCAAAGAATTCATTCACGACCGTTTCCGTAGCTACCTGTGCCCGTGGATGGCTGGCGAGCGCGCGCGGTGTGCGACCTAATACGGTCAGATCGGCAGCCGGCAAAGCCTGTATGGTGGCAGCTAATTCATCTGGCCAGCACTCGACCCAGTGTAATACCCGATCAAGATCACAGAAGAGCAGCCATTCGGCTTTCGGAAAAGCTGTTAAGGCAAGCTGTACCGCGCCGCGTCGCCAGCGTCCAAGATGCAAATGCCCGATCGGTTGGTCGGCTGAACCAACCTCGAATGCAATATCGGCCCGCGCTAGCCATTCCCGCGTGGACAGCGCGCTGGTTGGCGTCAGTAAAATTGCAATCCCGCCAAACAGGTCACGCAGAGGGGGAAAGGTTCGCGCCATCTGGTCGTAGATCCTTCCATCGGGATCGTGATGGGTGGCAGCCAGCACAATGTTCATCGCAAGTCCCTCGCTTCTGATTGAAAAAGAAACACCCCGCCAGGAGGCGGGGTGTCAGATTGGTCAGACTGCTGGTGAAGTTGCGTAACAACGTACTGTAAATTGAATACCTCTCCGACAAAACGATCAACTACAGGCAAGATTGCGACTGCAACGTTAGCTATGATGCTGCTGGAATAATGGCTGAGATGCTGCTACGATGTCTGCTGGGATGAGTGGCGAATGCTAATCAATTACCGTTTTGTCAATTTGGCAGCCTGACCATATTCAGACGGACAGCTACAAAACACGCTACAATTTCCGTCTGATAACAGATTACTGCTCAGGCAACAGAGTCGCAATAGTGTGATAGTCCTATTTGAACGAAGACATGGTACTATTTCCGATCACCCCAAAAGTACTATATTCCTACCGGCAATGTTGCCCGCTGAACCCTAATAACCGGCGCCTCCATTAACTGGCGCTGCGCGCGGCATCCACAAACCGCCTGACCCGATTGACATCAACCGGATTGGCAATCTCGCCGTCTTGTTTGATGCTGCTGCCAACAATAACCCCATCGGCTACCCGCATAAACGCGGCAATATTCTGTTCGGTTGTGCCACTACCGAGCAGGATCGGTGTATCACCAGCTAATGCGCGCGCCTGTTCTACCTTTGCCAGGTCAGGCGCATCACCGGTCATACGCCCCGAAATAATCAGCGCATCAGCGCCGAAAAAGCGTGTCCACTCGATATGTGTCGCCAGATCAATTCCAGGGAAACGCACCGAATGCTTCTTGTCAACATCGGCAAAGATTTTGATCGACTCGGCATGTAACTCTTTGCGACGGCGCATCAGATCGGCAGCGCAGCCTTCGTCCCAGCTACCAGCATCCCAAACACCGGCGCCGGTAAACATACAGACGCGAATAAAGCTGGCGCCGGCGGCAATCGCGATCCCAAGCAGCGCGACACCCCCATTATGCACCAGATTGACACCTAACGGTAGTTCCGGCACTGCTTGCCGCACCGCGTGCGCCACTACCGCCTGAGCAGCAATACTCTCGGGCTGCACGTGTGGGCCGGCGCGGAAGGGAATATCCCACATATTTTCAACGATCAGGCCATCACAACCACCTTCAGCCAACGCTTCAGCATCGCGAATCGCATGGTCGATAATGGTCTGCATCCCATAGCCAGTGTAACCGGGTGCGCCGGGCAATGGCCAGCAGTGTACCATCCCGATGACCGGTTTGCTGGTGCGGAATATCTCTCGTAGATCACGCAATCGTAACCGATCGAGCTGCTCTTTCCAGAGTGGTGGCATAAAAGTATCTCCTGCTATAGTGGCGGGCGAGTCAGAGTGCATCGGCTACCTTCGCTGCGATATACTCATCGACCGAAAGGGTAGCTACTCTGACTCACTGAAAGCGTATGATGAGATGATACTAGCGGCTATCGTATCCTCGACGCGCACTTGTTACCTGACCCATAGACCAGACTCAAGTGGATGATGGCCAGAGATGAGCGATAATGTCTGCGCTCAATCGACTGCGCACTTCAGCGCCAGACGGGATCGCTTCAACTGCGCCATAGCGCATAGCCGTTAATGCTCCCATGAGATTGGCGAGCGTAGCGCTTTGCGAGAGATCGAGCCCGCGCGCCAGCCCCCAGGCATACGCGGCGCTGAACGCATCACCGCAGGCGGTCGTGTCAACCACCGGCACTGCTGGCGGCAACACGTCGAGTCGACGGCCATCGACGCTGGCCACACTACACCCCTGTGCGCCTCGTTTGATCGCCACGTGGCGCACTCCCGATCCGATCAAGCTATCGAGCGCCTGCGCAACACTCTGACCCGGCAACAATGCGCGCAATTCATCCTCATTCATGGTCAACAACCAGAGCTGCGGGAGCAGGCGCATAATCAGCCGACGCGCCACTCGCACTGCCGGCAAACAGAGATCGAGCGCGATAACGCACCGCTGCTCGATGGCCATCTCCATCGCCTGCAAAGCTGCCGAACGCTGCGGATCGTCAAGCAAGGCATGCGCGCCAACCAGCAGCATCTGACTCGCCCGAATGAGTGATGGTGTTAACGTTGACGCATCACAATAGATATTCGCCCCGCGAAAACTGAGAAAACTCCGCTGACCGCCAGGAGTAACCACAATCCCACAGAGACCGGTAGCTGCGCCCGGATCGATCTGGATCGCGCTCACCTGAACACCATGAGCTTGCGCTGTTTGCAATGCAAAAGAACCGGCAAGATCATTGCCCACACGCCCTATAACGTAGGGTGTCGCTCCCAACCGGGCAACCGCAACTGCCATATTGAGACCGGATCCACCACCGCTCCAATGTGCTGCCGTCGCCGGATTGTCATCGCCCTCACGGGGAAAATGCGGCAACACAAAGCCCAGATCGACATTGACATCGCCCAACGTCGTCACCACTCGCCGCGTTTCCGCCTCCATCGTCATCCTTTACATGTTGCAGTCAGCTCCGCTTCCGTGTACAATTCTACCCTAGAGTCGAAAACATCGCGCTGCCAATGCCAACGAAATCGACTCTTATCCCGCAGCACAGGCCAGGCTCGCCGCTATGGAAGAGATCCTCATTGTTGACGATAACGAGCAGATAGGCCGTATGCTGGCCAATAGCGTGCTTCCCGAACTGGGATACCGCGCCACGATTGCGTTGACCGGCCAGGGAGGGTTAGATCGGCTCCGCGTTCGTCAACCTGATCTGATCCTGCTCGACCTCCAACTGCCCGACATGAACGGGCTTGATTTTCTGCGCATCTTAACCCGAGACGGTATCGATATACCGGTCATCTTGATGACTGCGCATGGTTCCGAAATGATCGCCGTGGAAGCGTTTCGGCTTGGCGCGCGCAATTATCTGATCAAACCATTTTCTGATTCCGAAGCCCGTCAGGTGATCGATCAGGCGCTCCGCGAGCGTCGCTTGCAGCGAGAGCGTGATCGCCTGATGGCCCTCTTGCAACAGCGCGTGCAAGAGTTGACGGTCTTGACCCGCGTCGGTAAGTCAGTGACGGCGCTGATGGATCAGCGCCAGTTGCTCGATCGGATCGTAGAAGCCGCAGTCTACATCACCCAGGCTGAAGAAGGGCTGCTTTGTGAACTCGATGAACAGCGCAGAAACCTTGTCTTGCGAGCGCAGCGCAATATCACCGCGTCGCCGCTTGCGAACCTGAATGTCACCGATTCGCTGATTGCGCAAGCGTTGCGGAGCGGTAAGCCTTTGCGCCTGAGCAGCTCGACTACCGGTGAACCGATCATCATCGTCCCGGATATGACTGTACAGGCAACGCTGCAAGTTCCATTGCAATTCGGCGATCGGGTGATCGGGGTATTGGTCGTTAATAACCGCCGCGCAAACCGCCCATTCAATGAGAGTGATCAGTATCTGCTCGCCGCATTGGCCGATTATGCCGCTATTGCGATTGAAAATGCCAGGCTTTATCAGGCAGCGCGCAACAGTGAAGCGCGTTACCGCGCCATTTTTTCCACGGCGTCTGACATGATCCTGACCCTGGATACCGAATGGCGTATTGTCAACTGCAATCAGAGCGGCGCTCGCATGCTTGCAGATGAAGCAGATGCTTTGATCGGTCAACCCTTGCAACGCTGGTGCCTGCCGCAGGAGTGGTCGATGATCGCGCAGACCCTGCAACGAGTGACAAATGGCGTTCCACAACCCCCGTTTACCGTTTCCCTTCAGCGGTCAACCAACGAACTTGCTGTAGTAGAGATGAGCGCCCAACGCCTCGATCTTGATACGCAGGTGGTCATCGTCTGCATTGGTCGTGATCTGACCGAACGCCGGCGCCTTGAGCAACAGTTGATTCAGTCAGATAAGCTATCAGCGCTAGGCCAATTGGTTGCCGGAGTCGCGCACGAACTGAACAATCCGCTCACCAGCATTTCAGGATACGCGCAATTGTTGCTGCGCAACCGTCAGTTAGATGAAGACGCGCGCGCCGATCTAGAACAGGTGCGCCAGCAAGCCGAGCGAGCTGGTCGCATTGTGCGCAATCTGCTCATGTTTGCGCGTGAACATAAGCCCGAACGCCTGGTCGTGCAGATCAACGATGTTGTGCATAGCGCGCTAGCGCTCCAGGTCTATCAATTGCGGGTCGATAATATTGCAGTGAAACTGGAACTTGATCCCGATCTGCCGTCAACGGTGGCCGATCCGCATCAGTTACAACAGGTGTTGTTGAACCTGATCACGAATGCTCGTCAGGCAATGAACGAAATTGGCGGTGGTACCCTTACGATCCGAACCACTTTGCGCGAAACACTTGACGGACAGGCGATTGAAATCGCCGTCACCGATACCGGCGTAGGTATTCCAAAGCATCATCTCGACAAGATCTTTAACCCGTTTTTTACCACCAAACCGGTTGGGCAGGGTACCGGCCTGGGTCTTTCGATCTGTTATGGCATCATTCAGGAACATCAAGGCCAGATCTGGGCTGAAAGCCAGGTAGGGATTGGCACCACCATCTTCATTCGCCTGCCGCTCGTTACACCCCAGGCCGATAACGAGACGCCGCTCAGCCCGGCTATTAAACCAGAAAGCATGCCACCGCAACGAGTCCTGGTCGTGGATGACGAAGAATCGGTGCGCCGGATGCTCCAGCGTCTGCTCGGCGAACTCGGTCATCACGTTACCACTGTTGAAGATGTCGATGCCGCGCTGATCGAGCTGGCACATCACGCCTATGATCTGATCATTACCGATCTGCGCATGCCACGAAAGAGCGGGTTTGATCTCAGCGATGCAATTAGTCACTCCCATCCCCACCTCAGTGATCGAATCATCTTTATCAGCGGTGACACCCTAAGTACACTCCAACCACAACAGAAAGAATATCTTCAGGGTCGATTGCTAAGCAAGCCTTTTTCTATTCCACAACTGACAGAACTGTTGCGTAATCTTCCCAAACAGCGAACGATCAATTCGCCCGAACACCCCTGAACTGTGCTATGGTAAGATCAACATTTGTGAGCAATGGCCCGTCGGCAATGGCGCCGACAATGAGCCAGGGATTGAATGCCGGCACAGGAAAAACCATGGATCCATTTATCGCCCAGTCCGTTGCCGCGATTGCGGCCGACACGGTCTCAGGCGCGGTGGAAATTGCCCAAAAATGTGCGGAAGTGCTGGCGCGCGCGGCGCGCAGCCGACCAATGGCTAATCGGGTCGATGTGCAACACGAGGTGCTGGTTGTCGGACGCGCCTTGATGCGCAGCCATCCGACAATGGCGCCGCTCGTGAATCTGGTTAATGGCCTGCTCTGGCGGTTGGAAGAGACAAATGATAGCGAGACTGCCCAACGATTGGTCGATGAAGCGACAAACGATTTTCGTCGTCGTTTACACGTTCACGAAGCGGCAATTGCCGAGACGACACTGCGTCTGATCGGCGAAGAAGCAACCATCCTGACAATTGGGCGAAGTACGACTGTGCGCGCCGCATTACGCCATGCTCAACGCGCCGGACGGCGACCAAGGGTCATTTGCACTGAAAGCCGACCGGCTGGCGAGGGTCGCATGCTGGCCGGCGAGCTGGCTGCAAGTGGAATCAACATTACGCTGATCACAGACGCCTCAGCGGCAACGCAGGTGGCACAGTGTCATCTGGTGCTGGTTGGCGCCGATCTGATCAGCAGCGATGGGTTGATCAATCGCGTTGGCACCTATCCGCTGGCGCTGGCAGCTCATGCTACCGGCGTCCCAATGTATACACTCTGCTCGAGCGAGAAGCTCCTGCCACCAGGATACCGCTTGCCGCCTCAACAACCACCGCCACCCAACCAGCTCTGGCCTGAAGCGCCACCGCTGGTAACCGTGCATACCGCTTACTCAGACCGCACACCGCTTGATTTGCTGACCGGCATCATTTCTGAACGAGGCATTTCACCGCCGGTCGGAATTGAAGCATGGCTGGCTGCAACCCATCTCCATCCCCTGCTCCGCGCTGATATGGAGGCCGCAGCCTGATAACATTACCAGTAGGGATTCACACAGATGGCGCCGCGCGGCGCCATCTCTGTTATACGCGACGCACTAATCGTCGATACACGGCCAGGGTTTGCGCAGCGGCGGTCTGCCACGAAAATCGGGCTGCCTGCTGAGGGCCGCGGCGGCGGAGATCGGCCTGCGCAGTTTCATCGTGCCAAAGCTGTTCGATCAGATCGGCCCAGGCCACCAGATCAAGCGGGGGAGCCAGCCAGGCGGCATCGCCTACCACTTCGGGCAGGCTGCTGGTATCAGCAACAATGGCTGGCGCGCCACAGGCCAAAGCCTCTAACGCCGGCAACCCGAAACCTTCATAGCGCGATGGGTTGAGATAGATGCGGCAGGCAGCGTAAAGCCAGCGCAGATCTTCACCGCCAACAAACCCGATACGGATCACATGCTCATTAAGCCCTAATTCGCCAATCAATGCTAAAATTGGCTCATCGAGCCAGCCACGCGCCCCGGCCAGGACGAGACGGTATCCAGCGGCAGGCCGCCGATCACAACAGATCCGTAGCGCGCGCAACAGGGTGGGAATATTCTTGCGCGGTTCGATAGTACTGACGAAGAGCAGAAAGGTTCCGGCTGTCAGCGTTTGACCATCAATCACGCGAGTTGATCCAGGTGAAAGCTCAAGCGGACGAAAGTGCTCATCTGCCGCTTCGTAGATGACGGTAATGCGTTCGGGTGGCACATCCAGTCGCTCAACAATATCATCGCGCGTTGCTTGCGAGACGGCAATGATGGCATCGGCGCTAACCACCGCTTGATGGATCTGACCATAGTAGCGCCGGGCTTCACGATCAAGAATCTCGGGAAAATGGAGAAAAGCCAGATCGTGAATGGTAATAACTGCCGGGTATGAGCGCAAGAATGGAGGAATAAAATCGGGACTGTGCAGCAGGGAAGGATGACGGAAGAGCACCTCAACAGGTAAACTGAATTGTTCGTACCGATGGTGTGGCGGCGTCAAGAGCCGACTGCGCCGCACACCGGGAACCAGCGGCGTTTGCGATCGCCTGTGTTCAAGCAGTAGTAGCTCCTCATCAGCATTCAGCAACGATGCCATTGCCCTCGCCAGACTGCGAGTGTAGTGGGCAATCCCGCCTTGCCGATACGCATTGAGCCGGGCATCAATTGCAAAACGGATCATTGCTCAGGGGTCAGCATTTTCAAACTTCAATTTCCAAACCATCGCAGGCAAAGGTCACCGTGGGCGGCAAGCCATAATCGGCCTGATAATCCACCGTATGCGTCATATGCACGAGAAAGGTACGTGGCGCGCCGATTGCCTTTGCCACCTCGCCGGCTTCAGGAATTGAAAGATGGGTTGGATGAGGTTCAGCGCGCAACGCATTCAGCACCAATACCCGCACTCCGCGCAATGCCTCGATGGCTGCCGGTGGCACTGCGCTGGCATCGGTCACATAGCCGAGAGGGCCAATCCGGTAGGCGGTCACCGTCCAGGTGCCATGAGGAATAGCGATCGGTATAATCGTCAGCGGGCCAACTTGAAACGGGGTTTCAACAGCATGCAGGGTAATGAGCGGGCGCGATGAACCAACCGATGTCTCTTCAAAGGCATAGCCAAAACGCTGACGCACACTGGTCAGTGTCTGTGGACTACCGTAGATCGGCACTGACCCTTGCCGAAGGCAAAACGGTCGCAAATCATCAAGACCGGCTACATGATCGAAATGGGCATGGGTGAGTAAAACGGCATCGATCCGGCGCAAACCGGCGGCAATGGCCTGGATACGAAAATCAGGTCCGGTATCGATCACGATAACAGTATCATGATAACGGACAAGCGCAGAGGTGCGGAGGCGATGATGGCGCGGATCAGATGAGGTACAGATGGGGCAATCGCATCCAATGACGGGGACTCCCATCGATGTACCAGTTCCAAGAAAGCGCAACTGCATATCGCCGCAACGAATAAGGTAAGTGAAAACTTTGTCACTATCGCATTATAACACGGTTCATCGATTATCGCCGCCGGGATTTGAGCAGAGCATCGCCCTTTGGAACGCGTAAGTTCAGAGATATGCCGGCAACATATGGTATGTAATGCTGTCGTATATAAATAAACTGTTAACCATTTGCTATCAAAAAGCTCTTCGCATCAAACATCATCTATCCTATACTGTGTCATGAGCGGCGCGCATTGATAGCCAGATTCACATCGTCCGGTTATCAGGAGCGACCGGACAAGTCACGGATAACTACTCAATCAAATACGCTGAGTGGCCAGACCAGATCCTACGACAGGTTGTTTACCATGAGCTGGCTGATTGACAGTTTACGAAAGCAGCTCAAATACCAGATCATCATCCCCTTCCTCATCCTGGCAGTCATCGTCTCTGTGGTAGGGCTGCTAGTCGTCGCGTTTTTTCTCGCCAGCCAGCAGCAAGATCGGTTTGACAATGAGTTAGCTGCCGCCACCCGCACAGTTAGCGATACCATTCTGGCCCAAGAGCAGGCCAACCTCAATTTCTTGCGCGAAGTTGCTTTTGCCCAGCGCAATATGATCACCGGCGCTCCCGCCGTGGCTGACGCTCTGAATGAAACCAATGTTGAAGGACTGCGGCTCGCCCTCGAACCGTTCTTTCTTCAGGGCACAAGCCGCAGCGATGTTCGCCTCGATCGGCTCATCGCCTTTGGCCGTGATGGTCGCACCATAGTCGATTTTGAGCGTCCACCCCTCGCTACCGACAGCACGTATATCACCCACGCGCCATTAGATCTCAGTAACGCCTGGTTTATCCCAAGAGTGCTCAACGACGAAGCCGATTCGCGTGGCGACAAATATGCCGGTCTGATCCAGTTTAGCAACACCCAAACCCTGTACCTTGCCACCGTCGCGCCGGTACGGATCGACAACGCGGTAGTTGGCGGTCTGATCGTGGCAGTTCGGATTGATAGCCTGCTTAATACAATTCTTCAACAGACTCGGCTTGACGGTATCATTCTCTACGATCTGGAAGGGAAGGTTATCGCCAGCACCTTTAGTAGACCTTATGTAACTCCTAACCTGGATCCCAACCTTGTCGCCAACTTGAAAAATAATCCCGATCCTTTCGGACGATCGCTGTTTACAACCGAATCGATCAATGGTGACGAATACCAGTTTGCATACGCGCCACTCACTATTCGGGGAGCGCGGAACGGTATTCTGGCTGCCATCCGCGCGCGCGAAGAAGTGCTGGCAACGTGGGCGAATTTCAGCCCGTTAATGACCTTCATCACGTTAAGTTTTGGGGTCTCAATCTCGCTGCTAGGTTTATGGGTAGCGAAACAGATCACCGAGCCGCTAGAGGAAGTGGCCAATGCGGCCCGAGAGGTTGCAAACGGCAACTGGGAACGTAAAGCGAATGTTCGAACTCAGAATGAAATCGGTGAGCTGGCGAAAAATGTCAACTTCCTGACGGAAATCCTGACTGATATGCTCATAACGGTGCGCGCTGAGTCCAGTCAGCGGAAAGCTATTGTCGAGAGTATTACCGATGGCGTTATCTACATCGACACCAGCGGCAATATTGAAATGATTAACCGCGTTGGCCGGCGTTTACTTGGGATCAGTGATGAAGCGCCATTGCCCAATCGTCTGAGCGATCTCCCGCTTGAACAGTTGCGTGAAGGCATTCCCGGTTTTGGCGACCAGCGCGCGCAAGATCTGTACGCGCTTGGACCCTACATCGTGCGATTGTCGATCGCTGACGTACAAGATGAGAAAGATGGAGAATTACTGGGTCACGTTGCTGTCTTACAGAATCTCACAGAGGAGGTGATGGTCGACCGAGCCAAGACCAACTTTATCGGAACTATTTCACACGAGTTGCGAACACCATTGACAGTGATTCGTGGCAATGCCGATCTTCTGCTGCGCGGTCTTGCCGGCCCGCTCGAAGAAGAGCAGCAAACTTTTGTTGAGGCGATTCGGCTGCATGCGAATAGCATGACCAATCTGATCAGCAATGTGATCACGATTGCCAATCTCGACTCTGGTTCACTCAAATCAACCCTGGAACCGCTTGACATCCGGCGCCCGATCGAGGATGCGATCTGGCAAGCGCAGAGTCAGATTAAGGCCAAGGGATTACAGCTTGAGATTCATTTGCCCAAAAAGCTTCCCCCTGTGCTGGCCGACTTCGACCACGTGCGCACCATTATGACCCAGTTGCTCGACAATGCTCGTCGCTATACCAATGCCGGTACGATTACCATTCGCGCTATTCCACAATCGGACATAATGCGAATCGAGGTAAGCGACACCGGTCGCGGGATACCACCCACTATGCACGAGCAGATTTTTGAACGATTTGTTCGCGGCGATGGCGTAAGCGAAGGGATCAATTCCAGCGAACGGGGCATTGGTCTAGGTTTGGCCATCTGTAAGCAGCTTGTCGAGCGTATGGGCGGAACGATCGGTGTTGAGAGCGCGCCAGGGCAGGGCAGTACATTCTTCTTTACTTTACGCTACGCCGATGATACCGCCAGCCCTGAAAAACCGGCAACCCGCATGGAATCGGCTGCCTGATGGTGCCCGCCTGAAACGGCCACTGCCATGGCTGATTCTTGCATCGTTGTTGCTCCTGTTACTCCTGACCTCGTGCGTGATCAGCCTGATGATCGATCAGGTTGCTCCACGCATGACCTGGTTTAGCGGTGACATCAGCAATAGTGGGCGAGTTGATTATAGCTTCTGGAGCAGCGGGCCGCAGTTGCCGCCGTTGAATCCAGAAGCTATCGCCTCACCCGACGAGGAACCAACCCCTGTTAGAACACCTGGCACTGAACCTGAACCGGAAGTGCCAGTCGTGGTCATTGAAGTGCCAACGGCCACCCCAACGCCGACGAATACCCCAACGCCGACGGCAACGCCGACGAATACCCCAACGCCGACGGCAACGCCGACGAATACCCCAACGCCGACGGCAACACCGACGAATACTCCGACCCGCACAGCGACTCCTGCGCGCGCGGCAACGCCAACCCGCACGGCAACACCATCGGCGACACCAACCACGATAGTTACGCCGCCACCGCCACCACCGCCACCACCGCCGCCACCGCCGACGGCAACAAATACCCCGGTGGCAACATTGACGCCAAGCCCAACCCGCACTGCTACACCTGCCCCGACCAATACGCAGGTGCCTACGGCGTCCCCTACACGCACGGCAACCCCTACGCGCACGGCGTCCCCGACTCCGACCCACACACCAACACCGCGTCCCGGTGAGTCGATCTTCTTTTTCGCCAGCGCTGACCTGCGCGTAAATGAAAATATCGGCACCATGACGGTGACGGTGCGATTGGGTTCACCCGCCGAACAAACTGTGCGTGTGCGTTACGAAACGGTTGCCGGTAGCGCCTTGCCCGGCATTGATTACACTGCCACCAACGGACAGTTGACTTTTGCCGCTGGCGATCAACAAAAGACCTTTACCGTAGCGATCATTGCCGACGAACGATACGAACCTGTTGAAACGTTTGGCCTGCGATTGTTGAACCCCGAAGGCGGTTTCATTGGCATTCCTGGCACAGCAACGGTTACGATTGTTGACACTAGCCCGCCCCCTGAGATCAGTTTTGCCGGCGCTGTCAGCACGGCAGACGAAGGTGACGGCTTGATCGCGGTCACAGTGCAACTTAATCGGGTGTCAGATGTCGATGCGCGAGTATCGTATACCGTGGCCGGTACCGCCTCCTTTGCCGATCATGGCTTGCGATCAGGCACCATTGTAATCCCAGCCGGCACCCGCGCGGCGCGGCTGCTGATTCCACTGATCGATGATCCGGAAGCTGAGGCCGATGAAACGGTGATTATTCGCTTGAGTTCGACGGTCGATGCTACAGTCGGCTCGCCTAATGTTCATACTTTGACCATCCAGGATAATGATCAGGCCGGCATTGTTTTGCAACCCTCGACTGTTGATGTTGCTGAAGATGGACCAGATAGCGCCTATACTGTCCGGCTGAGCAGCCGACCTACAGCGCCGGTCACTGTCACTTTGAGCGGTGTGCAGGTAACTGCCAGTCCGACAATACTGACCTTCACACCGGCAAACTGGGATACAGCGCAAACAGTAACTGTACAAGCGATCGATGATCAGATTGCCGAGCCGTCACCACATCCTGGGTCGGTCAACCATGCCGCTATTAGCGCCGATCCGTTTTACCAGGAATTAAGCCTGCCATCGCTCGCGGTACGAATTGCAGACAACGATGCAGCAGGTATTATTACTCTTCCCTTTAGCCTGACTGTTGCCGAAGGCGGTCCGGCAGTGAACTACCAGGTCTGGCTGGCCACTCAGCCGACAGCGAACACGATCATTACAATTACGCCCTCTACACAGGTATTGCTCAATGGTCAGTCCACTCCTGCGTCAATCACCCTTACCTTCACGCCTGACAACTGGGATACCCCCCAAAATATTACCGTACAGGCGGTTGATGACCGGATTGACGAAGGGACGAGCGAAGTAGTGCAAATTGCCCATAGCGCAGCCAGTGCCGATCCCTTTTACAATGCGCTTACCGCTAATGTTGCGGTGACGATAATCGATAACGATCTGGCCGGCATTGTGGTAGAACCTGCCAATTTCACCCTAAATGAAGGCGATACTGCTACATATACTGTTCGACTGAATAGCGAACCAACAGCAGTGGTGTCTGTCCAGATTACGCCCGAAATTGTCGCGCCAATCTCGCCGTTAATTACGAGTAACGGGCAGGTATTGCTCAACGGCCAGACAACCCTGAATCTAACTTTTACTCCAACGAACTGGAACACGCCGCAAACAATCACGATAGAGGTGATTGACGATCAGATAGATGAAACCCTCGATCCAGCAACAACCTATCTTGTCCATTTACGCCATACAGCAATCAGCGCTGGCGACACAATTTACAATAATCTTCCGCCACGATTGATGCCGGTGACAATTATTGAGAATGATTTCATTAACCTCATCCTCACCCCGGGCAGTCTGACTGTAGCCGAGGGTGGGCCGGCCATCACCTACACCGCCCGCCTCGCCACCCAGCCCCTGGCCCCGGTGACGGTCACCATTACCCCTGAGCTGGTCAGCGCCGTCTCGCCGCTGGTCGGCAGCAGCGGCCAGCT
>NZ_CAKZNK010000052.1 GCF_937129525.1 uncultured Chloroflexus sp. | reverse complement strand
AGCAATTGCCGCGGCAACTGCGCGCCTGTCACCAACGATAACAACCAACTGCCTGGCTCGGGTCACCGCCGTGTAGAGCAGATTGCGTTGCAAGAGGGGTTGATGTTGTAACAACAGCGGCAACACAACCACCGGATACTCGCTCCCCTGGCTTTTGTGAACGCTGAGCGCGTAAGCGAGAGCGAGATCATCGAGATCGAGGCCGCTGTAGCGGATTGTTCTCCCATCTTCGAAGCGAACAACAACGGTTTGCTCTTCGCCGTCAATCGCAACCACTTCTCCCACGTCGCCATTGTAGACATCGCGGTCGTAGTCGTTGCGCTGCTGGATAACGCGATCACCGACTCGAAAAACCGTCGCGCCACTGTGACATTCGGCAACACCGGGCCGCGGTGGATTGAGCGCAGCCTGCAATGCCGCGTTCAGCGCCGCGACTCCGGCAACACCTTTGTGAGTTGGACTGAGCACCTGGATGTCGCGACGGGGATCAAAGCCGAAGCGGCGTGGGATGCGTTCGGTTACCAGTTCCACAGTGAGCGCAGCGCATTGTTCGGGTGTGGTTGCACTGAACAGGTAGAAGTCTTCGTGGTCGCCCCAGGCGGGTAATTTGCCTTCATTGATCCGGCGAGCATTGGCGGCAATACCGCTCCCGGCTGCCTGCCGAAAGATTGCGTCAAGGTGAATTCGGGGCGCAATCTCGCTCTCGATCAGATCGCCTAACACGCGGCCCGGCCCCACGCTCGGCAATTGATCGGCGTCGCCAACGATCAGCAGGTGCGCGTTGGCCGGTATTGCTTTCAGCAGTTGGTTGGCCAGCACGATGTCAAGCATACTCGCTTCATCAATAACGAGCAGATCGCAGTCGAGCGGGTTTTCGGCGTTGCGGCGAAACGTCCCGTCAGGCCCATATTCAAGCAGGCGATGAATGGTGCGCGCTTCGCTGCCGGTGGCTTCACTCAGGCGGCGGGCAGCGCGACCGGTGGGAGCGGCAAGTAGTGGCCGGTAGCCACGCGCGCGCAAGAGCAGGACGAGTGCGCGTAGACTGGTGGTCTTGCCGGTGCCCGGCCCGCCGGTCAATAGCATCACCGGTTGGGTAAGCGCTGTGCGAACGGCTTCTTGTTGCGACCGACTGAGATCAATGCCGCGCCGTTCGGACAGATGGGCGAAGACGTGCTCCCAACGACTGGGCGCGTAGCGATCAGCCATCGCCGAACGCTGCTGGAGGAGACGACGAATGGCGTTGGCAACGCCGATTTCGGCAAAGGCAAGCGGCAGCAAGTAGATCGGCTGCTGGTCTGGCTCGTCGGTAGTAACGATAGCGTCTTGCCAGAGCTGCTGATCGACCAGCATCCGTTCGAGCGCAGTCGTCACCTGTTCGGTCGTTACAGTCAGCGCCGCGGCAGCGCGCTCGATCAATTTGCGCCGCGGCAAATAGCAATGCCCTTCATCCGAGGCCTGTCCCAACACAAAACGGATTCCGGCCTCGATCCGGCGTGGATCGTCGCGAGCAATACCAAGTCCGGCGGCAATAGCGTCGGCAGTGCGAAATCCAACCCCATCTACCTCGTCGGCCAGACGGTATGGCTCGCTCTGCGCGACGCTCAGCGCTTCATCACCGTAGTGCTTGTAAATGCGCACCGCTACGCCGGTGGGCAGGCCCAGGTCTTGCAGCAGTAGCATCAGGTCTTTGATCCGCTGCTGGGTGCGCCATGCCTCGGCAATCAAGGCCGCCTTCTTCCGTCCTAATCCGGGAACTTCACATAACCGCTCTGGTTCGCGATCGAGCACATCGAGCGTATACTTGCCAAAAGTCTCAGTGATGCGTTTAGCAGTGGCCGGCCCTACTCCCTTGATCAAACCGCTTCCCAGGTAGCGACGAATGCCATCGATAGTTGCCGGCAAGCGCGTCTGGTAGCGGGTAACGCTGAACTGGCGTCCATGAGTCGGGTGATCACGCCACTCCCCTTCGAGGATGAGTTGCTCGCCCGGCTGTATGCCGAGGAGTTTGCCCACGATGGTGACGGTATGCCGTTTGCCGGTTGGACGCAATTGAGCGACGGTATAACCATCGCTCTCGCTTTGAAAGGTGATTCGTTCGAGAATGCCGTTGAGCTGGGGCATAGACTCATTGCCGTCGGTCGATGCGTCGTGGCGTCAGGTGTTCAAGGTGAGCTTTACGATTGTAGTCTGGCCTTATAGATAGCGCAAGGATGCCAGACGGTGGATGGCTGATGACGGATTTTCAGCAGAGTGCTCTGCTCATCAGTTGGCATCACGTGATCGAAGCTGTCATCGCCAGTCGTGCCGGCAAAAGGTTACTTCACGATATTCGGCGTCGGTTGCCCGCTCAGCACTGCAACCAGATTCTCAGCGGCAAGTGTAGCCATCCGCAAGCGAGTGGCAACGCTCGCGCTACCGATGTGCGGCGTCAGCACAACGTTGGGTAGTGTCAACAATGGATGATCTGGCCCAATCGGCTCGCGTTCAAACACATCAAGACCGGCGGCCCACGGACGACCGGCGCGCAGCGCGGCAGCCAGATCGTCTTCGCGCGCGAGTGGCCCGCGGGCAACGTTCACAAAGATGCTGGTTGGCTTCATCAGCGCAAACTGAGCCGCGCCAAACATTCCGCGCGTTTCAGGCGTGAGCGGGGCGGTTACGACCACAACGTCGCTCTCAATCAGCAAATCATTCAGGTTGCGATAGGATGCTCCCAACTCAGTTTCCAGCGAGGGATTAGGCCGGCGATTGTGGTAGAGCAGTCGCATGCCAAAACCACGGCCTCGACGAAGCACTGCCTGCCCGATTCGACCTGCGCCCACGACCCCTAAAACTCGCCCGTAGATGTCCTGCCCGACCATCTGCATTGGATGCCACGGCCCCCATTCGCCGCGCTCAATCAATCGATGACCTTCGACCACGCGACGAGCAGCGGCCAACATCAGTGCCCAGGCCAGATCGGCAGTTGTTTCGGTGAGGACATCAGGCGTGTTGGTAAGTGTAATGCCACGGGCTGCCAGAGCAGTTCGGTCGATATTGTCGTAGCCGACCGCCATGACCGACACGGCGCGCAGATGTGGCGCGGCAGCGATTACCTCGGCGTCAATACGGTCGGTAATCAGGCAGAGCAATCCTTCGGCTTTAGCAATGCCGCGCAGTAGTTCGTCGCGCGGGATCGGCGTTTCTACCTGATCCCATAGTGAGACGTTACCAAAGGCGGAAAGGATAGCCATCGCCGGCTCAGGCAGCCGACGGGTCACAAAGATGCGAGGTTTGGGTTCCATATCCATAGGCGAATGCCTGATGCAGCTTGCCCCATAGGGTCAGCATCATGTGAAATACGGTCTGAAATCGCGAATTTAACCTTCGACAATAATCACGTGAATTTGTGGCGGACCATGAATGCCGAGCGAAAGGGTCATCTCGATGTCGGCGGTGCGTGATGGGCCGGTGATAAACGTCAGGTTGCTGGTTGGACCAAACACCTCGTCGCCGTAGCGTTGCGCGAGCAGCGAGAGCGCCTCGCCGAGACCGCGCACCAGTTGATGAGCAAAGACAATCGCGATGTGACAGGGCGCGAGGAGCGAGGCGATGCGCGGTTTACCGGGGCCGTGGCGCAAGAGCAGGGAACCACTCTCGGCAATGGCCAGCTCGACGCCAGAAATGCAAAGCGGAATCGGTTCTAAGGCTTGCAGGCGCGCCTTGCGTTCCTCGCCACGCGCAGTAGTGTCGGCCAGAGTAATACCGCGAGCGGTTAGCAGTTCGGCCAGTCCGGGCAAGCCAATCTGGTCAAGATCCCAACTGATGATGCTGGAGGCCTGGGTTTCTTCGATAAGACGGTCGATCACAGCCAACGCTTCGTCGGCGTTGGGAACGCGGTAGGCTTTCCCTTCAAGTTTGGTCAGTTCGGCGGCAAACTGCGCTGCCAGATCATTTTCTGGCGGCAACACAAACGGCGGTGGCTCGTGCGGCGCGCGCGAGGCTTCGTTGAGCAGCCAGGGTCGGTTAGCATTCAGACTGGTGCGGAGGTTAGCGAGAATCTGGTCTCGGCTCATGGATTTGGCTCCTGGGCAACAGGCCCATGAAAGTTTGACCGGCCTGCTGCATGTTCGCATCTATCATCAAGTCGCCGCTCGTAAAATAACGAGAGAGGATCGTCGGGATAGTTGCCAAACGGACCGATACGGTAGAAACCGGCTTTCTCGTAACAACGAATGGCAGCGTGTTGCAGAATACCGGTTTCAAGGCGAAGCAACCGACAGTGCCGGCTGTTAGCATACGCGCTAAGATGATCGATCAAACGCTGCGCCAGCCCCATGCCGCGAAAAGTCGGTCGCACATACATGCGCTTTAACTCACCATAATCGGGGTAAAACTGGATGCCGCCGCAGCCGGCAGGTTCGCCGTTGACCCGTATGACGAAAAAGGCCACGCGCTGTTCAATCATTTGGGCCACACTGTAGCCGTGCTGACTTTCCGGCGGATACAGCGGAGCCAGTTCAGCTTCCAATTCTGCAATCAACTGTAAGCCATCGACAGTATCGGGAGGTTCGGCGTGGATCGTAATCTGCATCGCTTGTAGTTCAGACATACAGCATTGATCTGGCTACATCACCCCTATTCGGGCTATCAACAAGGGCATTCGGATCGATGGCGAGTATTCAGACTGTTGGTATCGAATCCTGTCCTGGCTCAGCGCTGCTTGTTCCGTTCGGCCCAAAGCTCGCGGAATGATTTTGGCGGTGGCGCCGGAAAATCACGCTGCTTCGTCCACAGATGGAGCGGTGGCGGCAAGTGGCGGAAGCGTCCTTTGCGAGCGGCAATGCGACTAAAGAAGCGAGCAGCCTTGCCGCTGGCGTTGTAGATCGCCGGATGCGTCATTGTCATGGTATAGCCAGCGATCGCCAGTTTCTCGATTGGATTGACCTTGCCCGCCTTCACTGCATCCGCTCGATGGCGCAGCAACATATCGGGAATAGCGATCCGTACCGGGCAGACCTCCTGGCAAGCGCCGCAAAGCGAGCTGGCTTGCGGCAGCAGGTATGCATCGGGCAGATCGGGTTGCAGCAGCGGGGTTAGGATAGCGCCGATCGGTCCGGAATAGACGCCGCCATAAGCGTGGCCGCCGATTGCCTGATAAACGGGGCAGGCATTCAGGCAGGCGCCGCAACGAATGCAGAGCAGCGACTCGGCGTAGTGACCGCCTAAGATGCGCGATCGGCCATTGTCGAGCAAGACAAGATGGAACTCTTCCGGGCCATCCGCTTCGCCGGGTCGAGCCGGGCCGCTGATCAGACTGGTATAAACGCTAAGCTTTTGACCAGTCGCCGAACGGGCCAGTACCTGGAGCATCACGCCGAGATCGATCATGCGAGCAACGATGCGCTCGATCCCCATAATAGCGACGTGAATGCGCGGCACCGTGGTTGAGAGGCGAGCATTGCCCTCATTTTCGACAATGACAATCGCGCCACTGTCGGCCACACCGAAATTGACGCCGCTGATACCCATATCGGCCTGCAAAAAGCGTTGTCGTAGCGCCTGCCGGGCAGTGCGAATCATCGGTGGCACTTCAGTAGTGGGTGTCATCCCAAGGTGCTTGACAAACAATTCGCTCACCTGCTCGCGGGTTTTGTGGATAGCAGGAGCGATGATATGGGAAGGAGTTTCGCCAGCAAGCTGGATGATATACTCGCCTAAATCGGTCTCAACCACCTCGAAGCCGGCATGCTCGAGCGCCTCGTTGAGATGAATCTCTTCCGAGGCCATCGATTTCGACTTCACGATACTGCGCACTCCGCGAGCCTGAGCCAGCTCGATAATGTAGCGACGCGCCTCTTCGCCATCGCTGGCCCAGCATACGTGACCGCCGCGCGCCTCGACGTTGGCAGCCAGTTTCGGTAATAACTCGTCGAGATGGGCTAAAGCATAGGCCCGAATGGCGCGGGCCTGATCGCGCAGGCGATCGGCGTCGCTAAGCGCGCCAATTGCGCCAGCCCGGTTGGAAATGAACCGGGTGGTGGCGCGCTGAAGTGCCGTCTGTAATGAATTGTCGTGCAGAGCGTGATCAACGCGGTCGTAAAAGGCTATCGTTTGTGACATAGGATCATCTTTTCCAGGCGTTAGCACGCAGCTTCAGGCCGATGAACAAAGTTGCTAAATGGTGGCTCAATTGCGCAAGGTATCAAATGCTTGCCGATGCCGAACATGTTGCGCGCTGTAGCGCGACAGGTCAACGCGCATCCACCATATTTGCCAGCACCTCGGCTAGATGACGGGCGCGCGTGGGAAGGTTGCGGCGCGACAAACCGCCGGCGATCTGTGTCATACACGAGACATCACCGGTCACCAGGAGATCAGCTTTGGTCGACTCAATCGCGGCGAGCTTGCGATCAAGCATTGCTGTCGAAATCTGTTCCTGTTTAACGGCAAACAGGCCACCGAAGCCGCAACACTGGTCGCAACCGGGTAACGGCACGACTTCAGCGCCTTGCACGTGATTGAGGAGCGCGCGCGCCTGAGCGCCGAGACCGAGAAAACGCAAACCGTGGCATGCATCGTGGTAGGTGATGCGTCCGGAAAAATGCGCGCCGGTGTCGTCTACCCCCAATACATCGACCAGATATTCACTCAATTCGTAAGTGCGATGAGACAGTTCTTCGGCAGCGCCGGCAAAGGGGGTGTTGGCAAACAATTCGTGATAGAGATGGCGGATCATTGCAGCGCATGAGCCTGACGGCAAGACCACATCACCTTTACCGCGCAATATTTCCAGCGCGCGACCGGCGACGGCGTAAGCGTCATCTCGGAAACCGGCATTAAAAGCCATCTGACCGCAACACAACAGGTCGGGCGGCACGTCAACCGCTACACCGTGTCGTTCCAACAGTTCAGCCGCAGCCAAACCGACGGTAGGGTAGAGTTGATCGACAATGCAAGTCGCAAAGAGTACAGCACGACGGTGGCTGGTAGTCACAATCGCATCTCCTCTGGGGCTGAAAGAGCATTGATAACGGTATTATACCAAAAGTGACTATTTCCTATTATCGACAGTTGTTCTTCAGCGATGCCAGACCGAACACCTCCACGGTTTCTATGCTATAATATTGATAGATATTCGTTGCGCTCAGGTTTGACCTGAGCGTTTTTCACGCCGCGCAGCGGCCAATCTCAACGGAACAGGTATGATTCAGCGCACCGATCTGCGTAATATCGCGATCATCGCTCACGTTGATCACGGGAAGACGACACTCGTTGACGCCATGCTCAAGCAGAGCCGCATCTTCCGCCAGAACCAGCAAGTGGAAGAGCGCGTGCTTGATAGTAACGCTCTCGAACGCGAGCGTGGCATTACCATTCTGGCCAAGAATACTGCCGTGACCTATCGCGGCGTCAAGATTAATATCGTTGACACGCCGGGCCACGCCGATTTCGGTGGCGAGGTCGAGCGGGTCATGAATATGGTCGATGGCGTATTGCTGCTGGTCGATGCAGTCGATGGGCCGATGCCACAGACCAAATTTGTGTTGCGCAAGGCGTTACAGGCCGGTCATCAGGCTATCGTCGTCGTCAACAAGATCGACCGTCCCCAGGCGCGGCCCAACCATGTGGTGAATGAGACGTTCGATCTCTTCATCGATCTGGGCGCAACCGACGAGCAAGCCGAATTTGCGACTATCTACACCAATGCGTTGCTCGGTCACGCGGGTCGCTCACCGCTCAAGCTGCACGATTCGCTCGAGCCGCTCTTCGAATGCATTCTCGACCGCATTCCACCGCCTGCGGTTGATATTGAAGGGCCGGTGCAGTTTCTCGTTACCACCAGTAGCTACGACGAGTATAAAGGTAAGATCTTGACCGGTCGGCTGGTGCGTGGCACGATCCGCAAAGGTCAGCCCCTAGTGCGTATCGCTCGCGACGGGTCGATCTCTCCGGCCAAGGTTAGCCAGATCTTTGTTTACAACGGTTTGGAGCGGCAAGAGGTTGAGCAGGCGCAGGCTGGCGACATTATTGCGATTGCCGGTATTCCTGACGCAGCCATTGGCGATACCATCGCCGATGCGCTAATGCCAGAGGCGTTACCGCCGATTAAGGTCGAAGAACCGACGGTGCGGATGACCTTTGGGGTAAATACCAGCCCTTTCGCCGGACGGGAGGGAACCTATGTCACCTCGCGCAAGCTGCGCGAGCGTCTCTTCCAAGAGATGGAGCGCGATGTGGCCTTGCGAGTGGAAGAGACCGAAAGCCCCGATGTGTTTATTGTCGCCGGACGCGGTGAGTTGCACCTCGGGATCTTGATCGAGACGATGCGTCGCGAAGGGTATGAGTTTCAGGTCTCAAAACCAGAGGTAATCTTCCGCGAAGCGCCTGATGGCACTCGTCTCGAACCGATGGAACTGGTTGAGATTGAGGTGGCGAGCGAGTATCAGGGTGTGGTGGTCGAATTGCTGGGCAAGCGGCAGGGCCAGATGCGTGATATGCGCATCAGCGAAGATGGCTCCGTACATTACGTCTATCTGGTGCCAACGCGCGGTCTACTCGGTTTTCGCCAGCTCTTCCTGACGGCTACCCGCGGCACCGGCGTGATGAACAGTATCTTTTTCGGGTACGAGCCGTATGTCGGCGAGATCGAGATGCGAGCCAATGGCAGCCTGATTGCCGCTGAGAGCGGTGTCGCCACCACCTACGCGATCCACTCCCTGCAGGATCGCGGTGTTTTCTTCATCACTCCTGGCCAGGAGGTATATGAAGGAATGGTGGTTGGGCAGCACATTCGCGACAATGATCTTGAGGTGAATGTCTGCAAAGAGAAACATCTGACCAACATGCGCAATAACCGTGGCGCAGAAACGGTGCGGCTCGACGCGCCGCGCCAGCTCTCGCTCGATGATGCGATTGAGTATATCGGCGATGACGAGCTGGTTGAGGTAACACCGAAAGGCTGGCGCATTCGCAAGAAGTTGCTCAGCGCTGACGACCGTCGCCGCGAGAAGAAGCGTCGGGAATTGGCGATGAGTGAACGGTAACACACGCTAGCTACTGTGGCTTCCTCTCGGCCAATACCAGTTAATGTTTCTGCATCCACGGTAAAAATACTCATCCTCTTCTCATTTTTCTTTAACCTTCCCTTTATGCTACCCGCCGATACTCAATGCTGGCGGGTAGTGTGTATTTCCGGCAATCTGACGGCACGAACCGATAGACAGTAATAATGCCGTCTCACTGCTAAGCCTGCCTCGCATTTGAGCCTGAATGGCGCCGTCTACGCGCTATGTCATCTGCGGATGCAATGGTGCTGTTGATTGAAACCGCAGAGCAGGTTGAGCGCGTCTAATACGTATGAACCCCGGTGGTTCGCATTGCATGCGCCGACGTAACTCACCGGCGCATAAGGAGGCGCAATGAACAACCCAACCACGATTGGTCGTAGTGCATCTGATACGATAGTGCTCTATCTGAACGAGATCGGCGCTGAGCCGTTACTCACTTTCGAGCAAGAGCAGCACCTCGCCAACACGATTGCGCAGGGTCGGCGCGCCGCTGAGCGGCTGGCAAATGAGCCAATGCTGCCGCTGGCCGAAAAGCAACGACTGGCAGCGCAGGTTGCTGCTGGCGAACAGGCCCGAGCGCAGTTAATTAATTCAAACCTGCGGCTGGTTGTGAGTGTCGCTCGCCGTTACCAGGGTCACGGTTTGCCGTTGCTCGATCTCATTCAGGAGGGTAGTGTCGGTCTGATGCGCGCGGTTGATAAGTTTGATGCCAGCCGCGGGCTGAAGTTTTCGACCTACGCAACCTACTGGATCCGGCAGAGCATTGGGCGAGCGATTGCCGATCATAGCCGCACAGTGCGCTTGCCGGTGCATCTGGGGGAGCGGTTGAGCCGGCTTGCCCGGTTGCGACAAGAGCTGGCGCAGCAGCTCGACCGCGAACCAACGCTGGAAGAGCTGGCGCAGGCTGCCGGGCTTTCGGTTGAGCAGGTCGAGCGCGCCGAGCAAGCCGGGTTGACGCCGGCTTCGCTGGACGAAGCGCATACCGAAGATGGTGGTGGCGCGCTGGCCGAGATCTTGACCGATCCGCTTCAACCCACTCCCTTCGATGAGGTGAGCGAGGGCATGCTTCAGGCCGATGTGCAGGCAGCGCTCAGCCAGCTTTCATCGCGCGAGCGGAATATTTTGCGCCTGCGCTATGGCCTTGATGGCGAGCCAATGCATACGCTTGAGCAGATCGGTCAGCGTTTGCGCTTGACCCGCGAGCGGGTGCGCCAGCTTGAGACGGAGGCGTTGCGCAAGCTGCGCGACCCTTCATTGCATCCGCGGTTGCAGGGATATGTGAATGAAGGTCCTTAGCCGGTAAGGGTGATAATCGCTTGCCTGCCCCGCTCCCGCATTGCGGGAGCGGTTTTTTTATTCCTCACCTTTTGCTACGTTTTCTCATAGGCGAGCTGGATCCTTAATCTTTACCTCTCAACCCGGTGGGATTGGTTGATCTCTGGTTGAATGCACTGCAATGTACTGGCGTGGGTCTGGTCGCGTGGCGTGGATGAAATTAGCCTCAGAAAAATTGTTCCGATCGTAACAATGCTGTTATCACAACCGGGTGATATTACCCTGATCACGAGCAGTTGTCATATGGTACAACGGAAAGAGAGAAGACCATATTTGCTTAAGGTCAGGAATCTCTATGAACGATATGCGCCTGATCCGCTCAGTCGATCCGCAGTTATGGTGGGAAGTGGCGCGCGCCTGCCCGTATGCGACGTTCTTTCACACTCCTAGATGGAGTGAAATTGCCTGCCAGGCAATTGAGTCGGTGCGTGATCGAACGATTGCGGCGATCTTTTCCAACGGCACGCGCGCGGTGTTGCCACTGCTGGAAATTCGTCGCGCCGGACCGTTCTCTGCTCTTATATCAACGTTTGAAGGATGTTATGGCGGCATCATTGCCGATGGCCCGTTGAGCCAGGGCGATGCAGCGCGTCTCTACCGGCAGGTCTATCGCTGGAATGTCAGCAACTTCTATTACCTGGCTAATCCGCTGGCGCCTCCAGAAACCATTGATCGCGCGCACTATTTTGCCGATGAAGTGAGCCATATCCTTCATCTCAACGCAGATTTTGAGGAAATCTTCAACCGGTTTGATAAGAGTACGCGCGCGCACTACCGACGGGGCCTGCGCGAAGGGGTTCGCATCCGTCGCGCGATGTCAGAGACTGACTACAAAGCGTACTACCGCGCCTACCGCGAAGCGGTGAAGCGTTGGGGGCAAGATAGCAACTATGGCTACTCGTGGGAATTTTTGAACCACGTGTTCTCGTTCGAACGTCGGTATTCAGATGAATTGACACTGTGGGTCGTCGAGCTGGATGGCAACGTTGTCGGGGGAACTCTTGCTTTCTACTGGAATCAACACGTCACGGTCTGGCACGGAACTGTGACTGACGCTGCGCTAAAACGGCGGGCAATGGTGGTGCTCGATGTCGAAATTGCGCGCGATGCAGCAGCTCGTGGTTTTCGGTACTACGATTTCAATACCAGCGCCGGCATTGAAGGGGTCATGAACTATAAGCGTAATTTTGCTACGACCGATTACGCGGTTGCTCGCTGCCGGTATCGTAGTCCGATTGCGCGTCCATTATTAGCGTTGAAAGACTCTTTACATCGTCGATTGCGCTCACAAGAATCGTCGGCCCAACCTCAACTGGAATGGCATACATAGCTTAAACGTTGCTGTGCGCTTCGGCTGTCATAGGAATGCAGACACACGATCGGCCAATGAACAACACTGTTAATTGGTCGATTTGATTCTGCCATCCAATTATTCATTGGCCGGGTGTACATAGTAGCCAGCGCTCGACCGGTTGTCAGGCTGATCATTGATATCCGCATTGTGAGAAAAGCTATGCGCTGGCTCTCTCTGGATCGTGATACCTGGATGGATGTTGCCCGAAAATGCCCGTATGCGACGTTTTTTCACTCACCCTGCTGAACCGAGCTGGCATGTCGGACGATCTCGACGGTGCGTGATCGAATGCTGGCGGTACAGTTGCGTAATGGCACGCGCGTTATCTTGCCGTTACTCGAAGTGCGTTGCTATAGACCAATCAGTGCGCTGATTTCGACCTTTGGAGGCTGCTATGGCGGGCTGATTGCCGATGGCCGCTGACTGCCGCCGATGCGGCGGCTATCTATCGGCAGGTCTACCGCTGGAATATTACAAGCTTCTATTTCCTGAGTAACCCGATTGCCCCGCCAGAGACAATTGATCAGGCGTATCAATTTGGCGATGAAGTTGCTCACATCCTGCATTAGAGGGCAAGTTTACCGATCTGTATCGGCGTTTCTCCCATAACATTCACTGTAACTATCGCCGTGGCGCGCGCGAGTGCGCAAAGCGGTGAGTCTGGATGACTGGCATGCCTGTTATCTGGTCTATCGTGATGCGGTTGATCGCTGGGGAGAGAACGATAGTTACGAGTATCCCTGGTCATTTTTCCTGGAAGTATACACGATGGCGATTATCCGGTGGAGATGCAGTTGTGGGTGGTTGAACTCGAGGGCAATGTTGTTGGTGGGCAACTTGCTTTTGCCTTGAACCAGCGCATCACACTCTGGCACGGCACCGCTACCAGAGAGGGATTGGCGCGGCGCGCTTTGATCGTCCTTGATGTCGAGATCATTCGCGATGCCGTAGCGCGCGGATTTCGCTACTTCGACTATAACACCAGAGCCGGGATTGAGGGAGTGATGCGGTATAAACGCAATTTCGCCACGACCGATCACGTGATTGCGCGCTGTCGGTATCGCAATCCACTATGGCAATCTCTGAGTAGCCTGACCTGCCATCTACCATTGCAGCTCCGCAATCGGGCGATGTTTGTCCGCCAGCCCGAGCGGAGCTAAGCAGCTTATTACGTTGTCGGCGAAGCCGGCACCGCAAACATCGTTGCCTGCATCAGCGCGATTGTGGCGCGTCGGTCACCATCGAGCGCGATTGCTTCACCAGTGCAGACCGTCACCGCGCGGCCTGTCCTGATCACGCGACCGGTGGCGATAAAACGGGAACCGCGAGCCGGACTGAGAAAATTGATTTTGAACTCGACCGTGAGCACCTCGCGGTCGGCAGGCATAAGGGAGAGAGCGGCGTATCCGCATGCGCTATCGAGAATGCTGGCAATTGCGCCGCCGTGTACGTAACCGTGTTGCTGGCTGAAGGCCGGATCGGCTGGCATCGTGATGCTCAACTCGCCTGGACGTATGTGGTCAATGACGGCATGAAGCGAGCGCATCAATCCCTGACGGGCGAAACTGCTGCGCACTCGTTGTTCCCAGTCGGGTGTTTGAGGATGGAAATGGTGCATAAGTCGTTTGTGTAGCGTATATAGATTCTGATCATTGCGTCATCATACCAGAAAATACGTCTCTGTTCAGAGATATGTGACGGTTGGGTAGAGACAGTGCCGGCGCAGACGTGCCGCGCCGATGCATCAGGCTGATCTGGCAACACCCGGCAAGGATAAGGATCGACTACGTGGAGGGCGTCCGCGCAGGAACACCCGATTGCGCGATCTGTATTTAACGCAACAGTTTTTCAAAATAATATTGCAATTACAACCAATATCTGCTATAATGCGCAGCAAACCTGCTTCCCCATCTGGATATGCGCCGTTGAAGTCATGTGGCTATGTCGCCTGAACGACGAGGTTGTGCTGTGCATCATCGAAGCCTTCGCCTGCTCTTTGCGAGCCTGATCACGTTGGGTTTGATCGCGCTGTTGCTCCCGCTCCCTGCCCTGGCTGCCGGTGAAGCGGTACGCGGTGAGTTGAACGGATGGACAACTGCCTGGGGGATGTCGTCAAGTCTGGGTGGTACGTTTGTCTACATCAGCGGTCAGATTGTTGCTCCCGATGACACCGAAAGTGAATTCAAGTTTTTCAAGAGTGACGGGGGCGGTCAGTGGTATGGAAAAGACGCGCCGAATGCCGTGACTTTTGGACAGATTTTTACCGGTCTCAGCACTGGTGGCGGTGGTGAGCGCAATTTGCGTTTGAGCCATACGCAGAATAGCTTTTACGTCTTCAAGTGGGATGGCGGCAATCGTGGTGTCGTATTTCGCCTCACGGCTGCTCCGGTCACAATTGTCAGCGTCAGCCAGACCCCAACCGCGCCGTTAGCCGGTCAGCCGGTCACCGTCACCGCAACGACCGGCAGTGCGCCGCCAGCCGAGCAGGCGTTTTGGCTTCGCTATGCGATTAACGGTAACTGGGCCGGCTCGACCGTGCTCAAGATGAGCGGGAGCGGCACCTCCTTCAGCGCGACCATTCCGGCTCAGCTTGCCGGCACAACGGTCAGCTACTATGTGTTTAGTTCTGGTGATGTGACTACGATTGCCGGCGCCGATGCCGATCTGATGACGATTAATGCTGATACGAATAGCGGCAGCAACTACAATTACACTGTGAGCAGTGGCCCCAGTGTAATCACACCGGCGCAGGCGCGCGCGCTCTGGCTCGATACCGGCACGATAGCCTGGAATGGTGGCCCGGCGGCAAGCTTCCGACTCCTCTACGATCCTGATGGCGGAATGACGACGGCGGCGGAGACAACTGTGTGTAGCTTCCCTGCGCCGGCGACATCCTGCTATGTGTCATTGACTCCGAGCGGAACAGTCAGCGGGTATGTGAAGAATCCAAATGCGACCGGTATGACCAGGCTGATCACCGGTTTGAGCGCTACCGATGCCGCTCATCTCTTGCGTGGCCAGCTTGTGGTTGCCGCTTACGATAGCGGTAATAATCGGATCGATGCGACTCGCGTGCAAATTCAGGGTGTGCTCGATGCAATCTATGCCGCCAATGCTTCTCCTCAGGCGCTCGGGGCGAGTTACAGCGGCGGTGTGCCCACGGTGCGAGTGTGGGCACCAACGGCGCGATCGGTGACGCTGCGCCGTTTCGCCAATTCGACCACAACGACATTTAGCGCGCACCCGATGACGCTCGATCCGGCCAGCGGCGTGTGGAGTGTGACCGGCGATGCGTCGTGGGATCGGCAGTTTTATCTCTTTGCGGTAGAAGTCTATGTGCCGACGCTCGACGCGGTTGTGACGAATCTGGTTACCGACCCCTATTCAGTCAGTCTGTCACAAGATGGCGCGGCGGCGGGTGATGTGCGTAGCCAGTTTGTTAATCTCGATGATGCAGATTTGAAGCCGACCGGATGGGATACGCTCAGCAAGCCGACCCTGGCTAATCCCGAAGATATTGTCATCTACGAAGTGCATATCCGCGATTTTAGCGCTAATGATAGTACGGTAGCGCCAACCGATCGCGGCACCTACCGCGCCTTTACCTACGATGGCGTCGGCCCTCACCCGAATGCAACGCTCTCGAACGGGATGAACCATCTGCTGCAACTACGGCAGGCTGGCCTGACCCATATTCATCTCTTGCCCACGTTTGATATTGCCTCGGTGATCGAAAACCCGGCGGATCGGAGTGAACCGACCATCTCATTCAATCCAGCCACCGATCGCGCCTCGATTAATCCACAGGCCGCAGTGGCCGCGAATCGCCATACCGATAGCTTCAACTGGGGCTATGACCCGTATCACTACGGCGTTCCTGAAGGTTCATACAGCACCAATCCTGATGGCGTGACCCGCATTTATGAGTTTCGCGAGATGGTGCAGACGTTAAACCAGAATGGCTTGCGGGTGGTCATGGATGTGGTGTACAACCATACGGCGGCTAGCGGCCAGGATGATAAGTCAGTGCTTGATCAGATCGTGCCTGGCTACTATTACCGCTACGATGCAGCCGGTAATCTGGCGAATTCCTCGTGTTGCGCAGATACCGCCACTGAGTATGCCATGATGGAGAAGCTCATGATCGATACGGTTGTGCGCTTCGCCACGGCGTACAAGATTGATGGCTTCCGTTTCGATTTGATGAATCTGCATACGCGCCAGAATATGCTCAATGTGCGGGCGGCGTTGCAGGCGCTCAATCCGGGTAGCCATGGCGTTGATGGCAGCGCGATCTACCTGTACGGGGAAGGATGGGATTTCGGTTCGGCCCGCGATAAAGGACTGACGACGTGTCCGCATTGCTATGCGCACAAGTACAATATGACCGGCAGTGGGATCGGGGTGTTCAATGATGTGATCCGTGACGCTGCTCACGGTGGTTACAGCACCGATCCGATCGGCATTCGCCGCCAGGGCTTCATCAACGGCCTCAGCTACGACTGGAATGGTTACAACTACCCCGATCGTTTCCAGAGCAACCTGCACACGGTAATGGATACACTGCGTTCGGCGCTGCGCGGGAGCGGAACCGATTGGAATGGACAGGGTAACCCGTTTACCGACGATCCACAAGAGGCGATTAACTACGTTGAAAAACACGATAACGAAACCCTCTTCGACCAGAATGTCTTCAAACTTCCCAACGGTGATGGTAGCGGGAATCCGGGTTGGATCGGTAGCAGTAGTATTCCTGTGACCTCAATGTCTGATCGGGTGCGCAGTCAGAATATGGGGGTGAGCCTGATCGGGCTGGCGCAAGGTATTCCCTTCTTCCATATGGGGCAAGACATCCTGCGCTCGAAGTCACTCGACCGGAATAGCTATGACTCTGGCGACTGGTTTAACCGGGTCTACTGGGATCGCAGCGGCAATAACTTTGGGCGCGGGTTGCCGCCATCCTGGGATAACAGCACGCGCTGGGGGATCATGACACCGCTGCTGAACAATACAGCGCTCGATCCGACCACGGCTAGTATGGATTTTGCCGCAGCCCACATGCGCGAGACATTGCGTCTTCGTATGAGTTCGCCGCTCTTCCGGCTCACGACCGAAGCTGCGATTAATGCGCGCGTCAGTCACTATAACACTGACAATAGTCGCGATGCTCTGATCGTGATGCGGCTGTCAGATGAAGTTTCACCTGATCTCGATCCCAACTGGGAAAATATTCTGGTCTTCTTCAATGCGCATACGATTGCTCAGTCGATTACCATTCCGAACGCAAATGGTTTCACCCTCCACCCACTGCACACTGATGGCATCGACGATGATCCGGTGATTGCAAACGCTTCTTTTAACGATGCGACTGACACCTTTACCATTCCTCCGCGCACTACGGTAGTCTTTGTCTCGACCCAACCGATCGAACCGCCGAGCGCCATCGATTGGGTTGGGTTGATGTATCCACGCGGCGGGATCGCACATGCCGTCGATCAGGGTAGCTTTTCTCCCGCCGGATTCGACGTGTACGTGCAGGTATATGAAGCGGGAGTCACTCCTGGCGTCGGTCAGGGGGCAGGGATTGAGTGTTTCCTGCACTGGGGGCGTTACGGTCAGCCCTGGAATGATTTACCGATGGTGTATAACGGCGATATTGGCAATAATGATGAATATCGCGCTACGATACCGCGCGCGGTGATCGAGGCACTGGCGCCGGGCACGTATGGCTTCACCGCCTATTGCAAGCAGACAGCCGAAACCGGGCGCCGGTGGAAAGTTGACGCTTACGACATTAACGGTAATCCCGACGATGACGATCAGGGTGATGGCCTGATCACCATTATCCCCACCGCCGATTCAGCGCCTGAGCCGCCGGCTGGCGTCTTTGTCCATCTGTTTGAGTGGCGGTGGAGCGATGTGGCAAAAGAATGCACCTTCCTGGCCCAAAAGGGCTACACCGGGGTACAGGTCTCGCCACCGAACGAGCACATTGTGCCTGCCGCCGATCTGGGTGGAAATCCTGCCAACGATTTTCCCTGGTGGACTCGCTACCAGCCGGTGACGCACGATCTGACGCGGTTTACCAGTCGCAGCGGAACGTGGGCCGAGTTTCAGCAGATGGTCAATGACTGCAACAGTGTCGGTGTCGCGGTGATTGTCGATGCGGTGATCAATCACATGGCCGACATCGAGGTGGGTAGTCCGCCTGCTGGCACGGCGGGCACTCAGTATCGTTCGCAGCCGGCCAACCTGCGTTTCTACGGCACGCAATATCTGCCCGACGATTTCCACCCCGATTGTCTGATCGCCAGTTATCGCGACCGCGTGCAGGTGCAACGCTGCCAGTTGGCCGGCCTGCCCGATCTCGATACCGGTAAGCCGTCGGTGCAAAACCGATTGCGCGCTTATCTGCAGGCTCTGCTCGATGCCGGTGTGCGTGGATTCCGGATTGATGGCGCCAAGCACATCGCAGCGCATGAGGTCGGCGCGATACTGGCCGGGCTGACCCTGCCGGGTGGCGGCAAGCCCTACATCTTTAGCGAAGTGATCGACATGGATCCGACCGAGCGCATTCGCGATTGGGAATACACCCCCTACGCCGACGTAACCGAGTTTGCCTTCAGTGTTGGCGTTATCGGCGGCAACTTCAACTGTGGCGGTTCGATCAGCAACCTGCAAACGTTCACTGCCGGCTTGCTGCCATCGCGTTTCGCTCAGGTATTCGTTGACAATCACGATAACCAGCGCGGACACGGCCCTGGTGGCGCCTGCGTGGTTGATCACCGCGATGGTCGAGTGCATGTACTGGCGAACATCTTTATGCTGGCATACCCTTACGGTCACCCGTCGGTCATGTCGAGCTACTACTGGACAACCAATCCCAACAGTAACGCTGGCGACAGCCTGGGACCACCGAGCAGCAACGACGGAGGTGTCACCTGGGGTCCAGGTCTCGGCGCCGACACTCGTCCGGTGTATGGGCCAGGCCAGACTGCGGCTAACTATCCAGCTCATTGCTCCGGCAACTATCCCAATCCGGTTACGGCTGCCGATCTGGGGCAGTGGGTATGCGAACATCGCTATCCAGCAATTGCCAACATGGTTCAATTCCGGCAGGTTACCCATGGCGAACCGGTAACCAACTGGCAGAATATTGGCGGCACACCCTCGAACCATATCGCCTTTGGTCGCGGCAACAAAGGGTTTGTGGCGATCAATAACGGTAGCGCGGCAGCAACTACCACATATCAGACCAGCCTTCCGGCGGGATTCTATTGCGACATCACGAAGTACGATGTTGTCGGTGGGGTTTGTGTCTTGCCCGGCACCACCATGCCTGCGCCGAACAGCGCCTTCATTGAAGTGAATAGCAGCGGCCAAATTGTCAACTACACATTGGCCGGTCGCGATGCCTTCGCCATTCACGTCAACGCAATGCCGTCGTATCAGATCACGGTCAACGCCGAACCGGCCAGTGGTGGCAGTGTCAGTGGTGGCGGCACCTTCCCGCACGGCAGTGTGGTGACGGTACAGGCGACGCCGAGCGCAGGCTACGTCTTCGTGAACTGGACAGAAGGGGCGTCGGTGGTAGCAACCACGTCGGTGTACAGCTTCCCTGCAACCGCTCCGCGCGCGCTTACGGCCAACTTTGCCCCGGTAGTGCCTACTGCCACACCGACGGTGACAGCCACACCGACGGCGACGGCCACCAACACGCCGACGGCGACGGCCACCAACACGCCGACGGCGACGGCCACCAACACG
>NZ_CAKZNK010000051.1 GCF_937129525.1 uncultured Chloroflexus sp. | reverse complement strand
ATCGGCATCGGTTGGGCCGGCATCAGCCAGGGATCAACCGGCGGCACAATCCACCACCATTCGATCTGCATCCAGACGACCAGAGCTATCGCCCCCACTACCACTGCAAACCCCAGATCGCTCCAGCGCGGCCACCAGCGCCGCGCCGGCAGCGCGAAATGTGAACTGATCCAGAGCAAGACAAAGGTCAACAGACAGTACCCCAGCAGAGTTGCCCGGTAAACCGGCATCAAGACCGGACCTTCGGGCGCATAACGCACAATACCAACATTGAATTGTGACAGGAAAGGTACGGTCATGAAGGGATCACTGACACCGAAAAAAATCAAGTCAGGCTGAAAGGTGGTTGGCGTAACCGTAGTGACTGCCACAATTGCGCTAAATGGATTGAGGTATAACAGCCATGGCGGAGGATTTTGCCCCATCGGATTGCTAAATTGCGGCCAGATCGAAGCAACCAGTAATGGCACGCCGCAGAGTAGCAATACAATCGTGTAGCTCGCAATCGTTGCCGCCGTCGTGCGTCTGAACAACGTTGAACAAAACAAACCAATGGTGCCAAAGAAGAGCGCTGCGCTACCCAAGAGCAAAATGACCCACACCAGAATGCGCAGTTCGACGCCGCCGAAGATCAGTACAGTGCTGAATACCGGGATCGAAGCTATAATCAGGAGCAAGAGATAGCTCAGCGCGCCGATCAGTTTCCCTGTCAGCATTTGTCCGGGCCGCAATGGCGTGGCCAGCAACATATCGTAGGTCAGCCGTTCGCGTTCGCTACTGATTGCGCCGCTTGTCAGTACGGGCGCTACCAGCACGATGAAAAACATTTCAGTGAATGCCAGCCCTCGAAACAATGCCTGGCCGATGTGCGAACTGAGCACGACCATGCCAGTGCGAGCCTGCAAAACCATATACTGGTAAATACCGAATGCGCTCGCAATAAGCAACAGTAAGAAGATGGTCAGGATCAGATATGGCCGAAATCCTCGCATGCGTGTGCGCGCTTCGCGTACCAGGATCGGATTAAGTAGCGGCTGCCGGATTTGAGATGCCATAGTTACTCCTGCATATTGATCAAACCCACCGGTAATATGACCCTCGCCTGCCAACTACAACCTTGCCGCGCCTCGCGACACTTAATACCATCAAACCATCGCGCTGGTTCATTGGTGGAATATGCGTCAACTACCCGCCCTCACCGTATCTGCCGTCAAGCGGAGGAATAGTTCTTCCAGGTTTTCGCTGCGAGCGCTGAATTCGCTGACCGCAATACCGGCATTGATCAGCTCGGACAGCAGGGCTGCGCATTGCTCTTCGTTAATCGGTTCGTGGCAATCAACGACAAAACCACGTGGATCGGCGGCAGCAGCGCTTACAGCGCTCACCAGCGGCTGGCGTTGCAACAGCGCCAGCGCCGGGCCAACGTCGCTTTCACGGGCAATACGGAGCCGTAACCGCGAACCGGTTGCCAGTTGTTGCTGCACTTCGGCCAGGGAGCCACTGATTAACATTCGTCCGTGGTCAATGATGCCGATTGCATCACACACTTCGGCGAGTTCGCTGAGAATGTGTGAGCTGAGCATGATAGTCTTGCCCATATCACGCAAAGTGCGCAACAGTTCACGCAATTCCACTCGCGCGCGCGGATCAAGCCCACTGGCCGGCTCGTCAAGTAACAGCACCTTAGGATCATGCACCAGAGCATGCGCCAGACAGAGCCGTTGCTGCATACCCCGCGAGAGCGTCTGCACGAACGCATCACGCTTGGCGCTCAGATCAACCAGATCGAGCAGCTCATCAACTACTTGCCGCAACCGCGATCCTCGCAAGCCGTAGCAACGGGCAAAGAAATCGAGATACTCCCATACCCGTAGATCATCATAGACTCCGAAAAAGTCGGGCATGTATCCCACCAGTCGTTGCGCCGCGCGCATGGTTAAGCGCTCACCAAGCAGGTACACCTCGCCTTTGGTCGGCGTCAACAAACCGGCCAGAATGCGCAGCGTCGTCGTCTTGCCGGCTCCATTGGGACCGATGAATCCGTAGATACAACCCTGCTCCACCCGCAGGTTAAGCCTGTCCAGCGCAACCAGCTTCTTGTAGCGGTGGGTAAGCTCGACAGTCTCTATTGCCAGCGTCATGGCAGCCGCCCCCGTATAACCGGATCGATATACACACAGGAAAAGCTCTGGTTCTGGTCGAGCCGTTGCAACCGTACCCGCATGGCGCCATTGCCGTTGAGGAATCGCTCCGGCTGATCAATGCTCACCATCTGATTTTGAATGAGTGACTCGGTCAGGAGTGATACCCACTCACCGGTTGTCCAATCGTACACTTCGATTGAACCGTTCCAAAATATATCGGAGCGAATAGTCAATGACAATTCGCGCAATTGTATGTTGCTCAGAGCGCGGGGTAACGTAAAGCGAATCGTTGCAGGCTGAACATCGGGCACAACACCGAGCGTACTTCCCGCATAGCATGGACTATTCATCCCGCCTGCTTGTTCAATGGCACTCGCAAACCCACCAGTCAGCTTGACTTCACCGCTGAGCTGCAACTGCGCAGTACCGCGCACCAGCGCCAGTTGTTGCATCGTTGCCCGCCGACCGACCGGCTCAACCTGCGCCTGCTGCTCGCTGTACCATCCCATCACCAGCGGCTGCGCGCCACGGGTACCCACTCCATAACCATACAGGACATCGAGGACGCGACTGCGCAATTGCAACATCGGAGGCGGAGGTTGTCCTATGCGCCCACTTTCCTCAAACTGTGGCCCATAAATAATGTAGCCTAATGAAGCTCCATCGTAACTGTGCGGCGGCCGCTCAACCTGAACGACCCGCTGCTCACCGGGAGCAAGCTGGTCGATCATAGCAATATTGTCACCGTAAACCAGCACGACCTCTTCCAGCGCGCGATTACTGCGGTTCGTCACAGTACCCCGCATATCCTCACCATTGACCGTAATCTGCGCTTCCAGTCCCGGCGAGGCAACAATTTGATCTAGCGCGATCGCTTGCAATGACCATTGTAACACTGTTAAATCTTCAACCACCAGGCCATCGGCGGTAGCCTGGAGGTAGCGGCCATTGGATAGATTGCCCGAACTCCAAGGCCCTTGCGCCGAAATAGGACGCACCAATGCCGGTTCACCATTGATACGCAATTGGTAATCCGAGCTATCTGGTGAAAAGATGCCGATCACTTTGCGTTCTCGTGAGAGCGTTGGTTCAATTGCATCGATCAAGGTAAGCTGACTGACAATGACATCGCCGCCACGCATGTTAAAACCGACCGCGTAGGCGATCACCGCAAAGATGACCGTGATCGCCGGCACCACAATCCAGCCTAGAGCGAGTCGATCAAAGCGGCGCAAAACCAGATAGGTTACCGGCCCGACGACGATCAAATAGCACCCTAACAGCAAGCCGAGAACATTGATAGAAGGCAGATCAAGTGCCGGGAGACTGGTCAACGCATTAGCCAGATTTTCTTCCACAAACGTGGACAAGAGCTTGGCCCCAAAACCCATCCCCTCAGGCACAAATGACGGCGGTGGCAAAACAGCCTGCCACAACTCGCGCCAGCCACCCCAATTGCGCACTTCTGACGCAGTCAGATCGAACGCCAGCGCGATAATCTGACCTTCGCCATACCACTGACTGAAGGCCAGGGGCGAAGAACTGGCAAGGCGCGGCAACGTAAGTGGAGACACTTCACGTTTGGTTTCATCGCTGCGAGGAATTAATTCTAACGGGGTCAATGGTGGATCGTCGAGTGACGGTAACGGCCTTCCTGGTTGCACCGGCGCCAGTTCGGCAGGTAACAGACTCAATGTTCGAGCAATTCCCGTATCGCCATTAATGATCAACGTACCGCCACGCAACACCCATTCTTGCAACGAGCGCTGCTGAGCCGGCGTTAATTCAGTTGCGCCTGGATCGGTCAGAATCAAAGCATCGAAAGGCGATAGACCTAACCCTTCGACCGGCACATCAGCCCAGGATAGCAATGCGCTGGTAAGTTTGATGCGATCGGCCAGTTGCGCCGGTAATTGTGGCTCGCGTTCACCAACCATGCCAACCAGCAATCCTGTGCTGACCGGTTGCAATCGAACCGGCACGCTGGCCAGCTCTTCGCCATTCGCCAGAAGCCTCACGTTGAGCTGACGCGGCATACCGGTCACATACACGTAGATAGTTACACCCTTCCGGCTGCCGCCGGGTAGATCGACCATGGCGCTGTGGAAAGGGCCATTCGGAGTGCCGGCGACAATTTCAACCGTCTGATCAACGCCACTATTTGCAACCTCAATTAGAACCGGCAACCAGGTACCGGAACGCACATACCCCTGAAATGCCGCCCGCGCCGTGAGCGTGATGGCAGAACCTTGCGCAATTACCGGCGCAAACCACACAGTGCTTACTAACAGCACAACAATTAAGGCTGACAGCCTGGCCCATGCACGCTTCGCCTGCATGCGGTCTCCTTCCGCTTGCACGATCTTTACTCGTACCGTTTCAGAAACGTTGCTGATGGTGAAAAAGTTCCCTGAAAACACAACCGCACCTTCCCTCTACGAGAGGAGGCGCGGCAAACCAGGCTGCGGTACAATAGATGAGGCTCAGCGGCGGAAGCGACGCGACTGGCAACGATCACGGATACGGACCCGAATAAACTCAGGTTGCACCCGACGCAGCGAGATAAACAATCCACCGGCAATGATGATGATTGCCGCCAGTAGAACAAGAGTGGTCATACGCAAATCCTTTCCGCTGCGAAGAGGTGAGCACCCGCGAGGCAAGTGCATAATTTCAGGTTCAGTAGTGAGTAGTATAACGAAAAATTGTTACCACGTCCATACCATTTGGTAGATTTTTAGCGATTTTTCATCTTTGCCGCCACCCACCGGAGAAAGCTATGCTTGACCCTACCGCTATTCGCGCCGGACTGGCGCCCGACGCTACCTTGCCGGTAACCATCTACTGTTACGATCAGGTCAGTTCGACGATGGATCTCACGCGGACAGCGCTTGCGACCCTACCCCCCGAAGCGCTGCCAGTCTTGATTACGGCTGAAGAGCAAGTAGCCGGTCGTGGCAGGCTCGGTCGGCGCTGGATCGCGCCACCGGGCAGCGCGCTCCTCTTCTCACTCGGCTTGCGCCCACCGCCGATCGTCGCCACTACACCAGCAACCCTCATCTGGCTGGCAACAGTTGCGCTGCTGGAAACGATCGATACCACCACACCGCTAAAAGCCGGCTTGAAATGGCCTAACGACGTGCTGGTGCAAACACCAACCGGCTGGGCTAAAACTGCCGGTATCCTTCTGGAAGGAAGCTGGGATACTGGCCGGCTGGTATGGGCTATTATCGGCTGTGGAGTCAACGTCAGTGCCGCGCCCGAACTACCAGCTACCCTTTACCCCGCTACAGCGCTGACGTTAGCCGGCGCGCCCATGATAGATCGTCTCCACCTGCTCCATACACTGCTGCGCCGGTATGACTTCTGGTTCCGGCAATTGCAGGCCGGTGAAACCGAACGGTTGTGGCAAACCTGGCGTAGCCGGCTGATTACGCTCGGCCAAATGGTCACCATCACGACTGGCAATGACGTTATTCACGGCGAGGCAGTTGATGTTGATCGCAGTGGAACACTCATTGTGCGTGAACCGACCGGTATCATACGGATGGTTGAGAGCGGTGATGTTGGCCTGATCGGTCAACCCGACCAGAGCACCGATCATAGCGATGGATGAGATGAGTTGAACATTGCGCACAAGACACGTGTCAGGTTCGGTTGCAACCACTCGACACATCTGAGGAAAATTGCAGCAGGGATACAACAATATCGCTGACAGATGTTATGGCAGCGATGCAGACACGAGGCAGAGCCAGCGCCGGCAGAGCCAGATACAACAATATCGCTGACAGATGTTATGGCAGCGATACTCGTAGCGTAAAGAGAATAAACGCTGCTTATCCAGATCATTCGACCTCGCATCAGTTATTTTTCAGCTTCGCATCATTGTGTGTGATGTTCACGCGGTTGCATTGATGTGGTATAGTAACAAACGGCACGAACGATGCTAGCAAAGATGCCCGATCCACGTCCGATCGCTGCGCTGCGCGACCAGTCTGCAACAAATTACCCCGGTATAGCGTCGTCCAAGGCAGAGCGAACGGCATCTGAAATTCGGAGCAGGAGGTTATGTTAGCTTCGCGCAGGCGCGTTCTTACCGGCGCCGCACTCATTATAAGCCTGATAGTCGTAGCCACGATGCTGCGCATTGCCTTTGAATGGCGGCAGGCGCTTATCGATATCGATTCAATGATTGTCACGCCGGCTACCTTGCCGACAGCGGCAATCGTTCAACCAACCGCTCAACCACCTCTTCCTTTGGATGAAATCTACGGCCCGCCACCAGCGCCACCAACGCCACAGCCAACCATGCCGGAAGTGGCAGCCGTTAACCCGCCGGAAGCAACGGCTACCGCCGAAGCGCTCAGGTTGAGCCGATCCGAACTGAACATTCTGTTGTTGGGAACTGATGCCCGCCCTGAAGATACCAGTCCTACCCGCACCGATGCTATCGTAGTAGTACACATTGCTCGCGATACCGGTCGTGTCAGCATGCTCTCCATTCCTCGCGATCTCTGGGTTAGCTATCCGACCGGCGGCGAAGGCCGCATCAACGCCGCTTACGCCATCGGTGAAAACCGCTTTGGCCCCGGCGGTGGCGCTGCGCTGGCAAAATCGACCGTGAGCAAGTTGTTAGGTGTGCCAATCGATTATTTTATTCTGATCAACTTTGAAGGTTTTAAGAAGATTATCGATCTGATCGGTGGCATCGAAATTGATGTGCCTCGCCCAATCTACGATCCGGCCTATCCCACCGAGGACTATGGCACCATTGAAGTTTCGTTTGCCGCCGGTCGCCAGTGGATGGACAGCGAGCGCGCCCTGATTTACGCCCGCACCCGCCACGCCGATAGCGACTTTGGGCGCAACCAGCGGCAACAACAGGTACTGATGGCTATTTTCCAGCGCGTCCGCGACCGCGGTCTGTTGCAGCAAATCACCAGTCTCGACGATTATACCGGCGCGCTGCGCGGCTATGTGACAACCGATCTCAACCATCGGATGATGCTCGAACTGGCTAGCTTCGCGCGCGTGGTTGATAGCGAGAATATCTTGCGCTACGCAATCGACTCGTCGTCGATTGTGGAACTTGGCGGCGGCGCAACGTTCCGGGTGCAACCGCAGGCTTTGCGACGAATCGTCGCCCAGTTTACTGGCGAAGCTGTCTCAACGGCTGGCGGCGAATAGTTCATGCCTGTGACCGAGTCTTCTGCGCCAGGTGGTATCTTCCGGAGTATCGCCCTTGCGGCGTTGCTCATCAGTTTGGGCAACATCACCAGTCGCCTGCTCGGGTTGGTGCGCGAGCCGATCATTGCCGCCTATTTCAGCCGCGGTCTGGCGGTTGACGCCTTCACCCTCGCCTGGACTCTGCCCAATGCCCTGTATGAACTCCTCGTCAGCGGTGCAGTCAGCGCGGCGCTGGTGCCGGTATTTAGCGAGTATGCCGAACGAGACCGCGCCGAATTCTGGCATGTTGTCTCGACAGTGCTCACGCTGGCATTCACTGTGCTGGTCATTGCCAGCGCACTGCTGGCGTGGCAAGCTCCACTCGCTGTGTCACTCCTTGCCCGCTCTACCGAGGCGGCGCTGCAAATGGAAGCTATCGCGCTGGTAGGCTGGCTGTTGCCTGCTGTCACCCTGATGGGGATCTCCGGAGTCGTTACCGCCATTTTGCACGCTCAACGTCGGTTCCTGTTGCCGGCGTTCGTGGCAGCGACGTTCAATGCCGGCATGATCGCCGGTATTGTTATACTTGCCCCAATGATCGGCATCAAGAGCCTGGCCGTCGGTACACTCCTGGGGGCGTTTGCCCAACTGCTCATTCAGTTACCCGGATTGCGTGACTCCCAAATCCGGTTCCGATTTAATTTGCGCCATCCGGCAGTGCGACGCATTTTACGCCTGTATGCGCCCGTTACGCTGGGTATCGGTTTTTCGCTCATCGGCACTGTCATCGACCGCTGGCTGGCTTCAGGGTTTCCGGCTGCGCTGTCAACGATGCGCTTTGCCACCACGTTAATTCAGTTTCCGCTTGGCCTGGTCGCGTCGGCAGTCGCGCTCGCTGTGTTGCCAACGCTCTCACGGCAAAGCGCTGCCGGCGATGATCCGGCCTTTCGCGCCACACTGGCAATGGGCTTGAAAGTGGTATTGCTCCTGATCCTGCCGGCAACCGCCGGCCTGGCTGCGCTCAGTGTTCCTATCACCGCCACGTTATTCGAGCGCGGCGCGTTCGGGCCAGATGATACGGTCATTACTGCGCTAGCCTTGCTGCTGTATCTGCCGGGATTGCCAGCGGCGGCAATTGACCAGATGTTGCTGTTTGCCTTCTACGCGCGCAAGAACACCCTCATTCCTAATCTGATTCAGGGCGCGGCGATTCTTTGCTACCTGGTGGTTGCCATACCGCTGGCCGAATGGACACCTCTGGGATTTTTAGGGCTGGTATTGGGCAACTCGGCCCAGTGGATCGGCCATGCCATCATCACAGCATGGATCTTGCAACGTTCGCTCTCCCTCCGCGGCTTGCGACTCGGCGAAGCAATGGTGAAAGGTCTGGCGGCCAGCGGTCTGATGGCGCTGGCCGTCAGCGGGATCGCCGCTACGCTGGGCAGCGTATGGCCACCGTTAGCGCAGGTAGCGGTAGCCGGCAGCGCCGGTTTCATAATCTATACGCTGATCGCTGTTGGCTTGCGGCTGGAAGCGGCCACGTTCCTGCTCAACCTGATACGGGAACGTTTGCAGCGATAAGATTGTCTTGCCCTACTCCAATGAAATGAACACCTCCTCCTATGATGCATATAGGCGCTGCTCAAGGGCTTGCATCCGCTCGACGAACAACGACAGGAAGCGCGGCGTATCAAAGCCAACCACCGCTCGCGCATTGGGTTGACGCCCATCGCTCAGCATAAAATCAGCCACCGTAAATCCCATCGTCAGCGGGCTACAGATCTCGACTGTCACGTGGACATCAGCATACGTTGCCAGATCGGGAAGAAACACCAGCGCCAGCGCAGCCGGATCGTTAATGGCGCAGCCATCGTAGCCGAAGTAACGCTGGTGAAACTCGATGTAAAATCGAGTCGCATCGGCGATGAAACGACCGATTGGCTTGCCGGGCAAAGCCATACGCTGCACCTCACTCTCGTGCAGACGCACCAGGCGGGTAATATCCCAGGGCATGATGACCAGTGGCGCCCCGGACGAAACGACGATCTGAGCCGCGTGCGGATCGGCGTAGACGTTGAATTCGGCGCGGGGAGTTACATTACCGTCAGCGCGTAAAGCGCCACCCATCATTACAATTTCGCGCAACGCGCCGGCCAACCGCGGTTCTTTGCGCAAAGCCAGCGCCACATTGGTGAGCGGCCCAACCGCAACCAGCGTCACTTCACCAGGATTAGCCAGAACAGTATCAATGATAAAGTCAACTGCATGCTTTCTGGCAGGCTGTATCTGAGCTGGCGGCAACTGCGCATAACCCAACCCGCGCTGACCATGGGTGTCGTGAGCAGTAGTTAGAGGTCGCAATAATGGTCGATCACACCCCACGAATAATGGGATCTGCTGACCGCCACCGAGTTCGAGCACAGACAAACCATTGGCAACCGCTTCATCCAGCGTGCAGTTGCCATGCACCACACTAAGGCCAAGTAACTCAATCTCAGATGAGGCCAGCGCCAGCAAAATCGCCAGCGCATCATCAATGCCCGGATCAGTATCGAGAATGATCCGACGGGGCAAGGAACTCATCGCGCCTCCTTAATGCAGGAAACAAATAACCAGGCATCTTCGTTGATTACTATAGCACAAGTAAAACAACGCGCATTGACGCCCTGCAAAGGGCATGCCATAATGGGCGCGAGAAATTGACCACAGGAGCTGAGATGCGTGCCTACCTCGATATCGAAACAACCTACAGCGGCACGATCAGCGTTCTCGGCATCTACCGGCATGATTATGGCAGCATCCAACTGGTTGGTGGCGGGATTTGCGATCTTGCGCTTTATGATGCTCTTTCCGGTATCACAACTATCGTGACGTTCAACGGGAGCAGCTTCGATCTACCGGTGATCAGGCGAAGATTGCACGTCGATCTGCTGGCCGAGTTTGCTCACCGCGATCTCCTGCGCGATTGCCGCCGCCGCGGGTTGCGTGGTGGCCTGAAAGTGGTCGAAGAGACCCTGGGAATTGCGCGCGCTTCCACCGGACTCAGCGGACGTGACGCGCCGCAGCTTTGGGAGCGCTATGAGCAGTATGGCGATCAAGCAGCTTTACAAATCTTGCTCGACTACAATCGTGACGATATTGTAAACCTGGCATTGCTGGAAGCCATTCTCGATGCTGACCACCCTCTGCCGGCAAATCCGGCGCGTCTCGTAAAATTACAGTAAATCGTTGTTAGTTTGGTATTTTTGAAGCATAGTCGAACAATGCAAACGCAACTGCTTGATGGCCGCTATCAGATCGAACAACTGCTCGGCGAGGGCGGTATGGCGCGTGTCTACCTGGGACGCGACTTGCGCCTGAACCGCCCGGTCGCGATCAAGATCCCCTATCCCCACCTGATGACCGATCCCGACTTCCTGGCTCGTTTCCGCCACGAAGCGCATGCCGCTGCCATGGTGAGCCATCCCAATCTGGTCGATGTCTACGATGTTGGTCAGGACGGCGACCAGCACTACATTGTGATGGAATACGTTGCCGGCGTGACCCTGAAACAGTTGATTCATCGCGAAGCGCCGTTTGCCATCCCGCGCGCAGTGCGGTTCGGCGAGCAGATTGCGCTTGGCCTGCACGCCGCCCATCGCGCCGGCCTGATTCATCGCGACATCAAGCCACAGAACATCATCGTTACCGACGATGGACATGTGCGCATTACCGATTTCGGCGTTGCCAAAAGCCACCTCTCAACGGCAACGACCGAAACCGGCATCACTCTGGGAACGGTTGACTACATTGCGCCTGAACAGGCGCAGGGTCGTCCGGCAACGCCGCAATCTGATATTTATGCGCTCGGTGTGGTGCTCTATGAGATGCTGACCGGGCGTCTCCCCTTCACTGGCGAGACGCCGCTGGCAGTGGTTATGAAGCATATCAGCGAACCACCGCCGCCACCACGCCGATACAATCCACAAATTCCCGCTACCCTCGAGGCAATTATTCTGCGCGCACTGGCGAAAGATCCGGCGCAGCGGCAGCGTAGCGCGCTTGAGCTTGCCGAGGAGCTGCGCTCTTATGAACGACTGGTTTCCCAGGCAACTGTGGTCAACGCTGGCGCGGAATCAGCGCCAGCTCAGCCCCGACCATCTCCGCCGCGACCGGCGCAAGTCTCCGCCAGCCGACCAGCCGCCATCCCCAATCCGCGCCCGGTAACCACCCGCGCGCCAAGACAGGAAGGGGTAGGATGTGGCGCCTTTTTTGTGGGCATGCTGACACTCATCGGAGTGCTGGCCGTAGTCTTTCTAGTTAGCAGCGGTATTCTCCCTAATATCTTTGGCGGCAATTCTGAGCGACCAACAACCCAGCAACCCGGTCAAAATCCAACCACGACTCCAGAACCTACCGTGATACCCACCGCTGTTGTGCCCGAACTGATAGGCCGTAGCGATGGCGAGGCCCGCGAATTATTGCAGCAGAATCAGCTTATTCCAGCGCCGAGCAGCGAATATAATCGCGATGTGCCGCAGGGAATTGTGATTACACAGACAATTTCCCCTGGCACAATCGTTGAAATTAACAGCCCGATCTCCTACACAGTGAGTTTAGGACCCCTTCTGGTTGCGGTGCCCGATGTGACCGGCACGCGCAACGACATCGCTCGTTCTCAGTTGACCGCAGCCGGTTTTGTAGTCAATACGGTGGAGGAACCCAGCCAGACGATCGACGCCGGGTTTGTCATTCGTCAATCGCCCAGCCCAATGCTCCGCATTCCCCAGGGTGATCCGGTAACGATTTACGTCAGCTTAGGCGATGTTGTGCGCTTCCCTGATGTGATCGGACGCAATCGCGCCGAAGCGGAAGCGATTCTCGCTAACACGCCCGGATTGACGCTGGTGTTTGTTGATGTCCAGGGGCGGGATCGACTCCTCGCTGATTTCGACCGCTACCAACCTAACGAGGTAGTTAGCGCTGCCCGGTTAGCTGGTGGCAACCAGATCATTGGGATTAGCAATGGCGATTATCTGCCTCGCGGCAGCGGCATTGTTTTAGGCGTCCGGGCAGAAGAGTAGACGATCAAGAAGCGTTTCAAACAGTCTGCGGGTGGCGCTGCTGCCACCCGCAGTTGTTTAACGCCGATCCGCGCCATTATCAGGCGTGATCAGCGGGATTAACATGTTGGGAATGCAAGCGCTCTGCTTCAGCCAACAGGCGCTGACGTTCGCTCACGCTCAAAGCCCGATCGGCAAAGCGGCGCCATTCTTCATTCGTGGCCCAGGCCCACTGACCGGCAGTGGTCGTGATCCAGCGTGGCGCTTTGGGTGTCGTGTGGGTGTTCATTTGCATCATGCTTCTTCGACCTCCTTTATTGTTCAGGAATACACAACTTTTATATCATACTGATACCGGTCACAAAGCTACAATACTGCTGCTAGCTTGCAACCGGCTAAATAAAACGGCACCACCGTATGACAGACCGGTTATTACGCCGTCAACAACGCTTCTTCGATAATGCGACCATTGCGCAACTGAAAGACCCGATCGGCCACTCCGATCATCTCGCGACTATGCGTGACCATCAACAACGTTTTACCAACCTGCCGGGTGAGGCGGTCAAGCAGATCGAGGACCTGGCTACCAGTATCGCTGTCAAGATTACCGGTCGGTTCATCGGCCAGGACGAGATCGGGGTTATGCACCAGGGCGCGGGCAATTGCTACCCGTTGCTGCTCGCCACCACTGAGCCGATCGGGATAGGTATGGGCGCGATCGGCCAGACCAACCGCGGCCAGCATATCCAGCGCCCGTTCACGGGCAGTTGAGCCGCGCAAGCCGTTCAGTTCAAGCGGCAGAAGCACATTTTCGAGCGCTGTCAGCGTCGGCACCAGGTTGTAGAATTGAAAGACAAACCCAATCGACCGACGCCGGAAGAGAGTGCGCTCTCGCTCACTCAGTTGATCGAGCCGACGGCCCGCCACCCAAATAATGCCTGAAGTCGGCGTGTCGATACCACTGACCAGATTGAGTAAGGTGCTCTTGCCGCTACCACTCTTGCCGAGCAAGACCACAAACTCACCGGCAGCGACCGTGATCGTAATGTCGCGCAACACGGTGCGTTGCTGTTCACCTTCAAGGTATGATTTTGTGACCTGCTCGCACCGGATGACAGTTTTGTCAATCATTTGCATGGTTTTTCAAAAAGTTTTGCACAGCTATATGATCATTATACGGCATGTTGCCCAGAAATTGCAACGCACTGCGGCATACTGAATGACGTAAACGCAAAAACGCGAAGACGTTGGGCGTCTGTTGTTGACGCTGAACGTCTTCGCGGCAACGCTATTGAGACTCGTCTATCAGGCGTATTCAAGCCAACCGTAGCGATCAGGCCGCTCGCCCTGCACAATGGCAAAGAAGGATTCCTGCACCGCGGCAGTAATTGGCCCCCGGCGACCAGAGCCAACCGGAATGCGATCAACCGAACGGATCGGCGTGACTTCAGCAGCCGTGCCGGTGAAGAACAGCTCGTCGGCCAGATAGAGCATCTCACGCGGCAGGATCTGCTCGCGCACCTCAATGTTCATCTCGCGTAACAGTGTCATCACCGTGTCGCGAGTGATTCCGCTCAGAATTGAAGAGGTTAACGGCGGGGTGTAAACCACGCCATCCCGCACTAAAAAGAGATTCTCTCCGCTACCCTCACTGACATGGCCATCGGCATCGAGCGCGATACCTTCAGCGTAGCCATTAGCCATAGCTTCCATCTTGATCAATTGTGAATTCATGTAATTGCCACCCGCCTTGGCCAATGCCGGCATCGTGTTGGGCGCAAAGCGATTCCACGACGAGATACAAACATCGACGCCTTGCTCCATCGCCTCTGCGCCGAGGTATTTACCCCACTCGATTGTGGCAATCGCTACTTCAACCGGATTGTTAAGGGGATTTACGCCAATCTCGCCGTAACCGCGGAAGACCACCGGCCTGATATATCCTGAACGTAACCGGTTGGCACGCACTGTCTCTTTCACTGCTGCCACCAACTGATCGAGCGTGTAGGGAATGGCCGTGCGATAGATTTTAGCCGAGTCGATCAGGCGCCGCATATGTGGAGTCAGGCGAAAGATCGCCGGCCCTTGCGGTGTTTCGTAGCAGCGGATGCCCTCAAAGAAGCTGGTACCGTAATGGATAACGTGAGCCATTACGTGGACGGTCGCTTTATCCCACTCTACCAGCTCACCGTTGAACCAGATGTAATCCATTTTCTGGATCGGCATCGATCGTCTCCTTTACTGTTCCTGACCGGATATATCACAAGCAAACAGTTCTGCTTGTTACCACCATTCACGAGCCTGCCAGCATGGCATCCCGCCTGACCCTGGTCGCGCGCGGGCCGGCAGCGCGCGCAGCGATGGTAGATGCCGTAGCCCGGCCTGACGCAATGCGCGGCTCACGCTTTCCACCGCTACCTGAGGTGTATTGGCATGACGCGAGAGATGGGCTAGCCAGACATCGCTACTGCCGCGCCGGGTCATCACCTGGGCCAGCAACTGGCCGCACTGCGTATTATCAAGATGACCGCGCGGACTGCTGATCCGCTGGCGCACTGACAATGGGTAAGGAGCTGCCGACAATAGCGCGCGGTCGTGGTTTGCTTCCAGAATGATCAGATCTGCGGCAGTAAGCGCGTTGACAGTGGCCTCATCCCAACTTCCCAGGTCAACCGCCACTGCCACCGTCACCCCTGCGGCCTGAATGCGATAGCCGACCGGATCGGCAGCATCATGCGCCACGGGAAAACTTTCGACGGTAAATGTTCCAATTGCGCCTCGTTCGCCAACCGGCAAGATGGCCGTTGGCGCTGCCGCTACCGTCTCGCCAAGAGCTGCCAGAGTGAGCGCATTCGCAACTAACGGCACGCAATACCGACGCGCAAAGGCTGCGGCGCTCAAGGCATGATCATCGTGCTCGTGGGTTAACAAGACCGCTTTGATCTGCGTCGGCGCAGTGCCGTGCCATGCCAGCAACTGCTCGATTGCGCGTAATGAGATACCGGCATCAATCAGCAGCGCTTCATCACCTGCGCGCGCGAGGATTGCATTTCCTGCGCTGCCTGACGCTAACGCCACTACAAACACCCGATCCTCCTGAAACAAGCCCTGCGCGCTGTGAGCAAGGCTTCATCTTGCATCAAAAAGAACAGAATAGCGAGCGCGCCCAACCTGCGCATTTTGACGTAGCGCAACTCCTGATAAGCTGTAACGTTGTGCCATGTTGTTATTGCTCAAGCAGCCAGCGCGCCAGCACTTCACGCGCCGCGCGCGCTGCTTGCGCGCGATGGCTGATCTGATTCTTGCGCTCGGCGCTCAACTCGGCCAGGGTTGCATCTTCATCAAGGACGTAGAATAGTGGATCGTAGCCGAATCCCCCGCTACCCCGCGGCGCAAACTCAATGACTCCAGGCAACGTTCCCTCAACCAGTTCGGTAGGACGTTCCGGGTGTGCCAGCGCGATCACGCAGACAAACCGGGCCAACCGTTGATGCCAGGGCACATCACGCATCTGATCAAGCAGGTATTGCAATTGTGCCAGACCGGTCACACCACCGTAGCGCGCCGAGTGGACACCAGGCGCGCCACCGAGCGCCGCCACCTCCAATCCGCTATCATCAGCCAGCGTCGGCAACCCGCTGAGCGCGCAATAGCCTTCCGCTTTGAGACGGGCATTTTCGGCAAAGGTTTGACCTGTCTCGGCCACCACGGTGGTGATGCCCAGATCGGCAAGCGAGTGGAGGCGCAGGTTGAGATCGGCGAATATTGCCGCAAATTCGCGCAATTTTCCCGGATTGTGGGTGGCAATAAGGAGTTCATGCATGGTGTAACGTTACCGTGATCGCAATAAACGTGACCGATGACTGCGAAACTGTTTGCCATTGTACACGAATGTCTGGCTCGAAGCAATTGTGGTGAGGCCAGCTATGGACATCGGTAATAGCGCCATATCTGCATGGTACTGCCTATGGGCCACTCTCACGTTCATATTGCCTCCGTTTCGCCACAGCACAATCACGCGCGCCGGAAATGATACCAGCCAGCGCGCAAGTGAGCCGCGCACATCCTGCTGGCTTCGAACGAGTGATTTGTATTCCATTGGTCGAATGTCAACGCGCCGAAACAGTAACCTGCTTTGACGATTGCTACCCTGGTCGGGTACAATCAACAAAGGTTGATCGCGATACACATCCAACAAGTTGTTATGAAGGATTTTTCCAGCTCTCAATCAATCCAGCAAGCCGCGCCGCTGAGCGTACAGTCGCTACGCGCGCTGGTGCGCACGATGCGTCCACGACAGTGGATCAAGAACGTGTTCGTCTTCGCCGCCATTGCCTTCTCGGAAGGGCGGCTCTGGTATACCGAACCCTCCCAGCTTTTGCGCGTCATCGGCGCATTCATTGCGTTTTGTATGGCGGCAAGTGCCATCTATCTGCTCAATGATCTGGTCGATATTGAAAAAGACCGCGCGCATCCGAAGAAACGTCATCGTCCACTGGCCGCCGGCTTGCTCAGCCCAACGCTGGCTGCGGTTGCCGCGGCGCTGCTCATGATTATCGTCTTTCCGTTGGCGATCTGGCTTGATCACGACCTTGATTTTGCTATTGTGCTGGCAGTTTATGTAATTGTGCAGGGATTTCTTTACAGCTTCTGGCTGAAGAATATTGTGATCTTTGACATTCTTATCATTGCCGCCGGTTTTATCTTGCGCGCAATTGCCGGCGCTGCCGTCATCGACATCGTCATCACACCCTGGTTGATTGTCTGTATGGGCCTGCTGGCCCTCTTCCTTGGTATCGGTAAGCGTCGTCACGAATTAAAGCTGCTTGAAGATGGGGCCGGCAATCATCGCCGTATCCTGGAGGAATATTCCATCCCGTTGCTCGATCAGATGCAGGCAATTGTTACGGCCAGCATCGTGATGGCTTACAGCATGACGGCTTTCTCTGCGCCGGTCGCGCCACAAGAGCCGTTTCCCATGTTGATGATCACCATTCCGTTTGTGGTGTATGCCATCTTCCGCTATCTGTATCTGATCCATCAGCGTGATGGCGGTGGCGCGCCTGAAGATCTTGTGTTGCAGGATCGTCCGCTGGCATTGAGTATCGTCTTGTGGGGCATAACTGTTCTGGGTATTTTGATTATCTTCCCGTCGTGACACGCCTGTGTATACCTTCATCAAATTTGGCGGTTCGGTCATTACTGATAAGACCGGACGTGAAGCAGCCGATATGGCAGTGATTGAGGCGCTGGCCGGCGCAGTCGCAGCCGCTCGCGCCGCCAATCCGGCGCTGGCGCTCGTGATCGGTCACGGGAGTGGTTCGTTTGGTCATCACTACGCGGCGCGCTATGGCGTGCATCGCGGTCTGCCGGTTGATGCTGATCATATTGGTTTTGCCCTCACTGCCGCCGCCGCCCTGCGGCTTAATCGAATCGTAGTTGATGCCCTGCTCGCCGCTGGCGTACCGGCAGTCAGCCTGCAACCATCGGCATCGCTGAGCAGTTCCGGCGGTCAGATTCGGCGTTGGGAAACAGAGCCGATCAGCGAGGCTTTGCGGCGTCGGTTAACACCGGTCATTCACGGCGATGTAGCATTCGACACCGATCAGGGTACTGCGATCATCTCAACCGAAGCGTTGCTCAGTTTCCTCGCCCTTCACAGCCCACTCCGCCCCAGTCGGATCGTTCTCGTCGGCGAATCGGCAGTCTTCACCGCCGATCCACATCGCGATCCGACTGCGCAACCGATTCCACTGATCACCCGCGCCAATATCACGCAGGTCTTACACGGCACAGGCGCGTCACGAGCGGCTGATGTTACCGGCGGGATGCGAAGTAAACTCGCCTTGATGTGGCAACTGATCGAGGCATTGCCAGAGCTGGAAGTGCGCCTGATCGGGCCGGTTCCCGAACTGGTGACTGCAGCGCTACTCGGTCAACCCCTGACAAGTGGCACTCTCATACGGCAATGAATACTCCCGATCGCCATATTTCTCAACGCCGCGCAGCCTGGAGTCGGCTTGAAGAGCTGATTGCGCGCGCTGCCGGTGGGATCGGTCGTATTTCTGCCGCCGAACTGCGTGAACTCGGTCAGTTGTACCGCCAGGCCTGCACCGATCTGGCTATTGCCCGTCGTGATTATCCCGATCACAAACTGACAGCCTATCTCAACCAGCTTGTCGCGCGCGCCCACGGCGTGATCTATCGCTACAGCGCCAGCGAGTCCAACCCGGTTGCCACCTTCTTTCGCGCTACTTTGCCACGCGCGTTTCGCGCTACCTGGCCGATGACCCTGACGGCGGCGCTGGTCTTTCTGTTGCCGGCGCTGGCCGCTTTTGTCGCCGGGTTGAGCGATCCGGCATTAGGTGAAGTTTTGGTTCCCGGTATTGATTTCGTTACCGACCAGATTCGCGCCGGTGAAGAGTGGTGGCTGCGCATCAACGAAGGGCCAGCCGCAGCTTCGACCGAGATCATGACCAACAACATCAATGTCGCAATTAGAGCCTTTGCCGGCGGAGTCACGCTCGGCATCTATACCCTTTACATTCTGGTCTTTAATGGCCTGTTGCTGGGAACAGTGGCCGGGATTGCGCAGCACTTCGGCTTCGCTGACAATCTGTGGGGTTTCGTGACCAGTCACGCTACGCTCGAACTGAGCGCTATCTTCATTGCCGGCGGGGCAGGTTTGCAGCTCGGATGGGCTATTTTGCGGCCTGGCACGCTTAGCCGGCGCAGCGCCCTGGTTGTAGCAGCGCGCCGCGCTGTAGTGTTGCTCATCGGTTGCGCCCTGATCCTGGTTGTCGCCGGTCTCATCGAAGCCTTCATTTCGCCGACCAGCTTGCCGTTCGCGCTCAAGTTGTTCGTTTCACTCGGTTCCGGTGCGCTCCTGTTCGCCTATCTGCTGTTAAGTGGCCGCGAAAGCTGAATGATGCGGCTGTAAGGTATTCGTTCATCGCTACCCGATGAATGTCGCGGTAAAAGCCGATGTGCCTGCTCACTCATCAGGCGCAGTACGCCATCCGACCAGTCGAATCGATTCGACCACTACGATACCGCCATCACCTGCCCCGACCGGATCGAAGCGCAAACCACCAACCAGATCGAATTGTTTGGCCAACTCGGCCAGCTCCAGGCGATAGGTCGTCATTGCATCGGTGGAAGTGAGGGTGAAACGCAATGAGCGCTCTTCACTGGCCTGACCGGACGGATCGAGAAAGAAGAGTTGCGCATCACGCGCGCCAGTGGTGGCCATCAAACGCAATTCGATGGCTGTCACTTCTGCTAATGAGAACAGCAACGGCGGACTGATCAGCGCCGGATCAAGCGCCGGAGTCAATTGCCAGCCGGCAGCCGTTACGGCTTCAGACACCACCCCAACCGTTCGCCACCCCCAGTGGCCAGCGCGAAAATCCCAACCGCTCGCGCGCGCCAATTCGTTAGCGCGTGGGATCATCTGATAGGAAGGCAGATTGGGCGGAAGCTCCAGTGGACGCAACATCGGCTGCGCCGGCGCGTAACATGCCGCAACCGTCTCGGCGGTCAAGCCAAACCGTTCAGCCGGGGTTGGCGGCTGGTCAGGCGGCGCAGGCGCTGGTCGTTGCGCTTCATCAGCTAGCAGCACTGCGTAACCACTGGCTAGCGCTGTATCGATCCGTTGGCGCAAGAGCGCACAGGCTGCCGACCAATCACCGGCGCTGGCTACCATAGCCTGATTGAGGCCATACACCGTATCATGCTTCCAATAGTGAGGCAGGTAGAGTTCCAGGATGCCATCAGGCACGATGATTAGATCACCTGGCTGACTGGCGGCAACCAGTGCCGCTGCGATCCGGCGCTGCAAGTCACGGCCAGCGTCGCCACGCTCGCCAATGGCCGGCAAATTGATAGCAAGCAGCGCCAGCGCCGGCGCCAAACCGATATAGCCGGACAAGCCGGCGCGCAAGCGGTCAAGCGGATGTGAGGCCAGCGCTGCGCTCAGTAACACTGCCAGCGGCGGTAGACTTGCAATCCAGAACTCGATGTTGTCCGGCTCCCACCAGAGGAAAAAGAGACCATACCCGATTAACCAGCTCAGCAGTCCGGCCAGCAATGGACGAGGCAGACGTAGCAGACCTCGCCAGCCGGTCACAAGCAACACCAGCGCGACAATGCCGATAATGCTACCGCCAACCGGCGCCAGCGTCTCGCTCCAGCCCTTGCCCAATCTGGCCAGCTTCGCTCCGTCAATGCTCCCACCCCAAAAACCGGTGCGGGCATAGCCGGTCAGCCACACCCACACCTCGGCCCAGCTTCGCATGCCACTCACGCCGAAGGCTACCCACAAATACGCGCCGCCAACCACTGCTGCCAGCGGTAAGAGATAGGCCGTTGCCAATTGGAAACGGCTGCGCTGATCGTTTGCTGCCAGCCCGATGGTGACGAGAGCCGGTATGGTCAACAAGACATTGGTCTGATGCCCCAGCACAGCGATCCCCTGCGCCAGCCCAAGCCAGCCTGCCGTCGGCCAGGTTGGTGAGCGTGCCATCGTTGCCAGCAGCCACAACGAAACCATCAATGCCACGGCGGCCAGGGTATAGACCTCTACCTCAACCGCGTAGTACCAGTAAGCGTAGCTCAAACCAACGCTCAACGTTGCCGCTAGCGATGCTACTGAAGCGCCGGTCAACGCGCGACAGAGCAGAAAGAGCAGCGCAACACCCCCTGCGCCGGCCAGGGCATTAGCCGCCTGCAACCAGATTGCAGCGCTCCCCTGCCAGCCGAATGCTGATACCAGTGACCTGATCAACGCTCCTAAAGGGCCGTAGAGTAAATGGTGGGGATGAAACAATTCGGGCCAGGGTTTGCGATCGACATCGAGAATATACGAGAGCGCATCGTAAGTATGCACTTCAGTTAGTGTCAGCAGGTAGAGAGCAACAAAAACGACGCCGAGCATCGGCGCCAGCCAGCGTATAGGCGATTGGGCATGATTCATAACTGAGACAGACTGTTGAAACTACTCACAGGTGAAAGAAGCCAGGCTATTGTCACATCACCGGTTGAGATTGCCCTTCAGGATCACGTTCGCCACCATCAAATCGTTGAGAGCGTGCAACTGGCGTCAAACCACCACTCAGACACCATCTCTCTTATCGTGGCTTTGGGCTGGGCACTGCAACATGGACAGTCACGCTGTATGCAGCGCAAGCTGATCACGACTGTGCCGGCAAAACTGCGATCTGATCGCCAACTGCCGTTGAGGAAGCAGCAATGACACCGACGGGTAACTCGAGCGCATAGCGCGCGCGGCGATGGCCAGCGTAGAGGCGCCATGGCGGCAGCGAGGGATAGAGCGCGACAACCTGTCCTTGCCGATCAACAAAGATGACATCAATGGGGAAGTGCATAAACAGCATATGAACGCTACTGCATGGCTCGATCAACAATCCACTGCCGTCTGGCAATGTCGCGCGCCCCAACAAACCACGACCACGAGCCAAAAACGAACGCGCCACCTCACACTGTTCGGCAAGGGTAACGCGCCGGGTCTGATTCACCACTTTCACCGTCGCCATTCATTCACCACTCATAACTCCCAATGCCGTCATAATGCGTGGCACCGCCGGGCCAAGGATGACCACAAACAGAGCAGGAAAGATGAGAAAGACCATCGGAATGAGCATCTTAACCGGCGCCTTCTGGGCAGCTTCTTCAGCGCGCTGGCGACGGCGCGTGCGCAACTGATCCGACTGAATGCGCAGAATCTTCGACATCGAAACACCCAATTGATCGGCCTGAATCACTGCTGAGACGAAGGTTTGCACATCATCAACGCCGGTGCGTGTCACCAGATCGCGCAGTGCCTCACGACGAGTGCGACCGAGCCGAATATCCTGCAACACTCGTCGAAACTCGCGCGACAGCTCATTGTCCCATTTCTGCGCAACGCGCTGCAGCGCCAGATCGAAAGCCAGACCGGCTTCGACGCTGATACAAAGCAGATCAAGCGCATCGGGAAGAGCTTTCAGAATATTCTTCTTCCGCTCTTTGATTTTGCGATCCAGCCAGATACCGGGCAAGATATAGCCGATCATCGCCGCGATCAGGATTCCGCTCAATGCCTGCATGAGCGGCATACTACTAATGGTCAGCAAAGTGGTAGCGATCATTAACACGATTGCCAGAACCATGCGCAGGCCGATGAACATATTTGGTGACAAATTGCCTGGATTACCAGCGAGTTGCAGATTTATCCGCAATCGTTCTTGATTTTGCTTCAGCCCAAACCGACCCAGCGAATTCAATAGCGAGCGAAACAACGGTTTCAAGACTCGCTCACGAAATGGCTGCTGCAACTCCAGTTCTTCCAATGACAACGAAACATCAGTATACTGCTCAAGACGTTCACTGATAGCGCGCGACCGGTTCATCTGCCTGACGAAAAAGAAGATTATCACGAGGCCAACGACGAGCAAGCCAGCAACACCTATAATCAGAGGGTCTGCCATGACTCACCTCACACTTCGATATCAATAATCTTCTGGATCGCAAAATAGCCGAGAGCAATCATAAAGAGCGAAGTGACCGGCATACAACACCATGCCTCTGGTGGAAAACCAAAGGTAAAGAGAGGCGCCATATAGTCAGGATTCACCACCGTAATAAACATTGCCAGACCGATAGGCAATCCGGTAATGATCCAGGACGAGATACGACCCTGAGCGGTTAGGGTTGAAATCTCACCCTTGATTCGCACCCGTTCGCGGATAGTATGACCGATCGTATCGAGCACCTGGGCAAGATTACCACCGACTTCCATCTGGATACTGACCGCCGTGATCAAGAGATCGAGGTCATCAGAGGGCACACGGCGCAGCAGGTTTTGCAGGGCCTCTTCAGTTGAGCGACCGAGACCGACTTCCTGCACAACGCGACGAAACTCGCTTGCAGAGGGTTCGGGCGCTTCGCGCGACACCATATCAAGTGTCTGCAAGAAGCTGTAACCACCGCGCAGCGCATTGGCCATCATTGTAATGACATCGCCCAACTGATTGTTGAATGCCTTCACGCGCTGTTTGGCGCGGAGGCTGACATAGATGTTCGGGATAAATGAAAAGACGATGGCGCCAACGATGGCCGAAGCGATTTGAGCCAGCGGGCTAGCCCGACCAAGGATCATGCCAAACACCACACCGAGCAGGGCTGCGCCAATCTTGATACCCCAAAACTCAGCTACGGTCAGCTTCAAATCAGCGCGCGCCAGCTCATTCTTGATCGAACTACCCTGCTTGCTTCGGGCGACAACTGAGTCGATACGCTCGATTGCCCGGCGCGCAATCGGCTCATTTGGTCGCTCCTGCGCTTTTGCGCCAACATGCATCTCAAGCCGCTGCGATACATCGACTGTAGCCGATTGGCGCATCAACGCCACTGCAACAGCCACCAGAAGCACGAGGAGCACACCTAACAATCCCAACGTCAGCGGCATCGACTCCGGCGAGAACAAAGCATCCATAACAGTAACGCCTCCCTCTATCGAGGCAATCGTCGGGATGGTTAGAAGCTAAAACGCTCCGACGAACCGAAGATGGTTGGCGGCAGGAAGATATTCTGCGCCTCAAACTTCTCAAGGAATCGTGGTCGCACGCCGGTAGGCCGCAACTGACCGACGATCTTGCCCTTCTCATCAATCCCGGTCTGTTCAAACACAAAGATGTCTTGCAACACGACCACGTCGCCTTCCATACCGGATACTTCAGTGATCTGCGTCACTTTGCGCGATCCGTCTTTAAGTCGTGACTGTTGAACAAAGACATGAATAGCTGAGGCAATCTGTTCACGAATCGCGCGCGCTGGCAGATCCATACCGGCCATCAAGCACATTGTTTCGATACGGCTCACTGCATCGCGCGGCGTGTTTGCGTGAATTGTCGTCATCGAGCCATCGTGACCGGTATTCATTGCCTGCAACATATCGAGCGTTTCACCGCCACGGCACTCGCCGACAATAATCCGCTCAGGGCGCATACGCAAGCAGTTGATGACCAGATCACGAATGGTAATCTCACCTTTCCCTTCCACGTTTGGAGGCCGCGACTCAAGCGTTACCACGTGATCCTGACGCAACTGCAATTCGGCGGCATTCTCAACCGTAATGATGCGCTCGTCTTCAGGAATAAACGACGACAACACATTAAGCAGGGTTGTTTTACCCGAACCGGTACCACCGGCCACCACGATATTCAAACGCGCCTTGACGCAGGCAGCCAGAAAATCGGCCATATCCTGCGACATTGAACCAAAGCGCACGAGATCCTGCACTGTCAGCTTATCTTTGCGAAACTTGCGAATGGTAATGGTCGGCCCATTGAGCGCGAGCGGACGGATAACAACATTTACGCGCGAACCATCTTTCAAACGGGCATCAACCATGGGCGATGACTCATCAACCCGGCGACCAAGCGGCGCGACGATGCGGTCGATAATCCGCATAACGTGCTCATCATCGGCAAAGGTAATATCCGTTTTGATCAATTTGCCCTTTTTCTCAATATAGACCTGTTTCGGGCCATTGACCATAATTTCGCTGACATCCTCGTCGGCAAGCAGCGGCTCAATCGGCCCCAAACCGATAATATCAGCGGCGATGCTCTCAAACAGGCGCTGACGTTCGGCGCGGGACAGAACAATACTTTCACCATCGAGGATTGAGTTAAAGATCTCTTCGACCTGTTTCCGCACTTTAGCGGGATTATTCGGATCGAGTTGTGAACTCAGCTCATTAATCAGACGATCCTGCACCCGAGCGCGCAACTCGCGGAAGGTATCTTCCGCCCCTGGTGTTGCCGTTCCTGGCAAGCGAGCAGGAGCTTCAGTCCGCGCTGGCGACCGCGACACAGCCGGCTCAACCGGTGTTGGCGCAGCGCCACCAATTCGCTTCAGCAACGACATCGCAGTCACCTCCCTGACACGTATAACCTGGGTTGATCAATTGGTAGCTCAGCGACGTGGAATCAAGCTCCCAAGCAAACCACGCGATTTTGTTTCTTTGGTTGCGGTCGCCGAAGCTGCGCTCGATTTTGCGATCAATTCACGAGCCAGGTTCATAATATCTTTCGCCACCTGATGGTTTGGCTTTGACAAGACGAGCGGCGCACCCTGATTAATCGCGAGGGTCATTTCTTGAGCAGCATCACCAATCTGCAAGGCAAGCTTGCGTTGCAGATGTTTCTCAACATCTTCAGCTCGAATACCTGTGCGGTTCGTTGCTTTGTTGAGCGCCAGCATCACCTTGTCATTCGGATATCCAAGCAGATTAGCGACTTCAAGAAAGAGGATGACATTGCGAATACAGTGCATCTCGAGCGTGATGAGCGTAACGATCCGTTGCGCTAGATCGAGGGCTGCCAACGACCGATCGTGGAACGACGCCGGAGTATCGACCACGACATAGTCATATTCATGCCGCAACGCTTCGAGAATAGCGCGAATGTGATCGGCAGTAACCAGCTCGCCACGCTGTGGATCAGGAGGCGCCAGCAACACCTTTACCTGAGAGGGATGGGTCGCCATCACGTCATTCAGCAAGTCGCGATCGAGATTTTCGATCCGTGAGGCAAGATCAACTATCGTCTTATCGGCGCGCAGATTAAGAATCACGCTCAGATCGCCAAAGACGACATTGCCATCAACCAGCGCCACCTTTTTATTCGTCTGCTGGCGGATTGCCACGGCCAGGTTGGCGGCAATAGATGAGACGCCGACACCACCTTTAGGGCTAAAGACGGCAAAAATCTGGCCATCCACCGAGGATTGGCCAGCCGTCGCCGCCACACCGGCCACTCCTCCGGCAACTGGCGCAACTGGCCGCATTGCGGCCAGTTTGGCAACATGCCGGATCGAACGATATAGATCATCGGCACTGATCGGCTTGATCAAAAACTCGCGCGCGCCGGCCAGCATTGCCCGCCGAATGTAATCGGTCTCGCCCTGAACGCTCATAATGATGACTTGAATGCCCGGATCCTGGGTGAGAATTGCTTCTGTCGCGGCAATCCCATCCATATCAGGCATGTTGATGTCCATCAAAATGACTTGCGGACGATGCTGACGAGCGAAAGCAATCGCCTCGCGTCCATTGCTCGCCTTGGCAACCACCTCAATATCTTTTTCAAAGAAGAGCAATTTTTCGAGCTGATCGCGCGTATCAACCACATCATCGACGATCATGACTCGAATCTTCTCACCTTCATTCATGCCTTGGCTCCTCAGAATGCGTAGTGCTGGTCATTCGCAACGGACGCGCGCAGAGCAATTGAGCGCCGATACCATCAGGAGTAATCTTGTATGTGTCATTGTACCTTAGAGACGACGATCATGGAATAGGTAATGTCAACGGAGTTGGCGTCGGTTCTGGCACAAAGACTTCATTTTCACCGTAAACTCGCGGCGGTAGCGGTCGCGGCAGCGGCAGACCAAACTCGCGCACCAACAGGTCGATCGTCACTCCACTCGTTGCCTCGATTGCATTATCACCAGAGGCGCGCAATGCCATGACGATCCGGGCTTGCGATTGCAACGCAAACTCCAGCAACTCAATCTCTTGATCGGTCAAAGCCAGAACGACAACCCAGATGCCCTCGGTCAGCGTGCTTGGACTACTCGTCTGCCCACCTTCTGCAACCTGTCCACCAACGATCGGCTGTCCCGTTTCGTCAACTTGCGGCAGGCTGGATGATTGTGGCGCAGTAGTTTGACCTTCTCCCTCGACATCACTCGGCGTCGGTATTGCCGGACGAACAATCTGCAACACCTGCGCTCGCTGAATGATAGTCTTGGTGGTAAAGAAACTCTGGGTTTCCGCGTATTCGTATTCACGCACAAGCTGATCTACATCATTGAGAGTCACGACCTGAATAGTGCCAGGTCGAATGATCTGGCGATCAACCTGGAAGGTGGCGACAATATCGACAAAATCATTGACAGCAACCTGATCGGCCACACCTGAGAGGCTGTTAACAAACAGGGGGTATGCCTTCACGGCTGGCTGCCCGGGTTCGGGGGTTGGAATGCGCTGTGCGAGGCCGGCATCACGTAGATTATCGCGCCGGATTGGTTGGCCGGCTTCGACCGGGTTGATGAGCAACTTACCAAGGACATCGCTGACGTTGCTGAATTCGTTAGCTTGGTCGAACTCGGTGATTGGAACTTCTATTGTATCGAGCAGATTGCGATCATTGAGGAGGGTATTTGCATCAAGATCGATCCGCGCCTGCACGACGCTCACCAGCGGCACAGCAGTCGGTGGCGGTGGCACTTCAGGGGTGGTTGAAACTTCAGTTACTGTTGACCCGCCTCGCAATAACAAGAAAGCGGCGAGTCCACCGATAATAACGATAAGGATTATCAGTATAAACAGTAGTGCGCCACGCTGCATAAAAGGCAACCTTCCTGTTCAGAGCGAAGCCGGATAACTTCGCGCACTGCCCTGCCCATTATAGCATATGCAGGCAAGCAGTAACAGGAATTGTTTAACCTTGTCAAGCAGCAGTTTGCGCCGAGATTTTATCGTTTGATTCTACAATATCCTACGATGAATAATCGTTTTCTCCATCTAGAAAGCGCGCAATCGTTTGATAACAGCCAGACGGTTCTTCAACCATCGGCACATGACCGCAATCTGGCAGAATTACTAATTGCGCATTCGCTATGCAACGATGAAGCGCCCGCACATTGACCGGCGGGAAGACCGGATCATACTGCCCGCTGAGTAACAACACTGGCGGAAGCTGACTTTGCGCTGCTCGTTTGAGCTTTGGATGTCCCATAATGGCTGCCGCTTCGATTGCTACCAGGAGATCCATTGCCACCAGATCTGCAATCCCCTGGGCCAGTAGTGAGTGATCGAGCGAACAACGCACCATCGGCGCCGCCAATATTTCTGGTGTCGGCGGCATCATCCACCAGGCCTGACGCCACGATTGCGTAACTCCCCACCATGGGCGCCACCAGATCAGCCAGGGTCGCCAGTATGCCGCCGCAACCTGCCACTGCGCGCCGGCAATTGTCACCAGACTCTCTTCGTAACAGTTGGCGCTGAAACCGAAGCTGATCAACCCCAGCCGCTCTACCCGCTCACAGGCCAGATCGGCTACGGCCAACGCCACCGCCGCGCCAAGTGAATGACCGGCCAACGCAAATCGGTCGATGTCAAGCGCATCGGCTACGGCCAGCACCACACGCGCATACGACTCCAGGGTGACCGGCTCGTTTGGCGCCGGAGATGCGCCGCAACCGGGCAAATCGATTGCGATCAGCCGTCGATTGGGGAGAAAGGCCGGAGCTGCCAGCCAGTAACGACTGGAACCACCCCAGCCATGAACTAAGATGAGCGGGCGTCCCTGACCGGATACCCGAAATGACACCGCGCCGAGCGGACTTTCGATCTCCCAGAGTGTTGGCGACGTAGACATGACAAACCTCCTCGTATTCGCTAGATCCACTATAATCCCAAACAGTTACAGTTCGCAGTCATATCACACATTGAAACTTAAACAATATGTCATCATTGATCACTGCACTGATTGCCGATCTGGCGGCATTGCCGACGCCACCTGACACGATTAATATGTATGCGTGGGATGGCGCCGATGATGAGGAACGACGCGGCAATGCCATTCGGCGAGCCAATCTGGAACTGGCTCTGGCATTAGCCCTGGAACGTGGCCCCGATCTGCTCCTGGTTGGGGAAGCTCCCGGCTATCACGGCGCGCGCCGCACCGGAGTTCCTTTCACCAGCGAGCAGATTTTGCTGGCCGGCGTGGATCCGCCTGGTCAATTCGGCGCTCAGCGCGGATTTGCCCTGGCTACAACGGATGGACGCATCTCGCGTGAACAGACGGCAACTATCGTCTACCGCGAACTGGCGGCACTCAATCGCTTTGCAGTCGGCTGGAATGCTTTTCCGCTCCATCCACATCAGCCAGGTCAACCGCAGAGCAATCGCGCGCCGCGCCGGAGTGAACTGGCGTTAGGTCTGCCACTCCTGGCCCGGGTGCGCGCGCTATTTCCCAACTGTCCGGTTGTGGCAATGGGTCGCATTGCCGATCAGTCGTTAACCCACCTTGGCATTGACCACATTGCGGTACGCCACCCGGCGCAAGGTGGCGCGCGCGAGTTTGCGGCAGGGCTGCGGCGGATCTTCGTTTGCGATGACGCGCGTTAGATTGCAGTAGTATCAGCGCAATGGTGTGGCAGATTTGTTATAATGCGGGTAAGCGCAACTAATTACCAATGAAACGGTTTCGTATGCATCGAATATCACTCTGCTTGCTGATAACCATCTTGCTGGCAGCATGCGGTTTGCCATCAGCAACGTCAACAACACCGGCAACGACGCCGACAACCGAAGCAAGCCCTACCAGTTCGCGTCCGCCAACACCGACGCGCGATCCACGTCTGCCCACCCTCCCACCCCGGATTACTCCCGGCCCGACTGCGACTCCCTTTCCGATCGAGGCCGGCTGGTGGGATGGCGCTGTCTGCTACGAGATCTTTGTGCGTTCGTTCTATGACAGCGATGGTGATGGGAATGGTGACATTAATGGTATTATCGAGAAACTGGACTATCTCAACGATGGTGACCCGACCACTACCCGCGATCTGGGGGTCAACTGTATCTGGCTCATGCCGGTTGCCGAAGCCGCCAGTTATCATGGGTATGACACTATCGACTACTACACGGTCGAGAAGGATTACGGCACCAACGATGACTTTAAGCGACTGGTAGCAGCCGCAGAGCAACGGGGAATCAAGATCATCATTGATCTGGTGCTCAACCATACCAGTACCCAACACCCCTGGTTCCAGGAAGCTTTGCGGGATCCGGCTTCACCCTATCGGGACTGGTATCTCTGGTCGGCTATCGACCCGGGTTATCGCGGCCCGTTTGGCAACAACGTTGTCTGGCACAAATCACCGATCCGCGACGAATACTACTACGGTGTCTTCTGGGGTGGCATGCCTGACCTCAACTTTCGCAATCCGGCTGTGACCGCAGAAGCGCGCAACATTGCGCGCTTCTGGGTTGAAGAGATGGGGGTAGCCGGATTTCGGCTCGATGCGATCAAACATTTAATTGAGTACTATACGCTGCAAGAAGATACTGTCGAGACGTTTGAATGGCTGCGCGATTTTCGCCGATTTCTGGCGCGCGAACTTCCGGGCACATTTACCGTCGGCGAGGTCTTTAACGGCAACCCTCGCACCCTGGCGCCATATTACCCTGATCAGCTCGATTACTACTTTGAATTCGAGGTTGCCAAACAAATCGTCGGCGCGGCAAATACCGGTCTGGCCAGACTGTTTATGCAAGCCGTGCAAGATGCCTATACCAAACTGCCTTACCAGCGCTGGGCGCCATTTCTTACCAATCACGACCAGAACCGGGTGATGTCAACGCTCGGCAATGATTTTGGCAAAGCCAAACTTGCGGCGTTGGCCCTGTTGACTATACCTGGTCTCCCCTTTATTTATTACGGTGAAGAGATCGGTATGATGGGAGTCAAACCCGACGAGCGGATCCGCACACCGATGCAGTGGACAAAAGAGGAGATGGGAGGATTCACTGCCGGTTATCCGTGGCAGCTTCCACAGCTTGATTACCCGACCAAGAATGTGATGCTGCAAGATGAAGATCCCGACTCGCTGTTGAATGCGTATCGACAATTGATACACCTGCATATCAACACGCCAGCGCTCGCCATCGGCGACTTCATTCCGCTCCAGGCCAATGGTGATGACATTGCTGCATACATTCGCCGCAGTGGTGATGACATCGCGCTGGTGATTATCAATTTCGATGCAGTGCCGACCGAACCGTTTACACTCTCACTGAGCGCGAGCGATCTACCGGCAGGCACGTACCAGCTCGTATCAATCTATGGCACACCACCAGCGCCGGCGGCGCCGCTGACGATTAGCAACGGCGCATTCACCGATTACCGGCCATTCACCGAGATCCCGGCGCAGACAGGGTATATCTTGAAACTGGAGCGCTAATGTTACGGAAAGTGACCGCAACTCGCTATGTAGCGCCACTGCGTGAAGGCGGATCGCTGCCAGCCATCGTTGAAGCTGACGACGACGGTCTGTACGTGGTCAAATTTCGCGGCGCTGGCCAGGGGCCAAAGGTCTTAGTCGCCGAATTGATCTGTGGCGAACTGGCACGCGCGTTGGGATTGCCGGCGCCGGAACTGGTCTTGATCGAGGTTGATCCGGCGTTGGGCAGGAACGAACCTGATGGCGAGATACAGGATCTGGTGACGGCCAGCGCCGGTTTGAATCTGGCGGTTGACTTTTTGCCCGGCGCGCTGGCATTTGATCCCACCTCAGTGCGCTCGCTGAACAGCGAACTGGCTTCGTTGATCGTCTGGTTTGACGCCTTCATTACCAATGTTGATCGGACACCACGCAACACCAATCTCCTCTGGTGGCATCGGCGCCTTTTTCTGATTGACCATGGCGCGGCATTATATATGCATTTCACATGGCACGATTACCAAAACCGGGCCAGAGCGCCATTCACGCAGATTCGCGATCACGTGCTGTTGCCGGCAGCAACCCATCTTGCGGCGGTTGATGAGGCGCTGGCTCGCCAGATCACTCCAGAGCTACTCGGCGAGATTATTGCCCAGGTACCCGGCGAGTGGTTAGAAGACCCGCGCTTTCCATCGGTCGAAGCGCATCGGGCAGCGTATATCGAGTATTTCACGTTGCGGCTAACAGCGCCGCGCGCATTCGTACAGGAGGCTATCAATGCCCGCGAGCGCCTTTGAGTATGCCCTGTTACGGCTGGTGCCGCGCGTTGAGCGTGGCGAACAGATTAACATCGGCGTCGTACTGCTCTGCCGGCAACAACGATTCCTCGGTATGCGGGCATACCTCGATGAAGGACGCATCGCCGCGCTCTGGCCCGATCTTGATCTAGAGCCGGTGCGCGAGCAACTCATCGCCTTTGAGCTGGTCTGCGCCGGCAGCGCTACCGCCGGACCAATCGGAGAACTGCCCATCTATGAGCGGTTTCGCTGGCTGACGGCGACCCGCAGCACGATCATTCAGCCCTCAGCAGTGCATTGCGGCCTGTGTGATCATGCGCAGGTAATGCTCGAACACATCTTCCAGCAAATGGTACTGGCGCCGGGCAGGGTCGCCACAGAAGTGGGGGGCAGCGGGTAGCGGCGCGGCAACGCAGACTGGCCATTGGCAATGCCGTGTCAAAGCTGCGCCGTTAGCCTGAATTACAATTCGGCCCGCGCGCGCTCGATCATAGCTTGCAGGGCGAAGCGCGCTTTGCCGAGATTGGCCATCTCGCTCAGCACACCAAGCACGCCATAGTAGCCGGGCAAAATCTGGCTGGCTAACATCAACAGCGCATCAGTTTCGATCACCAGATCGCGAACATAGCCGGCACCAATCCGATCAGCAGCGGCGGCAGCGCGCGATGTCAGTTCGGCCAGCTCTAGCTCGGCCAGTTCGATGTCGAGATCAAACTCAGTAGCGGCGGGATGGAAGACCATCGCCACACTCAGGCCGTCGGTACCGACGATACCGGCAAACTGTGCCCCTTTGACGCTGGCAATTGTTTCACTGAGAATAGTGTTAACGTTCATAACGCAGATTTGTATCGCCACAGACGGAGCATCTTTGCAGTCACAACTCCCGTCGGCCTTCCAATGCCGAGCCGAGTGTTTCGGGATCGGCCCATTCCAGATCGCCACCGGTGGGCAGGCCACGGGCTGGCCGTGTCACCCGCACACCCAGCGGAGCCAGATCGCGCAGGAGAAGAAAGGCCGTTGCCTCGCCTTCGGTATTCGGGTTAGTAGCGAGGATCACCTCGTTGACCGGCTCACTGCGCACGCGGGCCAGCAACTCATCAATTTTGAGATCCTCGCGATAGATACCTTCAAGCGGAGCGATATGACCGTGCAAGACGTGGTACAAACCACGGTAGGCACCGGTGCGCTCGATTGCCAGCACATCGAGCGGCTCTTCCACTACACAGATTTTGGTCTGATCGCGCGCCGGATCTCGGCAAATTGAACACAACTCACCAACCGTGATATTAAAGCAACGGCGGCAATATCCCACCTGCTCTTTGATGTCGAGAATAGCCTGGGCCAGCGCCTGAGCCTGTTTTGGCTCGGCACGCAGGAGAAAGAAGGTGAGGCGAGCTGCGGTTTTTGGCCCAATCCCCGGCAACTTCGCAAATTCCTCGATCAACCGGGCAACCGGCGCAGCGATCAGATGTTGTTCGGGGCGAACGGTCATACCTTCCCCATTTAGCTTAGAAAAGACCCTTCAGCCCGCCGGTCAGCGGCTGCATGCGCTCTTCGGCCAGTTGTTGCGCCTTGCGCGAAGCGTCGTTAATTGCCACCAGCAATAGATCTTGCAACATTTCGACATCGTTGGGGTCAACGACATCGGGTGAAATGGTGATCGACTGAACTTCACGATGACCATTCATCTTTACTGTAATCATACCGCCGCCAGCGGTACCTTCGACGATGGTAGCAGCCAGTTCTTCCTGAACCTTTTGCATCTGGCGTTGCATCTGCTGCGCCATCTGCATCAGTTGACGCTGATTCATGAGCTTTACTCCTTCACGAATAGGCCACGATAACGGCTTGTTACCTTACCCTCGCGCGCATCTTATGCAGTATTTACCATTCCGATACTCTGCTGTTAGGGTACCATACTGCGGCTCGCTTGTACAGCAGCGATTATTCCGGCTCAAGCGGCTGGATATCGATGATATGCGCATCGAAAATATTGAGCGCAGCGCGAACCAGCTCATCTTTGCGCGCTTCCCGAATCTTCCCGCGCAGATCGGTTGGTTCAACCGATTTTTCCTCAATTGTGCAGCGCACCGCCACGACCTGACCGAGACGGCGACGGAGCACCTCTTCGATGATGGCCCGATTTTTTGGCTCTTCCAGACGCTCTTTGTGAAACGATGAAGTGACGAGTAAAACGATCGTGTTTCCCTCGACATCGTAAGGACGCGCGCTGTTGAGCAATGCCTGAACGGTCGGACTGCGCGGACGAACATCACGCTTAAAATCTTCCCAGATCGCCTCGATCTGCTCGAGCAACGAGAGATCGGCAGCAGCAGCGCGCGCGGCTGCCGGGTCAGCAGGAGGGCGGATTTGCTGAGTTGCAGCCCACACAGCCGGCGGCGGTGGGGGAGGATCGGCTGTTGGTCGCGACTCTGCTGGCGGCGCGATTGGCGCATCTGGCGGCAGCGGCGCAGCCGAAGATGGCGCAGGTGAAGCGGATTGCGCAAAACGCACAGACGGCTCAGGTGCCAGCGGAAGTGTTGGTTCAGCCGGAGCAGCCGGCTGCGGTAGCGGCGCAGTTACCGGCGCATGGGTCGGCGAGCGCGCTACCGATGGCCGGGGGGCAGCGGGTTGCGTCGTGGGGGGCGGAGCGAGTAACGCCTCGACCACCGCCACTTCCAGCGGGAGCTGGCCGTAGGGAGTGATGCGCAATTGATAATCCAGATTACTGAACAATTTCACCCATTGTACCAGCGTGGCCATCTCAGCCTGCTGCGCCCATTGGGTCAATTGCGTCACCTCATCATCGCCAAGATCGAGCAGCGCGCGATCATCGGTTGCTTTCAGCAGCATCACAGCGCGCAACCGTTCAACCAGATCGCGGGTAAACTGGCGTAGATCGGCCCCTTGATTCGACACTGCATTCACGGCGCGGAGCGCGGCGGTAAGATCGGCATTGAGGAGCGCGGCGATTAACGCATCAACCTCAGCGGCAGCGGTCATACCCAGCAGGCTTTGCACATGGTGCAGCGTGATCGGCCCCTCGACGAATGAAGCCAGTTGTTCCAAAATACCGAGCGCATCGCGCAAACTGCCGGTCGCGGCGCGCGCAATCGCTTCAGGCGCGCCTTCAGCGAGAGCAATGCCTTCGGCGGCGGCGATCCGGCGCAGGTGAGCAGCCATTGAGGTCACGCTGTGGCGAACGAAGGTAAAGCGCTGGCAACGCGACAAAATGGTTGCCGGCACCTTGTGCACTTCGGTCGTGGCAAGAATGAAGAGGGCGTGATCGGGTGGCTCTTCCAGGGTTTTGAGCAGCGCATTAAAGGCCGCTGTCGAGAGCATGTGTGTCTCATCGATAATGTAGACCTTCACCCGGGCCACGCTGGGGCGAAATTGCACCCGCTCGATAATTTCGCGCGCGTCTTCGACACTGGTGTGGGAAGCGGCATCCATCTCGATCACATCAACCGCTCGTCCTTCGGCTATTGCGACACACATCTCGCAATCACCGCACGGACGCGCCGCCGGATCTGGGTGGAGGCAGTTCACCGCTTTGGCCAGTAACCTGGCCATGGTAGTTTTACCAACGCCGCGGGGGCCGGTAAAGAGATAGGCATGACCGACCCGATCTTCGGCAATCGCATTGCGCAGCGTCTGCACGACATGCTCTTGCCCAACCAGCTCGGCAAAGGTCTGGGAACGCCATTTACGGTAGAGTGACTGAACTGCCATTACGCTTCCCGGTGTCAGTTACACAGCAAATAGTATTATACCAGAGGACATCGCTCATCTGCGTTCGCGGGTCTGCAACGCGCCGGATGCGGCCCGCATATCCGCGCGAAGATCGTGAACGATTCGTTGCCAGCAGTGGTATAATCGAGATACCGGTAATCGCCGACTGCGCCAGAGGACAGGCTATGCTCACTTACGAGCAATTGATTTCCTATCTGATTGAACATCTTGAGCGCCAACAAATCACCATTGCGCACACGCAAGAACAGCTCAACCTGCACAACCTGGGGCGTAGCCTGCAAGTGATCTGTCTGCCACAGCAGATTGATACCGGTGTATGGTCACAACCGCCATCGCGAGCAGTGATCAGCATGCACTGGCCGGCGGAATTTACCGTTGCATCCATTCATGGCCAACCGATCATCGACGCGCTTAACCAGATTGTCGCCGAGCAATTACACGAATTGCGGCACGCCAATCCGATGGTTTTTGAGGTGACATACTTTCTACCATTGCGTGACGAAGAACAACAGACAGCGGATTTTGATCATCTGACGGAAAAGGTTCTCAACATCTTCGCCGATCAACCCAATATTGACGAGAATCTTGAGATCAACTTCATCATGCGCCGACGCATCGCGCAACCGCCAGTGCTGGCCCAACTCACTGTTACCCGCCTCTTCCCAGTCTTTGGCTGGCATGCTGAGCAGGTTGAAGATGCGATCAACGCGCTTGGTTACGAATTGAATGTAGTGTTGCCGCGGCTGGCAAAGACGTTTCAGCCGGCCAGGAATGAGACGGAATCGACGCTGGATCCACAGTTTTACCTGCGACCACCGACTGCCTGATGCCATTTTCACCAACTGCCCTGCATGCTCTGCTTGAACCCGGCGTCAGCGAGCGCTGGCAAGCGGTGCAACGCTGGTTGCATCCGGAAATGCTGGCGTTAGCCGAGCGCGCTGCCAGGCAAGCAGCGACGATCTTGCCGCAGCAATGGCCTCTCTATGAGCTGAGTTTCAAGACGCGACGCGCCATCGACCGCGGGAAGGGGCGGCGCGATCCGATCGAGGATTACTGGTTCGCCTTTGACCGTCCCCCTCGCGGCGCTGGCGTGATGCTCATCGTGAGCGGCAGCGAACGCGCCGTCATGGTAGGGTTGCAATTGTGGGGCGCGCGACGACCACAACTGGCCCAACTCTGGAGTGACGCCCGTCCTTTGTGGACTGCGCTTATCGACCGGCTCGGCTCGGAGGGGCAGGCACGGTTTACCAGTCGCCGTCCGCCTGAACCTGGTATGCGCTGGATCGATCACTACCTGGCTCAGCGGCAGGCAAACTATTTGTGGGCCGGTTTTGTTTATTCGTGGGATGCGTTACCGGCAGATGAACAGCTCATTGACGATCTGTGCGCCTTGCTGCCATTCAATGAAGCTATCATGGAGCAGGCTGAGTTTGATCTCACCACGACCCGCGCTGTGCGCGAACTGCCTGCGCGCTACCTGACAGGCACGCCACCACTTGAGCAGATTGTGGCTACCATTCGGCGCCGCGGGATGGTGATCGATGAACGAGTTCTGCAAGTCTTTCATCTTGCTGTGCAGGCTCGGCCACTGGTCATTCTGGCTGGCCCAAGCGGGAGCGGCAAGACGTGGTTGACCCGCCTTTACGCTGACGCGATCAGCGGGGTAGCAGAAGGGCAGTCCAACCCTATCTACCTGTTGGTGGCAGTGCAACCCGACTGGCACAGCGCCCGCGATCTGCTCGGCTACTACAATACGCTGACTGGGCTGTACCAGCCGACCCCATTCCTGCGCCACCTGCTTGACGCAGCCGCCAATCCTGACCAAACCTATATCGTCTGTCTCGACGAAATGAATCTGGCCCGACCGGAATACTATCTGGCGCCGATCTTGTCGGCGATGGAGACGGCAGAGGGATTGATCGACCTGGGCACGCCGCTGGTCGAAACACCCATGGCTGGCGGCGGCGTAGTGCGCAATCCGTTGCGCTTGCCGATCAATGTGCGCCTGATCGGCACTGTCAACGTTGACGAAAGCACTTTCGCGCTGAGCGATAAGGTGTTAGATCGAGCGAATCTCATCGAGCTAGGAGCAGTCGATCTTGCTGCCCTTCGCGCTGCCTACTCAGGCGTCATCGATGAACAGGTCTGGCAGATACTGGCAGACATCCAGGCCCATTTGACTGCTGCCGGACGACCGGCGGGGTATCGCGCCTTGGGTGAAACGTTGCGCTTTATTGAGCAGGCGCACGCAATGAGCGCGCTTGAGGCGCTCGACTGGCAAATGATGCAACGTCTCTTGCCACGACTGCGCGGCGATGATACGCCACGGTTCCGGCAGGCACTGCGCGGCTTGCACACCATGTGTAGTGGTCGATTACCGCGCAGCGCTGCCCGGCTGGAACAGATGATCACCCGGCTCGACCGTGAGGGGTATACCGATTTTTACGGCTATTGAACGCTCAACACTGCGGCGCCTCGCTCAGGCCACCCGCACCGCAGCCAGACAACGAACGGCAGCAGGAACACTTCCCACTTGCTGCCACGTTCGCCCGCGATCATCACTGCGCCAGATTTGACCGGCATCAGTGCCGACCCACACCACATCGATATGATAACTACTGGGCGCAAAGGCGCTGATCGCTCCCTGCCAGGACACCGGCACCTCTTGCCACTGCTTTCCGCCATCATCGCTGCGCATCAGGCGCCGTCCCTGAGCAACTGACGCCAGCAAGACCTCTTGTTTACCCGAAAGCACGGCCAGCAACTCGATTCCGGCCAGCGCCGGTTCGACGTTGCGCCAGACACCCATGCCCTGCGCAGTGGCCACCGGCAACCGATCACCGGCCAGAAAATTAAACAATGCCCGATCTTCGGCATCGGCTTCACGCCATTGACGGCCACCATCATCGCTACGCAAAAATGCTTGCTTCGTTGCAACCACCAGACTCTGTGAGTCGGCGGCAACCAACCCAAACACCTGCTCGCCGGACAGCGCCGTATCGGGCAACAGTCGCCAGCGCCCGAGACCACCCGGATCGCTGAACGTATACAACCCATTGTCAGTTCCAACGTATAGCACTCCCGCTTTTGCCATGCGGCCTCCTCATGACTTGCCGTCACACCGGCGCGTTATGCCAGCCCGAACAGTGCGATTGTAGCATAGCATCGCTCAGCGCAGTGTGATATGATGAAAAAGTATCTTGCAAGAGTACATCCCCGCTTGATGTCTCCAGCCAATATTGTGCCACGACTGCCAATAACTGCAGGATGAGGTTATGTCACTCGCTCATCTTCACTATCTCTGGCGCAGTACTGACCCGGTTTCTAGCGCGATCCGACTCTCCTGCTGGTATATCGTCATTGCCGGCGCATGGGTTCTCTTCTCGGATCGCCTGCTCGTCCTTCTCACCACCAATGCTGAACAGCTCACCGGTTGGCAAACGATCAAAGGATGGATATTTGTGCTCATCATGGCAGCCTGGCTAGGAGTTGAACGCTGGCGCGCCATCAGTGAACAGGCCCGTATTAACGACGAGTTGCGCGCGGCAAATACTGCGCTGCAAGAACTCAACGCAACGCTCGAGCAGCGCATCAACGAACGCACAGCGCCACTGCAAGCGGCGAATGTTGCGCTCAGCCAGCTTAACGAGGAGCTAGAGGCATTTATCGCTACCGTCTCTCACGATCTCAAAGCGCCGCTGCGAGCGATTGAGGGATACAGCCAGTTACTGTTGCGCTTTTATGTCCAACGCCTCGACGATGATGGCCAACAATGCCTGCACAGTATTCGCGCTGCCATCAGCCAGATGAACAAGCTCATCGACGGCTTGCTGGAATACACCCGCATCGAACGTAAACCGCTCACGCAGACAGAAATTCATCTGGAAGATGTAATTGAACAGATTTTGATCGTTTATGCTGATCAGATTCAGAGGCACGGAGTCGTTATTGAGCGCGATCTACGCTGTACAACAATTTACGGCGATGAAATCAGCGTCACTGTTGCGCTGCGCAACCTGATCGACAATGCGCTGAAATTTAGCGCCCATGTGCCGCAACCCCGGTTAGCGATTGGCGCTGACATAGAGGGGAATAACACGCGACTATGGGTCAAAGATAACGGAATTGGATTTGATATGCGTCAGCACGACCGCATCTTTGGTGTTTTCCAACGCCTGCATTCGCAAGAAACATATCCCGGCTCGGGGATGGGGCTTGCTATTGTCCGGAAAGCAATTGAGCGGATGGGAGGCCGGGTTTGGGCCGAGAGCAGCCCCGGAATCGGCACAACCTTTTATCTGGAGTTCCCGAATGCCAGCGCATCCACTTCGCCTGCTGTTGATTGAGGACAACCCGTTCGATGCTGATCTCTTCCGGCGCGCAATGCTGGCCTACGATCAATCGATTACCATCACTCATATCGATTCTTACCAGTCGGCCAGTATATACCTGAACCAGATGTCGGCAACAGAGCCGCCCTGCGATGGCGTTATTCTCGACTTGCATCTGCGCGACGGCGACGGTCTCGATCTTCTATCTATGATTCGGGCGCGCAATCTCCCACTGGCTGTCGTCATCCTGACCGGCGGCGGTGGCGACCATATGGTGATTAGCGCGCTGAAAGCCGGCGCCGATGATTATGTCATCAAGCGTGACAACTATCTTGACCGGATCGGCCCTCTGATCGAACAGGCCTGTGAGCGCTTTCATTCCCAACGGGCGCGCCGCGCTCGTCCGATTGAGGTTAGCCTGATCGCATTTACTGCTGACAGTGAAACAACCATCCACTATCTGCAACGCGCTGCGCCGCACATTCACTGTCGATTGTTCAAAGGTGGATCCGCCTTCGTGCGGGCGATTGACCGGAGTGAACAGGCCGGCGAGGTGATTGTGATCGACTGTGACCAACCAAGGCTGGCAATGCTCGATCTGGTGAAAGAATTGCTCCAGTTTCGGCAACTGACGCAACCGCTGATCGTTCTGGCCAGGCCCGGCAATGAAGAATTTCCCTTGCAAGCGTTGCGGATCGGCGTTGTCGATTACATTATCAAGCGCGAAGGCTTTCTGGCCCAACTGCCGATAGCGATTGAAAATGCTTACTATCGCGTCCAGTTCAATCAACAACACGATCGCCTCCGTTTACAGGCCCAGGCCCTCAACGACGCCGCCAACGCGATTGTGATTACTGACCATGACGGCATCATTGAATGGGTTAATCCGGCGTTTACCACTCTGACCGGTTATAGCGCAACGGAAGCGATTGGTCAGTCAACCCGCCTGCTGCGTTCCGGCAAGCACGATCGCGCGTTTTACGCCGCGCTCTGGTCACAGATCCTGGCAGGCCAACCCTGGCATGGCCGTTTGATCAACCGGCGGAAAGACGGTAGCCTCTACCACGAAGAGATGACGATTACGCCGGTGACCGATGAGGATGGCACAATCCGGCGCTTTATCGCAATTAAGCAAGACGTTTCCGAGCAGGTGGCCCGCGAGCAACGCCGGGCAACACTCGTCGCATTCGGCGCGGCATTGCGTCCGGCGCAGTTGTGGGAAGAATTGACTCCAATCCTGCTCAAACAGATGATGGAAGTGATGCAGGCCGAAAGTATTGCCCTCTTGCGCCCGATTGGAGCAACCTTGCAGGTTGATCGGGCGATAGGATGTTTGGCCAATCTCGTCTCGCATCCAGCTTTCTGCGCGAACCTCGCCGTTTCCCTGGCACAGGCTAACGGGCCGATTGAGGTGGGAGATGTGTTAAAGCAGCGCCGGGAGACCTTTGTCGGTGTTCCACTCAACGCTGCCAACCGCCAGGTCGGCGCACTGTTGCTCAAACGTGAAACACCGCTTAGCCCGGCTGAACGAGACCTGCTGGCCGATCTGGCCGATCTGTCGGCCAATGCGTTGCATCGCACCGAACTTTTTGAGCAATTGCGGGCGGCGAACGCCGAGCTGCGCGCTGCTTACGATGCAACGATTGAAGGCTGGTCGCGCGCGCTCGATCTGCGTGATCGCGAAACCGAAGGCCATTCACGCCGCGTCACCGAACTGACCGCGCGGATCGCGGCTCGCATGGGCTTTAGCGACGAAGAGCTGGTACACGTGCGACGCGGCGCGTTGTTACACGATATTGGCAAGATGGGTATTCCCGACGCCATCTTGCTCAAGCCGGGGCCACTTGACGAACACGAGTGGGCGATCATGCGTATGCATCCCACGCTGGCCGTCGAACTCTTGCAGCCAATCGAATTTCTGGCCCCCGCGCTCGATATTCCCTGGTGTCATCACGAAAAATGGGACGGAACGGGCTATCCACGCGGCCTGCGCGGTGAAGAGATCCCGCTGGCTGCTCGCATCTTCGCCGTCGTTGATGTCTACGATGCGCTTACCAGCGATCGACCCTACCGGGCGGCATGGTCGCGCGAACGGGCGCTCGCCTACATCCGTGAACAGGCCGGACGCCATTTCGATCCACAGGTGGTTGCCGTCTTTGAGCAGGTCATCGCCGAAGCGGACAGCAATGATATAATGAAGTAGCGATAGCATCGCGTCGTCTGATTACATTAAGGATGACGCCTCACACCTTACCCGCAATCATTGCGCCTGCCAGGGCAACAATATTCCTTTTCCGGCAGGGCATAAGGAGTTGATATGTTGAACTTTCTTCGGCGTTTGCTCGGCGACAGCAACGAGAAAGAGCTGCGCCGGCTCCAGCCGATTGTGGACGAGATCAACCGGCTCGGCCCGGAATTTGCTCAATTGAGTGACGCTGAACTGCGCGCTAAAACTGACGAGTTCCGCCAGCGTCTTGCCGATGGCGAAACGCTCGATGACATTTTGCCCGAAGCCTTTGCTACCGTGCGCGAAGCTGCTGCGCGTACCATTGGCCTGCGTCATTACGACGTGCAATTGATCGGCGGGATCGTGCTCCATCAGGGCAAAATCGCCGAAATGAAGACCGGCGAAGGTAAGACTCTGGTGGCAACCCTGCCGCTGTACCTCAACGCGCTCGAAGGAAAGGGCGCGCACCTGGTGACGGTCAACGACTATCTGGCCAAAGTTGGCGCCGGCTGGATGGGGCCGATCTACCATTTCCTCGGTCTTTCGGTTGGTTTCATTGCGCACGAACAGAGCGCGCTGTACGATCCCGATTACATCGACCCAAATGCCAATCCCGAAGACCAGCGCCTCGTTCACTGGCGCCCTTGCACGCGCCGCGAAGCCTACCTGGCCGATATTACTTACGGCACCAATAACGAGTTCGGCTTCGACTATCTGCGCGACAACATGGCCTACGAAAAGTCGCAGATTGTGCAACGCGAGCTGCATTACGCGATTGTCGATGAGGTGGACAATATTTTGATCGACGAAGCGCGCACGCCGTTGATCATCTCTGGCCCGGCGCAGAAATCGTCCGATCTTTATCGCCAGATGGCGAAACTGGTGCGACAGTTACGGCGATCATCGGTGACGGCCAAGCAGGTAAAAGAGGAAGGGCTGGAGCCAGATGGTGATTTCTTTGTCGATGAACGCACTAAGAGTATCTACCTGAGCGAAAAAGGGATTGAGAAGCTTGAACGCCTGCTCAACATCCCTCCTGGTGAGAGCCTGTTCGATCCCGAACATTACGAGAAGACGCACTACGTCGAAAATGCGCTGAAGGCGCAGTTCATTTACCAGCGCGATCGCGATTATATGGTAACCCCCAATGGTGAGGTAGTGATTATCGACGAATTCACCGGACGGGCTATGCCGGGGCGGCGCTGGAGCGACGGACTTCACCAGGCGGTTGAGGCGAAGGAAGGGGTAGCCATCAAGAATGAAAATGTCACCCTGGCTACAATTACCTTCCAAAACTACTTCCGCATGTACAAGAAGCTGGCCGGCATGACCGGTACTGCTTACACTGAACGCGAAGAATTTGCCAAGATTTACAATCTCGAAGTGGTAGTCATTCCGACCCATAAGCCGATGATCCGCGAGGATCTACCCGACCAGATTTACGCCACCGAAGAGGCAAAGTTCAAAGCCGTACTGCGCGAAGTCGAGGAGATGCACGCCATCGGACGCCCGGTGTTGATCGGCACAACCTCGGTCGAGACCTCGGAACGGATCAGCGCCATGCTGAAACAGGCCGGCATTCCTCATAATGTCCTCAATGCCAAACACCACGAGCGCGAAGCGGCGATTGTGGCTCAAGCCGGTCGCAAAGGCGCAGTGACCGTTGCCACCAACATGGCCGGTCGCGGCACAGACATCCTGCTTGGCGGTAATCCTGATGGTCTGGTGGAAGAATTTCTCCGGAAAGAGGGCTTGACCATCGAAACGGCCACTCCCGAACAAAAGCGGGCGGCGTGGGAAAAGGCCAAGGCCCTGACCGAAGCCGAAGGCGAAGAGGTTCGTCAGCTCGGCGGTCTGCACGTGATCGGCACCGAGCGCCACGAGGCGCGCCGCATCGATAATCAGTTGCGCGGTCGCGCCGGTCGCCAGGGCGATCCCGGTTCTTCCCGCTTCTTCCTCTCGCTCGAAGATGAACTGCTGCGCCGGTTTGGGCCGGTGGATCGGATTAAAGGCTTGATGGAACGGTTCATCGAGTCGGATGTTCCGTTGCAGGCCGGTTTGCTTGACCGCACTATCGAGAGTGCGCAAACCCGGGTTGAAGGTTACAATTTCGACGCCCGCAAGCATACCGTCGAATTCGACGACGTGATGAACAAGCAGCGCCAGATCATCTATGCCGACCGCAAGGCCATTCTCGATGAAGCCGATATGCGCGAGCGAGTGCTTGATCTGATGGCGGAAGAGATTCAGCGCCAGATCGATGAGCATCTCGCCGATGAGCCTGATGAATTCGGCTTGACTGAAGTGTTGCGCGTCTACCGTCGGATCAATCCAACGCTGCCGGCAACTGTCACTGCCGAAACACTGAAGGGCAAGACGAAAGAGGAGATTGAACAGTACCTGCTCGATCATCTTGAAACGACTTACGCTGAACGAGAGAAAGTCATCACGCCAGAGGTGATGCGCACCGTCGAGCGGCGAGTGATGTTGGGCGCGATTGACCGCCAGTGGGTCGATTATCTGACCGCAATGGATGAACTGCGGCAGAATATTCTCTTGCAGGCTTATGCGCAAAAAGATCCGCTGGTTGAGTTCAAACGCGAGTCGTTCCGCATGTTCGACGAGTTGAAAGCCAATATCGCTCACGACATCGTCTACAATATCATTCCAGCATCGTTTCAGTACGAAGCATACCTGCGCCAGATTGCCGAAGAACAGGCTCGCCGGCTGGCTACGGCGCAGGCTGCCAGTGGCAGTAGCGAGGGCGAACAGACACGCAAACCACAGCGCCGGACAAAACCGCAGATTGGACGCAACGATCCTTGCCCATGCGGCAGTGGCAAGAAGTTCAAGCATTGCCACCTGGGCCGCGAACACGAGCTAACTGGCGCAATGAACACCGCGCCGGCAGCGGTAGCGACAACACCGACTAAACCGGTTCGTCCTGCCAATCCGGCAATCGCCGACGAGGCTGCAAAGATAAAGGCTGCGATGGATAGTGGTACGTTGCCGTCTAATGGCCCGACCACTCCGCGGGGACGTAGTGCGCCTCCGGCTGTGCCGCGAGGTAAAAAACGGTAAGTGCAGTTACCAACTATGATGGCGCGCTGGTTCTTACCAGAACCGGCGCGCCGTTTTTTGGTGATTTGGGACATCGAGATGCACAGCAGGCTCTGTTCCTGCGCGTCAGCGGTATCGCACTGCCGCCTTTAACCGTCTACCGGCAAGGGGGTGTCATCGGCCAGCGCCATGTCATCATGATCAAACTCATCGATCAGATCAACTGGCGAGCGAGCAAATCGGAGCGCGGCAGCCTGCGCGCGGCCATCATGTTCTGCGGCAAACGACCATGAAGCATGATCAACGAGTAACGCCAGCTCGAGGCTGCGGCCAATCGTCAGCGCCAACCGACGCGCGCCACGCTCCAGGTAGTCACGGCCATCGGCTGCGGTAAACCAGTGCCGGGCATGCGCCAGCGCGTTTCGCGCCCGCTCACCGGCAGCCACAAGCTGCGGACTGGTCGCCGCAGCCGTCAATTCAGCGACCAATCCAGTTAGCGCTTCCCACGCGCCGGCCTGCGTGAGGGCGCGCATCGTATCGAGCGCAAGCACGTTGGTGGTCCCCTCCCAGATCGGCAAGACCTGCGCGTCGCGCAGTAGTACCGGCAAGCCGGTATCTTCGATGTAACCGGCGCCACCAAATGCCTCGACAACTTCACTCATCACGGCTACGGCCTGACGAGCAGTGGTGAGCTTGGCAATCGAAGTAAGCACACGCAACAACTGCCGCTGGCGTTCATCGGCAATCCCGGCCTCTTCAGCCCCCAACAAACGAGCCGTTAAAAAACTTAAATGGAACGCGCCTTCAAACTCAGCCTGCAACGTCGCCAGCGTTTCGATGTGAAGTGGTTGCCGACTGAGCGGCGCGCCGAAGACCACTCGCCGCCGCGCATAATCGCGCGCCAGCGCAATGCCACGCCGCATAAATGAGACCGCCGAAATGCTGTTCCAGATCCGGGTCACCTGTAACATCGGCACAATGGCGCGCACCCCACCGTTTGGAGCGCCCACCAGACGCGCTGGTGCGCCTTCAAGGCTCAATTCGGCGGTTGGCACTTTGCGCGTCCCGAGTTTGTCTTTCAGACGGTTAACGCGAATACCTTGCAAACGACCGGCGGCATCGCGTAATTCGACGTAGAACAGCGCCAGTCCGCGACTACCCGACGGATTGCCTTCAGGACGGGCCAGCGCCAGCGCCATCTGCCCGGTAGTCGCCGACGTAAACCACTTGCGTCCGAACAATCGCCAGCCACCATCGCCATCTGGTCGCGCAATGGTCTCAGTCTGACTGACATCTGAACCACCGGGCAATTCCGTCATCCACTGCCCGCTTGTCCAGCACGTATCAGGATCGCGGCTGATCAGACGGGGCAGCGCGCGTTCGATCAGTAATTGATCACCGGCCTGAAGCAGGGTACGCGCTGCGCCATCGCTCATCGCCAGCGGGCATGTATAGACATCAGTTGATGGATGAAAGAGATAGACGAGCGCAAACTGCACGATTCGCGATAGTGCGCCGTATGAACGTTCGTAAGGAAGCGCAACGAGACCATATTGAGCAGCAAGCCGCGCGGCGCGACGCCACAACGGTGAAAGCTCGATCTGATCGATCCGCTCACCCCACGCATCCCATTGCGTTAACACCGGTTCGTTACGGCGATCGGCCAGTTGAAGATGGTAGAGTTCTGTGCCGGCCAGCTCACCCAGCGTGATCAGATCCGGCTCAGCCTGCGCCAGCGCATCGCGCGGCAGCACTCGACAAAGAAACGACCGCAGCACTCGATCGTCGGTGTACTGGTTCCCCAACTGTGGCGGTTGTTGACGAAAGAGATCGCTCATTGGCGTTCCATTTCTCGCGACCAGATCGATATCGATAGTTGTATTATAGCGAGTGCCGGCAGGTGACGGAACCAGATGTCCGCTGGATACATCAGCGCAGTATGGATTTGATCGACCGGTTTCAGTAATTATATGCCCCTCGGCACCGCCATTGCTTTCATGCAACTATCAACTTCTACTGATCCCGGCGGCCCCGCGACAGTGGATCGTGACAACGGCATTACAGGCGTTGATTCACCATATCCTCACCATTGCCGTCTGAAAATCACCCACAGCCGAACATGAGGCTGCGCAGCAGTTGTACACCCGCTGCGGGCTACAACCACAGCCGGCTCATATACCGCCGGGAGCTGCCTGTTGGGAATTGTAACGCCAGACGTGGTTTACATGGCAAGAAACGACAGATAAAAGATCAAGAGAAAGATGAACGAGACTGCATTCGCGACCAGGGCCGCCATATAGCTGGCTGCCGCCTTTCGTTTGCGGATCAGCATGAACACGAATCCTTCAACCAGCACGGCCACCGCAAATGCCGCCACGATCACGAACAGCGGGTTCTCCAGGCCTAACAGCAGTTGACTCAACAAGGCAATCACTATCGACGAAATAGCGCTGGCCGCTGCCGCATCGCCAAGGGAGCGAAACAACGGTTGCCACTTGATCTGCACCAGGGATTGCCACTCAATCAGCAGCATCAAGATCAGGATACCAACACCAAGAGGGCTGGTGAAGAGTTCTACAAATGGAAACATCAATGCAATCCTTATACACTACACACGGCTGACAACGCACTGTACTGTTGTCCGTTATACCGGAAATCGCCGCGCCAGTCCGGCAGCAACATGCAACGCGGCGGCAAACGTGCGGTCGCGACTGAGCAGGCGCAACTCACTGCTGAGCAGATCGGCCAGAGTGGCGCGCTCAATCGTTGCCGTGCGCTCAATCGGAGCGGCGCCGGCAATCGTGGCGCGCGTGCAGGCATGGCCCGCTTCACCGGTTAACTCAACCACAAACTCAGCGCGTTGATTATCAACTGCGCGCAAGATCAACCGCACTAATCCCTCACCAGCGGAATGAGCTACGGGCCTGATTTCAACGCTCACCAGTCGGATCGCCGCCGGCCCAACGCCAACCGCTGGCCGGCGCAGATATAGCTGGATCGTCTCACCCTCAATTCCAACCGCCTCTTCCAGCGGAGTCCACTTGAGACAACTTGCCAGCCAACCGGCAAAGAGCAGTGCTGCTACCGGATTGGGACGGTCAGCAGCAGCGTATTCAATCACAATCTCATCGATCCGGTGCAGATGAGGCAAAAACGGGCGCGTATCGAAAAACTGGGCAGTCAGTTCCCGCCATGGAGTCAGGCGCGTCCAGCCGAGATCGCTTACCGCTGGCGCGCCATTTGTTGCCTGCTCAAAGGTAGCCAGTTCGGTCAACTCGCGCACCGGGTCGGCGAAGGTGGCCGAATCGACGATAAGTCGGTCACACAGCCGATAGAGTCGCTGCACCAGCGGCTGCGCAAGAGGTTGCGCACCCGGCGCCCACAACACAACCGGCAGATCAGGCACCAGTAATGGTAAGATCAGGCTGGTCAACTGGCCGGCAGACGCGCCGCGGGCGCTGATTGTCACCTGCTCGCCGCACACCTGCGCGCGGCCACCACTGGTTAGGGTACAGAGGGCCTGGACACTGGCCTGTAACTCGGTCGTCTGGCCGGGTCGGTCGATCACAATCACTGTCCGATTCGGATGGTGTGCAGTCAATGCTGGCGCCACCGTCATAGCCAGATCAGCCCAATGATCGTCAGGCATGCGAGCGATCAGATTGAGGGTCAAAGCCCGAATAACCGCTTGCCCGCCAGCATCAGGCGGATTCTCCTGCTCTTGCCACATCTGACGCAACTCACGCTCGATGGCATTGATATCGATTGCCGCTTCGCTCATACACGCTCCACTTGCTACAGCGCGTTGCCGGCCATTTATTTCCCCTGGCACGAGTCCTGCTTGCCACATCTGGCGTAACCCACGCTCGATAGCCCGGCTACCGCCTCGCTCATACTGGCTCCACTCGTTATAGTCGCCGCCAGTAGCGACCATCACGGGCAATAAATTCATCGGCTGCCGCCGGCCCCCAACTGCCTGCTTCGTAATTAGGAAATGGCTGTGGCGGCCCTTCTGCCCAGGCCTGCAAGATGGGCGTCAATAATGCCCAACTGGCTTCCACCTCATCGCGACGGGTAAAGAGCGTGCCATCGCCGAGCATACAATCGAGCAGCAAGCGTTCGTAGGCTTCGGGTGAGGTCACACCAAACGATGCGCCGTAGCGAAAATCCATCGTGACCGGGCGGATCTGTGGCTGACCGGGGGTTTTTGAGCTAAATTTGAGCGAGATGCCCTCGTCGGGCTGAATCTTGATCGCCAGGACGTTAGGATCGAGATCGTTCAACGGCGTATCAGCGAAGATCATCGTCGGCGCCGATTTAAACTGAATGGCGATTTCGCTCACGCGCCGCGGCAAACGCTTCCCACTGCGCAGATAAAACGGCACACCCGCCCAGCGCCAGTTGTCGATGAACAACTTCAGCGCCACATAGGTTTCGGTCTGCGATGTCGGTGACACCCCCTTCTCTTCGCGATACCCGCGCACTGGCAGCCCATTGGCGCTGCCCGGCCCATACTGACCGCGCACTGTGTCGCTCACCGACAAGGGACGTATTGCGCGCAAGACTTTGACCTTTTCGTCGCGCACCGCATCGGCATCGTACACTGATGGCGGTTCCATTGCCACCAGACACAACAACTGCATCAGGTGGTTCTGGATCATATCGCGCAACGCGCCAGAGGAATCGTAATAACCGCCGCGATCTTCCACTCCGATGGTCTCGGCAACCGTAATCTGAACATGATCGATCTGATTGCGATTCCAGATCGGCTCGAAAATACCGTTGGCGAAGCGAAAAATCAGGATATTCTGCACCGTCTCTTTGCCAAGGTAGTGATCGATGCGGAAGACCTGATCTTCATCGAAGACTGACAACACTTCGGCATTGAGTGCCTGGGCACTGGCTAGATCGTGGCCGAACGGCTTCTCGATGATGATGCGTGTCCAGCCGCGTGAATGCGCCAGACCATGCGCTCCAAGCTGAGCCACAATCGTCGGGTAAGCGTCCGGTGGTGTCGCCAGGTAGAAGACGCGATTGCCGCCGGTGCCGCGCTCGGTGTCAATCTTTGCCAGCCGTTCGGCCAGACTGGTATAAGCCTCGGCATCATCAAAGCTACCACGGTGGTATTGAATACCGTGGGCAAAACTGGCCCAAAGTTCGGGATCAACCGGCCCCGACCGCGAATTAACATTCACTGCTTCGCGCAACAAATCGCGAAAATACTCATCAGTCCAGTCGCGACGGGCAAAGCCAACGACGGAAAAACCGCCCGGCAGGCGACGCTCACGGGCCAGATTGTAGAGCGCCGGCACCAGCTTGCGACTGGTCAGATCACCGCTTGAGCCGAAGATGACCATCGTGCATGGTTCAGGAGTGCGGCCAATACGCAAGCCGGCGCGGAGCGGATTATTGAAGGCAGATGTAGCCACAACTATTGCGTCCTTTGGATCACGAGAGCGCAGCGTATGCGAAGCGCGGCATCACGCCACGCTCTTGCAGAGAGCGGCGGAAGAATCAGCTCATTCCGCTTTTTTAACGGCATGGCCACCGAACTGCTGACGTAGAGCCGCCAACACTTTGGCGCTGAAGCTATCGTCCTGACGTGATCGGAAACGCATCTGCAACGAGAGCGTGATCACCGGGGCAGGCACATCGAGGTCGATACTCTCCTGCACCGTCCAGCGTCCTTCGCCGCTATCTTCGACATAGCCGCGGATGCTGCTCAGATCGGCATCAGACTCAAAAGCGCGCTCGGCCAACTCTAGCAGCCACGACCGCACCACACTACCCTGATTCCAGAGATGGCTGATCTTCGCCAGATCGAAATCGTAGCGCGACTGACGCAGGATCTCAAAACCTTCGGCATAAGCCTGCATCATCCCATATTCGATCCCGTTGTGGATCATCTTGACGAAATGACCGGCGCCATGCGGCCCACAAAGCAGATACCCATCTGGCGGCGCCAGTGTCTGCAAGAGTGGCTCAACATGGCGGAACGTCTCCTCGTCGCCGCCAACCATGAGACAGTAGCCGATTTGCAAGCCCCAGATGCCCCCACTGACGCCGATATCGAGAAAGCGCAGACCTTTCGCACTGAGTTGCTCGGCGTGTGCGATACTGGCCTTGTAGTTATTGTTTGCGCCATCGATCACAATATCACCCGGCGCTAACAACGGTGTCAGCGCCGCCAGATGCTCGTCGGTAGCCGCGCCAGCCGGCAACATCAACCAGACCACCCGCGGCGGCGTCAGCATTGCAACCAGATCTGACAACTCCTCCGCGGCAATCAGATCGTGCTCAGCGGCCAGTTCACGCGCCCTGGCAACGGTGCGGTTATACACGATCACCCGATGGCTACCTCGACGCAGCCTGATTGCCATATTGGCGCCCATCCGGCCAAGCCCGATCAGACCAACTTCCATGATGCGCTCCTTAATCTCGCTCATCGCAAGGCGATTGACAATCCATGCATTCGCATTATACTCCGGTCTAAAGGCGACAGCGGCACATTTCGGCGCGCCGATGCCGTTGCGCAAGCCCGAATAGCGCAGCACTGTCAGGGAAAAGCGCGTGATGTGTCGCCAACCAATAAGGTGTGCAGACGAGTTTTATTTTTATGTCAAATCATCCAACAAATCAACCACCCTACACCGGCAAAACACTGGTGATGCGCCGACCGGAGGCACAGCGTCGTCTGGCTGCTAGCCCGCAACCAAAGCGATCACGCTGGCCAATTGGCCGTCTGCTGCTGGGCATCCTGATTGTGGCTGCCCTGACCCTGGGATTCGGCTACTGGTATCTGCACCAGCTTGCGCAACGAATCGTGGTGGCCGATCCGCGTGGCCCAACATTCAGCTCGCCACTGCTGGGAGCCAACATTTTGATCGTCGGCGTTGACATTCGACGCGATCGACCGGATGAAGGAGTTCGTAGCGACACGCTGATGCTGGTGCGGATTGATGGCATGGGCGGGTGGGCAAACCTGCTCTCAATTCCCCGCGATACGCAAGTTGATATACCCGAACTCGGCCCGCGCAAGATCAACGCTGCCTACGCCTACGGCTACCTGCATGCGAATGAACTCTACGGCGCCGATATTAGCGCCGAGCAGGGTGGGATGGCCTACGCTGCTGATACGGTTGGTCGCTTCCTCAATTTTGAACGACGCGGTATGCGGGTTGATTATGTCGTGCAAATTGATTTCGACGGTTTCGCCGCACTGATCGATGCGCTCGGCGGTATTACCATCGACGTGCCAAGGCGAATTATCGATGAGGCATACCCCACTCCCGACTACGGCGTCATGCGCGTCGAATTTGAACCGGGCCTGCAACGCATGGATGGGGAACGCGCCCTGATCTATGCGCGCACTCGCCATGCTGACAGCGACTTTGGGCGCACCGAACGGCAACAGCAGGTAGTACAGGCCATTATGAACGAGATCCGGCAGCGCAACTGGCTTGAGCGGGTGTTGTTGCTGCCGCGAATGCTCGATGCGGTTGCCCCACCCGGCGAAACTCCAGCCGTGCTGACAACGCTCCCGCTGAGTAACCTTGACACGTTGCTGGCAATGGGACGGCTGGCTGCCAATCTCGATCCGGCATTACTGGGACGCTACCGAATCGAGCCGGGCAGCGTGAGGGTGCAGGAAAACGGTTCGAATCTGATCTGGAACGCCGATGACGTAGCGGCACTGGTAAACCGCTGGTTGACACCGCCGGGAGAAGCGAGTGAACAGGCGCAAGTGCAGGTGCTCAACGGCACTGACATCGTTGGATTGGCCCGGCGTACCAGTGATGAGCTGACCACTGCCGGCTTTAGGGTGATTACCCCGGCGGATGCGCCACCGGGTGAGTATCCGCGCACAATCGTCTATCAGGTGGGAGACACCCCCTTCACGGCCCGCCGGCTTGCGCAACTGCTCGGCGCTGAGCTGGTTGTCGGTAACCCGCCAGGCGTTAGCGCGCAAACTGAGATTGTCGTCATACTGGGAAATGATCGCCAACCGTAAAGTCGTTGCAATATCGACCGGGAAGATGAGTGGACAAGCCGGGTTACGCCCGACAGAAACTTCAACCACGACAACGGTATGCGTTCGTTGCCCGCAGCGTTTCATACGTGGCTGTTGCGGTATTGGAAACTTATCCCTCTTCGAGCGTCGAGAGAATGCGATGGATCCGAATTGCTAACCACAGCGCAAAATGCTCTTCGGCATTATCGAGATCCATGCCGCTAATCTCTTTAATCCGCTCCAGACGGTAAAGCAGCGTATTGCGATGCACATGGAGCGCCTCGGAGGTTGCGCGCAGATTGCCCAGATGGTTGAAATAGGCTTCCAGAGTCTTGATCAGATCGGCGTGTTGACGTTTATCATATTCGGCGAGGCTGGCCAGGGTCTCGCGGTAAAACGACCATAACTCAGGCGTCTCACGGAGCCGAACGAGTAATCGGTAGACGCCTAAATCACTGAACGCCAACACCCGATCATTCCCAAAAATCTGGCGACCGAGATGAAGCGCCTGCTCAGCCTCTTCCAGTGTGCGCCGCCATTCAGTGAGATGAGTTGCCGGGGTACCAATGGCAATCACGACATCGGGATGATCGGCCAGCAGACTTTCACGCAAGTGCTCAGCCAGCTCACGCAGACGGCCAACATTGAGCGCCGGCAACATACAGAGCACATTGCTCTCGCGCCGGGAAATCGGCGCATTGATCTTCAGCCGCTTCAATTCATTTTGCACATTTGCGGCTGCCCGGCCCAACATAGCTGCGCTGGCATCATCGATATGCACCAGCAAGGCCGCATGCGGTAGATTGAGCGTATACCCTAGTTCCTGACCACGCTGAATCGCGGCGGACAGATCGCCGGGCGGGCCGGCCAGAATGCTGGCAATAAAATCGCCGCGCAGTCGTTCCTCGGCTGCCTGTACCGCCTGTTCTTTAGCCAGCTCGAGCGCCAGGGCCAGCGCACCACGCTGCACCGCCGTGCGATCCCAGGGATCGAGCGTTGCGCCGGCAATCGCTACATAGCCAGCCGGCAGGCTGGTATTGCCGATCGGCTCGACCCAAATCTGCTGATTGAGCAAGCTGGTTTCACCACGACTGGTTGGACGCAGCGCCTGCAAAGCCAGGCGCGCTTGACCGCGACCACGCTGGGCGCGAATGACGCCATTCGGAGTGTAGCAGGCAACACTCTGACCGGTACGTTCGTAGAGAATGTCAAGCAAGCCACCAATCCCGCCACCCTGAAGCGAACACTGGGTAAGCAGATCGTAGAGTTGGGCAGCTCGCCGTTCGAACTGGGCTTCGTAATCGGTGATCAGGCGCGTGATCTCGCGTTCAACCTCGCGCAGATCGGCCCCATCAGGCAAGCGCAACAGCGGCAGGCGCGCCTCTTCTGCGGCCTGCTGATCTTCAGGCGTAATATCACCCAGAGCGGCAACACCGGCGATCGGCACCGGCGCTTGCGCCAGACGGCGCACCAGTACGGCCAGGGTCAGGCGAGAATCGAGCGCGCGCGCTGCTTCAACCGATAGCAAGGCGAGTTCACCACCGCGCAGCTCGGCGAAAGCTGGCAATGTAGCCCGGAGTGTCGCAATCCAACTGACCTGACGCCCTAATCCAGCAGCGCCGGCCACCACTGCCGTACCTTCCGGCAATGCCAGCCGCACAACATCGCGCACGGTGATAGTTATCATAGTGATGCATCAAAAACCGTTATCACCGAAGACTATCGGTATTATACATTGTTCTTACGTTTAGCAGCGCAGCATCCCTCTTGACAAGCTTCAATACCTTCTGATATAATCCCATACACAATAATTCTTATTACAACTATTCTCTTGACAACAAAATCTCGTCAAACCTATGACGCCATCTGGCACCAGGCAGCACCGTATGATCCAGGAAGTTTATGTTTTGCTGGATGATGGCGATCGTCGTGTCTTGCGCCAATTCCAGCTCAATCCGACTCAGTATGCGGCGCTGCTTCTGCTGGCCGAACACTATGGCGCGCGGCTATCGGATTTGAGCGAGCATCTGTTGATTGACAAGAGCAGTACGACCCGTCTGATTGACCGTCTCACTGCCCTTGGCCTGGTTGAGCGGGTGGCCGACCCGAGTGACCGGCGAGTGCAACGAATTATGTTGACGCCGCAGGGCCGCGCTCACCTGAATACGGTACAGGCGGCACACAATGAATCGCTGGCACGACGCTGGGCAGTACTCGACAATGCAGAACGCGAACTGCTTACTCGATTACTGCTGAAACTCCGTCGTGAATTAACGATTTTGCAGCACGGTACAGAAGGAGGTGATCGATCACTGACAGATGATCAGTAGACTCAACTGGCTGTAGTGTAGGCTTTGTGACATCAGGCATTGTTGCCTCTATCAAAGGAGAGCAATCGTGAAGCGCCTCTCGTTTTCGCTGATCGCACTGCTGGCTTTGTTCGCCACGTTTCTTGCCGCCTGTGGAACTACCCCCGCTGTTCAACCAACCGCTGCTCCTGCCCAACCAACAGCAGCTCCTGCCGAACCTGCTGCCGGCGGGATGGCCATTACCGGCACAGTGACTCTCTGGCATGCCTATGGCACGGGCAGCGCCGAAGAAAAAGCTATTAACGTCTTGATCGACCGCGCGCGCGCTGCCTATCCGCAAGCAACGATCAATGTCCTGCAGATCCCCTTTGACCAGATCTTCAACAAGTTCAACAATGAAGTTTCTTCCGGTGGCGGCCCCGATATGTTTATTGCGCCCAACGACAGCCTGGGTAGCCAGATTCGGGCCGGTGTATTAGCCGATTTGAGCGAATATCAGAGTATGTTGACCGATGTTGCGCCTACCGGCGTAGCCGGTATGTCGCTCAACGGCAAACTGTACGGAATCCCTGAGTCGTTTAAGGCAGTTGCCCTGTACTACAACAAGAGCAAAGTGGCTAATCCACCGGCAACCACTGACGAGCTGCTGGCGCTGGTCAAGGGTGGCAATACGCTGGTGCTCAACCAGAACGCTTATCACAACTTTGGCTGGTTGCAGGCCTTTGGCGGTCAACTGATGGATGCCAACGGCAAGTGCATTGCCGATCAGGCTGGTGGCGCCGAGTGGTTTGCGTACCTCAAGGCGCTGAAGGAAGTGCCCACTGTCACGTTCTCGACCGACGGCGGGCAGGCTGACTCACTCTTCAAGGACGGCAAGGCCGATATGATCATCAACGGCCCATGGGTGTTGGGTGACTATCGAGCTGTGCTGGGTGACAATCTTGGGGTTGCCCCAATGCCAGGGGCGACTCGCCCGGCTGGCCCGCTGACCGGCGTCGATGGCTTCTACGTCAGCATCAACAGCCAAAACGTAGCGGGAGCGGTTGCATTGGCGATGTTTTTAACCAGCCCCGAGTCGATGAAGGTGTATGTTGATGAAGCCGGTCACGTGCCGGTAAGCACGAAGGTGTCGATCAGCGATCCGCTAGTCGAAGCCTTTGCCCAGGCCTCGGCTACCGGCGTGCCCCGACCGCAGATCCCCGAACTTGACAACTACTGGGGGCCGTTTGGCGACGCCATGACGAAGGTACTTGACGGCGGCGCCGATCCGGCAGCGGCAGTGGCCGAAGCCTGCGCGCTGATGAACACCGCTAACGGCAAGTAAGATCATCATATTCCTGCCAGGCCCTCTTTCAGCGAGGGTCTGGCAGTGTTATCATACACACCACCGAAAGAATTATCGAACCGCAGGGAGGAAGCCGCATGGCAACCACGAATCCAGAGCTGGTGTCACCGGTCGCGCGCGCGCCGCGCTCAGCTCTGCGCGAGGGGTGGAAACAGCTTCGCACCCCGCTTGTTTACCTGCTGCCGGCGCTGGTGATTATGATGATCGTTACCTTCTACCCGCTGGCTTTTCAGGTCTGGATGTCGTTTACCGACTATGGAGTGATCAAGGAGGAGGGCAAGCAGACGCTCAATCCCTTTGGGCCGGGAGGAACAACCCCACCCAACTATCGACCGGCTCAATTTGTCGGGTTCAAAAATTATCTTGACATCATTACCAACAATCCGCAATTCGTGGCTCGCCTTGGCGGTAATTTCGACTTTTGGCGCCTGCTTACCTTCAACTTGTGGTGGACGTTCTCAAATGTCGGTTTTCACGTTGCGCTGGGAATTATTATTGCTGTTTTGCTGAACGTTGAAGGATTATGGGGACGAAAAATCTACCGCGCTATCTATATTCTTCCCATGGTCTTGCCCAATATCGTCGTGGCAACCGTCTGGCGCAACATGTTTGACGATCAGTATGGCTCGATTAATCAGTTAATCAATCTCTTTATTACACCGTTTGGTTTCGATCCAGTCCAGATCCGCTGGTTCAATCAGATTCAGGATCCGATCCCCGGCATTGGGTTGCCGCTTAGCTACTACGCAATGCTGATCGCCAATATCTGGCTAGGGTGGCCTTTTATGACAATTGTGGCCACCGGCGCGCTGCAATCCATCCCGAAAGAGATGTACGAGGCGGCCAGTATCGATGGCGCCACCGGTATGCAGCAATTCTGGCGGATTACGCTCCCCTTGCTGCGCCCGGCAATGGTGCCGGCTGCAATGGTTGGGATTGTCACTACGTTCAACCTTTTCCACGTCATCTACTTTATGAGTGGTGGCGGGCCGCTCGGTCGCACTGAGATTATGGTGACGCAGGCCTTTAAGCTAATCAATGTGAACCAGCTTTACGGAGTAGCGGCTGCGTTCTCGGTCATCATTGCGCTCGTTTTGATCCCAATCTTCTTGATTACCAATAAGATTTCACGCGCTACGGAGAGCTACGATGTCTAGTGTCACCGCTCCTTCCCGCCGCGCAGGCAGCACCGCCGCCGGACGCCGCTTAAAGTGGTGGCAGCAGTTGGTATTGCAGGCGATCTGCCTGTTTATCGCGGCCACCGTCCTCTTCCCGGTGCTCTGGATTGTCAGCATGTCGCTCGATCCACGCAACATCTCGCGTCCAACCGAGCTGAACCTGATTCCTCCCGGCGCATCGTTGCAGGCCTACTTGCAGGTACTCGACCGACCTACCGCTAATCCGGTGACCTTTACCGAACTGGCCTTCAACAGCCTGCGCCTGGCCGGCGGCGTTTCAGCTTTTTCATTGCTGATCGGCGTTAGTGCCGCGTATGCCTTCTCGCGGTTTAAGTTTCCGGGCCGGCAGTTTATGATGATTGCAGTGCTGGCAATTACCGTCTTGCCCAGCGTGGCGACAATCGCTCCGCTCTTTGCGCTGCTCAATAGCATTCGCATCAGTAGCGCAATTATGAGCATTGTCTTGACGCTGGCCGGATTGATGCTGCTTGGGCTGACCATCTTCGCCGTTGCGCCGGCCATCCGCCTCGGTTCCGCCGGGCCGGGTAACTATTTCTTTGGCGCCGTCGGCCTGGCGATCAGTCTTGGATTAATCTATAGCGGCTTATCGCCGGCACGCAGCGATGTGTTCATCTTGCGAAACTCGTTGCTCGGCGTCGGGATTGCGATGGTCTCCGGCGCGTTACCCTTCGCAATCTGGAACCTGAAAGGGTATCTCGATACCATTCCCAAAGAACTAGAAGAGGCTGCAATCATCGACGGCGCTTCTCCCAGTCAGGTCTTTTTCCAGATTGTATTGCCGCTATCAACACCGGCGCTGGCTGTGACCGGTTTCCTCGGTTTTACCGGCGGCTGGACGGAATTCTTTCTGTCCTGGCAGTTTCTGACCGATCCGAAAGACTTTACCCTGGCGATGTCGCTCTACAATATGACCGGTCAGTACGCCGGGCAAATCCCCTGGTCGCGGTTCGCCGCTTTCTCAATCTTGCTCTCACTACCGGTAGCAATTGTCTATCTGTTGCTGCAACGGTATATCATCGGTGGCCTGACCCTGGGTGGCGTGAAGGGGTGATCGGCGTCTCTGACAGCCTGTGTAGTTGCCGACCTCAAAGTTTCAGACCGGCGTGATGTATCGTTGCATCAGCATCAATCGTTCAGTAACCAGACAAGGAACCATTCACTGTGGAACAGATTCACGTCTCTGCCGACTTCATCTTCGGGACAATGGCGACCGATAGCCGCCGTCTCGGTTATGTGCGAGCCGAAATGGCCGGTATTTCCCACCGCTATCGCATGGAACCGGCTGCGCCGCAGGCCGGCGATGCGGTACGCCTGTTTGTGACGCTTGGCCCGACGATTACCGTCGATCGCGTCAGTGTCTACTACACCACTGATGGGAGCGAACCATCCGGTCAACGCGGCATTCCGGCGCCGGGAAGCGCAGTGGTAGCCGGGCAACGGCTTGCCAGCCAATGGGATACGCTGCTCTGGGGGTATGCGGAAGAGTGGGTGGCAGAGCTGCCACCGCAACCGGCAGGCACGGTTGTGCGCTATCGCATCGAGGCCTGGCTGAGCGAAGGTGAAGGATCGATCTGGTACAGCGAAGTTATCGGTGCTACCGAAGGCGACGGGAGTGTTGTCGGTCAACCTGGCCCCGGCGACCACTATCTGCGCGAGATAGGAACCGAGTTCAACCTCACTTTCTATCGCCGGCCCCGCACCTGCGCCTACCGGGTTGGCGATGAAGGCGCGCCAACATGGCTTGATGAGGCGCTCATTTACCATGTCTTCATTGACCGGTTCCATCCCGGCCCAGGACGACAGTTTGCCAACCCGCCAACCCCGATGGGCATTTATGGCGGTACCCTGGCCGGCATTACCGCCAACCTTGACTACATCGCCAGCCTTGGCGCAACCGCGATCTGGCTCTCACCGCTCTTTCCATCACCCTCGCACCACGGCTACGATGCCACCGACTACTACAGCGTTGAACCGCGACTGGGTTCCCTTTCCGATTTGCAAGCCCTGATCGCTGCGGCCCACGATCGCGGCATGCGAGTGATCTTCGACTACACAGCCAACCACTTCTCGAATCGGCACCCGATCTTTCAGCGTGCCATCAATGACCCGACCAGCCCGGAACGAGACTGGTTCATCTTTACCCGGTATCCAGACCGGTATGTCTCATTCTTCGGAGTAGCCGAGCTCCCGCAACTCGACCTCGATCACCCACCTGCGCGCCACTTTATGATCGACGCTGCGCGCTTCTGGCTCGAACAGGGGGTTGACGGTTACCGGCTCGATTACACCATCGGTCCTTCACACGACTTCTGGACAGCCTTTCGAGCGGCGATGCGCGCTGTCAAACCCGATTGCGTCTTGCTGGGAGAAGCGGTCGATACTGCTGAAGTGTTGCGGTCGTATACAGGCCGATTGGACGGGTGTCTCGATTTCCTGCTCTTGCAGGCAATACGACGCTTTTTCGCCTTTGATGAGACAAGCGCCAGCAGCTTCGCCGTCTTTCTCAACCGACACCTGGCCTACTTTCCGTCGGGATTCGCGCTGCCGAGCTTTCTCGACAATCACGACATGAACCGTTTTCTCTGGATAACGCGCGGCGATACCCGTCGGTTGCGACTGGCTGCACTTTGCCAGTATACGCTTCCGCATCCGCCGGTGCTCTATTACGGCACTGAGGTCGGGCTGAGCCAGCGTCTCGATGTGCGGCACGCCGACGGCAGCGGCCATCCCGAAGAATCACGCCTGCCGATGCTATGGGGCGACGATCAAGACCGTGACCTGCTGCGCTTTTACCGCCAACTAGGCGCGCTCCGCCGCGCTACCACCTCGATCTGGCGCGGTCAACGAGCGTTTACACACCTCGATGATCAACGCGGACAACTGGCCTACACCTGCGCCGCCAACGGCGAAACCTGGCTGGTCGCGCTCAACAACGCGCCACATACCGGAACAATCCCACTGCCCACCGGACGCTGGGAAGTGATGCTGACCACCCAAACCGCCGAGGCTGATCGTGGTTGGGTAACGTTACCAGCGTTCGGCGGGGCATTGCTGCGCAAACTGAGCTGATCGGCTGCCCTTTCCCGCAGGCCATTTTTGATTGCCTGCCGGGAAGGTGTCTACCATGCGCGCATGACAAATTAAAAACCCGGCGCGCTGGTAGGATAACCACTAAACTATCGGAACATGAAAAGCGCTGCGACCTGGTTTAACACAGGTCGCAGCGCAATCTGCGATCTGGCAGACAGATGCGCAGGCTGGATGTACACACACCTCTTCAACTTCACCTCTGGCGCCGCGTGGCGGATACCTTGCCGAAGATACGAAACAATCCTGGACCAGCGACAAAGCAAACCGGTGAGCGCGGATCAGACCAGATCGCCCCGCCACAATATCCGGCAGACAGCGCTGGCACAGAACCGCTGCGCCGCTGATCGCCGAAAGGAAATAGCAACTTCTGCCGCCTGCTTGACCAGGGGGATCATCTTTGTTATTATTTTTGATAATGATCGACATATTGTTGCAAGGAGGCACATGACTCTCAGGAACTTTGCGATTATCAATCATCCGGTGCGAATGCGGATCTTTCAAACGCTCAATCACACAGAAATGTCCATCAACCAGTTGGCCCAACACCTGGCCGATGTACCCAAACCTTCGCTATACCGGCATATTCGCCTGATGCTCGACGCCGGCATTGTCCAGGTAACGCGGGTTCGTTACGTTCACGGCATCGAAGAGCGCTTTTACATGGCAGTTTCCGGGTTAATCGATCCGGCCAGTCTTGACACACCGGAAGGTCTGCAACAATTTGCCGATCACGTGCGGCTGTACGGTTCCGGCGTGGCGCAAGCGCTGGCGGAATATGCGCTGGAAGCAGGCAAACCGGCTGTAAACAATATTGCCGCGCGCGATCACTTCTTTTACGCTACAGAAGAGGAGTTTCTTGAGGCGCGTGAGACCATTTATGCCATCTTGCGCTCACTGGAAGCAAACTCACCCGGCGAGGGTCGGGTGAAGCGCCGCATGTTTGTGATGTCGCATCCGCTGCTAACGGAACCAACCGAGACGTAATCTGCCCTGTTTCTTTCCTCACTACTGACTCTGCGCAGAAGTTTTGTTGCTGATGAACAACTTCTCGCGGGGCAAAGAGGTCAGCAAAAGGTCATGCGCCGGTGATGTAGAGCAATTTGATGGATCACAGAGAATAAATGTAGCTCAATCCTGCGCTGGAATCGATCGCATATTCGCCTCAAGTCGAAACCGGAGCGCTAGCGTCAGTTCGCCGGCATATGAACAGCCGCGTCGGGTTCAGGCAGCATCGAGCCGGTAGAAACCATTATTCTGCCAGACCAGTTGCGCATCTACGTACCTTCCGTTATACTGTCATATTGGTGTCAGGAACGATGATTTTGTCGTAATGAGGGGCGCACCAAATCTACAGCGAAGGAGGTGATAGCAGAGGATCGCGGATACGACCATGGAACCGGGCGTTGCCCCACGCCAGCGAGTGGTTCCGTGCCGTGTACCGGTCGCCGTGCCGCCGATCCAGCAGCGCTATGCGAGTTGAGCGTCGTGAAGGCGAAACCGTTGAGCAACTGATTCGCCGCTTTAATAAGGGTGTCGTCGCCGAGCGGATCACCAAGACCTATCGCGAGAAGATGCACTTTATCTCGAAGAGCGAGCAGCGCAAAGAGAAGCGCCGCCGCGCCGAGCGAAATCGCCGCAAGAAGCTGGCCAAAGCCGCCGCTATGGGATTGTAATGACCGTCCTCCCGATGGCACGATGCGTTCTGTTGTGATTTGCGCATTGTGCCATTGGCTATCTGTTAGAACTGCTGGCGCGATGCGAGCCATAGTCTGCAAGACGACTAGCGCTGATTGCCATCAGTCTACACACTTTACGAGACGAACAGGTACTATAATCAGCCTTGATCAAATATTTCGATTCGGGCAGTGGAATAGACAATTATGTTTGACAAACTGGCTGCGGTTGCTGCGCGCTACGATGAATTAACTGAATTAATGGCCCAACCAGAAGTGGCAACCAATGTCACCCTTCTGCAACAATACGCGCGCGAACAGCGTGAATTAGAAGACATTGTTGCCACGTATCGTGAATATCAGGCCACCGAGCGCGCAATTGCCGAGGCAGAATCGATGCTAGGCGAGAGTGATCCTGAATTGCGCGCGCTGGCTCAAGAAGAGCTGGAGACGCAGCGCAAACGACTCGCTGCGCTGGAAGAACAACTGAAACTGTTGCTGCTACCGCGCGATCCTAATGACTCGAAAGACGTGATTATGGAGATTCGGCAGGGCGAAGGTGGCGATGAAGCGGCCCTGTTTGCCGCCGACCTCTTCCGTATGTACACCCGTTTCGCCGAGTCGCGCGGCTGGAAGGTAGAAGTTGACAGCTTAACCGAAAACGGAATCGGCGGCATCAAAGAGGTGATCTTCCAGATCCACGGCGAAGGCGCATACAGCCAGTTGAAATACGAAGGTGGCGTGCATCGGGTGCAGCGCGTGCCGGCCACCGAAGCGCGGGGTCGCATCCATACCTCGACTGCAACCGTCGCCGTGCTACCCGAAGTCGAAGAAGCCGAGATCGAGATCAAGCCAGAAGATCTGCGTATCGATGTGTTCCGCAGCGCCGGCCACGGCGGGCAAGGGGTCAACACAACCGACTCGGCAGTACGCATTGTCTACAAGCCAGGCACTCCTGAAGAGATTGTTGTTACCTGCCAGGATGGCCGCTCGCAGATCCAGAACCGCGAACGGGCAATGACTGTGCTGCGTGCCCGGCTCTACGCTCGCGAACAAGAGAAGCGGCAACGCGAAATTGGCGCCTCGCGGCTGGCACAGGTTGGCACCGGTGAACGCGCCGAAAAGATTCGCACCTACAATTTTCCGCAAGACCGCATCACCGACCACCGCATTGGTCAGAACTTCTCGAACCTGCCGGCAGTGCTTGATGGGGAGCTGGATAAGATTATCGAGGCGCTGATCGTCTACGATAATGCCGAACGGCTGCGCGCAAGCGGGATTAGCAATAACTGATCGATGTTCTTTGTGATCTTTGCCCATCCCAGGCTATCTCACCGGCGCTGCGGATGATGCCTGTCATCCGGCAAAATGCTGCCAGATATACCTTCATCGCTCAAGCCGCAGTTTGCCGGGTAAAGGAGCTGCCACATACGCTCTGCGCCCGCGCAACCTGTTGCTTCCGCGCGCGACACAAATATCAAGCGCTTTTGCGCCGATTGCGCCATTTTCCTCTCCTACATCCGGTAAAATATGGCGTAAATCCGCTCTCCGTACAAGGAGCGCAGCATGGTATCGCCAACGCTTGAGAGCTTTATTGCCCGGATGCCCAAAGTCGAATTGCATCTGCACCTCGAAGGATCAGTTGCGCCGCAAACCTTTCTGACCTTGAGCAGGCGCAATGGCATCCCGATTCCGGCCAGCACCGAACAGGAATTGCAGGCTCTCTTCCATTACGACGATTTTCATGCCTTCCTCGATACGTTTATGGCGCTGGCTGCCACCGTCATCCATGGCGAAGATTTTGAACTGCTGGCTTACGAACTTGGACTGAGCCTCGCAGCCCAAAATGTTGTGTACGCCGAGGTTATGATTTCACCGATGCAACATGTGCGGCGTGGCCTGGATTTGCGCGAAGTACTGGCTGGCGCTGCGGCTGGATTCGCCCGCGCTGCCCGTTACAACGGCCCGCGCGTCGGGATTGTGCTCGATTATGGTCGTCAGTATGGAGCAGAAGCGGCCTGGCCAATCCTTGAAACAGCAATTGCCTGCCGTTCGCTTGGTGTGGTCGGCTGGTCGATTGGCGGGAATGAAATCGGGCATCCACCCGAAGAATTTGCGGCTCTCTTCACCACAGCGCGCAACGCCGGATTGGGAGTGATGGCGCATGCTGGCGAAGTGGTCGGGCCGGCCAGTGTCTGGGGCGCCATTGATGTGCTGGAAGTCAGTCGGATCGGTCACGGCATTCGCAGTATCGATGATCCAGAACTGGTTACAACACTGGCTGCGCGCGGCATTGTGCTCGATGTTTGCCCGAGCAGTAACATCCGCACCAGAGCCGTTGCGGGATGGCCCAGCCATCCCCTCCGTCAACTGTACGAAGCCGGTGTGCCGGTGACCATCAATTCCGATGATCCCACGTTCTTCGAGACTACCATCACCGAAGAGTTTCGCCGCGCGGCGCAATATCTCAACTTCACCGCCGACGACTTCTGCGCCATGACGCGCACTGCCGCCCGCGCAACCTTTCTCCCACCAGAAGCGCAAATGATGCTGGTGAAGACGATTGAACAAGCGCAATCCAGCCTGCGCGCCGAGCTGGGCATTTAACCCAACAACTGGCATACAACGCGCAAACGCAGGCTGTCAAACCGTTGCCGAAAGAACCGTCAGAATATGCTACAATACTCCATGTTTCCGGCAGAGCGATAAGACTGTCGCGCTTGCTCATCCGTATGATACGCCCGTAACGAGGTCGCCTGTGACGCAGAATGGCCAAGAACGTCCGGTTGTGCTTGAAGCCCGCGGCATAACCAAACGCTTTCCCGGTGTCGTTGCCAATGATAACGTATCATTGAAACTTCATAAAGGTGAAGTGCTCGCCCTACTCGGTGAAAATGGCGCCGGAAAGTCAACCTTAATGAACATTCTTTACGGGTTGTACCATCAAGATCAAGGAGAAATCTTCGTCAAAGGCGAGCCAATTCGCATCACCAGCCCCCACGAATCGATTGCTCGCGGGATCGGCATGGTGCATCAGCACTTCCAGCTCGTGCCGGTAATGACTGTGACCGAGAACATTATTCTCGGGAATGAAGTGACCAATGGCCCCTTTCTTGATCGTAAAAAAGCTGCTGAGCGTATCCGCGCTATCTCTGAGCAATACGGTCTTGCCGTCGATCCCGACGCTCTTGTTGCCGATCTCGATGTTGGTGTGCAACAACGAGTTGAGATCATCAAAGCTCTGTACCGCAACGCCGATATTCTGATCCTCGATGAGCCAACTGCTGTTCTGACCCCACAAGAGGCTGATGATCTGGTGCGGGTGATGCGCACGCTGACGGCGCAAGGCGCATCAATCATCTTTATCACCCACAAACTCCGCGAGGTGCTTGAAGTAGCCGACCGGATCATTGTGCTGCGCGGCGGCAAGGTGGTTGGCGAGACCACGCCGGCAGAAGCGACCGAAGCGAGCCTGGCGGCAATGATGGTGGGGCGCGAGGTGATTCTGAAGGTTGAGAAGCAACCGGCTCGACCGGGAGCGCCTGTGCTCGAAGTGCGCGGCTTGCAGGTGCGCGACGATCGTCGCCTGCTGGCCGTCAAAGGCGTTGATCTCGAAGTGCGTGCCGGCGAAATTCTCGGTATCGCCGGCGTGCAAGGCAATGGCCAGACTGAATTGGTGGCGGCATTAACCGGTCTGCGACCCAGCGAAGCCGGCACAGTCCGAATCGCTGGCGTTGATGTGACTAACGCCACCCCACGCCAGATTAGCGAATTGGGGGTAGCCCACATTCCCGAAGATCGTCAACGTGATGGGCTGGTCACCTCGTACCCGCTGACCGACAACTCTGTGCTGGAGTTGTATTATTTACCGCCGTTCGCCCGCGGTGTTGTGCGCAACGATCAGGCGATCAATCAGCATTGCGCGCGCCTGGTTGAAGAATTCGATGTGCGCACACCGAGCATTCACGTGCCAGCCAGCTCACTCAGCGGTGGCAACCAGCAAAAGCTGATCGTTGCCCGCGAGTTTACGCGCTCGCTCAAACTCTTGATCGCATCACAACCCACTCGTGGGATTGACGTTGGCTCCATTGAGTTTATCCATAACCAGATTGTCAAAAAGCGTGATGAAGGCGTCGCCGTGCTCCTGATCTCAGCCGAACTCGATGAAATCCTGTCTCTGGCCGACCGGATTGCGGTGATGTACCACGGCCAGATTGTCGCCACCGTCAAAAATGGCGAACTTTCCCGCGAAGAGTTAGGGCTATTAATGGCCGGCGCTACTCTTGATCGTTCCGTACCGGTTGAGGCATAGCATAGCGATCATCTTCACGCAGTTGGGGAGAATGTCATGGCGCAGGTAGCCACCGAAACGGCGATTCGCTCCTCGGTGATCCGCCAATTTTGGGATCGCTGGTCGGGTATCTTGGTTCCAATCCTGGCAGTGTTTAGCGCACTGGTTGTTGGCGCTTTTATCATCGGTATCACCGGCGCTGACTGGCGAGCGGCATATATCGGTCTTTGGGAAGGCGCTTTTGGCTCGCCGCGAGCGCTCGCTGATACGGTTGTCCGTTCCACCCCATTTATCATTTGCGGTCTATGCGTGGCACTGGCCTTTAAAGCCGGCCTGTTTAACATTGGCGCCGAAGGGCAACTGTACGCCGGGGCAGTCGCCTCGGTTGTGATCGGCACAACGTTGCAAATGCCGGCTATTTTCCACATCCCGGCGACGTTGATTGCCGGCGCCCTCGGCGGCGCGGCCTGGGCCGCGATTGCCGGTTTTCTCAAAGCCCGCACCGGCGCGCATGAAGTGATCAATACGATCATGCTCAACTATATTGCCTTGCGCATGACCGACTGGCTGATCCGCAGTAAAACTCCTTATATCCTGGGCGATCCCGAAGACACGACCGGCGCTCGCTCACGCCTGATTGCTGAAACAGCTCGTTTACCTGGCATTCAGGTAGGCAGTTCAACCATCCTGCATCTGGGTATTCCACTGGCGCTTGTGCTGGTCTTCGTCATCGCATGGCTGCTATATCGCACTACCATCGGCTTTGAGATGCGCACTGCCGGCGTTAATCCGAATGCTGCCCGTTACGCCGGGATTAGCGTGCCACGCACGATTGTGCTGGCGATGGCATTCGCCGGCGCCCTGGCCGGCGTGGCCGGCGCCATCGAAGTGACCGGCGTGCGCGGTTCGCTCAGTGCCGACTTCTTCTCGGGCCTCGGCTTTGATGCAATTGCCGTGGCGCTCCTGGCGCGCGCGAACCCGGTTGGTATCATTTTTTCCGGTTTGCTCTGGGGCGGCTTGCTCACCGGCGCGCGGTTGATGCAGGTGCGCGCCAGTTTGTCAATTGATGTGATCAAGATCGTGCAGGCATTGATCATCATGTTTGTCGCCGCCGATCAGATCGTGCGCTTTATTTATCGCTTGCCTAAACGCAAGCCCGGCGAAGAGACCCAACTCTCAAAGGGATGGGGTGGATGACCCAATAGCATTGGCAGGCACCTGTTCCATACCCGTCACTCTGACTACCGCCGAAGACGGCGCTCACGCGAGCGCCGTCGTTTACCTTACGGTTGCCTATGGACAATATGACCATCCAAAATCGACCGGCAAAGCCGACTGCCGAAGAACGAATGGCTGAGATTATTCTGCCTCATCAGACGAACGGCTATGGTACTATGTTTGGCGGTGATGTGATGGCCTTGATGGACAAGGCCGCTGCAATCGCTGCGCTGCGCTTCTGCCGTTTGCCCGTCGTGACCGCCTCTACCGAGCGGATCGATTTTCGCACCCCGATTGGGCAGGGCGAGATTGTTGAAGCCTTCTCGCGGGTTATCTATGTGGGACGCAGCTCAATGGTTGTGCGCGTCCATCTTTTTGCTGAACATCCGCTTATCGGCGACCGCCGCCTTTGCACCACCGGCTATTTCAGTATGGTGGCGATCAATCGCGAAGGTGGTCCTTCGCCTACCGTGCCGCAACTGCTCTTGCTCGACGACGAAGCGCGCGCTGAACACGCTATCGGCGCCGAGATTCACGCCGCAATTGCTGCCCGCCGCAACGCAGGAAGACGATGATTGACGAATCACTCTTTCGCCAGACGATGAGCCACTTCGCTTCGGGCGTAACCGTGGTTACCACTGCCCACAAGGGACGGCTGGCCGGCTTGACCGTTAGCTCTTTTGCATCGCTATCGTTGCATCCGCCACTGGTGTTGATCTGTATTGACCACACTGCCGCCAGTCACGATGTGATCGCAGAAGCCGGACAATTCGCCGTCAATATTCTGGCCGAAGATCAAGAATATCTCTCACGTCGCTTTGCAATGCACGATGGCGAGAAGTTTGCCCCGCATAGTTATACGCTATCACCCCGTGGTCTTCCGCTCCTCAACGGCGTGCTCGCCCACATCGAGTGCCGATTGCACAGCGCGTTGCCCGGCGGCGATCATACCATCTTCGTCGGTGAGATCGTTGACGCGCGCGTTTTCGGTGGTCGGCCACTATTGTATTATCGGTCAGGCTATCATCAGTTGGGGTAGGATCGACGCCGGGTAGACTTGTGCTGGCGATAGAACCACAAGCCGACTAGCGGTACTGGCAGATCTACGCCATTCATATTCTATGCAAAGATGCTTGCGATGAACCAGCGCGCAGACAAACCTCCCTCAGGCAGACCTTGCGCTCCACGACAGCATTCTGGCTGGCTGCGTCGTCGATATAGTCTCATCTTGTCGATTGGACTGTGCTGGCTGCTCGTCCTCTCCGCGTGTGCGGCAACTCCACCACCGATCAGTACGCCAAACATCGTGCCGACGTTGATGCCTACAACAACCGGGCCAATGCCGGCGCCCACGGAAGTCTGGCATACGATTGCTGATGGAATTGAACTACGTCAGTTGGAGGCGCCGGTGTTACCGGTGCAGGTTGCGCGAATCGATCCCTCCAAAGTCCGCTTTGTGGTAGGCTACGATCCGGGCGCGCCGCGCATGTTGAGCGCATGGGCTGCCCAATACAGCGCGCTGGCAGCAATCAACGGCGGCTTTTTCGACCAGCAGGGCGAACCGGTCGCGCTCTTGATCAGCGATCAACGCGCCATTGGCGCGAGTTATGTCGGTCAAGGCGGTATGTTTGCCGTTGATGAAAGTGGCACTCCCTATCTTTGGGCGCTGTCAGAGCGACCGTATGACGGCTCACCGTTCGCGCAGGCCGTGCAAGGGTGGCCATTGCTAGTGCGAACCAACGGAGAAGCCGCCTATACCGGAGAAGATCCTCAGCGCGCCCGTCGCAGTGCCATTGCGCTCGATCGGTCTGGCAGGGTATTGTTCATCGTTGCCCCTGCGGCCAGCTTTAGCCTTGCCGAATGGTCACAGTTTCTTGCTGCTGCCGATCTCGATATTGCCATTGCCATGAACCTTGATGGCGGGTCGTCAACCGGTTTGATCACGCCGGGCGAACAGACGGGAAGGCTTATCGACTCACTTGTCCCGCTTCCATTTGCCTTACTCGTGCTTCCGCTTTGACAGGCCGCTACAGGCGGGTTAAGATGCAAAGAAAAGGCAAACCGTTTGCCGGTGACGCAGCCTGTCATCCTGACAGAACGGCATGCGATACACTATTACCCATACTAAACGAACGTCACAGCCAAAGGAACTTCAGTGCGACATTGGAAACTATGGCTTGGCCTGATTATTAGTGCGCTCTTCCTCGGCATCGCGCTCTACGGTCTCGATCTGGCTCATTTCTGGGAGTCGCTGCGCGAGGCCAATTACTGGTGGTTGATTCCAGGCATCGCCATCTACTTTGCGACAGTCTGGGCACGCGCCTGGCGCTGGCAGTCGATGCTCAATCATATCGCGCCGGTACCGCTCCGCGTGCTCTTCCCAATTGTTGTAATCGGCTATATGGGCAATAATGTCTACCCGGCCCGCGCCGGCGAGGTATTGCGCAGTTATGTGTTGCGCCGCAACTGTGGTATTGCTATGAGCGCCTCACTGGCTACCGTCGTGCTCGAACGACTGTTTGACGGCCTGGTGATGCTGCTCTTTGTCGCAATAACATTACCTTTCGCCCCCCTACCAGACACCTTCCGCGCCCTGGTGCTTGGATTTAGTGCCTTGTTCATCCTGGCAATGATCGGTTTCATTGCGCTGGCCACCCACCCCCAACGGATGAGTCGCCTCTACACCGTTGCGGTCGATCGCTTTGCGCCTGCCGTGCTGCGCCCACACATCCACGGCCTCTTCGACCGCTTCATCATAGGCTTACAATCATTGCGCAGTCCACGCGAAATGATGATTATTCTGGCGACTTCAACCCTGATTTGGCTGGGCGAAACGCTCAAATACTGGTTTGTCATGCACGCCTTTCCCTTTGAAGTCTCGTTCCTGGTCTTGATGCTGATGACCGCCATTGTCAATCTTTTTACCACCATTCCCTCCACTCCCGGCTATATCGGCACGTTCGATGCGCCCGGTATCGCCATTCTGACCCAGTTCGGCGTTCCCCATGCGCTCGCCGCCGGCTATACGCTGGTGCTGCACGTTGCCCTCTGGCTGCCGGTAACCTTGCTCGGTGGCTGGTACATGCTGCGTCAGAGCCTGTCCTGGCGCGATATGGAACGGGCGGCAGCCCTTCGTGAACAGACAGCTCCTGCCACTCCTGAAGACACTCCGACCACCCAACAGGTGCTGCCATGAGGATTGCGATTATCGGCGCCGGTATCGCCGGCCTGAGCGCCGCCTACGATCTGGCCGGACAAGGCCACGCTGTGACGGTCTATGAGGCTGGCGAGCAGGTCGGTGGTCTGGCCAGTGGTTTTCGCGATCCGGCCTGGGAGTGGCCGCTCGAACGGTTCTACCACCACATCTTCACGACCGACCATGCCATCATCAAGCTCACCAGCGAGATCGGGATGCGCGACCGGCTCTTCTTCCGCGCGCCGGTCACTGCGCAATGGTGGAATGGTCGCGGGTATGCCCTCGATGGTGTGCTGCCGGTGTTGCGATTCCCCGGCTTGCCACCGCTCGACCGGCTACGCTTTGGGATCAGCGCCTTCTACCTGAAGTTTATTACTAACAACTGGCAGAAACTTGAGCGAGTGACAGCAACTGAGTGGACTGAACGGTATTCAGGGCGAAATGTGGCGCGCGTGATCTGGCGTCCGTTGCTGGAAGGGAAATTTGGCCCACACGCCGATGAAGTCAACATGGCATGGCTATGGGCACGGTTGCGAGCGCGTAGCTTCAAGCTCGGTTACTTCGAGGGTGGCTTTCAGGCCTTCGCTGATGAACTGTGCGCAGCGTGCGCGCGACGTGGCGCGCAAGTATGGCGGCAAACGCCGGTAAAGACGGTCGCTCAAACTGAAACCGGCTGGCAGGTGCTGGCTGGTAACCACCCACCAACCGATTACGATGCGCTCCTGGTTACCGGAGCACCGGGATTGCTGGCTCGCCTGGTTCCACAACTCCCCACCGGCTATCTCGGTCAGTTGCGAACGTTGCGCTCGATGGGGGCCGTGGCACTTACCATTGCCCTGCGTCAACCGCTGACCAACGGGATCTATTGGCTCAATCTACCCAAAGCCGAATTCCCGTTTCTGGCGTTAGTTGAGCACACCAACTTTATCGAGTCGCAACACTACGGCGGCGACCATCTGATTTACTGCGGCGACTATCTTGACCCCGATCACGAATATTTTCGTCTCACACCAGCCGAACTGCTCGAACGATTCATGCCGGCACTCCATCAGATCAACCCGGCTTTCCGGCGAGAATGGGTGCGCGGCTACTGGTTACATCGAGAAACCTACGCGCAACCAATCGTACCGGTAAACCATAGCCGAAATATTCCGCCAATTCCTACCCCGCTCACCGGTCTCTACTGGGCCAGCATGAGTCAGGTTTACCCGTGGGATCGCGGCACGAATTATGCTGTCGAATTAGGACGGCGCGCCGCTCAGATCATCCACGAACATGCTCGTTATGCTCAACCGGTACCTTCTGGCTATTAACACCCCCGTCGCGTTTATGCTACAACGAAGACATCATTACCGTTTGGGCAACGGGAGGGGGTAATCATGCGCCAGTACCGATTGATCTATCTCCTGGCAGGCTGGCTCTGCTGGGTGTTAATTGCGTGTAGCGCCAGCAGTGTTTCACCCGCACCAACACCAACACACGCACAAACCATACCGACAAGTGCTCTGCCAACGGTCGCACAACCATCCTCACCAGCATCAATTGCAACTGAAACGGCGCCAACACAACCGGCTATTGCCCGGCCTGCCACCACCGGTTTTTCGATCAGACTCTTTGGCAGCAGCACAAACGATCAGGATCGGATTAAAATTCCGCTGGGGACGATTGACAGCGCCGGACGCTTGACCAGCTCACGCCCGGTCAATGCTGGCGGCGACATGACAATTGAGTTCTGGATGAAGGCAAATGCAGCCGACAATACCGCGCCTGATTGCGATGGATGGTACTACGGCAACATTGTCATCGACCGCGACATTTTCGGTGAAGGCGATTATGGCGATTACGGCATCGCGATTTGCGATGGGAAGCTGGTTGTCGGCGTGAGTGTGGGCAGTGATGATCGCTTGCTGAAAGGCACCATGACAGTTACCGACGGAGCATGGCATCACATTGCCGTCACCCGGGCCAGTAGCGGACAAGTGCGCTTATTTGTTGATGGTCAACTCGACGGCGCGATGAATGGGCCAGATGGACGGATCGATTACCGCTTGAACCGGACAACATCCTATCCCAACAGCGATCCCTACCTGGTACTCGGCGCGGAAAAGCATGATTATCCAGGTAGTCGTTACTTTAACGGCTGGCTCGATGATGTGCGCCTGTCGCGGATCGCGCGTTATTCGGCGCCTTTCACTCGTCCAGACACACCACATCAAGCAGATGCTGACACACTGGCACTCTATCGGTTTGACGAAGGGAGCGGGACAACTATCGGCGACAGCGCTACCGGTGGGCAAAGTCCCGGCGAACTCAAACCGCGCCCAGGCGGCGCCGATCAGCACTGGTCAAACGATACACCTTTCACCACCGGCGGCAGCCCACTCGTCCCGCGGGCATATCTGCCGCTGATCATGCGCAGTTAGTTTAGATCGAGATCGCAAGAGGCAGCACATAGCGATTCAATCGCGCGATCCGACTCCCCTGGGTCGGATAGAGTGCGGTTATCGGTTATCACCCTCCTTTTCCATCAATCACCGCCAGACCATACTCGCTGCCGCAGTGAAGAACACTCAATGCGAGAATTGACTGGTCATCTCTGGAAAGCATGCCAACAACTCGTGGGAGGCTCCCCCTTGCTCAGCGGGCATCCAGAACACAGCAGCGATCCCGGCTTACAGCACCCAATGATCATGACCGGGCCAGCAACGATTTCATCTGGCGCAAGATTAGATTCACGGCAAAACGTGGATTCAAACGATACAGCCGATCCATCATCCGGGCATCTTTGCCGACCAGAACCCGGTACAGGTTTCGTTCCATTCCATCAATGATGATCGACGCTGCCTGCTCGGCAGATAATGGCTTGAGCGAGCGCGCTTGATTACCCTCAGCCATCGGCGCCGTCTGTAACCCGGAATTGGAGACGATATTCGTACTGACTGCTCCGGGAAAGACAACAGTCACCCGCACGTTGGTTTCAAGCAGTTCAGCGTACAGGCCCTCAGTAAACAACTTCACCGCAGCTTTCGCCGCGCCGTAGATCGTCTGTCCGGGAACGGGCAAGAATCCGCCCATGCTTGAAATATTGACAATATGCGCTTCTGGTCTGGTCAGCAACGTGGGCAGAAAGGCTTTGGTCACGAAGACCGTGCCGTAAAAATTGACGTTCATGACCCGATCGATGGTCGCTTCGTCGAGGTCTTTCACCCGGACAAAAGGCTGGATGATACCCGCATTGTTGATGACACCATCAACCACCCCGTGCGCGGCTATCACCTGCGCAGGAAGCGCCGCTACCGCCGCCCGATCGGCAACATTGACCACGTGGGTAGATAGCCGGCTCGATCCCGCGCCAGCAAGCTGCGCCGTCTCTGCGAGTGCCGTCGAATTTAAATCAACCGCCGCAACCCGGGCTCCCTTGCGTAACAAGTGCAAGACCAGAGCCCGCCCAATTCCGCTACCACCGCCGGTAACCACAATCACTTTGTTTTGTGCCCGCATGACGTTACTCCTCATCATGAACCCGACACGCAAACACGCTGCACGCCGGCATGCCCGATGAGGATACTATACGCAGTTGATGGCACTTTCGTCAATTGGTCGCTCTGTCCATAATTGACAAAACAATCAACCATAAGCTAACAGAGCATGCGCAGGAAAGAGAGGCGGGCCGATTGTCCGCCTCTCTCCCATTAACGAACAAGTCACTGATTGGAATGCGCCTGATACCACGAAGCAAAATGATGCACCGGGCCGTGCCCCTGCCCCAGACCGGGAGCATGACGTAGCGCCGTTGTGATGTACTCTTTCGCCTGTTGCACTGCTTCAGGCACTGACAAACCCCTCGCCAGCCCGACGGCGATAGCCGAAGCGAAGGTGCAGCCGGTGCCATGAGTATGGCGCGTCTCGATCCGGGGAGAAGAGAAGTAAGAAAACCGTTCGCCGTCGAAGAGCACATCAACGCTATCGCCTTCCAGATGACCGCCTTTCACCACGATCCAGCGCGGCCCCATAGCGTGAATCGCTCTGGCTGCCTGCTCCATCTCGCCGATCGTGGTAATCTCCAAACCGGTCAGCGCGCGCGCTTCAGGCAGATTTGGGGTCACCACCGTAGCGAGTGGAAAGAGCAACGAGATCAGGGCCGCGCGTGCGTCTGAGCGGAGCAACGGATCGCCACTCTTGGCTACCATCACCGGGTCAACGACCAGGTGTGGCCACCGGTACAGGCGCGCTTTTTCCGCGACAACAGCAATAATCTCGGCATTTGCCAGCATTCCAGTCTTGACCGCATCAACACCGATGTCGGTCACCACCGAATCGATCTGCTGCGCTACCAGCGTTGCCGGCAGCTCAAAGACGGCCTGTACGCCCACCGTATTCTGGGCCGTGATAGCGGTCAGAACACTCATCCCATACCCACCGAGGGCGGAAAACGTCTTGAGATCGGCTTGGATGCCGGCCCCACCTCCCGAATCGGAACCGGCAATCGTCAAACAACGGGGTAGAGTCATCGTTTTCCTCTCTGCTCAGCGTGGCGACTGCGCGCGTCAACGACAATAGCCCGTAATTGGCGGGCTGCTACGGCAACATCATCTGCGGCTACAACTGCCGATACCACCGCCACTCCATCAGCCCCGGCGGCGATAGCGTCTGCCGCGTTAGTTGCATTGATACTGCCAATCGCGACAATCGGGATAGAGACCTGCTGGCAGATCAGCCGCAATCCCTCCATTCCAATCGGTGGCGCCGCATCAGGTTTGGTCGGAGTCGCAAAGATAGGGCCTACACCGAGATAATCGGCACCATCCTGAACTGCCTGTAAAGCTTCATCCAGCGTCGAGACCGATACGCCAAGGATCTTGTCCGGCCCGATCAACCGACGAGCCAGTTGAGCAGGCATATCGTCCTGACCGATATGCACTCCGTCAGCATCAACAGCCAGGGCCACGTCAATCCGATCATTCACGATTAGCGGCACACTGGCTTGCCGGGCCAGGGCACACAACTCACCCGCTTCCTGCACCATCTGGCGGGTTGAGGCAGCTTTCTCCCGATACTGAACCACCGTTGCCCCGCCAGCAATTGCGGCTTCGAGTACCGCTTGATGTGAGCGACCGCGCGCTAGACCAGCGTCGGTGATGACGTAGAGATCCCAGGTTATTGCGCCTTGCCATGCCATAGACTTCATCCTTCCGTTGTGTGACGCGCGGCGACAGCTCTGAAGTCGCAAACAGTCCACTCCCTTTCTGTCGTCTTGCGCTACGCCACATCACAGCAGTCTACGCTGCACCCGCCAGACAAACCCATTTCATCAGCGCAACGCTACATCTGTGCTTCCGTCACCTTCGCGCCGGCCCGAATCTGATCGGTGGACAGGTGATAGATTGCATCGTAGAACGCCACTTTGAAGCTGGCCGGACCCCGCGCCTGTGGCGCAGCCAGTTCGGCAGCCAGACCGAAACAGGCCAGCGCCGCGGCTGTCGCCAGGACATAATCCTGCTCAACGGCAGCAAACGCGGCGACAACAGTGGTTGCCGAGCAACCGGTACCGGTCAGCGTCTTCAGCCACTCGTGACCGTTATCCACCATCATCACCCGCTTCCCATCGGTCACAATATCGCGTCGGCCAGTTACTGCCGCTACCACGCCATAGCGACGGGCCAGCTCTTGCGCTGCGGCCACCGGATCATCAGCCTCGACCACCGCTTCGACTCCCTTGACCACGCCACCCATTCCGGCCAGCGCCCCGATCTCACCCGAATTGCCACGCACAATCGCAATCTGTAACTCTTCCAGCAAACGTCGATTGCTCGTAGTGCGCAACGTTGTAGCGCCGGCACCAACCGGATCAAGCACAATCGGGATACCCAATTCATTAGCGCGCTTACCGGCGACTAACATCGACTCGACCCACTCCGGCGACAACGTGCCCGGATTAAGCACCAGCGCGCCGGCGGCAGCCACCATCTCGGCCACCTCTTCGCGCGAATGCGCCATCACCGGCAAACCACCGATGTGCAGAGTAACATTTGCCGTATCATTCATCACCACAAAGTTCGTGATGTGGTGAAGCAGGGGGCGTTGTTGGCGCACCCGTTCGCGCAATGCGGCAATCTGCTCGTTAAGATTCATTAGTCACCTCCGTACAACGTCTCACAGGCTCATCGTACTACCCTACAGTGGGGAAAGAGAACGTCAGGCGCGATGCTCAATCCACCGATACCCGCGCGCCGGCCCGAATCTGATCGGCAGACAGGTGGTAGATTGCATCGTAGAACGCCACTTTGAAACTGGCTGGCCCCTGTGCCTGTGGCGCAGCCAGTTCGGCAGCCAGACCGAAACAGGCGAGTGCCGCGGCTGTCGCCAGGACATAATCCCGCTCAACGGCAGCAAACGCGGCCACGACGGTCGTCGCCGCACAACCGGTACCGGTCAAGGTACGCAACCACTCGTGACCGTTATCGACCAGCATAACGCGGGTACCATCAGTCACAATGTCTTGGCGGCCTGTCGAAGCAACAACTGTTCCATAACGACGAGCCAGCTCTTGGGCTGCCAGCAGTGGATGTTCCGGCTCGGCCACTGCCTCAACGCCCTTGACCTCACCACCCATGCCGGACAACGCCCCGATTTCACCGCCATTACCCCGCACTACGGCAATCTGCAACTCTTCCAGCAATCGCAGCATCGTCGCCGTGCGTGGCCTTGTCGCGCCTGCCCCCACCGGATCGAGCACAATCGGAATGCCCAGTTCATTGGCCCGGTTGCCGGCCAGCAACATCGCATCGAGCCACTCTAGCGTACCGGGGTTGAGCACCAGCGCGCCGGCGGCAGCCACCATCTCGGCCACCTCTTCGCGCGAATGCGCCATCACCGGCAAACCACCGATGTGGAGAGTGACGTTTGCCGTATCGTTCATCACCACAAAGTTCGTAATGTGATGGAGCAAAGGCCGTTGTTGTCGCACCCGTTCGCGCAGCTCAGCAATCCGTTCAACCAGCGTCATTGCAACCTCCCGTCGGCCAACGACGAAGGAGACGAGATGGCGATGCAGACAAAAAACCGTCCTGCCGCGGCAGGACGGTGATAGCTTACACCGTTGACGCAGATCCGAAAGTGGACTGCGTTCTGCTCCTCCCTCCGCTGGCATAACCCAGATCAGGTTCTAAGGGTCGGCGTCGGTGGCACTGGCCAGAAACGCCCTCTCAGCCCGGTTCGCCCAGGCTCCCCTGGATGGAATTTCTTGTATGTTACCATGGTAAGCGGTGAAACGCAATCCAGACCAGCAAACGGCCACAGCTTTGGCGAGTGAGATTGCGCACCTCATTCTCGGACATATGGCATAACGTTGCTTCAACTGTTTGACTCTCCCCGGCGAGACTGGTATAATGCACGCTTGATGTGAGCGAAGCTTCACAGCAGTTGATTGTTGTCTAAAGGTGATGGGCTGGTCAAGATAATGCAATCTATCCACAGCTATCACTGCTCGAAAGACGAAGGAGTCGCGCTATCAGAGACCGGTTTCGCATTAACAATCGCATTCGCGCCCGTGAAGTGCGCCTGATCGACGAAAACGGTACGCAGGTCGGCATCGTTTCCTTGCGCGAAGCTCTGGCAATGGCTGAAGAGCGAGGGTATGACCTCGTGGAAGTCGCGCCTAATGCGGTTCCGCCAGTGTGTCGCTTGCTTGATTACGGCAAATTCCGCTACGAACAGAGCAAGAAGGAGCGTGAAGCGCGCCGTAATCAGAAACAGTCGGAGTTGAAACAGATCCGGCTGATGCCGAGAACCGATGACCACGACATCGCCGTGAAAGCAAATCAGGCGCGGCGCTTTTTGCTGGCCGGCGACAAGGTGAAATTTAACCTGCGCTTCCGTGGCCGCGAAATGGCCCACCCTGAGATTGGGCGAAAGATGCTCGATGAGATTGCCGAGCAGTTGAGTGACATCGCCGTCATCGAGCAAAAACCGTTGATGGAAGGGCGGGTACTTTCGATGTTGCTGGCGCCAACCGCAAAGGTACTGAAGGCAGCGCAGCAAGCGCAGAAAGCTGCCGCTCAGCGCCAGGCTGCGGCCAGCCCTGCCCCGACACCGGCGCTTGAGACAGACGCTGAAACTGCTGAGGAAGAAGAAGAGCTTATCGATGAGAGCGACGATGTTGATGAAGAGGAAGACGAAGATCTCATCGATGAGGATTTTGATGAAGAGGAAGACGACGAAGAGTTTGATGACGATGATAAGCGAGATCGTCGGCGACGCTGATCGTTGAATGAATGCGCAGCCAGTCACGATCTGCCTGGGCTTAAAGGAGACTTTCGATGTCTAAGCTGAAGATGAAGACGCACAAGGGCGCGAAAAAGCGCTTTAAAGTGACCGCGTCTGGCAAGTTCCTCCAACAGAGGGGTGTGCGCGGCAACAAGCGCAACCGCCCTAGCCGCTCGCAGCGCGCCTGGGGTAAGGGGCAACCGACTTCGCCCGCTAACCGCCGTATGTTGCAGGTTGCATTGCCCTACGGATTAGATTAATTCCTTGCCGAACGGGTTATGGGCTTCCCGTTACCGCTGATGGCCCTACGCTGCGCGTAGGGTCTTTGTAAGCCTGATCGGTTGTTGTGTGTTAATGTTTTACTGCGGATGAAGTTCAGGGTTCGGTTTGCCACCTCCTGACCGATCCGCCAAAGGAGAAAACGCATGGCTCGTGTTAAGCGTGGCATGATGGTGCGCAAGCGCCACAAGAAACTGTTAGCTCAGGCCAAAGGCTATCGCGGCGCGCGCAGCCGCCACTATAAGGTTGCGCATGAAGCAGTGATGCACGCGCTCGCCGATGCCTATCGCGACCGCCGCCGCCGCAAGCGCGATTTCCGCCGTTTGTGGATTATGCGCATTAACGCTGCTGCCCGGCTGCACGGCACAACGTATAGCCGCCTGATCAATAGCCTCAAGCAGGCTAATATCGTGATCGACCGTAAGATGCTGGCCGATCTGGCAGTGCGCGATCCGCAAGCGTTTGCCCGCATCGTTGCTCAGGCTCAGGCTGCGGTGACGGCATAGCGTTGTAGCTCGCTTTTTCTGATATTTTGTTGGCCGGCAGCGCGGGGTGAATTCGCTGCCGGTCACATATTTTTATGGTATGCACTCCTGTGATGGAAGCCGGTTTTAGCAGATGTTATCATGATCACCAGCACTGCCAATCAGCATGTGAAATGGCTTCGCGCTCTGGTCGAGTCATCGCGCCACCGGCGACGCGAACGTAGTTTTGTGCTGGAAGGGGTGCGCCTTGTCACTGACGCACTCGCTGCCGGCGCCGAACTGCGCCTGGCGCTCTACGCGCCCGATCAGCTTGCGACGACTGAGGCCGGCGTTGCCTTGCTTGACCGGCTGCGCTCGCTACCACACTGCTTTCCGGCTACTCCGGCTGCGATTGCTGCCGCCGCCGATACCGAACAACCACAGGGCATCATTGCTGCCGTAACCTGGCCAATGTTGCCGCCTCGCCCCGGCTTGCGCCTCGTGCTTGATGAAATTCAAGACCCTGGCAATGTCGGTACCTTGCTTCGTTCGGCAGCAGCGGCAGGTGTGGGTTGCGTGATTTGCGCCCCCGGCACTGCTGATCCCTTCAGTCCAAAAGTGGCACGCGCAGCAATGGGTGCTCATTTTTTGCTGCCGCTGCGCCTGATGGGATGGGAGGAGATCGCTGTAGAACTGGCCGATTATACCGTCTATGCCGCCGATAGCGCAGGCCAACAGCCGTACTATGCTGTCGATTGGCGGCAACCGGCAGCGTTGATCATCGGCAACGAAGCCCACGGTCTCGGCGCCGCCGCTCGCGCGTTAGCCCATCGGCTCATCGCCATTCCAATGATCGGCTCTATCGAGTCGTTGAATGCTGGCGTTGCCGGCAGTATCATCCTGTTCGAGGCGTTACGTCAGCGGACGGTCGGTCAAAGCTGACCGGTGAGACGATGGCAAGACCACATCTCAGTTGGCTTGCCTTTTCTCCTCGTGTTTGCGCCTTCACGCTCTTGCTTCCGTCGTTACAATGTATAATAGCAACGCAATTGCCATTCGCAACTGGAACAAGATGGTGCCGCATGACCACACTGCTCGACGAATTGACCGCACTTGAACAGGAAGCACTCGTTGCGCTCGAGTCGGTTGCCGACCTGTCGGCACTCACCGAATGGAAGAGTCGCTATATCGGCAAGCAAGGCCGTCTGTCGCGCCTGAGTCGCGGCCTGGGTTCGTTGCCTGCCGAGGAACGGCCACTGGTCGGCCAACGAGTGAATGCGCTGCGCGAACAGCTCGAGACAGCTTTCGCCGCCGCCAGAGAACGGCTCGAAGCTCAGGCTGTTGCCGCTGAACTGGCCGCTGAACGGATCGACGTGACGATGCCCGGTCGCCGACCTGCGGTTGGATATGTGCATCTCACCAACCAGATTTTGCGTCAGGTCCAGCAGATCTTTGCCGAAATGGGCTTTCAAGTTTGGGAGAGTCCTGAAGTAGAGTACGATGCCTTCAATTTCAGCTTGCTCAATTTCCCCGACGACCATCCGGCGCGCGATATGCAGGATACGTTTTATATCGAAATGCCGGCGGGCGCGCCATCAGTGCTCTTGCGTACCCATACTTCTCCTGGCCAGATCCATGCGATGCGGCGTAATGCACCTAACCCGCTGCGGGTGCTGATCCCCGGCAAGGTTTACCGCAACGAGCAGGTCACGGTGCGCAGCGAGATGATGTTCCATCAGTTTGAGTTTCTGGCGGTTGGGCGCCATGTGACGATGGCTGATCTCAAAGGCACGCTCAGTTTCTTTGCCGAACGAATGTTTGGCCCGGGCACACAGGTGCGGCTGCGCCCGAGCTTCTTCCCCTTTACCGAACCAAGCGCTGAGATGGATGTTACCTGCTTCCTTTGCGGCGGTAACGGTTGCCGGATTTGTAAGTATGCCGGCTGGCTTGAAATTGGTGGTTGCGGGATGGTACACCCCAATGTCCTTCGCAACGGTGGTTACGATCCGGCTGAATTTAGCGGTTTCGCTGGCGGATTCGGCCCCGAACGAGTGGCAATGCTCAAGTATGGCATCGACGATATTCGCTGGTTCTATAGTGGGGATCAACGCTTCGTTGAGCAGTTTGGGTGAGCGATGCGCCGCGCAGAACTAAACAAGGCTATTCACGATCTGTACCGTTCTGAACACGAAGCGCTCGGCGAACGTGGTGGCTATGAGTTGCTCGAACGAGCGCGGCAGTGGAATTTAGCCCCCGATCTGGCGGCTGGAGGGGTGATTGTCTTCCCACACGCTGGTGTCGCTGATTGTGGGCATCAGATTGCGGCTGCTGTGCATGCCTGCCTCGATAGTGGCGCCGATCAGGTTCTGGTGATCAGTGTGCTGCACGCCTGGAACGATGAAATGGAACAGGCGCGCCGGCGCGTGGCTGCCGGCGGATCGCCCGCCGCAGAGCGTTATTGGGGTATTCAGGGGCCGGGTCTCAATCGCGGTGAAGAGTGGCAGCTCGACCACGCTCTCTACAGTTTTCGTTTCTTCTGGGAACTCGAAACCCGTCGCCGCGGTATTCGTGGGCCACAGGTCATTGAGCGTTATCCCTATCTGGCCGGTGGACATCCCGAATTGCTGCCCGGTATCGACGAACTGGTTGAGCTGGCGCGTAATGCAGTGATTGTTTCAACAGCCGATCCCTTTCACCACGGCATCGGTTATGGCGATCCCCCGGAACAGTCGTTTGCGCCCGACGCTGGCGGACTCGAACTGGCCCGTCGCACCATCGAAGAGGGCATAGCATTGCTGGCTGCCGGTGACTACTGGGGGTATAACCAGCATTGTGTGCGCGCAAAAAGCGATGCGCGCGATGCCGGTCAGGTCTTCCGCTTTTTACGAGGACCTCTGCAAGGTCAGATTATCGATCTGGTCGCAAGTGACGCGACTCAACTCTACCAGACGCCACCGCCTACCTGGGTGGCTGCGCCGCTGGTGCGCTGGACGAAAGCAACCGCATGAACCGACATCGCCTGTGGCTCTACACCGTTCTGTTTGCCGGCGTCATGATCGCCTCAACAGCATCCATCATGATCCGCTATGCGCAGAGCGCCGGTATGTCTTCACTGAGTATTGCCGCCGGACGCCTTGGCCTGGCCGCGCTGATCTTGACACCGCTGGCGCTTGGTCGCGCCGGTAGTGAGATTCGCCGCCTGCGTCGGCGTGACATCCTGTTTGGCATCGGATCGGGCGCTTTTCTGGCTGTTCACTTCGCAAGCTGGATCAGCTCGCTCGAATACACCTCGGTCGCTAGCAGCGCCGCTCTCGTTTCTACCAACCCGCTATGGGTCGGGTTAGCCTCACTCTTCTTCTTCCGTGAACGATTGCACTGGACAACGCTCCTGGGAATTGCGCTCACGCTGATCGGCACCATTACCATCGGGATCAGCGATAGCTCCAATTCCACCCAGAGTAATCCCTTGCTCGGTAATACGCTGGCGCTGGTCGGAGCAGCGACGGCCAGCGCTTATCTCCTGATTGGGCGCGACCTTCGGCGCCGCCTATCTGTGCTCGCCTACATCTGGCTGGTCTACACCAGCGCAGCAGTCGTCCTGGTGATCTGGGCACTGGTCGCCGGACAGCAATTTTTCGGCTTCCCACCGTATGTCTATCTCTTCGTGCTTGGCCTGGCAATCGGCCCCCAATTGCTCGGCCATACCGCTTTCAACTACGCGCTAAGCAGCCTCTCGGCAACCTATGTTGCAGTGGCTATTCTGGGAGAACCGATCGGCTCCACATTGCTCGCTTTTCTGCTCTTTGGCGAAACACTGGCGCCTCTGCAATTTGGCGGGATCGTGCTCCTGCTCGGCGGTATTGCAATTGCTTCGATTGCTGAACAACGCGCGCCGGCCAGCGCGAGCCAACAGGCAGTCGGGTAATTATTGCCACCGAAACCAGTTCGCGTAGCGATAGCGGATTCCGAGCAGTGTTCATGCACGCGAAGCGAATCCCTGCTGGTCGAGAACCTGTTGATGCAAAGATACTATCACCAAATGCCTGAGCAACGATGAAAATAGCCGTCGAGAGGCGTGATATAATGTATGCCTACTAGATTGTGATGAGGTTTGGCCGTGTTGATCGGTCTTTCCGCTTTGAGTTTTAGTTATCGTTGCGGGTTGATTGGGCGCGGCACCTTCCGCGTAGTCAGCCACCCGCTCGATGTCGAGGATATCATTACCCTCGCTACTCGCGCCGGTTTGCAGAGTGTTGAATTCCCATTGAGTCTGTTGCCCGATCTCTCTCCCGACCGATTGCATGCTTTGCGTGATCGGTTGAGCTTGAGCGGATTGATGCCGGTAGTCGATAGCGATATCGTTGACGTTCAACTACTGCGCGCGCACATTCCTGCAGCAGCAATGCTCGGCGCGCGGGTATTGCGTGTTCTGATCAGTCCGGTGCTGGAAGGTTATCGCCGACCGTTTACCGATAACTGGCCCGCTCACCTGGCCGACATAGCCGAACGGTTACGCGCAGTCACCGAACTGGCCAGCGAACACAATGTGGTACTGGCCGTCGAGAATCATCAAGATGCGACGAGCGCCGACCTGGCCGAACTGTGCGCAGCGGTGGATAGTCCGGCCATCGGGGTCTGCTTCGACGCGGTGAACTGTCTGGTTGTTGGCGAAACGCCGTATGCCGCCGCCGAACGGCTTGGCCCCCTCATTCGTAATGTTCACCTCGCCGATTACGAAACCTACCCCACATCGCAGGGCTGGCGCCTGGTGCGCTGCGCTCTCGGGGAGGGCGATCTGGATATTCGCCGCCTCCTTGGTATTATCGAGCAATCTGCGCCAGAGATCACCTGCCAGATCGAGCTGGTCAGCCATAGCGCTCGTCATGTGCGCATCCTCGATGATGATTGGTGGCAGGGTTATCCTCCATGCGATGTGCGCGAGGTATTACCGGTCTTGCGCCTGTTTGCTCAAACGATGCGCCTGCGCGATGACGATTGGCGCACCCCCTGGGAACGCGGGGCGGGCGAGGAGCAGATCAGCCTGTACGAAGATCAACAGTATGCTGCTTCTCTCGCGTACCTCCGCGCGATTGGTATCCTGCCGCGACTGTAAAAATCAGGACTAAATTCCTGTTTCCCGCCTCGCCCAACTTTCCATCAGCGCGTGATACAATCGGAGTAACCTGCAAAGGTTATCTGTTTCCACTGCGCGCAATCTATGAACGTTGTTTAAGGAGTTTTCTCATGCGTGCCCGCAGGTATTGGTGGTGGCTGGTAGCGCTGCTTTTGCTAAGCAGTATGCTGACCTGGCCAAACAATGGTTACGGTCAGGATAGTGAAACGATCTTTTATGTTGATACCCTGGCTGATAATCCGGTCACCGATCTCTCTAGCCATTGCACAGACAATCTTGCTAACGCGAATTGTAGCCTGCGCCAGGCACTCACGAAAGCCAATAAAACAGCGGAAACGAATCCTATTATCGTGAGTTTTGAGCTGATTACCGAGGGGCAGGTTAGCGCACCCCCGTATATCATCACGCTCACAAACGGGCGACTGCCCCCAATCACCCGCTCCCACGTCAGGCTACTCGCCGATCTCGCCGGGAGCCTACCCCAGGTTGCGATCAATGCCAATGGTAACGATGTTGGGCTGGCCCTCAATGGCGGCAGTGCGATCGTGTCCGGATTGGCTATCTACGGCGCCAGTAACGCTGATAGCATCTACCGCGGCAGCGGGATCTTTATCGGAAGCGCCAGTAATGAAGTGCGCAACTGTTTGATCGGCCTGGATTTAGATGGAAATGTGCCGTCCGTTCCCAATCGCAACGGCATCGTGATCAATGGCAGCGCGGCTACCAACAACCAGATCGGCGTTCCTGGCAATCCCAATACGATTGCCGGCAATGTGGCAAATGGGGTCTGGATCAACAATGCTTCCCAAAACACCATTCGAACGAATCGAATTGGCGTGCTGCTAACGACCACCACACTCGCGCGGCCCAACGGTGGGTATGGCATACAGGTCATCAGTGATCTGATCAGCGATCCCAATGGCCGATCCGAACTGAACACCATTGGTGGCGCTGCAAACCTTGAACGCAACATCATCGCTGCAAATGAAGCAGGTGGAATTCTTGTAAGTGGCGCTCGCACCATTACCACCACCATTGCCAGTAATTTGATCGGTTTCAATCTCGATGCAGATCCAGCTATTGGTAATGACGGTGATGGCATCATCATCGAAGACGGTGCGCAGAGCACGATCATCGGGAGCGCCAGCGCAACCCAACCGCTCATCATCAGTGGGAATACCGGTTTCGGTATTCGCTTGCGGGCCAATGGCGATGCGCCGATCAATACGACGATCCGGGGCTTTGCCGCTATCGGTCTGAGCCGAAGCGGTTCGAGTGCCCGCCCAAACACGCTTGGCGGTATCATCGTTAGCGAAAGCGCCGGCACGACTACCATCGGTAGCGCCAATACCATCGTTCGGATTGGCGGTAATAACGGACCCGGCCTGACGATTACCAGCAGCGGGGTTACGGTAACCAATACGCAGATCGGTGTCTTCGACAACGTAACCGGAAGCATCCCAAACAATGGCGGTGTGTTGATTGCAAACACATCACAAATCACAATGACCGCCTCAACTATCACCGCCAACACTGCCTACGATGTTCGGATCGAGAATGCCAGCGCCGTCACCATTGCGGGCAACACGATAGGGTTGAGTGTTGACCGACGCAGCGCGCCCGGCAGCTTCGCTGCCGGGATTGCAGTGACCAATAGCACTGATGTCACCATCGGTACCGACACCAGTGGCAACGTGATCGCGGCTGCCAGTGGCCCGGCAATTGCCATCAACGGCGGCACTAACATTACAGCGCGCGCCAACATCCTTGGTTTGCGGCGCGATACGTCTGGCGATGCGCTCAACATCGCTGCACCCAATACTGGCCCGGCGATACAGGTCAATGGCGCCAGCAATATTACTATCGCTAACAATGTGATTGGCGGTAACGGTAGCGCCGCCGGGATTAGCCTCGCCGCAACGCAATCAGCCACCATCCAGCAAAACCAGATCGGTTGGATTGTCGATCCTGACGACAGTAACACATTTCTGGCCCGTCCTGCCGGAGTCGGAATCGATATGACGGGAGTTACCACAGCGACAGTGAGCGGAAACCTTATCCGACTCAATGTCGCTGATGGAATCCGTCTGACCGATACAACCAGCGTGACCATTACCAACACCAATGTCATCGAACAAAATGGCGGCAATGGCATTCAGGTTGGTGGCGGAAGTCTCGGGGTTGCGATCAGCGGGAATCGCCTGCGCGCTAACAACAGTTATGCCGTGCTGGTTGCCGATAATGCGCGCCGGGTGCGTATTACCCAAAACCAGATCGCCGCTAATAGCGCCGGTGGCATTCAACTTCAAAACGCTACTCGCTACAACGGCACTCCACCTGATCCCGATCAGAGTCTCAACCGGCCCAACCACAGTATTGACCCTCCGTTCAACCTTCAGCTCACCCAGGACGGTCAACTTGTTGGGCAAGTCTTTGCCAGTAACGCCGAAAGCGAAGCGAGCCTCGATCCGGTTTCAGCCTGCGCCGGCTGCGTGATCCACGTCTACAGCACCGATCCAGCCCTGCCATCTCCTGATGGTCAGGGGTGGCAACTGCTCGAAGTGCTTGTCAACGGCATCCCGCGCCAGGATATTCACCAGGTTAATAGCCTCGGCGAGTTTAGCGCCATCTTGACCGAACCACCCGGTAACCATCGCCAGATCGCTTTGACTGCGACCGACCGATTTGGCAATACTTCCGAGTTTAGCGTCTTCACGCCAACCATCGATCTGCGCCTGGTACCCATCGATGCCGTCGAGCAGAGCGCCGCGCCAGGCAGCAGCATCACGTATCGCCTGCGACTGGAAAATCATGGCACGCTTGGGCTTAACCGGTTGCGTCTCTCAACGTCAGGTACGTTATCCGGCTGGACAGTGACTGCCCAACCTGCTGATAGATTCAATATCTTGCCCGGCGCCAGTCAGTTGGTGACGGTAACGTTGTCTCTTCCAACCGGAACCCATCCTTCGGTACAGGTGCCGATCACCGACACTACCACATTGACGCTTACCGCGCCTGCGTTCAATCCGGTCACGCAGACACTTCGCACATCCGTGCAAGCGCTGCCGGTAATCGTCGCATCTCCTGCTAGCGGTAGCGCTATCGTGCTTCCTGGAGTCACCCATATTTACCGTCATCAGCTTACCAACAACGGCAACGTCACGACCACAATTGATGTCAACGCTACCACCAGCGATCTGATTGGTCTCGACACCTACAACACGACTGTGCTGACCCCCACCGTGACGCTGGCGCCGGGTGCCAGTGCAGAAATCGCGGTCGCTATCACCGTGCCGCTTAGTTCACAGACGACCGATGCCAGTGGGAATCCGGTGCGCGCAACTACCGTTATCACTGCCACACCGCGCGGCTTCAGCGGCCAGGCCATCACCATGACCGACGTGACAACAACCGGTTTGCGCTACGCCGCCGAATTGCGCAGCAGCTACGAACAAGATGTGCAGGCTGGGCGCGAAGTTGTCTTCCTCCATACGTTGCGCAATACTGGCAATGGCCGGGCAACGTTCCAGCTCAACTTTGCCGCTAGCCGCGGCAGCACCCTGATCGCCTTCGAGTCGGGAACCAGTGGGGTCACGATTAGCAGTAATACCGTTACCCTCGACAACATTGCCGGGAGTGGCCGGATCAATCAGATCACCCTGCGTGTGCGCGTGCGGATCAGCGAGACCATCCTGCCCGATACCCGTGAGACATTGCGGATCTGGGTCTCGGTTCCCGGTTCAGATGAGGCGCTGAGCGGCGCGGAAGTGCAGGATGTCGCCATTGTGCGTGATCCCTCAGGGTTGTTGATACCGGCGGTCTGGATTCCCCTCATCTTGCAGTAGGAGCGGCGCGCTATGCACCGACACTATCGCTTTGCCATCCTGGTGATCTTCCTGCTTAGCCTGTTGCCGGCAGCGCCGCCGGTCCTGGCTGCCACATTCACTGTCAATTCACTGGCCGATACCAACGATGGCGCCTGCACTGTCACACCGGGAGGTTGCACGCTCCGCGAGGCGATTCTGGCGGCAAACAGCAATGGCGTGCCCGATACGATTACGTTTAGCGTCAGTGGCACGATCTATGTGCGCAACGAAGGATTGCCGGCGCTAAGTGAGGGAGGGACAACGATTGATGCGGGGAGCGACCATTCCGTTATTCTGAGTGGCGAACAACTGCGCACCAATGACGATATACCTATCCCGGCGCACGGACTCGTCATTGCGTCAAACAACAATGTCATTCGCGGGCTGGTCATCGTGCGCTTCAATCGCAGCGCCGGTTTCGTCAACGGTGGATCTGGCATTTATCTACGCAGCAATGCCCAAAACAATCTCATTGTCGGCAACTGGATCGGTCACCTGAATGGCCAGCCCGAACCCAATGCCGGCTACGGCATTCTCATCGATGGCGGCGCCAGCAATAACCAGATTGGAACCGGCAATCCGACTGACCGCAACGTCATCAGTGGCAATGCAACGGCTGACATCGGCCTGAATAACAACTTGAGCACGTCCTTCTTGAGCGGAAATCAAATCCTGGGTAACTACATTGGCACGAACGTAGCAGGAACTGCGGCGCTGGTGACCACCCCCGCAGCAGGTAACCTTGGCGGGATTTCAGTCGAGAACTATGCCCGCGACACGTTAATTAGCGGCAACCTGATCGGCGGCTACACCGGCGCTAACGCTGCCGGTATCGTTTTGTTTAGCAATTCTACCAGCAGCGGATCGGCCAGCATTCCGCGTAACACTCGTATCACCGGCAATTGGATCGGGGTCAATCCCACCGGTGCCGTGATTGCCAATCGGATTGGCATTTTGCTGGCCGGTGGCGCCACGTATGGCGCAATTAATACAGAAATCGGCGATCCGAATAATCCCGTTGCAGGCCGCAACTACATCAGCGGCAATACGAACGGCGGAATTGTCATTGCCGACACCAATTTTGCGACCGGTCCTACCGTGATTGCCGGTAACTATATCGGGGTAGCGCTTAACAGCAGTGGCAATCCCTTTCCGGTCGGAAACGGCACGATTAACCAGACCGCTGGCGGCGAGGGCATCTTCGTTGGTCGTAACGACAACTCGATCACAACGACTATCGGGCCGGGTAATGTCATTGCCGGCGCGCGCACCAACGGAATTCGAATCCGGGCAAGTAATACGGTTGTGCGCGGTAACTATGTCGGAGTTGATCCGACCGGCGCTCAAACAACCACTACCACAATTAACGCTCCTGCGGTTGGCTATGGCACCGGCGATGCCAGCATCTACATTGAAAATGGCAGCAATACGCTGATCGGTGGCCCCAACCCCGCTGACCGCAATGTGATCGCAGCAGGCAATTTCGCTTATACCGGATCAGGCGCAGCAGTGCTGATTGAACCCTGTGGATCGGGATGCGTCGCTAACGGCAACACGATTCAGGGCAACTACCTTGGTGTCAGGGCAGACGGCAACGGCATTCTGGCCAGCAGCATTGCGTCCGATAGTGAAGGGATCCGCCTCTCGACTGTCGGCAACACCACGGTGCGCAACAATCTGATCGGTGGTGTCGATCGAGGGATCAATCTGCGCAACAATGCCAGCAATAATCAGATTATCAACAATCGGATCGGCGTGCGCGCTTCTAGCAGTGACACACCCGGCAGCGGTACCACCACGCGCAAAGAGGGGATCTTGATCGGGAGCGGAAATAATAACCGGATTGAGGGCAATCTGATAGCGTTTAGCGGTCAGGGCAATACTTCCGCATTTAACGCTACCCACGGGATCAGTGTCAGTAGCAGTAACAACCAGCTCGTGCAGAATCGGCTGGTGCGGAATGGTCGGCTTGGCTTCGGTCACGGCATCTTCGTGGCTGATGGCGTTGTCGGCGTGCTCATGTCGCGCAATACCACGCAGGACAATGCTGGCGATGGAATCAGTCTTGGTAGCGGCGCCAATGGCAATCTCGCTGCGCCGGCGTTCAACCCGATCACTGCCGGATCGCCGATCATCAGCGGCAGTACCGGCTGCGGCGCTAACTGCGTGGTTGAGATCTTCACCAGCAGCGCCAGTATCACAGATCGCAACCGCGAAGGGCCGGTCTTCCTAACCAGTACAGTCACTGCCGCCGATGGTAGTTTTAGCGCCAATATTACCGGTTGTCTGGGGTATATTACTGCGTCCGTCCACAACCCTGCGACTGGCAACAGTTCACCCTTCTCGAACGCTCTTGATGTCCTTGCTACCGATGCCTGTAGCACTCCAACAGCCACCCTCACTGTCACCGGTGGTAGCAACCGCGCCGTTAGTCTAGGTAGCTCAACTACCTATACGCTCACGCTTTCGCATACAGCATCTGTGACGCGCACCTATAACCTGACCCTGGAGAGCAATCGCGGCTGGACAAGCGGGCCGGCTCTGGTTGAAGTGCCCCCTACCGGCAGTGCGCAGATCATCATCGGCGCAGCAGTGCCGCTGACCGCCAACCCAGGCGACATCGATACGACAACTGTCACGGCGCGCAGCGATCAGACGGTCTCGAATAGCGTTACACTGACTACGACTGCTCAGGCGGTAACCATTATCCCTGCGCAACCGGTTGTCTCTCCTGGCCAGATCGTCGAACGGACGGGAAATACCGTCACCTTCACGCACACCGTAACCAACACCGGTCAGCTTACCGGCAATCTGAGTGTCATCCGTCCTGATGGGAGCAGCGGCCTACCCATTTTCAACGGAACGCCGCCGACGGGATGGAGTATCGCGTCGGCAACATTTGCGACTTCCATCCTGGCTCCTGGCGCAACAACCACACTGACCATTGTTGCCAATACCCCGGATAGTGGACTGTTGCTCGCCGGTGATTATTCGTTCGCCTTCCGAGTGCGCGCTGTTAGCCAACAAGGAACCCAAACCTTTACCGAACAGAGCGATCCGGCAACAGTCGATACGGTTCGGGTACCCATCGTTCGCAATTTTGAATTTAGCGCAGTTGCTCCAACCAGTCGCCAGGTCACTCCCGGTGGCGCGGTTGATTTTACCTACACATTAACCAATACCGGTAATTTCACCGACACCTTCATCATCACGCCGCCTACCACAACCACACCTGCTTCAGGACTTACCTTCGCCAGTGTTCCCACCGGTACCTTCACGCTGGCCGCCGGTCAGTCCCGCCCCATCACGCTCACGGTCACGGCCACTCCTGCCGAACCGGTCGGCAGTTATGATTTCACTATAGCGGCTGCTGCCAGCGGTGGCGCCAATCCACCACCAAACCGCACCGCGAGCGGTACCGTGCAGGTTCTTGGCGGCGGCACCCCGACGTTCGTTGGCGCGCCAGCCGTTACCCCCAACCCGGTCTTGCCTGGCGCCACCGCCACCGTCACCGTCACTGTGCGCAATAGTGGCAACGCTGCCGTGCCATTCGATTTTACCCAGACCCTGCCTGTCGGCTGGAGTCTGGCTGGCGCAAACAATACCTGCCCTTCTCCTGTGCCAACCGGTACGTTCACCTGCGCGTACACCATCCAGCTCAACGTCCCGGCTACGGCTGATGGTGGTGATGCTACGGTGACGATCCGGGCTATCGCGCGCAACGGTGGTCTTACCCCTCCTGCACCCGACACCGAGCGCACCACCACCGCAACGGTCACCGTTGCCACGCTGCGAGGACTTAGCTTTGAACCAACGCCATTGAATGCAGGTGGCGATCCGGGCGCAGTTGTCACCTTTACCCATACCCTTACCAATACCGGCAACGCTCCTGACATCTTCGATCTGAGCGTACAGGGGCTACCGCCAGGCTGGACGGCAACGGTCAATCCCATCGCAACCGTGGTCTTAGCGCGCAATGCCAGCCTGACCGTAACCGTGCAAATCACCGTTCCAACCAGTATTCCGGCTGGAACAACCGCCACCGCGACTACGCGGGCCATCTCGCGCGGCGATCCACTGGTCAGCGCCGAAGTCATTGACAGTGTAACGGTCAACAGTGTCGATAGCGCCGAACTCTCATCCGGCGTGACGCGCAACAGCGTCCCTGGCGCAACCATCGTCTTTACGCATACCTTGCGCAACACCGGCTCATCCAGTATCGTCTACGATCTGAGCGCCAGCAGCGCAGACTCAACCTGGCCATTGCCAGTCGTCACGCCGGCCACCAGCTCCGTCCTGGCGCCAGGGAGCAGTACAGTCATCACTGTCACAGTAAGCATACCAACCACAGCGCCTGTCGGCACGAGCAACTCCATCACAGTAGTGGCTCGCGCCAGCGGCGCCAGCGCCGCGCTCGCCAGCGCAACTAATACCGTTCAGGTTGGCGCGCTCCGTGATGTAGAGATCGAACCGGAGCGTGAGGTAGTCGCCCTCCCCGATCAAACAACAGTAATTACCCATACGGTGCGCAACCTCGGTTTCAGCAGCGACACCTACACGATCAGCGCAGTGCAGGGTGATGGACTAAGCGCAATTGCCACACCCAATTTGATCAGTCTTGGGCCAGGCGAGAGTCGCGACATCGCCGTGCTTCTCACCTTGCCACCGGGACTGCCGGCTAACGCGACCCTGAGCAGTATTCGGGTCACCGTCGTCTCGCAGAGCGATAGCAGTGTCAGCGCTACTATCTTTGACCGGGTGCGCGTGGGTCTGGTAACCGGCGTAGCGCTCAATAGCCCGCAGCTTCGCGGAATTCCCGACGGTATCTCCAGCATCACCTTCACCGGTTTGACGTTAGAGAATCTAGGAAATGACACCGATACCTTTGATTTGACGGTCAGCGGAATTGACAGCAAATTCGGGGTCATCGTCGTCCCGGACAGTGTCACTCTCAACGGCGGTGCCATTGACTATGGTCTGCGGGTTACCGTCAATCTGCCGCCAATTCAGCCGGTTGCGCTGCGCAACGATCTCATTCTCACTGCCACTTCACGGCGCGATCCCGATCAGCGCAGCAGTGTTCGACTCTCGCTCATTTATCTGACACGTCAGTCAATCTTTGGTGACCCGATTTTCATTCCCGTCGTCAGTCGCTAGGAGTCCGCAAGGGGATATTGCCACATGAGCAAGACAGTTCTGGTCATCCATGGCCCCAACCTGAATATGCTGGGCCGTCGCGAACCGCACATCTACGGCGCCATGACACTCGATGCAATTAATGAAGCGCTCAAACAGCGCGGCGCGGCTGCCGGGATCGAAGTGCAATGCATACAATCAAATCACGAAGGGGAACTGGTTGATGCCATTCAAACACGCGGCTGGGAGGCAATGGGAATTATTATCAATCCGGGTGCGCTTACCCATTACGGACTGTCATTGCGCGACGCATTAGCGATGCTGTCAGCGCCGATCATCGAAGTCCACCTGTCGAATGTCTACCAGCGCGAAGCGTTCCGCCACACATCGGTCATCGCGCCAATTGCGCGCGGCCAGATCACCGGCCTGGGCTGGCGTGGCTATCTGCTGGCGCTAGAATGGTTACTGGCCGAATACGAAACGGTCTAAACCGGCGAAAAGGCGCCGACAATGCGCTCTAGCACCATCGGCGCCCCAATCTCACCTTATGCAACCAACCCCAGGCTACGCTTCTTCGCCTCGACATCGATCCCGTGCAGACGGGCCAGATTCAGCCCAAGGATCTTCTTCTTCGCCTCCTTCGTCAACTGGCCGCAGCCATACCCCTGCACAATATCCTCAGGCAGCTCAAACTCCCAGAACGCCTTCAACGCTCCGCGAGGATGCCAGATCGGTGTTTCGCCGCCATAGATAATTTTATCTTCACCGCACCAGAAGAGCAGTTTGGCCATTGTCTCGGCAAATACCCGCGGTGACCGCACCACAAAGTTCACCGTTGCGGCAATCGAGGCGTAGAGGTTGGGATAGCGCACCAGTTGCCAGCAGATTTCATCGATAAACGGCAGACCCACGTGAAAGATGATAAAGTTGATCTCAGGGAAATTGGCCGCTGCGCCATCCATATCCCAGGCCTGAGTGTGCTCAACCGGTTGCGGGCCGAGCGGCACCCCTTTATGCACGCCGATGATGTTGACACCCAGCTCCAGCGCCTTCTCAAAAACAGGGAACGCCACCCGTGGATCGTCCATGCGCCAGGGGAAGGGCTGACCATAGTCATAGCGCACATTGTAGAGCTTGAAGCCACGCGCGCCATATTCCTTAACCTGAATCTCCATCAGATCGAGCGCCTTTTTCCCTTCTAGCGGGTTAACCGACCCCCAGAAGATCGTTCGGTCAGGATAGCGACGCGCCATATCAGCGCAGCGTTCCCAACTTGACAGACCATCTTTAAACAGGTCGGTCAGCGGCAACGGTTGAGCGATGATCATATCGGTGGGGCTTTCATCAAACACCATCCGCGCAATCTCATCAGCGTGCCACTCACGCATATACTCTTCGCGGCTGAGCGTCTTCTCACCGGGCGCGTTCAGCACCTGATGAAAGGCGTAGAGGTGTTCGATAAACATCTCACCCGGCTTGCCAAAAGCGTTCGCCTTGTCAAAATTGAAGACGTGGCACACCCCATCGAACACAAAAGTATCCTCGATCATGGCGCACCCTCCTGCTGCGCGCGACGCAATCGCGCTTCGCGCAACGGCAACAACTGCTCAAGCGGCAACCGCAACCGCTCACGGGCTAACGGCGACATCCGATCAGGCGACCAGGGCGTATCCCACGTAATATTGACCTGCACCTGTTCTACTCCAGGCAGCGTTTTCACCTCCGCTTCCATCATCTGCAAGAGATGCAGCGCAAATGGACACCATCCGGTCGTCAAAATGATGTCAATATCGACCCTGGCGTCCTCCACCCGAACTTGCTCCACCAGCCCCATATCGACCACGCTCACCTGCCGCTCTTTGCAGCACGGATCGTAGCACCGTCGCAGCGCGGCCATCACTTCGTCGTGATTGATCCTGACCGTTGTGGTGGTTGCCATTAACACCTCCCTGGCAGCAACGCTCGAAAACAACAGCACGCTCGCGGCGATGCCGGAGCGTGATGAATGATAACGATGCTACGCCGCATCAATACCGGTTTGAGCAGATAAGATCTGGCATAAATATATCAAATATCGTTTGTGAATACAAGACTTTGCGAGGTAACGGCGCAAAATCTTAACCAATCGGCATACCCGGCCTGGAAAGCAAACCTCGTTACGGCCCAGGCACCGAATGCCATAATCGGAAAGGCGAAGCAATAGAGTGACAGATGTATCGCTGCTACCCGCACCCAGAAACTCTCGTATCCATGGAAGCAGACATCAATCTTGATTGGACACAAACCCCCAAATTGTGGTAGGATACAGCAAGTGAACCAACGGTAGGGAACCGTATTATGGGGCATCAAAAACATCGCCAGTTGGCAGCAGAGCAAACGGCGTCCATCCCCTGCGCCGTTCTCACCATTAGCGACAGTCGCACTGAGGCCACCGACGACAGTGGTCGCTACATTTGCACATCGTTGACGCAAAACGGCCACAATGTGGTACAATATGCCGTGGTGCGAGATGAACCGGCGCAAATCGTTGAGATGGTGCGTCGTTTTGCTGCTGAAGGGTGCAAAGTTATCATTACGAATGGCGGTACCGGTATATCCCGGCGAGATAGCACCTTTGAAGCCATTGACGCCTTACTCGAAAAGCGGTTGCCCGGTTTTGGCGAGCTGTTTCGTATGCTCTCTTTTGCTGAAATAGGGCCGGCAGCGATGCTCTCACGCGCAACTGCTGGCGTATTCGGTGGGACCCTAATCTTCTGCCTGCCCGGTTCGCCGAACGCGGTACAGCTTGGTCTTGACCGTCTCATCTTGCCCGAATTGGCGCATCTAGTATGGGAGACTGTGCGCTGATCGCTATTTTCTGTTATAGTATGAGCGTTGTTGCAAGAAACCGTTCTCTTCGTAGCTGTGAGAAGGAGCCAGAGAACCCATGACGTCAGTAGAAGCCTTCCGCGGCCTGTACTATCCTAACAAGATCGGCCGACTCTGCTTCCTGTCGCTGGAGGAAGTCATGGGTCAGAACGGCGTGAAGGCCCTCCTCCGGCTTGCCGATCTGCAACAGTACATCGACGCTTACCCACCGAATGACCTCAAGCGTGAGTTCCCCTTTGAGGCCATCTCGAAATACTCGGTGGCGCTCGGCACGATGTACGGGCCGCGTGGAGCGCGCGGTCTTGAGTTGCGCGCCGGACGTGTTGCCTTCTCGCTTGGTCTGAAAGAGTTCGGTCCGCTGCTTGGAATGGCTGATCTGGCACTGAAACTGATGCCGATCACCATGAAGCTCAAGATCGTGCTCAATGCCACTGCCCAGACATTTGATCGCTTCTCAGACCAGTCGAGCCATGTCGAAGAAGAGCGCGGACGGTTCGTCTATCACATTACTCGTTGCTCGAACTGTATCACGCGCCCTGAGCCAGGTCCCGTCTTCTATATCGCTCGCGGTATTCTCGAAGAGGCAACCGCCTGGGTGAGCGGTGGTCGCCGCTTCTCGGTCGAGCAGATATCATGCATGGGGCAAGGTAATTGCTCGTCGTGCGCCTTCGCGATCGGCAAGGATCCCCTGGAGTAAGCCGATGATCCGCTGGTTGCTGCTTAAGCTTATTCGCTTCTATCAGGTCGCTATTTCGCCGTGGACACCACCGAGCTGCATTTATACTCCCACTTGCTCGCACTACGGCTACGAAGCGATTAAGAAATACGGCGCGCTACGCGGTGGCTGGATGACGATCAAACGGATTGCGCGCTGCCATCCCTTCGCTCGCGGCGGCTACGATCCGGTACCTTGATAAAAGTCTGAGCGCCATTCACCATATGGCGCTCAGACTTTCGTGTTGCCTGCAACTTTATTCTCCGCGCCTTCGTCTATTTATCAGCCGGTTGTTTGCTGCATGACCGCAGTAAACGTATGGCGCTGATCATCAGCGCCGGGAGTTATACATCGGTGGCTGAACCATCTCGCGAGACGATTGTGCGCGCCCAACAGGGCGATCAACAGGCATTGACTGATCTGATTATCAGTCAGCAACATTATGTCTATAGCATCGCGATGAGCGTGCTAAAAAACGCTGACGATGCTGCCGATCTGACCCAAGAGGCATTTATCCGCCTCTTTCGCGCCTTGCCACAATACAACGGCGAGAGCCGCTTTACAACCTGGCTGTATCGACTGGTGGTCAATCTGTGCCGCGATGAATTGCGCCGACGGGGCCGTCAGGCGCCGCTCGTGCCGCCTGCATCCGACGATGAAGAACTTGATGCACTCCATACCGTCGCCGATCCCGACCGCCTGGTCGATCCGGCGCAATCTCTCGATCTAAACCAGCTCCGCCTCGAAGTGCGGCGCGCGCTCGAACAACTTGAACCACACTATCGCCTTGTCTTGACGTTGTACTATTTTGAAGATCTCAAGTATACCGATATTGCCGAGATCCTTGACCTGCCCCTCAATACGGTGAAAAGTCACATCCGGCGCGGTAAAGAACGATTGGCGCAATTGTTGCAACCGCATGAACCACCGGCAACTCGCGCCGTCAATCAGTCGCCGCGCAAGCCTGCCGATGACCGGCTGTTGCAAATTACTCCATTGCGTTTATTGCCGGAGTGGGGAAGGAGGTGAATGATGAGCGCTCCATTGTCAACACCACCACCCGACGAGCTGCTCGATGCAGCCCTGCGCCACGAGTTGCGCTGGGAAGCGCCACCTGAGCTGACGAGTCGCCTGCTCCAACTGGTGCCCGGCACCTCAATCACAGCGCCCGATCCAGCGCCGCTGCCGCGCTGGCGCTTTTACCTGGCCGTAGTGCTTATTGTAGTGACCGCGCTGGTATCGATTATCGGCGCCAGCTACCTGTACCAGCTTGTCTGGTTCCAGCTCGGAGCTGATTATCTGCTGGCCCAACTCGAAGCATTGCCTGCGCGCCTGTTGCAGATGGTCTACGACACGATGCCTTTCGCGCGTGAACTCATTGGTGTCATTGCATTGATTCGTGATCAGTTGCACTGGTTATTGCTGGCACTGATACTCTGGATCCTCCTTGATCAGCGGCAGTCAGAAGGACGCCTCGCCCACAATGGGCAATCATAACAGCAAGCATGCGGGTCGTTACACTACCCGCATGCTGATCCTCGTTTTATCCGGCTGGCGTCGCTTCGTTCCACAGATATGTTGCCCACTCCTCCGCTGGATAGACCCGCTGTGGTCGTAGTGGATTGATCCGGGATGCCAGCAATGCGCCACGTCGCAATTTCGGCAAACCGGCTTCTTCAACCAGCCACACCACCCGCGCTTCGTAAGGGCGGTTCCCCGGCGGGTATACCCATAGCGTTAACTCAACCTCCACGGCGCGCATCAGAATCGCTCGTTTGTACGAACCAACCATCTCAACCTTTAACAGTTCGGCCCGCACCGGTACCGATGTCGATAGGTCGCGCTCCATCGCTTGCCGAATCGCTGTGTAGCGTCGCTCGAAACGACGTATAGCAGTATGTACCGGCGGTATCAACAGCAGTGAAGTGCTGAGAATCGCGTATGGCAGCATCTGCTTGAGATCAAGTCGTTGCTCCTCACCATTAATTGTGCGACAACGAAAGTGGAGAGTTCCCTCATTGCGCACCGGTTGCAATTCGCCTACACAGATAAACGGGCCGATGACACGAGCCAGATCTGGCATAAAGACGAGACCGGTTGTGCCACAGATGAAGCCAAGCAGTAAACTGAGCGCTATTCGGGCTAGCATAGCGGCTCCTCTCTCAGGGTTGTGGTTGCAGGTGTTGTCTGAATCGCTCGAGGGAGTGGCTGAATGCTCAGGTTGGGTAAAATGGCGCGTCCCTCGCAACAAAGCTGGTTGTGGGGCTGATACGTCTGCGTAGTGACGCCGGTGACGAACGTTACAGCAATCGCTGCACTCACTCGTAGCGAAAGCGTGGTAGCCGGTGAACAAGGATCATTGCCTGGTGTTACGCGAGGGCTGTGACGGTAGCGCCGAAATGGCCAGACCGGCTTTTACCTTATGTCTGATTGTAGCACATGCCTCATACCAATATCCGTGGAATTATATTGCATGTTGCCGTTGTTTGAGGAATCGCTCGATCCGCTCAACCAGATTGCGCAGCCGCACCGGTTTGGCCAGATAGTCGGTCGCGCCGGCCAGCAAACATCGTTCACGGTCGCCAGGCATGGCCAGCGCAGTCACGGCAATGATCGGCGTGGTCGCAAACTGCTCATAGGCGCGCAACTGCCGGATGGCCTCCAGACCATCCATTTCAGGCATCTGGATATCCATGATGATCAGGTTAGGTATCCATTCGACAGCCATCTGGATGGCTTCACGTCCATTGCGCGCTACCCGCACCTCATACCCACGCGCCTGGAGGTATTCGCTCATCGTCATCAGGTTGAGTTCGTTATCTTCGGCCAACAGCACGCGCGCTCCGAGATGAATGTCACCCGTTGCTGACGGTCGCGCCGTTGTGATCTGACGCAATGCTTGCTGTACCTCCATCCGATCGATTGGTTTTACCAGACATGCTACCGCGCCGGTTGACAGACCGCGCTCTACCTCATCCGTCTCTGCGACCAGGATGACCGGAATGTGCTGCAATTCGGGATCGTGTCGAAGATCGGCCATAATCTCCCATCCCGACCGATCAGGCAATTGCAGCTCGAGGATAACCAGATCGGGATGGAGCGCCGCCACCTGCGCAACTGCGCTTTGCCCGGAAGAGCAGATCACCGGTTGAGTCTGCTGCTCTTCCAGATAACGCGCCAGTTGATCGGCTGTCGTTGCCGATGCTGCAATCACTAGCGCCAGTCGGAGCGGTGGAAGCTGACTCTCCATCGGCGATACGACCAGTCCTGACGTAATTGCCTGATATGGCAACGTAACCGTAAACACGCTGCCTTTATTCACTTCGCTGACAACTGCGACACTCCCACCATGCAGATCGACGAGCCGTCGAACCAGCGCCAGCCCCAATCCGGTGCCTTCGTGATGACGACTCAAACCACTGTCGAGCTGAACGAAGGGTTGAAACAGTTGCTGTAACCGGTCGGGGGCGATACCAATCCCGGTATCACTCACGGTAAAGGTAATCGTACCCTGCGCCACATCAGTGTCAACTCGCAGCGTCACTGAACCGCCTGCAGGGGTAAACTTGACTGCATTGCTGAGTAGATTGACCAAAATCTGTTTGAGACGGCGAGGATCGGCCAGAAAACGCGCCTGCGGCTCGGCAAGCTGGAGCGTGAGCCGGATCTGTTTCTTCCTGGCCTGCTCTCTCACGAGAGTCATGCTCGCTTCGCAAATATCACTGAGCGCTACCACTTCTTTGATAATATCCATGCGACCGGCTTCGATTTTAGCCAGATCGAGCACGTCGTTGATCAAGGTCAGCAAATGGCGACCGCTCGTTTCAATCGTCTGAATCGCGGCGCGCTGCCGTTCATTCAGCGGGCCGCGCAACTCTTCCAGCATACTCTCGCTCAAGGCCAGAATGGCATTGAGTGGTGTGCGCAATTCATGACTCATATTGGCCAGAAATTCATCCTTAGCCCGCGCCGCGCGCCCCAATTCGGCATTGGCCCGACTCAGCTCGGCAGTGCGTTCGGCTACCCGCCGGCTCAACAGATCGCGCTCAGCCTGTAGTTGCAATTCGGCCACGCGCCACGCCGTTACATCGCGCACAATCGCAATCGCTTCATCGCCAACCGGAATGGCCTTAATCCGCGCTTCGAAATAGCGCTCTTGACCATCGATTGTCAGTTGATAAGAAAAAGCCTGCAATTCACCACTGGTGAAGGCCGCATCCAGCGCCGCGCGCACCTGCCGGCTAAGCTTTTCGTCCAGCGCAACTTCCAATGGTCGGTTCAGAAACGTTTCCGGTTCGCTCAGCAGCTTCACACCCGCCGGCGACTCCACATCGATAATCAAGCCTGTTCGGGTTAACCGGAAAACAATGTCAGGCAGCGCGCTGACAATCATATGGTTGCGCTGCTCACTGGCCCGCAACTGCTCCTCTTGCCGACAAACGGTAATTCCAAAAGCAATATCCTGGGCCAGCTCATCAAGTAAGCGCAGCTCTTCTGAGGTGAAAAAATCTGGTTGATCGGCATATAAACCCAGCGTGGCATATACCTTGCCCTCCACAATCAGCGGAAAGCTGGCCAGCGAGCGAAAGCCACAACGCAACGCCCATTCCCGCCAGCGCACGGCTCGCGGATCGGTGGCAACATCGTCGATGATGCACGATTGCCGGGTCAGCCACGTTTGAACCATTGGACAAGAACTATCTTCGGTCATGCGCGCGCGCAACGCGCCAGCACAGTCTTGCCCTGCGCCATCGATCGCTACCGGTTCCAGATAATCACCATCTGCATAGCTTTGTCTGACCCCGGCCCACGCCAGCCGAAACTCGCCCTCTTTCACTGCAATCTGGCAGGCTGCCTGCAAGATTCGGGCCGGATCGCGTTCGCGAATGATAACCTGATTGATTGCGCTCAATAGCATGTATGTGCGGGTAAGTCGGCGCTGGCGCGCTTCATGGCGCTGGCGCTCATTGTAGAAGATGAAGAAAACAACGACGCTGGCAACGGCGACCACTGAGCGCGTGATCACATCCCAATTAAACCAGAACCTCGGATACGTCGCTCCCGGTCGCATTGCCAGCAACCATGAGCGTTGGTAACTTGCCAGCTCAATTCGCGCGCTGGAATCAGCCAGAAATGCAGTTGGATCAGGTGGAACCGGCAATGTCGGCGCCGCCGGCGCCAGAAAAGCGAGCAGGCGCGGTGGTGTTTCAGTCTGATCGAGCAGCATGATCTCAAGATCAGGCGCCTGAATCGGGCCAAGCGCCTGCGCCACCAGCTCCTCCGGAGACACCAGGAGCAAGACCACACCGCGAATCCGTTCGCGACGCTCGCTGACCGATTGCGGTAACGGTCCCGACGTATAGACCGGCGTGATCAACAATACTGACGGTGAAACAACATTACCGGTATACGGTCGGATAGCCTGAGTCATCACTGTCCGACCACTATCACGAGCCTGCGCTAACGCCTCGCGACGGATCGGCTCAACCGCCATGTCCATTCCCAATACGGGACGCCGATCGGCAAACGGCTCAGCGTAGGTGAGCGGGTAGTATTCGTCACGATCTGCTGCGACCGGCCCATACGCTCCAGGCTCGCGAATGGCAAAGTCAGGTATGCCCGTCTCTTGAATCTGGCGCTCAAAGGCTAACCGTTCTGCTCGCGTTACTCGTGGCGCCCAACCGACTGACTGCAACGCCGGCAACTGGTCGAACAGGGCGCGCGTAAAGGTCGTGAATTCGTGCTGTTCGACCCGCTGCGAGGCGGCAATGAACGCGCGAACACTCTGTATTGCTTGCTCATAGCGAATCAAGCGATCATTGACCAGGCTGGCAACCTCACGGGCATCGATTTGCAATGCAACGGTGTATCGTTGCTCAGCATCACGCCAGATGAGTTGGAGACTGAGCAGCAGCAGTGCGAGTAACAGACTGCTGATCGGCCACAGCCATAGATCAGAAACGGCGCGTTTTTGCCAGTAGTAAAACCCAAACACAATCCACGGCGCGAGTAACAAGGTTCCGGCAACAAAATTGAGCCACCACTGAAGCGCCGCCAGCGGCCAGACAAACGCCAATTGCACGCCAGCTATTGCCATCGTCGCGGCGCCAACGAAAGGCGCCGGCAATACGGCCAGCGTCAACAAACCACTCACGCGCAAGACGCCGGGCACGTCTGTCGGCGGGAATAAACCACCAAATCGACGCACCAGCAGATCAATAAGCCACGCCTGCCCGGTTGCGCTAACGGCAAAGATCAGGCCAATTATCAGAAGGCGTTGGTCATTGACGCCCAATTGCCAGAAGACAGCGCTATATCCTGCCAGAGCGCCACCGAAAATGACCGGTAACACCCGACGCCCAAACAATAGCGCACTTCCTGCCGCAACTCCTGCCGCGAACCAGACGAGCGGCAAGCCGCGCGTCACCAGGATCGGCTGAGCGCCTGCCCAGATCAGAATGGCGTATATAAAGCCAAGGCCAATCAGGGCGCGTCGGCGAAAATGGGTCATCGCCGCCAACTCCAATCGTCACACCAGCACGCAACCGCATGCCCACACCTACTATCGTAGCACGCTGACCAGATTCGCGCTAGCGCAGATGAGCGCGCGCTATGGCAATCAGCGCTGGTGACAGGCTAGCGCATCGTTGTGAGGCGTACCCGGTGAAATTGGCCCGGCGGTAGCCAATGTCGATGCCGGCGCGTCGTAGCGCGCCGGCAGAAGTCGGAGAAGCAGTTTACACCAGCGAAGATGAAAGCTCGGCCAGATGGCGATAAGCGCCGCCAAAATAGAGCAATGGATCGCCATCGGCGGCGCGGCGTAGCGCAATCACGCGCCCCAACACGATCAGGTGATCGCCGCCATCGAGGATCTGATCGCGCTGACAGACAAGCGTGGCGAGACTATCGCTCAACACTGGCGCTCCCGCCATTTCGGTCAGCGGAATGACAACCTCAGGGTGCGGTTGGCCGGCAAAATGGCGCGCAATTGCTTCCTGGTCAGAACGAAGAATATTGACTGCGAAATGGGTTGCTGTGCTGATAACCGGTGCCATGCGGGCGCGGCGGTCAACACACACCAGCAAGAGCAACGGATCGAGTGATACAGATGTGAGCGAATTGGCCGTCATGCCCCGAATCTGGTCGCCGTCACCGGCGGTAATAACGGTGACACCGGTGGCAAAGAGGCCCATCGTGGCGCGGTATTCTCGTGGATCGATAGCCATGTAACAGCTCAATTAATTTCAAAACATTATCCTTTTATAAGTATATGCCGATTCGGCTCAATCAGGCAAGGCAACAACCGGTCATCTCTTTATCCACAATATGCGAAACGGTTGTCGCGACGCCATCTCTGTGCTATGCTGTATAGAACAGGCTGCTATCGTCAGATCGGTTTTTGAGGAACAGGTGCAACGATGACCATCACTGATCGCATGCTCACCGGCGCTATCGCCAACAATCCCGGCAACTACCACGGCGATGGCGAGTGGCGTTACTCGATCACCCAACGCACACTCTACTTTAGCAAAGCCGCCGCCCCCGATCCACGCGATCAGGAGCCCTTCTTCCCGCTTCCAGCGCTCAACCCCGATGGCTCAGGACGGATGGAGCGCGCATTCCGTCAGTTTATCCGGCGGCGCTGGTCACCCAGCCGATGCGCAGAACTGGAAAAATTTGCCGAGCGCAGAGGCTGGCATCTGGCAATGGAGCTAAAGTATGGCGGTGGCGCGCTTGAAGATCACGAGGCTGCTGAGTGGCAGTACGTAGTCAACCGCGAGTTGCAACGCCTGGCGGCTCAGGTACGCGCCCGTATCGCCGAACTCGAGGCGCAGACTACCCAACCTGACCCGACACCTGCATCTGGCGGGTAATTGTCCAGCCTAACCGGCGGTAGACCAGAGTCGCCGTGATGGTGTAGGTTTCACCGACCCGAGCCGTTCTGATTAACGGTACCTCAGCCTCGAGCGCCTCGCCGTCAACGGTAACACTCCCGGTTGCGCCGCCGGCAAACTGCACATCAAAGACAACATTAACGGGCCGAGCGCCAGCGCTGTATCCCCAGCTCAGATTGGCATAGACCGGCCCGATCCCGCTCAGACTGGTCACACGCGGATTGCGCAAACGCGCCGCAATGACCGCTCCCCGCACAGTCATTATTGTGACTACCGACCAAAACGAGATCCAGAACCCACGTTGCAAAGCTTTCGTATTCATAGCAGGCTTTCCATACGATAGACCCGACAGCAACCTCAGAGATCGGGCAAGGCGACCGCCAATCATTGGCAGCATTTGCCCTCGATCCAGGCAAGGCGAAGCTTCCACACCTGCTGAGCAGTGTCTAGAGATGAATCCGGCGCCGGGTTGGATCGGTGTGTTGTCGATAGAAAATGGCAGTATGGCCGATGATCGCAACCAGGTCGGCGCCGGTTACCGACACTATTGTTTCAAGCAGATCGGCTTTTTCATCTTTATAGTCGATAAAACGTAGCTTGATCAGCTCATGCGCATCAAGCTCTTGTTCGACCTTCGACAGAATATTCTCGGTAAGGCCGTGCTTGCCGATCATCACTGTGACCGGCAACGAATGGGCTAACCGACGCAGATAAGCGCGTTGAGCAGGGGTCATCGCGGCGCAACCTCCTCAATCGGAGCGGATGTAACATCGTAGCGACCACAGAGATCATTGAAACGAACTCGCAACACATCGCGCAGATTGCGCCACGAGTCGCGGAACGGATTAACTTTTGTTTCGACGCCGTAGCGCCAGGTCACCGGAATTTCAGCTATTGGGTAGCCACGGCGTTGAGCCAGAAAGAGTAATTCGACATCGTAAGCAGTGACGGCAGCGCCGCGCACGATCGGCGCATCATCGCCATAGATGCGCATCCGGCGAAACAGATCGCGCGCCACCTCGCGGCGCAACGCCTTAAAACCGCATTGAGTATCATTGATACCGCGCAAAGCAACCAGCCAGATGATCCAGTTGAAGACGCGCCCCATCACATGACGGTACCAAGGCTCGCCTTCTCGCGACGCCCCTACGCCTTCCCGCGACCCAATGGCAATTGGATAACCGGCTTCAATAGCAGCGCGCAGGCGCGGCCATTCTTCAATCGGCACGGCCAGATCGGCATCGCAAAGCAAGATAATGTCGCCCCGGGCCGCCAGCGCGCCGGCTCGCACTGCAAAGCCTTTACCGCGATGATCGCAACGCAACACTGTCACGCCAGGGAAAGATTGGGCAACCTCGCTTGTGCGATCATCGCTGCCATCATCAACAACTATCACCTCACTGCCGTATGGTTCTGTGGCTAAAAACGCGATAATTGCCGCGAGCGTAGCCGGCAGCCGCCGCTCTTCGTTGTATGCTGGGATCACAATCGAGAGGAATGGTTCGCTGTTGTTTGTCATGGCTATCTCTGTACTGGCGGCTGGCCAAGTGCCAGGGCTGCCGTAACCATTGCTGACTCTTCCGGCTCTGCCGAACGACGAGCCAGGAAGCGGGGCAATGCGCGCAAACCGGCAAGCTGACCGCGCAGACGAGCGCGGGCTGCCGGCTCACGAATGTGGAGTAAACTATGCATTGCAAAGCGTGCCTGGGAAACGAGCAAATCCGGCCAGTGTCGGCGCGCCAGCGGCGCCGGCATATTCTTGGCCCAGACCAGCGGAAAATTACGCCCACAATAGTAACTGGCTAACACCCCACCCCCGCTGGCACTCAGGCGATGGTAGACCACAGCAGTCGGAACAAAGATGGTCCGCAAACCCTTACGTCGCGCGCGTAGATTGAGATCAACATCCTCACAATACATAACCAGTTCTTCGTCGAATACGTTGCCATCTTCCGCCAGCAGATCGAGCGCGTTCCGCCGGTAAGCGGCAGCGCCGGCACACGGACCAAACACTTCCACGTAGGCATCGTACTGGCCGCGATCAAACTCCCAAACGCCACGGTTGCCCGGTTCACCGTTGATTCGATAGAAATCCCCAGCAGAATGCAACACATCACGTCGGTCGAATAACCGCAATTTCGAGGCAGCAAAAGCGAATTGCGGCCAGCGTTCGAGCGCCCCGATCAACGCTTCCAGCCAGCGCGGATCGGCCTCGGTATCGTTGTTGAGCAAAGCCACAAATGGTCGCTGCGTTGCCGCCAGCGCTGCATTGACTGCGGCGGCAAAGCCACGATTATGCGGCATTACCAGCACCTGCGCTTCAGGGTAACGTGACCTCAGCAACGTAACCGAATCGTCCGTGCTGGCATCGTCAACCACCGTTACGACAAAATCGCGCCGCGTCTGCGCCCGCAATGAGTCGAGACAGGTTGGCAGCAATGCGCTGCCGTTGTAGTTGGGCACAATAACATCGATCATAGCAATGCAGACTCGCGTCGCAAACGAGAAAGATAATCATCGAGCGCAGCCTGCCACGACCGGAACGTGATACCGAGCGCCGCTCCGGCGACATTGGCCAGCGGCGTGTAAGGCGGCGGCGTGCTGTCACGCTGAAAATCGCGCAACCGGATCGGACGCATCGACACCTCTATTCCGGCTTGCCGCGCAATCTCGGCGGCAAAATCGTAGCGCGAACAGATGCCATCGTTGACAAAATGATACGTGCCGTAATAGTCGGTCGTAATCAAGCGCGACAACCCCTCTGCCACATCAACGGTATACGTCGGACTCCCAATTTCATCAGCTACCACTCGCAATCCATCGGCAGGCGGGTTAGTCGCCAATCGCAGCACTGTGCGGACAAAATTGCGCTCGCCGCCAAACAGCCAGGCTACCCGCACGATAAAGTGGCGTGGCCACAACGCGCGCACTGCCTGCTCGCCGGCCAGTTTGCTCTGACCATAAGGATTAATCGGACGAGGCAGATCGTCTTCCAGGTATGGCCGCTGCGCATCACCGGCAAACACTTCATTGGTGCTGATATAAACCAGCGCCGCGTCAATTCGACGGCAGCCAAGCGCAACATAGCGAGTTCCCAGGCCATTGACCCGGTATGCCAGCAAGGGATCGCGCGCGCATCCATCGACGTTCGTATAAGCAGCAGCGTGGATCACTACATCAGCGCCAGTGGCAGCAATCTGATCGGCGGTTGCCGGTTCGGCCAATTCAAGCTGGTCGTGACTCAAGGCCACAATCTCGTGATGATCGGCCAGCGCCGCAATCAGGGCGCGGCCCAATTGCCCATTTGCTCCGGTAATGGCAATTCGCACGTATCGGCTCCTTCGCTGCAATGAACCGGCTTTACAGAGTAGCAGAAGAGCCGATCAGCGTCAACTTGACAGCTCCGTCAAGCCAATCACTGAGCCTTGCGCTTGCTCCTCAGCGAAGGGGATGCGCAGCTCAACGCAAATGCCCGGTCGGTCGGGCCGATTGCGCATTTGATAGCTACCGCCAACTGCCAGAATAACCCGCGCCACCTGCGCTAGACCCAACCCCATGCCTTCGACCTGTCCGGTGAAACTGCGCTCGGCCTGATAATAAGGTTGCCAGACCTTCCGTAATTGATCGGGCGGCAAATGGATGCCATCGTCACAGAAGATCAAACGCACCTGATCGCGCGCGAGATCGGCATCGACCCGCACCGTTACACCTGGCGAATGATTTGGGTGAAACTTGATAGCATTTTCGCACAATTCCCGCAATACTACTTCCAGACTGCGACGCGAAATGCGTAAACGTCGTGTATCAAGCGCTGGATCAAGATAGACGCTGACCGTCTGCATACCTAAATCCTGGCTGAGCGATGACAGCAACGTGGGTAAATCAAACACTGTACAGGTATCCATGTGATGGGCATCACCAGGACTACGCACATAATGCAAAATATCATCAATCGCATGTTGCAAGCGATGCGCGCCACTTAACGCGATTGAGGCAATATTGCGGGCAATCGCGCGATCGATCTGATCCATATTGTCGTGTAAGATGTTTAATCCGCCAATAATACTCACCAGCGGCGTGCGGAGTTTATGCGAAATCACGGTGTGAAACGTCCACATATCACGTTGCGCGGTAATTTGCGCCGTGACATCACGGATCGTCACGACAATTTGATCATCGACTGGATGAACGACGGCGGTCTCAACACTAAGCCACTGTTCGGCGCTGCGCAAGGTTTCGGGATGCACAAGAAAACGTTGAAGATCGGTTGAATCTGGCCAGTTCTCCCATGCCTCCGGCGGCGCCAGTCGATAACGATGCGCGGCCAGCGCGCGAAACGGCTGAGCCAGCGGTTCATCAGCCCCTAGACCAAGATAGATGCGCGCGCGGGGATTGGCGTAGACAATCTGATCGTTGCGATTGATGATCAGATAGGCATTGTCAGATTTCTCTACTACCCACTCAAATCGCGCCCGTTCAGCATTAACCCGCGCCTGCTCATTGAGGAGTCGTCGATAGCGGTTGAGCCGCAATACCGTGTTGATGCGCGCCTGTAACTCACCAGGATCAAACGGTTTGGTAATGAACTCATCAGCGCCGGCCTCAAAACCACGCAACTTGGCTTCGCGATCATGCAAACCGGTGATCATAACAACCGGGATCTGCGCCAGTTTGGGATCGTCGCGCAACAACCGACAAACTTCAAACCCATCCATATCCGGCATCATCACATCGAGCAGGATGAGATCGGGCTGGTACTGGCGCGCCAATTGCAAGGCCTGATCACCGCGTTGCGCAGCGAGCAGGCGGAGATTCAGATGGGCCATAATTTCAATGAGCAGCAATCGCATCTGCTCATCATCATCGACGATAAGGACAATGTTTTGCTCCATGGTTATATCCTACCACGGAGCGGTTACCATTGGTATAAAAAATGATTGATTCGATCGCTTGCCATGTCTAAATTGGCCCAATATCTCCTCGCGTCGACCGCACAATACTCAAAACTTCTTCATCGCTCAGTGGATTGCCATTCTGTTCCCACCAGCGACGATACCAGCTCAGGTTGGCGGTAAAGCCGCGAATGACCTCATCGCGATTCAATGGCGGCACTTTGCGCCGCAATGCTGCGCGCGCATCTTGCCGGTCTTGCTCAGTAAGGTCAGGCAATGAGTCTAGAATGCGATCGGCGCGGAGTAAAAACAACTCTCGTTCAATCGTCGGAAATTCCCCCCCGATCTGCCGGATATTACCGAGATAGGCAATTGTGCGCTGGCGCGGTTGGCCGCGCTCATCACGATAACTTTCGACCAGATAAGCATCATAGAAGTTGGTATTGGCTATCTCGGCATTTTTGTGCCGCCGTACTACCCAGCGAATGTACATAACGCTGGCTCCTCGCACTCATTGTCCGATCTCGTGTCAGGTGTTTGCAGCGAAACCAGGGTCAGAACAGGCAGTGGTGCAGAGACCCTCTCTTATCGTTTCACCAGTGTACTGACCCTTGTCAGACAAGTTGCAACCAGAGTCTTCCGGCTAGCTGCTTCTAACCTGTTTAACTGTAAATGGCTATTTTTATTCTTGTTTGCCTATTATACCATACTGTGACGCTTTTAGCATGCATTTTTTGCATAGAAGTCAAAAAATTGTCTGAAAAACGCTCTCGCTGGTTTCGCCAGTCGGAAATACCAGTCTGCCAGGACAACACCTGCGCTATCGCCAACCCCTTCAATCACCACTTGCTTCCGGCTTGATACTCTTTAAAATCTGATCGCCGCTCCTCATGCAATTGTGAGGAGCGGCGATCATTGCTGACCGGGCAGTTTCATCGCGCTTTGCTAGCGCAGAATGATCGGCACCAGCACGCGATGAGTAAATTGCACTGCTGGACTGTGCAGCATAAACTCGTTGCGATCGCCATCGCTTTCCAGTTCGACCAACCAGTAGTAGTAGGTCGTTGCCGACTGCGCTGTTCGGTCAAACCACTGATAACTCGCTCCGCTTCCTGCGCTGCCCTGTGCCGGTATTGGCAGCGTGAAGAGCGGCGTTGCTTCAGCGCGATCGTTACTGACGCCACGCAGGATCAGGAAACCAACCGTATCGCGCTCGCTACCGGTTACCCAGCGCAACACAACACCGTTGCCCTGCCGCTCAGCAGTAAAGCTGAGCAACGTGATCGCCGTCGGCGGCGCCGGCTGATGAATGCCCGCCCACCAGCTCATATCGCTCTCGCCACTGTCAATTGTAAAGACCGATGTGCGGCTGGTATTCGGATCAACATTGCTGTCACGATTGTCATCGTTACCTTGCGCCGGCGCACTGAAGAGCCAGCCGCCTGGCAATATGAACTCCAGGTAGTAGCTCCCCGGTGGCAGGTCAGTGAAGAGGTAGGAGCCACTGCTGTCAGTCACGTCAGTGCCAACCAATGTCCCATCTTCCCGGTAGAGATTGACGATTACACCACTGACCCCCTCTTCACCACTCTCGGCAATACCGTTGGCGTTGAGGTCATTCCAGACCCGATTGCCAATGCTGGCCGGTTGGTAGAGGCCGGCGTCCCACGTCAGGTCGCTCGCGCCGCTGGTCAGCGTGAAGGTCGTCGTTGACCCGCTGAGCGGATCAAAGTCTGAATCGATGGCATTATCGCTCCCACGATCCCTGCCTGTGACCGCATAACCGCCCGGCACATCCAGCGTAATCTGGTACGTGCCCGGCACGAGGTTCTCAAACCGATAGCGCCCGTTACTGTCAGTGGTAGTCGTCAGGTTGACCGTCTCGCCCGCACCGGTGCTACCAACCAGGGTTACGGTCACTCCTGCAATGCCCGACTCGCCGTCGTCTTGCGCGCCATTTCCGTTCAGATCCAGCCAGACTCGATCGCCGACACTGGCCGGTTGGTAGAGGCCGGCATCCCACGTCAGGTCGCTTGCGCCGCCGGGTAAGAAGAACGTTGTCATTGCGCCATTCAGATCACTGTCTGAGTCGGCACTGTCATTCCCACCTCGATTGGCTGCTGTGACCCGATAACCTGTCGGCACCTCGATTGTTACCTGATAGGTTCCCGGTTGCAAACCATCGAAGCGATAACGCCCATCATCAGCGGTGGTTTCGCTGCGATTGACGCTGTTTCCATCGATGTCAGTGCCGACAATCCGCACCACTACGCCTTCGATTCCCGGCTCACTGGCATCCTGGACGCCATTACCATTGACATCAAGCCAGATCAGATTACCCACACTGGATGGCAGCACGAGACCGGCATCCCAATCCTGATCAAGCGCGCCGTTGACCAGCGTAAAGGCAGCAGTGGTTCCATTCAACGGATCGACATCTGAGTCAAGCGCATCGTCGCTGCCCTGATCGTTTGCGGTGAATCGCCCACCCGTCGGCAGATTGCTGAAGACAAGGTAGTAATCACCCGGCGTTAGTTCAGCAAACTCGTAGAAGCCATTACCATCGGTCTCCCGGGTCGCGATGAGCGCATCGTCAGCGGTGCCGGCAATTCCGTCCGTTCCAACGTGGTAGAGCGTAACTGTCACATCGGCCACGCCTGGCTCTTCCGTCTCCTGGATGCCGTTGCCATTCTGGTCATTCCAGACCAGATCGCCAAGCACAGCCGGATGGAAGATACCGAAATCGATCGTCAGGTTGCTATGGCGACCGTCACCGTCAACCGCCATATCTGGCTCGGTATCGGGCCGTAAGGTAACCAGACTGCTCACGATGTTGAAGTCTGATTCGGTACCAGACTGACGACTGCCATTGTCGTCGTTATCCTGATCGCTATTGGCGGCAACACCCGGCTCGTATGGCCCGCTGCCCAAAGCCAGACCGCCAGAGCTGCTGCGATAACCGTTCCACGGTGAGTCGGCTTCGAACTGTCGGCCAGGCAAGACTACAAAGTAGTCACCTTGCGGCAGGTTAGAGAAGCGATAGCGGCCATCACTATCGGTCAAGGTCGTCGCTACCAGGTGATCGGTCGTATCCCACAATCCGTTGGCATTGCTATCGCGGTAGAGACGAACTTGAATACCGCTTGCGCCCTCTTCTCCGCTGTCAACAATGCCATTGTTGTTCGCATCTACCCATACCAGGTTGCCCAGGCTGAGTAAGGGATAGAGACCGGCATCGCGACTCAGATCGGTCTGATTGCTGCTGAGAACAAAGCTTGCCGTCTCGCCAGCAGCATTGACCACGTCGCTGTCGCGATCATCATCGCTACCGCTATCTGCCGGACTGAAGGTCAGGCCAGACGGAAGGTCACTGAAGCGAATCTGGTATGTGCCCGGCGCGAGGTTATCAAACCGGTAGAAGCCGTTCGCATCGGTCGTCGTGGTCTGATTGACCGTCACCCCCGCGCCGGTCGTGCCGCTCAACGTCACCGTCACCCCTTCGA